>NZ_JBFPKM010000005.1:0-534129 GCF_040948755.1 Paraburkholderia sp. BR13444 | reverse complement strand
ATGCCGCCCGTGGTGATGCTCGGGCCGTTCTTGATGGTCAGGCCGTCGTTGTTCACCACCGTGTCACCCATCGTCACGCTGTCGACCTTCAGGTCGCGTGCCAGATCGAAGTTCACGTCGTTGCCGGCCGTGCTCTTGCTCACCGCGATGTTGCCATCGGTGTTCTTCAGGTCGACCGTGCCGCCCGGCGCCACATTGGTCGCGTTCGCGCCCTGCGCGCTCACGTTCCAGCCTGCGTTGCTCGCCTGGCTGATCTGCTCAATTGCCTGGTTCGTTGCATACAGTTGCGAACCGTTGACCGCATCGGTGCTCGTCGCGCTCAGGCGACCGGCGGCCACGTTCGTGATCGTCCGCTCGTTACCCACGCTGCCCACGCTCACCGTGCTCGTCGGGTTCGCACCTGCAAACGTATACTCCGTCCCACGGATGGTTGTACCCGCCGTGCCCACCGCGGATGCCGTCCTCGAGTTCGCGCCCAGCGCCACCGAATTGTCCGACGTTGCAACGGCGCCAGCACCGAGCGCCACCGAGGCAACCCCTGACGCCTCGGCGTACACACCAACCGCGGTGGCCACACCGCCATTCGCAGCAGCAGAAGCACCAAGTGCCGTGGCGCCATACGCTGACGACGTAGCTCGCGAACCGAGCGACGTAGCAAGATCTGCCGTCGAAGCAGCCTGATAACCAGCTGCAATTGCCTCCGGGCCCGAGGAAGTAGCCTCACCACCAAGCGCCACCGAGTCAGTTCCTGTCGCAGTGGTCTTGTGGCCAAGTGCCATGGAGTCGACGCCAGATGCCACACCCCAGCTTCCGAGCACTGTCGACCTATCAGCAGATGCCAACGCATTGAGTCCAACTGCAGTCGTATCTCTTCCGCTGGCGACAGCACTCGTACCGACCGCCGTCGCGCGGAAACCCGACGCCAACGAATAGGCGCCCAATGCCACGCCGAACCCAGCTTCGGCTGCCGCATGGTCTCCGAGCGCGACGCCACCTAGCTGCGCAGCAGCGCTAGATCCGACAGCAGTACTGCTGACGTTCGGCGGAGCAGGATAATTCGGATTGGCAAATTCCCAAGGGTTTGCGCACTCGCCGACCTGGCAGGGGTGCACCCACAGTTTTTCCACGCCGGCAACCGCGCCTTCGCCGGCCGCATAATGCGCCGTCTCAGCCTGCGCGCTGCCGACAAGCCCTTGACCCACTACAAACAAGGCCGCAGCTACGCTTGCAATCGCCGATGACTTGCTTCGCTTACCACGAGACGTCGTCAACTCTGAAGTTGCGACCCAGGTGCCACGGGATTCATTCCAGACACTTTTATACGACTTATTCATAATCCAATCCTTTCTCAAAACTAAAATTTGGCATCAGAGATTGCGACGTCCGCGTTATTCGTCGTCGCCCTTGGCCGCCGCGAAAGAGACGTTAATTTTTCTTTTCCTCTGAAATCTTTCACTTACCTACAAATCGTTTCTCAATACCGCGCATCATTCACGGCCATCCCGCCCGATGGGGGGTGTGAATGAAAGAATTTGCATTTGAGGCATTAAAGAATTGCCTATGAACACAAAAACCGAAACGACTTGCTCACGACTAAAGTTCCGGATAATCTTATTTTTTTTGGATAAGCAAGATAATCAGCCTCGTCCTAAAGTCTCCACACAATACATAGGACAAAGCCGCAGGCTCGGCTTTATCGGCAAATGCTTTGCCATCGATTTTTGGATCTTTTCGCGATGAAAAGGAAAAGGAGGAAAAACAACAAATAGGGCAAAAAATTGGATGACTGTAGAAATAGAATTCGCCAAGTGTGAATCGCGACAACGTAGGCAACTGGACCGGCAAGATCGCGAAGTGAGCCCGACGGACGCGCTCGCGGCGTTCAAGACGGAACGATCAAGAGCGAGCAGATGCGAGCCGAACTGATGCCGCCGTTTAAATCTGCACCGGAGCCAGATCTCGCAAAAGAGGAGGCAACGGCGACTGGGTGCGGCAGATGAGTTCGTCGCTGCCGGTGCTCTATCGAGCGACCTACCGTTTCATCTGAAATTGCTGCGCGCAACGATCGGCCGGACCTTGAATCGACGCCTCGAAAGAAGCGCTATTGGGGCAAGTTCGACTGTACGCGTGGCTTGGCGGGTTTCGCTGCAGACCCCGCCTGTTAGGGTCGCGAGGTCGAGCTGTATGACCCATCAGTGCCAGGGAGCAAAACGGATCGATGATGGCGCGAAGTGCGCCTGTTCCTGTTCGACTTCGCGGGCCTGCGGGATCGTTAAGCCCCTGTACGCCCGCAAGAATCCAACACGGCAGCGCCAGTGACGCACTCATCGCGCCGGCACGGCGAGGCTGCAACTCGTAATTGCTCGTCAATCGCCGCGCACTGCCACTCAGCGCGAACAAAGCTTCATGTCAATAACCTATCGCCCCATTCGCAGTAGTGCCTTCATCCATATCGCTAAATTACGATATATGATTCGTACTGTAGCGATGCAATTGCGCGCACGCCAACCAGCGTGCCGCTTGTCGAACCCCCTGAACCCATCCACATGACGCCCGATTTCGACGCGATCCACAAAGCGCTGGCCAACCCGGTCCGCCGGGAGATTCTCGGCTGGCTGCGCGAGCCGCAAGCGCATTTCGCCGATCAGGAGCTGCCGCTCGACCACGGCGTGTGCGCGGGCAAGATCGACGCGCGCTGCGGCCTGTCGCAGTCCACCGTGTCGGCGCACCTCGCCGCATTGCAGCGCGCGGGGCTCGTCACGTCGAAACGGGTCGGTCAATGGGTGTTTTTCAAACGCAACGAGCCCGTCATCCAGGCGTTCCTCGAATACATGAACACCACGCTCTGAGCACCGCACTCGCATCGCCGCGTTTCCTTTTTCACGCAGTTTTATGAGGCTCGGGCCCTGCCCGCCGCCAAAGGTGAACTCTCATGCCGACTCTTTTCGATCCCCTGCAAATTGGCGATATCACGCTGCCGAACCGCATCATCATGGCGCCGCTCACGCGTCAGCGCGCCGAGGAAATTCGCGTGCCGAACGCGCTGATGGCGCGCTACTACGCCGAACGCGCGAGCGCCGGCCTGATCCTCAGCGAAGCGACGTCGGTCACGCCGCAAGGCGTCGGCTACGCGGACACGCCGGGCATCTGGTCGCAGGAGCAGGTCGAAGGCTGGAAGCTCGTCACGCAGGCCGTGCACGACGCGGGCGGCAAGATCTTCCTGCAGCTGTGGCACGTCGGACGTATTTCGGACCCGGTGTTCCTGAACGGTGAGCTGCCGGTCGCGCCGAGCGCGATTGCCGCCGGCGGTCACGTGAGCCTCGTGCGTCCCGAGCGTCCGTTCGTGACGCCGCGCGCGCTCGAGCTCGATGAAATCGCCGGTGTCGTCGAAGCATTCCGCAAGGGCGCGGAAAACGCCAAGGCCGCGGGCTTCGACGGCGTAGAAGTGCACGGCGCGAACGGCTATCTGCTCGACCAGTTCCTGCAGGACAGCACCAACAAGCGCACCGATGCCTACGGCGGCCCGATCGAAAACCGCGCGCGTCTGCTGCTCGAAGTCACCGACGCGTGCATCAGCGTATGGGGCGCGAACCGCGTCGGCGTACATCTCGCACCGCGCCGCGATGCGCACACGATGGGCGACTCCGATCCGGCAGCAACGTTCGGCTATGTCGCGCGCGAACTCGGCAAGCGCAAGATCGCGTTTATCGCGGCGCGTGAAGCGCTCGGCGACGACCGCCTCGGCCCGCAGCTGAAGGAAGCGTTCGGCGGCCCGTACATCGTGAACGAGAAGTTCACGAAGGAAACCGCGCAGCAGGTGCTCGACGCCGGCGAAGCAGATGCGGTGGCCTGGGGTCAGCTGTACATCGCGAATCCGGATCTGGTGCGCCGCTTCGCTGAAGATGCGCCGCTGAACAAGCCGGTTCCGGCGACGTTCTATGCGCGTGGCGAAGTCGGCTACACCGATTATCCGGCGCTGGAAGCGGTGTAATCGGTAGTGACAGCGGGCTCATGTCCGCTGTATGAAATGATGAAGCGGAGGGCGTGATTGAATTTCAGCCACGCCCTCCGCTTTTTTGCGCGCTAGGCCAGATCGCGCCGCATGAACACCCGTTTCGACTCATCGAGCCCGCGTGCGATATGCGCGTCGCGCCGCGCGAGCAACGACGCGTCGAGCTCTACTGTGGCGAGGTCGCGAAAGCCGAGCCGCCTGTAGTACGGTGCGTTCCACGGCACGTCGCGATACGTCGACAGCACGAGTTGCGTCAATTGCCGCGCCCGCGCGATTCGCGCGACCTCTTCGATCAATGCCGCGCCGATGCGCCTACCCGCGTGCGAGGTCAGTACATCGAGCTCCTGAACGTAGATGCGCGTCGGCTGCGGCTCGAACATCACGAAGCCCACGCAAATCTCCTGCTGATCGAGCGCGACGATGATCTCGCGCGCTTCGATCTTGCGCTCGACGACCTCGCGCGCCATCGGCGGTGCGTCGGCGATGCCCGTCATGCCGACGCCGACGAAACGCAGGCCCGCTTCGAATTCGATGGCACGAATCGTTTCCGCTTCCTGCGGCGCGGCATAACGGAAGGTGATGGCGGGGTCGTGCGACATGGCGTTGCATCTGATGAAGACCACCCGAGTTTGACATCGGCGCAGCAACATCGACAAGCGTCAAACGACAAAAACTCGCGCAAGCGCCCTGCACCCACGCTCGCGGGACTACACTCATCAGATCCGAACGCCACCTGAGGCTCATGCCAACATGAACCTGATGAATGCGCTGCAGATCGCGCTGCACCTCGACCAGCACCTGAGCGCGCTGATCGTGCAATTCGGCACGGCAATCTACGCACTGCTGTTCGTCGTCGTGTTCGTCGAATTCGGTTTTCTGCCGTTGTTCTTTCTGCCCGGCGATCCGCTGATCTTTATCTGCGGATCGCTCGCGGCCACCGGTGCATTGAACGTGTGGATCATCGCGCCCTTGCTGTTCGTCGCGACGGTGGCCGGCAGCATCGTCGGGTACGCGATTGGCCACGCGGTCGGCGACAAGGTCTACACCCGCAATTACTACTGGCTCAACCGCAATGCGCTGAGCCGCGCCCACGCGTTCAGCGAAGCGCGCGGCCGCCTGACCTTCCTGCTGTCACCTTACATCGCCGTGGTGCGCACGTTCGCGCCATTCGCCGCGGGCGTGTCGCAAATGATGTTCTCGCGCTTCGTCACGTTCGTCACCGCCGGCGCGGCGCTGTGGATCGTGTCGCTGATCGGGGCCGGCTATCTGTTCGGCAACGTGCCGGTGGTGCGCGAGCATCTGAGTTCGCTGGTGTTGCTGGGCCTCGCGCTCGGCGGCGCGATGCTGGCCGGCGCCGCGGCATGGCGCTTTTTCAACCGGCGGATGCGGGCGCGTTAAGCGGTTCGTCGCGCCGCCCTCGCGTACGGCGTCCCGTCACATCAAATCTTGACCCGAGCGAAATACGAAGGTAGCCTTAGCAGGATACCTTCACATCATGTCATCGCGCGAGCTCATCGCATGAGCAAATCCCCTCTCCCCGTTACGCCGGAAGAACTCCATACGCTGGCCGAAGACCTGCGCGTGCTGGTGGGCAAGCTACGCCGGCGTCTGCGCGAGGAGTCGCATGTCGGCGACTTCACGCCGTCGCAGGTGCAGGTGCTGAATTTGCTGGAACGCGAAGGCCCGGCCACAGTCACCGCGCTCGCGCGCGCGCACGGCATGCGTCCGCAGTCGATGGGCGAAACGCTCGCGGCATTGAAAGCCGCGGGGCTCGTCAACGGCGCGCCCGATCCCAACGATGGACGGCAGACGGTCCTATCGCTGACTCCATCCTTTCGCAAGAAGGTCAAGGCGAGCCGCGCGGCGCGCGAAGACTGGCTGTATCGCACGATTCAAACGCGCTTCACGCAAGCCGAACAGCAACAGCTCGCGACGGGCGTCGATCTGCTGAAACGCCTCGTCGATTTGTAACTCGCGATGCGCGCACGCGCGTCTCGCCACTCGCAGGAGCACCTCATGGCACTCACTACTCTCGATGCCAAAACCGCACTGATTGTCGTCGATCTGCAGCGCGGCGTCGTCGCGTTGCCCACCGCGCCCCATTCGGCCGGCGAGATCGTCGAACGCTCGGTTACGCTACTCGACGCGTTCCGCCGCCACGGCCTGCCGGTCGTGCTCGTGAACGTCACCGCCGGCGCACCGGGCCGCACCGACCAGGGTCGCCACTCCGCCGACTTCCCGGCCGGTTTCGCCGATCTGCTGCCCGAACTGAAGCAGCAGCCGTCGGACCATCTGGTCACGAAGCGCACGTGGGGCGCCTTCACGAACACCGATCTGGCCTCGTATCTGCAACAGCAAGGCGTCACGCAAGTGGTGCTCGTCGGTATCGCGACCAGCATCGGCGTCGAATCGACCGCGCGTTTCGCGAGCGAGGCCGGCCTGAACGTCACGCTCGTCGTCGACGCGATGACCGATCTGAACCCCGACGCGCACAACAACAGCATCACGCGCATCTTCCCGCGCCTCGGCGAAACCGGCACGACGCAGGAAGTGCTCGATCTGCTCGAACGCTCGCGGGCTTAACGAATTGAAGCGAGTCACTACCCGCATGCAGTCCACCCCGCGTTGAGGACACCCCTGCCGTGAGCACCACGTTCCGTTCGCTGCGCATATTCAACTATCGTGTCTGGGCGAGCGGCGCGCTCGTCTCAAACATCGGCACGTGGATGCAGCGCACGGCGCAGGACTGGCTCGTGCTCACCGAGCTTACGCATCACAACGCGACGGCGGTGGGCATCGTGATGTCGCTGCAATTCGGCCCGCAGATGCTGTTGCTGCCGCTCACCGGCTACGCGGCCGATCACTTCGATCGCCGCAAACTGCTGTTCGCGACGCAGACGGCGATGGGCACGCTGGCACTGGCGCTCGGTCTGCTCACGGTCACGGGGCTCGTGCAGCTATGGCAGGTCTACGTGTTCGCTGGGCTGCTAGGCTGCGTGACCGCGTTCGATTCCCCCGCGCGTCAGACCTTCGTATCCGACCTCGTCGGCGAACGCGATCTCGCCAACGCGGTCGGGCTGAACTCCACGTCGTTCAACGCCGCCCGTATGCTCGGCCCAGCGGTCGCGGGTCTGCTGATCGCGTCGGTGGGCAGCGGCTGGGTGTTTCTGATCAATGCGCTGTCGTTCGTCGCGGTGCTCGGCGCGCTGCGCATGCTGCGGCTCGACCAGTTGCATATCAAGCCGCGCAATGTGCGCTCGCGCGGCAGCTTCGTCGAAGGCTTCAAATATGTGTGGACGCGTCCCGATCTGAAGGCGGCGCTCCTGATGCTGTTCCTGATCGGCACCTTCGGCCTGAACTTCCCGATTTTCATCTCGACGATGTCCGTCACCGCGTTCCATGCCGGCGCCAGCGAGTACGGGCTGCTAAGTTCGACGATGGCGATCGGCTCGGTCACCGGCGCACTGCTCGCCGCGCGCCGCGCGCGGCCCACCATCGGGCTGCTGCTCGGCGCGGGCGCGATATTCGGCATCGGCTGCACGACAGCCGCGCTGATGCCCAACTATGTGCTATTCGGCATCGTGCTGGTCGTGATCGGCGTGTCGACGCAAACCTTCACCACCTCGACCAATAGCCTCGTGCAACTGACCACCGAGCCCGCGATGCGCGGCCGCGTGATCGCGATCCTGCTCGCAATCGCGCTCGGCACCACACCGCTCGGCGCGCCGGTGGTCGGCTGGGTCGCCGACCGTTTCGGCCCGCGCTGGGCGCTCGGCGTCGGCGCGGCATCGGGCTTCGGCGCGGCGCTCGTCGGTCTTGTCTATCTGATGCGATACCGGCAGTTGCGCTTCTATCGTGAAGGCTGGCGCCTGCGTTACAGCATCGAAGACCCGCGGCCCGTCACGGCCGCCACGGTGTTTCCCGACTCCATCACGACGCTTCAGCGCAGCGAGCTCGACGCGGCGGAAGAGGATACGGCTTCGAGCGTGTAAACACGCAAGCGGTGAGCGCCGGACCCAGGCAGGCGCTGTTCAGAGTCCGCCCACGCCGCGCGTCACCAGTGCATACGGTCCGCGTGTCAACTGCTCCCTGAGAAACTCGATGCACACCTGAATCCGCGCCGACGACGACAAGCGCTCGGCCGTCACCGCCCACACATCGGCGGCTTGCTGATAGTCGGGCAGCACGCGCACCAGTTCGCCCGCGCGCAGGCTCTCGGCCACGTCCCAGACCGACACCATCACGATCCCGTAGCCCTGCTTCGCCCACTGCACGACGATGTCGCTCAGGTTCGACGCGACGGTGCCCGTCACCTTCACGCTCTTTTCGCCGTGCGGCCCACTGAGACGCCAGACCCCGAAGCGGTCGTCGCGGCCGCGAAACAGCAGGCAATCGTGGCCGGTCAGATCGTTGAGTTCGACCGGCGCGCCGTGCTGCTCGAGATAAGCCGGTGACGCGCACAGAATGCGCGCGCTCTCCACCATCTTGTGCGCGATCAGATGCGGCTCCTGCACTTCGCCCACGCGCACGTCGATATCGAAGTTCTCGCCGACCACATCCGCGCGCCGATCCAGCAGTTCGAGCCAGACTTCGAGGTTCGGGTGACGCTCGCGCAGCATCGCGAGAATCGGAGACACGTGCTTGCGGCCCAGCCGCAAACTCGTGCTGATGCGCAACAGGCCGCTCAGCTCGGTGCGGCGATCGGCGAACGCGTCGGCCATGCCCTGCACGTCATCGAGAATTTTTTGCGCCCATTGCAGCGCGGCTTCGCCGTCGCTCGTTACGCTGACGCGGCGCGTGGTGCGCTGAAACAGTTTCACGCCCAGACCGGCTTCGAGCATTGCGATGCGCTTGCTCACATGCGACGGCGACAGCCCCATCTCCGTCGAGGCCGCGACAAAACTGCCGCGCCGCGCGATATGACAGAACAGCTGCAGATCGCGCAGGAAGGATTCATTCGTGGCTGTGAGCGCATTCTGATTTTGCATCTGGACGCATTGTGTCGGCGCATAACGCTATTACCCTAGCTCCAACGGATTGGTTGGGCAAGGGCCGGTCGTTTGTATGCCGGTCTGAATGCAATGCCCCGCGCACTGAGACATGGTTAACCCGCAGTGCGCCGCGACGGCGTATGACACGCGTCGATCCATGCCGTTGTGCTGCACCGCGGCAACGAGATCAGGAAAATCCTGGCTTGCGCGGTGCCCGTTTAAAAGCGCCAATGATTCAGCCGCAGAAGCTGACAAAAACATTTCCCATTCAGGAGACGACATGCAAACGAACGCATCGGCAAGTAGCGGGCATAGCTCGCAGGCGCGCAAGGCAACCGCCAGCGGCTGGATCGGCTCGGCGCTCGAGTACTACGATTTCTTCATCTATGCGCAGGCCGCCGCGCTAATCTTTCCTCAACTATTCTTCCCTTCCGGCAACCCCAAGATCGCGATCGTCGCATCGCTCGCAACCTACGGCGTCGGCTACGTCGCGCGGCCGATCGGCGCAATCGTGCTCGGACACTGGGGCGATACACACGGCCGCAAGAACGTACTGCTGCTCTGCATGTTCCTGATGGGTCTGTCGACGATGGCGGTCGGTTTGCTGCCGACCTATCACCAGATCGGCTTTCTTGCACCGGTGCTGCTCGTCGTGCTGCGGCTGATCCAGGGCTTCGCGGTCGCTGGTGAAATCTCGGGCGCCAGCTCGATGATCCTCGAGCACGCGCCATTCGGACGACGCGGCTACTACGCGAGCTTCACGCTGCAAGGCGTGCAGGCCGGGCAGATTCTCGCCGCCGCGGTATTCCTGCCGCTCGCGTATTACATGGACGACGCCTCGTTCAACTCGTGGGGCTGGCGCATTCCGTTCCTGCTCAGCGCGATCGTGCTGATCGCCGGCTACATCATCCGCCGCGAAGTCCACGAAACGCCGGCGTTCGAGAAGGAAGGCGCGAGCGGCGGCGTGCCGCGCTCGCCGATCATCGAAGCGTTCAAGTACAACTGGCGCGACATGCTGCGCGTCGTGCTGTGCTCGCTGATGAACGTGATCCCGGTCGTCGCGACGATTTTCGGCGCGGCGTACGCGGTGCAGCCGTCGTACGGGATCGGCTTTTCGAAGAGCCTGTATCTGTGGATTCCGGTGATCGGCAATATCGTCGCGGTGCTGGTGATTCCGTACGTGGGCAATCTGTCCGACCGGATCGGCCGGCGTCTGCCGATCATCGTCGGCGCGCTCGGCGCCGGGCTGCTTTCATTCGCGTATCTGTACGCGATCAGCATCCACAACGTGCCGCTCGCGATGGTGATGTCGATCCTGATGTGGGGCGTCATCTATCAAGGCTATAACGCGATCTTCCCGAGCTTCTACCCGGAACTGTTCCCGACGCGTTCACGCGTCTCCGCGATGGCGATCGGCCAGAACATCGGCACGACGATCACCGCTCTGCTGCCGGCCCTGTTCGCCTACGTCGCGCCGCCGGGATCGCACAACGTGCCGCTGACGATCGGCGCGATCACGTTCGGCATCACGATCGTCTGCGCGATTTCCGCATGGAGCGCGCGCGAGAACTTCCGTGTGCGGCTTAGCGACCTCGGCGAAAAGAACGTCGTGCCGATGGACAAGCTCAGCTACGACGCGCTGCGCGCGCAAAGCATGGCCGCCGGGAAAAAGGCCGTTGCTTGAGCCCGCTTGCCGGTTAGCGCGTCTAATCAGTACTTTCAGGGAACCCGCTCATGACCAGCACCCGGATCGCCGTCGCCGGCGCGGGCTACATCGGCCGCGCTCATATGGCGGTCGCGCAGCAAAGCGACGCGTGCACGCTGTCGGCGATCGTCGATCCGTCGCCCGCGGCCGCCGCGCTCGCGGCCGAGGCGGGCGTGCCGCTGTTCCGCACGCTCGACGAGCTGCTCGAACGCGATCGCCCCGACGGCGTGATTCTCGCGACGCCGAACCAGCTGCACGTCGAACACGCGTCGCGTTGCCTCGCGGCGCGCGTGCCGACGCTGCTCGAAAAGCCGATCGCGCCGAGCGTCGACCAAGCGGAAACGCTCGCCGCCGACGCCGAGCGCAGCGGCGTGCCGCTGCTGATCGGTCATCATCGCGCGCACAGTCCGATCATGGCGCGCGCGCGGCAGCTGATCGACGAGGGACGGCTCGGCAAGCTCGTCGCGGTGATGGGCAGCGCGGTGTTCTTCAAACCCGACGAGTACTTCGCCGACGCCGACTGGCGGCGCCAGCCCGGCGGCGGTCCGATCCTGCTGAATATGATTCACGAGGTGCACAACCTGCGCATGCTGTGCGGCGACATCGTCGCCGTGCAGGCCTTCTCGTCGCATGCCACGCGCGGCTTTCCGGTCGAGGATACGGTCGCGATCAACCTGCGCTTCGCGAACGGCGCGCTCGGCAGCTTCATGCTGTCCGATACCGCCGCGAGTGCGCGCAGCTGGGAGCAGACGTCGCAAGAGAACAAGGCCTATCCGTCGTATCCGGACGAAGATTGCTACGTGATCGCGGGCACCTTCGGCTCGCTCGCGGTACCGACGATGCGTCTGAAGACCTACGCCAAAGCCGCGGACCGCTCGTGGTGGAAGCCGTTCGACGTCAGCGTCGCCGACATGACGCGCGACGATCCGCTAAAGCTGCAGCTCGAGCATTTCGTGCGCGTGATTCACGGCAAGGAGCCGCCGCTCGTCAGCGCGCAGGACGGTTTGCAGAATCTGCGTATCACCGAGGCGATCGTCGAAGCGGCCAAGACCGGCGCGGTCGTCGATACGACCCGCGCCGTCGCGGCGGCGGTCCACTAAAACAAGCTGAAGTCGCGTCGATACAACTCAGTTGATCACTCAGGATGGCTATATGAAAACATTCGTGATGCTGCACGGCATCAACCACAACATGTTCGGCAAGCGCGATCCCGCGCAATACGGCACCATCACGCTCGAAGAAATCGACGCACGGCTGCGCGCGCTCGGCGACGAGCTCGGCGTGCGGGTCGACAGCTTTCAGACCAATAGCGAAGCGGCGATGTGCGAGCGCATTCACCAGGCGTTCACCGACAACGCCGACGGCGTGCTGATCAATGCCGGCGCATGGACGCACTACAGCTATGGCATTCGCGATGCACTCGCGATCCTGACCGTCCCGGTGGTCGAGATCCACATGTCGAACATTCACGCGCGCGAGGCGTTCCGGCATCATTCGGTGTTCGCGGAGATCGTCAAAGGGCAGATTTGCGGCTTCGGCGTGGACAGCTATCTGCTCGGGCTGCGCGCGGCGGTGTCGGCCGCGGGCTAGCGCCACGTTTCGGTCAGCTCGTTGGCCAGCACCATTTTCTGGCGGACCACCTCGACGAAGGCCGGGTCGATACCCGGCTGCGCCTTCAGGAATTTCAGCGCGGCGGAGTGCACGGCGCGCAACGCGCCGCCGTCGATGCCCGTCATGCGCGCCGCGCTGCGCCGCGTTTCAACGACCAGATCGCGCGCGCTCGTAAAGTCGGGTGCCAAGCCGCATCGCGCGTCGAACGCGGCGCTCAGACCGGTCGCGTAGTCGCGCGACTCGCCGAGCCGTTCCATATCGATCAGCAGATCGACGCCCTCACCCATGCGCAGCGCGCAGAGAATCCACAACGCAATGAACGCGCGATACGCGTTGTCGCTGTCCACCGTGCGCGCGAACTGCTCGCACGCGAGCGCATACGCGTCATCGGGCATCGGCGGCAGTGGCGGCAGGCGCACGCCGCACCCGCCGATCGCCTCGCTCACCAGCGGATCGATCTGATTCAGACCGAGCACGCGAAACGGCGCGGCGACAAAAAACGCATTGCTCCATTGCTGCCGCAGCAGCCAACCCGACGCGAACTGAGACGCGGGATTGCGCAGCACACCCACGTGCAGCGCCTCGGCAAACGCGCGCTTCAGCCACGGCAGACGACCGCCCGTGCGGCAAAACTTGAACACGGGCACGCGGCCCTGCTCGATCGTGTGTGCGCTCAGCGCGCGCAAATAGGCCTGCAGTGACGGGAATGTCGCATCGGGCTCGCGCGTAAAGCGATCGATGCTGAAGCGCCGGTCGTAACCCGCGACGCCGCGCGCGTCTTCGCGCAAAAACGGCCGGTATTCGTCGAAGTATGGCGCGGCGAGCGGCGGGTGCCCCGAGGTCAAGGTCGGCCGCGAGGCGGGCACGTCGGCGAGCTTGAGATCGGCGAGAACGTTGCTGAGCGGCTCGTAGAAACCGGCCGCGCCTTGGAGCTCGCGCAGCCGCGACCACACCCACGTGCCCGCGCTGCGCCAGCCCGTATGCAGAAAAACCGCCTGTTTCAGCGGAGTATTGCGCGCTGCGTCGTTCGCGGACGACTCATGAGGCAACGACATGGGACTTCTCTTCCAATGATTGAATCGATAGACCGGAAGCGCCACTTTACCCTGTGATCGATCGGGACGCATTATGCTGCGAGATTCCACGCTCCGCCATTGCACCCACCTCCCCTCATGAACGATTCGGCCGATATCCGCTTCCTGCTCACACTGCGCGCGAGCGGCAGCCTGATCGCCGCCGCGCGGCGGCTCGCGCTGTCGCCGTCGGCGGTCACGCAGCGTCTGCAGCAACTCGAAAAGAAGCTCGGCGCGCAACTCGTGAACCGCAGCGCGCGCCGCCTGCAATTCACCGACGAAGGCCTGCTGCTGTGCGAGCGCGGCGCCGAGCTGATCGCGCAGTTCGACGCGTTGTTCGACGATCTGCAAACTCGCCGCGGCGGCCTCGTCGGCACGCTGAAGATCAATGCGCCGCTCGGTTTCGGACGACGCCATCTGGCGCCGCTGATCGGCGAGTTCCAGCACCAGAACCCCGATATCGACGTCGCGCTGACGCTGTCCGACCGGCCGTTGACCGAAACGCTCGATCGCTTCGATATCGTCGTGCATATCGGCGAGCTGCCGCTGTCGAACCTGATCGGCTATACGATCGCGCCGAACGCGCGTTTCGTCTGCGCGGCGCCCGCGCTCGTCAAGCGAATCGGCCAAGCCGAATCGCCGGAAGCGTTGAGCCGGCTGCCCTGCATCGTGCTGCGCGAAAACAACGAGGACGTGTCGCTGTGGCAGTTCAGCAAGGGCCGCACGCGCCGCAGCGTGCGCGTGTCCGCGCATCTGAGCTGCAACGACGGTGACGTGATCCGCCAATGGGCCTGCGAGGGACGCGGCGTGATTCTGCGCTCCGAATGGGACGTCGCAGACGACCTTGCGAAGGGCAAACTCGTGCGTCTGCTGCCGGGCTGGAAAGCGCCGGATGCGAACGTGATCGCCCTCACGCATCAGCGCACGGGGCTGCCGGCGCGCACGCGCCATTTCATGCAGTATCTGCAAAGCCGCTTCAGGCCGCTGCCACCCTGGCGACGATGATTCAGTTGGTCTGAATCTAAGACTCATCCCATCTGAACGCTGACGACCTGTCGAAAAACCTATAATCGACTCATCGTCAACAGCCGGCCCACATGCAATCATGACTGCTGCCGCCCACGCCACCGACACCCCCGCCTACCCCGACGCGGTGCTGTTCGACCTGCTCACCGCCCTGCTCGACTCGTGGACCTCGTGGAACCGCGCGGCAGGCTCCGACGAAGCGGGCCGCGCATGGCGTGCCGCCTACCTGCGGCTCACGTACAGCTGCGGCCGGTACGTTCCCTACGAACAACTGGTGCGGGAGGCCGCCTCGCAAGTCGGTTTGTCCGAGGCGGCCGCGAACGCGCTCGAAACGGACTGGCTCAACCTGAAGCCGTGGCCTGGCGCGCTCGATGCATTGCGCGCGCTCGCGCCGCACTGCAAGCTCGCGGTCGTCACCAACTGCTCGACGCGGCTCGGCTTGCAGGCGGCCGCACTGTTGCCTGTGCGGTGGGACGCGATCGTGACCGCCGAGGAAGCCGGCGTCTACAAGCCGGACCCGCTCCCGTACCGCCTCGCGCTCGACAAGCTCGGCGTCGAACCGCGGCGCGCCGCCTTCGTCGCCGGGTCGAGCTACGACATGTTCGGCACCGCGGCCGTGGGTCTGCGGACCTACTGGCACAACCAGGTCGGCCTGCCGCTCGTTGCGGGTGCGCAAGCGCCCGAGGTCGAAGCGGCATCGCTCGACGGGCTCGTGCCGTGGCTCGCAAGCTTTGGCCGCGATCGTCGTCATTGACCCTGGAACCTCACCTCGTTCCTCAGGTGCAAACATGAAACTCGAACAGATCGAAACCCCGGCCGCGTTGATCGACGTCGCGCGGATGCAGAAGAACATCGCGCGGATGCAAGGGCGGATGAATGCGCTCGGCGTCGCGTTCCGGCCGCATGTGAAGACCACCAAGTGCATCGACGTCGTGCGCGCGCAGATCGCCGCCGGCGCGCGCGGCATCACGGTGTCGACGCTGAAGGAAGCGGAAGCGTTCTTCGCGGCCGGCGTCGACGACATCCTGTACGCCGTCAGCATGGTTCCGTCGAAGTTGCCGCGCGCGCTCGCGCTGCGTCGTCAGGGCTGCGATCTGAAGCTGGTGGTCGACAACCCGACCGCCGCCGCGGCGATTGCCGGGTTCGGCGACCAGCACGGCGAAACGTTCGAGGTCTGGATCGAGGTCGATACGGACGGCCATCGCTCCGGAATCCAGCCTGAACAGCAGACGCTGCTCGACGTCGGGCGGATTCTGCACGAGAACGGTGTGAAAGTCGGCGGCGTGATGACCCATGCGGGTTCGAGCTATGAGTTGAATACCCCTGAAGCGCTCGCCGCGCTCGCGGAGCAGGAACGCGCCGGCTGCGTGCGCGCCGCCGAGCGGCTGCGCGAAGCGGGCATCGCGTGTCCGGCGGTCAGCGTCGGTTCGACGCCGACCGCGCTCGCCGCACGCAATCTCGAAGGCATCACCGAGGTGCGGGCCGGCGTCTACGTGCTGTTCGATCTGGTCATGCACAACGTGGGCGTTTGCACGCTCGACGACATCGCGCTCAGCGTACTCACGACCGTGATCGGTCATCAGGAAGACAAAGGCTGGGCGATTCTCGACGCGGGCTGGATGGCGCTAAGCCGCGATCGCGGCACCTCGCGGCAGTCGCACGATTTCGGCTATGGGCAGCCGTGTTTGCTCAATGGCACGTTGCTGCCGGGCTATGTCGTGAGCGGCGCCAACCAGGAGCACGGGATTCTTGCGGCGGCTCAGGCCGATCCGCACGCCGATGCACAGAGCAACGACATCGCGCAGCGCTTTCCGATCGGTATGAAACTGCGCATCCTGCCGAACCACGCGTGCGCGACCGGCGCACAGTTTCCCGAATATCACGCGGTCGCACCGGACGGCAGCAGCGTCGCGTGGCAGAGGTTTTACGGCTGGTAAGCCGCCGCGTCACTCATCCTCTTCCGACAACCCCGCCAGCAAATCGTCGACCGCGCGATACACGCGCTCGACGATCTCCGGTCCCACCTTGCGCTCGAGTTCGCGATAGTGCGCCTCGAGATCCTTCGAAATCACCCGCACCAGTTCGATGCTCGTATCGGTCAGCGACACGAGTACGCGCCGCTGATCGTCCGCGAAACGTTCCTTCGTCACGAGCTCCATGCTCTCCATACGCGCGAGCACGCCGGCCATGCTCGGGCTCGAAATCGTGCAGATGTCGGAGATCTGGCGCGGCTCCATCGGGCCGTGCTCGTTGAGCGCACGAATCACTCGCCATTGCTGCTCGGTGAGTCCGTGCGCGGTGATCAACGGACGAAAACGCTCCATCATTTTTTCGCGAGCGCGTAATAACAGCATCGGCAGATTGCGGTGCAAAACTCGGGTGGACGCAGCGGACATGTTGGCAAGGAATCGGAAAGAAAAGCTGTCGAAGCTTACGGGAAAACCCGCGATCAACTGACAGCCTATTGACCGTCAATCATATCAAGCAGGATACTACTAACATCTTAGTGTTTTCGCCGAACTCTCGCCGAAATTTCGTCACGAGGCTGCGCACTTATGTTTGCCCTTGCCGATCATCTATTGCATCCCGAAGGCGACGCGCTGCCTCGCGACGTGGACGCGCACACCGCGGCCGCGTTGCTCGCGCGGGGCGTCGCGTGTCGCGCGCCGGTCAGCGGCGCGGTGTATGGAGTCCTGCTTAACGATCGCGCCGCCTTGAACGCGCTGGGCGACGCAATGCATGCGGCACCGTACAAGGCGCCGCCGAAAGCGCCGATTCTGTATCTGAAGCCGCGCAATACGCTCGCCGGGCATCGGGCGCGCGTGGTCGTGCCGGATGACGCGCTCGGCGTCGAGGTCGGCGCGTCGCTCGGCATCGTGATCGGTCGCACCGCGACGCGTGTCGGCGTCGAGTGCGCGGCGGACTATATCGCTGGCTATACGCTGGTCGGCGATCTGAGCGTGCCGCATACCAACGTGTATCGCCCGAACGTACGGCTGCGCACACGTGACGGCTTCTGCGTGATCGGACCTGCGCTCGTCGCCGCGCGCCATGTCGCCGCGCCGGATCGGCTCGACATCGCCGTCTCGCTGAACGGTGCAGAACCGTTTGTGGCGAGCACCGCATCGTCGGTGCGCAACGTCGCGCAATTACTCGCCGACGTCACCGACTTCATGACGCTGAACGCGGGCGACGTGCTCGCGCTCGGCGTGCGGCACGGCTCGCCGGTCGCGCAAGTCGGCGATACCGCCACGCTGTCGATCGGTACGCTGCCGCCCTTGACCGTCTCGTTCGTGGGCGTCCCTCAACACCACGGAGAACAATCATGATGCGCGGCCGCGTTGCCTATGCGGGAGCGATTCACGAAGCGTATCCGCACGCGCAGGGTGTCCGTCTCGCCGACGGCCGCGTGTGTCGCGAGGACGAAGTGGTCTGGCTCGCGCCGATCGAAGTCGGCACCATCTTCGCGCTCGGCCTGAACTACGCGGAGCACGCGAAGGAACTGCAGTTCAGCAAGCAGGAAGAGCCGCTGGTATTTCTGAAGGGACCGGGCACGGTACTCGGCCATCGCGGCGTTACGCGCCGCCCCGCCGACGTCACGTTCATGCACTACGAGTGCGAGCTCGCGGTCGTGATCGGGCGAACCGCGCAGAACGTCGCGCGTAAAGACGCGATGCAGCACGTGGCCGGCTACATGATCGCGAACGACTACGCGATTCGCGACTACCTCGAAAACTACTATCGCCCGAATCTGCGCGTGAAGAATCGCGACGGCGGCACGGTGCTCGGCCCCTGGTTCGTCGACGCCGCCGACATCGCCGACGTCACGCAGCTCGAGCTGCGCACGTTCGTCAACGGCACGCGTCAGCAGTGCGGCAATACGCGCGATCTCGTCACCGACATCCCCGCGCTGATCGAATACCTGAGCGGCTTCATGACGCTTGCTCCAGGCGACGTGATCCTGACCGGCACGCCCGAAGGCATCGTCAAAGTCAACGCGGGCGACGAAGTCGTCTGCGAGATCGACGGCCTCGGCCGCCTGATCAACACGATCGCATCGGACGCGGACTTCGGCCGCGCCTGATGGACAGCAAAAACCCAGCGAACAGCAAAAGGACAAGGCAATGCCGATCGACCATCTGATCAACGGCGAGATGTGCACCTCGAGTGACTACTTCGAAACCGTCAATCCAGCCACGCAGGAAGTGCTCGCCGAAGTCGCGCGCGGCGGGGCGAAAGAAGTCGATGCGGCCGTGCAAGCGGCCAGAGGCGCGTTCCCCGCCTGGGCCGCGAAACCCGCCGCGGAACGCGCGAAGCTGATCCGCAAGCTCGGCGAGCTGATCACGAAGCACGTACCGGAAATCTCGGAGACCGAAACGAAAGACACCGGTCAGACGATCTCGCAGACGCGCAAGCAACTGGTGCCGCGCGCGGCCGACAACTTCAGCTATTTCGCCGAGATGTGCACGCGCGTCGACGGCCACACGTACCCGACCGACTCGCATCTGAACTACACGCTGTTTCATCCGGTCGGGGTGTGCGCGCTGATCTCGCCGTGGAACGTGCCGTTCATGACGGCAACCTGGAAGGTCGCGCCCTGCCTCGCGTTCGGCAATACCGCCGTGCTGAAGATGAGCGAGCTGTCGCCGCTGACCGCGTCGATGCTCGGCAAGCTCGCGCTCGAAGCGGGCATTCCGGCGGGCGTGCTGAACGTCGTGCACGGCTACGGCAAGGAAGCGGGCGAACCGCTCGTCGCGCATCGCGACGTGCACGCGGTGTCGTTCACCGGGTCGACCGCGACCGGCAATCGCATCGTGCAAGCCGCGGGCCTGAAGAAGTTCTCGATGGAGCTTGGCGGCAAGTCGCCGTTCGTGATCTTCGACGATGCCGACTTCGAACGCGCGCTCGATGCCGCGGTGTTCATGATCTTCTCGAACAACGGCGAGCGCTGCACCGCGGGCTCGCGCATTCTCGTGCAGCGCTCCATTTACGCGCGCTTCGCCGAGCGCTTCATCGAGCGCGCGAAGCGTCTGACGGTCGGCGATCCGCTCGCGGACGGCACGATCGTCGGCCCGATGATCAGCCAGGGGCATCTCGCGAAGGTACGCAGCTATATCGAACTCGGCCCGAAGGAGGGCGCGACGCTCGCGTGCGGCGGCCTCGATACGCCCGAGTTGCCCGACGCCTTGCGTCACGGCAACTTCGTCACGCCGACCGTGTTCGTCGACGTCGACAACCGCATGCGCATCGCGCAGGAAGAGATCTTCGGACCGGTCGCGTGCCTGATTCCGTTCGACGACGAAGCCGAGGCGATCCGTCTCGCCAACGATATTTCGTATGGTCTGTCGAGCTATATCTGGACCGAGAACACGGGCCGCGCGTTGCGCGTGGCGGCCGCCGTCGAAGCCGGCATGTGCTTCGTGAACAGCCAGAACGTGCGCGATCTGCGTCAGCCGTTTGGCGGCACGAAAGCGTCGGGCGTGGGCCGCGAAGGCGGCACGTGGAGCTATGAAGTATTCCTCGAACCGAAGAACGTCTGCGTGTCGCTCGGCTCGCATCATATTCCGCGCTGGGGCGTCTAACCGCGACATCGAAAAGACTGGGAGACCGCGATGGGCAAGCTCGCGCTGGCAGCAAAAGTCACACACGTGCCGTCGTTGTATTTATCCGAGCTGGACGGTCCGCACAAGGGTTGCCGTCAGGCCGCGATCGACGGACACCACGAAATCGGCCGACGCTGTCGCGAACTCGGCGTCGATACGATCGTCGTGTTCGACGTGCACTGGCTCGTGAATAGCGAATACCACATCAATTGCGCGCCGAAATTCGAAGGCGTGTACACGAGCAACGAGCTGCCGCACTTCATCAGGAACATGCCGTACGCGTACCCGGGCAATGTCGGGCTCGGTGAGCTGATCGCGGAAGTCGCCAACGAAATGGGCGTGAAAAGCCGCGCGCACAGCGAGACCACGCTCGAACTCGAATACGGCACGCTGGTGCCGATGCGCTATATGAACGGCGATCAGCACTTCAAGACGGTGTCGGTTGCGGGCTGGTGCATGTGGCACGACCTCGCAACCAGCGCGCGCTTCGGCCTCGCGGTGCGCAAGGCCATCGAAGAATGCTACGACGGTACCGTGGCCATTCTCGCGAGCGGCTCGCTGTCGCATCACTTCGCGAACAACGGCACCGCCGATCAGTTCTTGCACAAAGTCTGGAGCCCGTTCCTCGAACAGATGGATCGCAGCGTGGTGCGCATATGGGAAGCCGGCGACTGGAAGACTTTCTGCGACATGCTGCCGCTCTACAACGAGAAATGCTGGGGCGAAGGCGGCATGCACGATACCGCGATGCTGCTCGGTGCGCTCGGCTGGGATCGTTACGACGGCAAGGTCGAAGTCATCACGCCTTATTTCGGCAGTTCGGGCACCGGTCAGATCAACGCGATCTTCCCGGTCACGCCGCTACCCGTCTGACACTCGCGAGGAAATCGCCATGCCTCACTTGACACTCGAATACAGCGCCAACCTCGCGGATGCTCAACGGCTCGGCGAACTCTGCAAAGACCTCGCGCAGTGCCTCGACGCGCAGCGCGACAACGGCGAGCGCGTCTATCCTCTCGGCGGCATTCGCGTGCGCGCGCTGCGCTGCGAACAGTACTGCATCGCCGATGGGCGTCCCGACGCCGCGTTCCTGCACGCAAACCTGAAGATCGGCGCGGGTCGCTCGGAGGCCGTCAAGAAGGCGACCGGCGACGCGCTGTTCGCGCTGATCAAGCAGTGCTTCGCCGCTGAGTTCGAAAGGCAGGGGCTCGCGTTGTCGCTCGAAATCAACGAGTTCAGCGAAGCTGGCACCTGGAAGCACAACAATCTGCATGCGCGGCTCAAGGGCTGACACATCATGCTAGACGAACAAACCATTCGCGACCTCGCCGCGCAACTCGATCACGCGGAAAAGACCCGCACGCAGCTACGCCACTTTTCCGCGCAGTATCCGCAGATGACCGTACAGGACGGCTACGCGATTCAACGCGAGTGGGTCAAGCTGAAACTCGCCGAAGGCCATGTCATCAAGGGCAGGAAGATCGGCCTGACGTCGCGCGCGATGCAGCGCTCGTCGCAGATCGACGAACCCGATTACGCGCCGCTGCTCGACAGCATGTTCATCGACAGCGGCGAGGACATTCGCGCGGATCGTTTCATCGCGCCGCGCGTCGAAGTGGAACTCGCGTTCGTGCTGAACAAACCGTTGAAGGGGCCAGGCGTCACGCTGTTCGATGTGCTCGACGCGACCGCCTATGTAACGCCGGCCATCGAAATCATCGACGCCCGCATCGAGCAGTTCGATCGCGAAACGCGCGCACCGCGCAAGGTCTACGACACGATCTCCGACTTCGCCGCCAACGCGGGCGTCGTGCTCGGCGGCAGGCCCGTGCGTCCGCTCGACGTCGACCTGCGCTGGGTCGGCGCGCTGCTGTACAAGAACGGCGCGGTCGAGGAAAGCGGGCTCGCGGCGGCGGTGCTCAACCATCCGGCCACCGGCGTCGCGTGGCTCGCCAACAAGATTGCTCCGTACGACGAATCATTGAACGCGGGCGACGTCATCCTGAGCGGCTCATTCACGAGCCCGATTCCGGCCCGCGCGGGCGACACGTTCCACGTCGACTATGGCCCGCTGGGCGGCATCGGTTTGAATTTCATCTGAGAGCAACGACATGTCCTTGCCGACCAACCCCTTCAAACGCGCACTCGCTGACGGCAGGCCGCAGTTCGGCTTGTGGGCCGCGCTCGCCGACGCCTATGTGACCGAACTGCTCGCCACCGCCGGTTTCGACTGGCTGCTGATCGACAACGAGCACGCGCCGAACGACGTACGCAGCACGCTGTCGCAGTTGCAGGCGGTCGCCGCGTATCCGTCGCATCCGGTCGTGCGGCCGGTGAAGAGCGACGCCGCGCTGATCAAGCAGTTGCTCGACATCGGCGCGCAAACGCTGCTGCTGCCGATGATCGACACGGCCGCGCAGGCGCTCGATGCGGTCGCGGCCACGCGCTATCCGCCACTGGGCATTCGCGGCGTCGGCAGCGCGCTCGCGCGCGCGTCGCGCTGGAATCGTGTGCCCGACTATCTGAACACCGCCGCCGACGAACTGTGCGTGATCGTGCAGGCGGAAACCGTGCAGAGCCTCGACAGGCTCGCGGAGATCGTGCGTGTGGATGGCGTCGATGGCGTGTTTTTCGGGCCGTCGGATCTGAGCGCGTCGATGGGCTTGCTCGGCAAACCGGGCGATGCGCGCGTGCGCGACGCGATTCGCCGCGGCATCGATACCGTGCGTGGCGCTGGCAAGGCCGCGGGCGTGCTCGCACCCGATCCCGCGCTGGCGGCCGAATATCTGGCAGCGGGCGCGAGCTTCGTCGCGGTCGGCACGGACACCGGCTTGCTGAGTCGGGCAGCCGCGGACCTCGCCGCGTCGTACAAAAACACGGCGGCGATCGCACCGCAGGTCAAAGGCGGGTATTAGCGCAAAAGCGGACGCAAAAGCCGCGGGCCGCCCCCATCCGCGGACGCGGCCTTCCCCTACTCCCCCGCCGGCCAGGGCAAACCTCGCGCCGACCAATCCAGCTCGACCCCCATCACACAGCGCCCGTTCGCCAATTGCACGGCCAGTGTCACTGCGATGCACGGCCGCCCGCTCGCGAGCGACAGATACGGATTACTGGTGATCGCCTCGCCGGGCAGCAGCACCGCATTGCGGAAGTACGGCCGATGATCCCAGCGCGCATCGCGCGGATTCGCGACCGGCTGCAGCGACGCGGCGTCCTTGCACCATGCCGACCCGCGCACCTCATGACCGATCTGGCGGCCGGTATCGTCGAGAAGGAAGCAGCTGATGCAACGCTTGAAGGTCGCGATCAGCGCGAACGCGTCGTCCATCGTGACGCCGGCGCGCAAGCCGTCGGCCGCGCGCCGCAGTTCGACCCGGTACGGCTCCAGCTCGGATTCGAACAACGCATACTGATGCGCGCGGCCCTGCGCGATCACGTCGAATGCATCGTCGATCTGGCGATGCACCGACTCGGGCGGCGCGATCTCGACAGCGGGCCGCCCGAGCAGATAGCCCTGCGCGAAATCGACATTCGACTCGACCGCGAGAATCAGCTCGTCGGTCGTCTCGACACCTTCGACGACCACCAGCATCCCCGCCTGATGCAGCAGCGACACGAGCTTCGGCAGGATCGGCTGCTGCGTGCCGTGCGTGGTCGCGCGAATCAGCTCGCCGTCGAGCTTCACGATGTCCGGCCGAATCCGCAGCAGCCGGTCGAGGTTCGACTGGCCCGCGCCGAAGTCGTCGACGGCGATCAGGAAGCCGTGCTGGCGATAGCGCGCCGCCGCGCGCGACATCTCGTCGACGCTGCCGCCATGCGATTCGAGGATCTCCAGAATCACGCGCTCGGGTTCGAGCCCCGCGGCGCGCACGATCTTCGTCAACTGGTCGGCATAGCCGTCGGCGACGAAGGTGGACGGCAGGATGTTCAGGAACAGCCACGCATCGCCGGGCAGCGCGCCGCGCGCGTTGCCGAGATGCACCGCGTGGCTCACGCGGTCGAGCGCGCCTTCGTCGCTCGACGGCTTCGGCGCGAACATCACGACCGGCGGCACCAGCGTGCCGTCGTCGTGCTCGCCGCGCAGCAGCGCCTCGAAACCGACCTGCTTCTGATGCGACAGGCTGTAGAGCGGCTGGAAGTGCGAGATCAGATAGAAGTCTTCCCAGCGGTAACGCGGCGCAAGCACGTCGTCGAGCGGCGGCTGCAGCGCGTCGAACGGTAGCGCGCGCTCCGCGCAGACCCGGTTGCGGCCCGTCTGCTTCGCCCGCAGCAACGCTTCGTCCGCGCGATCGAGCAGCACCATGAAGCTTTCGCCGCGCCGGTGCTCGGCCACGCCGAAGCTCGCGGTGAGATTGCCGTCCGGCCGTTCGATCGCGGCGATGTCGAGGCGCAGCCGCTCGGCGAATTGCAGCGCGCCGGTGAGGTCGTCGTCGATCAGCAGCGCGAACTCTTCGCCGCCGATGCGGCTCACGCTGTGGTAAAGCGCGACCGCGTCCTTCAGCACCTGCGCGACCTGAAACAGCGCATGGTCGCCGACCGCATGGCCGAAGCGGTCGTTGAGCGACTTGAAGCTGTCGATGTCGAGGAAGATCGCGCTGATCTGCGCGCCCGGTGCCAGCGTCTCGAGTCGTCCCTCCGCGTGCTTGACGAACGAGCGGCGGTTTTGCAGGCCGGTCAGCGAATCGGTTGCGGCGAGCTGGGCGAGCTGGCTTTCGAGCAGAAAGTGATTGCGCCGGAAATGGTAGAAAGCGAAATGGAACACCGCCGTCGTCGGCGCGCCGATCGCGATGACCCACGTCCACACGGCCACGTCGACCTCGGGCGCATGAGTTTTGCCGCGCAGCAGCGCGATGGCCACCGCGTAGAACAGCGCGCTGCCGGTGGCGAAATGCACGGGCGTGAGCCATATCGGCGCCGCGCAGATCGGTATCACGACGAACGCCGGCAAGAGCCACGGCAACGGCTGTGCCAGGCCTTGCGCATTCAGCACGAGCCCGCCGATCAGCACCAGCTCGTACGCGACACAGATTGCGCCGAACAGCGCCGTCGATTTCGTGGACGGGATCGCCAGTACCAGCAGCGCAAGCACGAACGCGCACAGTAGCCGGTACCCGAGCGGCGCGGCCGGTGCGCCGACCAGTTCGCGCGCCGCCACCATCGACAGGAACGCAAGCACCGTGAAGCCCAGCTTCACGAGGGCAAGCGGCCGCTGATGCTCGAGCGAGCGCCGGTGAAAGCGCTCACGCATACT
The DNA here is from genome assembly GCF_040948755.1 of Paraburkholderia sp. BR13444. Lineage (NCBI taxonomy): Bacteria > Pseudomonadati > Pseudomonadota > Betaproteobacteria > Burkholderiales > Burkholderiaceae > Paraburkholderia > Paraburkholderia sp. BR13444. The sequence goes on along the minus strand of NZ_JBFPKM010000005.1, from coordinate 508,857 downwards.
CGGCTGGGACAGGTGCTGCGTTGGGATGGCAGACATAAAGGCTGATCAGGCTGGGTTTCCGGTCACTCCGCCAATGGTTATCGGCAAACGTTCGATAAACATTTATGGCTAACGTTCGCCGCGTACCCATTACGAATCGTTTTGAATCGAAGATCGTTCTCGGCCATTGCCGGCAAGCGACGATTAACTTTCATTACGATTTCAGGCAATGCCGCAATTCGATTCGCGCGAATTACCACTCGCCGAATGCATGATTTCTATGTTGCGCAAGTCTTTTTGCATGAAGCGAAGGCAAACGTTTCAATTTAGTTTGAATCAGCAAAAATTACGTAATTCATGTGTCTCGAATGCGCATCAATGGAAATTGGCTAAAAGTCACTGTCTTAAGTAGACTTCTGACGAGTGTGCCGGACACGCTAGACATTCCGGCAGAAATGACGTAAATGGCGCGGCGTACGATTGCCGAACGACTCCGCTGCTCAATTGGGCAAACGTTTGCGAATGCGCAACGGGCAGCGACCACTTCCGAAAAACATGGTCCCAATCCTCGAATATCTGCTCGAACGCCAGATCTCACCGCAGTGGCGCGGCATGCTGAGCGCACTGGCGAGCGAGTTCGAAGCGCAAATCGGCCGCGACGAATTGCGTCAGCTGATGCATCGCGTCGGCAATCGTTTCGCGCTCGCGCATCCGCTGCCCGCCTGCTCATCGACGGCCGAGCTCGAGCAGGTGTTGAACGCTCACTGGGAACAGATGGATTGGGGTTATGTCGCACTCGCCGATGAGGCGGAGTCGCTGCGCATCATTCACTATTGCGCGCCGCTGCCGGCCTTCGGCGATTCGGCGCTCGCCTGGACGCCGGCGTTTCTCGAAGGCGCCTATCAGACGTGGTTGAGCGCGTTGGGCGCGCAGGGTTTGGCGGTCGTGCAGACGAGCGCATTCGGCGAGGACAGCTCGCTCGAATTCCGCCTCGGCCGTCATCCCGCCTGAGCATCAGCGGCTCTGCGGAACGACATACCAGGTTCAAGACAGTGCGGTAGTAGTGCAAAAAATGTGCGACGTCGATACAGCCGACGCGTGGAAGCAGGAAAGGCAGTTCAAATAAAACAGCGCTCCGAGACATCGGCTCGGGGCAATGCACGGTATGTACCAGACGACAGCATCATGAGTTCATCGAGCGACATCGAAAAACTGTTCGAGCAATTCGGCGGCGACGCCAACGCGTACCAGGAGATCGGTCGCGAAAACGACGCGCGCGCCGCGCGCACCCGTTGGCCGCTGCTCGTCACGCTCGAACTGACCCAGCCCGCCATTCCGGCGATCGGCCAGCTTCGCGACCCGAAACAGCAGCCGCCGGCGAGCGTGGCGCCACGGCCCGTAGCCGTCCATGAGGACACGACACCGAAAGACATGGCATCGGTGACGCGCGCGAAGGCGCCGCTGTTCACGCGCCCTCACCGGCGTGACATTCCACCGGTGCCGGTAAGTCCCGCGCAGCCGGCGGCGCCGAGTGGCGCGTCGCGCTTCAGTACCCCTGATGAACCCGACGAGGCTGCCGCGCGCGCGGCGGCGGGCGTCGCGTCATCGGGCATCGCTGCCGCGCCGGGCGTGCCGGCTGCTGCCCCACCCGCGCCTATCGCGCCTATCGCGCCTATCGCGCCTATCGCGCCTATCGCGCCTATCGCGCCTATCGCGCCGATCCCGCCGATCCCGGCACCGGCTCCGGCAGCGTCGCAAGCTTCGGTTCCACCGACCGCGCCCGCATGGGTCGCACCCAGCGTCAGCGCCGCACCGGCAGCGCCGATGCAACCGTTACCGGCCACGCAACCTACCTACGCTGTCCCGCCCGCGCAACCAGCCCAACCACCGTCGATCCTCGGCAAGATGTTTGCCGCGCAGAACCCATCCGCGCCGCCGCAAGCTGCCGTGCCCGCGCCCCAAACCACGTCGCTGAACTCGCTCTTCGACCGTCTGCGCGGCACGCCCGTGCAAGGCGCCCAGCCATCCGGCGGTCCCGCGCGCGGCGGCTTCCCGTCCTGGCTCACCAACGGTTCGCGTCGACCATGAAAGTCATTGCCGTGGTATCCGCCAAAGGCGGGGTCGGCAAGACCACCCTCGCCGCCAATCTTGCCTCCGTGCTCGCCAACAGCGGCCGGCGCGTGATCGCGCTCGATCTCGATCCGCAGAACGCCTTGCGTCTGCACTTCGGCGTGCCGCTCGACAGCATCGACGGCGTGTCGCGCGCAACGCTCTCCGGCAACCCGTGGCAAACGGTGATGTTCGACGGCATCGACGGCGTGACGGTGCTGCCCTATGGCGCGCTGCTGGACGATGACCGCCGCCGCCTCGAGGCGCATATCGACCAGCATCCGCAATGGCTCGCGCAGTCGCTGCAGAGCCTGCGGCTCGATGCGTCCGACATCGTCATCATCGACACGCCGCCCGGCTCGTCGGTCTACGCGCGAACCGCGCTGAGCGCGGCCACCTTCGCGCTGAACATCGTGCTCGCCGACGCCGCGTCGTACGCGGCGATCCCGCACATGGAGCGGCTGATCGAAACCTACGCGGCGCCGCGCGCGGACTTCGGCGGCGTCGGCTACGTGGTCAACCAGATCGACCAGTCGCGCCAGCTGACCAAGGACGTGCTGAAGGTGTTGCGCCAGATGCTCGCCGGCAAGGTGTTCCCCGGCGTGATCCATCTCGACGAAGGCGTCAGCGAAGCGCTCGCCTGCGACACGACGCTGATCCACTACGATCCACTGAGCCAGGCCGCCGCCGATTTGCGCGCGTGCGGCGCGTGGCTCATGGCGGCGCTCGACGCGATCGCCGCCCAGCCGAGGAACGTCGCATGAGCAGCCCAGCCTCCTCCCGCGAACCCGAGGGCGGCGAGCCTTCGCGGTTCGAACGCTTCATCGAAGCGAACTTCTGGAACAGCCGCATCGTCACCGGGCTCGTCACGCTGCTCGCGCTGTACATGCTGTACTTCGTGTTCACGGTGCCGCTCGAGTTCTATCAGCAGCTGACCTTCGCGACGCTGTGCTTCGTGCTCGCGCTGATTTTTCGGCGTCTGCCCGGCCGCTACGCGACGATGGTGATGATCATGCTGTCGATCGTCGCGTCGGGCCGCTACATGTACTGGCGTCTGACCGAAACGACCGGCTGGGAGCAGCCGCTCGACGCCGCCTGGGGTTTGCTGCTCGTCTCCGCCGAGGTTTACGCGACGCTCGTGCTGATGCTCGGCTACTTCCAGACCGCGTGGCCGCTCAAGCGCAAGCCGATGCCGCTGCCCGCCAATCGCGACGAATGGCCGACCGTCGACGTGTTCATCCCGACCTACAACGAGCCGCTCGCCGTCGTGAAGCCGACCGTCTACGCGGCGCTCGCGCTCGACTACCCGGCCGACAAGATGTCGATCCACGTGCTCGACGACGGCCGCCGCCCCGAGTTCAAGGCGTTCTGCGAGGAAGTCGGCGTGAACTGGACGATCCGCACGCACAACCGTCACGCGAAGGCCGGCAACATCAACGAGGCGATGAAGATCACGAGCGGCGAGTACCTCGCGATCTTCGACTGCGATCACATTCCGACCCGCTCGTTCCTGCAGATCGGCCTCGGCTGGTTCCTGCGCGACAAGCTGCTGTCGATGCTGCAAACGCCGCACCACTTCTTCTCCGCCGACCCGTTCGAGCGCAACCTCGGCACCTTCCGCAAGGTGCCGAACGAAGGCGAGTTGTTCTACGGCCTCGTGCAGGACGGCAACGATCTGTGGAACGCGACGTTCTTCTGCGGCTCGTGCGCGCTGTTGCGCCGGAGCATGGTCGAGGAGATCGGCGGCATCGCAGTGGAAACCGTGACCGAAGACGCGCACACCGCACTGAAGCTGCACCGCCTCGGCTACACCACCGCGTATCTGGCGATTCCGCAGGCCGCCGGCCTCGCGACCGAAAGCCTGTCGGGTCACATCGGCCAGCGTATCCGCTGGGCGCGCGGCATGACGCAGATCTTCCGGATCGACAATCCGCTCACCGGCAAGGGGCTGAAGATCGGCCAGCGGCTCTGTTATCTGAACGCGATGATGCACTTCTTCTACGGCGTGCCGCGTCTCGTGTTCCTGACCGCGCCGCTGTCGTACCTGTTCTTCGGCGCGCATGTGATCGAAGCGGCGGCCAGCACGATCGCGATCTACGCGCTGCCGCACATGATGCACGCGAGCATCACGAACTCGCGGATGCAGCGCATGTTCCGCCATTCGTTCTGGGCCGAGGTGTACGAGTCGGTGCTCGCGTCGTACATCACCGCGCCGACGCTGCTCGCGCTGATCAATCCGAAGCTCGGCAAGTTCAACGTGACGGCCAAGGGCGGCGTGATCGAGAAGAGCTACTTCGACTGGTCGATCTCGCGGCCGTATCTGTTCCTGCTGCTCCTGAACCTGCTCGGCTTCCTCGCGGGTCTCGTGCACATCTATCTGAACTGGCACGTGCGCAGCATCGTCGAGACCACGCTGCTCAATCTCGCGTGGACCAGCTACAACATGCTGATCCTCGGCGCGAGCGTGGCCGCCGCGAGCGAGCGTCGCCAGATCCGCGCGGTGCCCCGCGTCGCGATGAAGATGCCGGTGATGCTGAAGTTCTCGACCGGCCGCACGCTCGCATGCGAAACGATCGACTACTCGGAAGGCGGCGTTGGTGTCGCGCTGCCCAGCATGATCGAAGTGCCGATGCAGGAACCCGTGACCGTGTCGCTGTTCCGCGGCGACGAAGAGTACGCGTTTCCCGCCACCGTCAGTTTTACCGAGCCTGGCCGCGTGGGCCTGCGCTTTTCGTCGCTGTCGCCTGAACAGGAGTACGAGTTCGTGAAGACCACCTTCGCCCGCGCGGACGCGTGGACCGGCTGGGCCGAGGGACGCGAGACGGACACGCCGCTGCGCGGCCTGTCGCATGTGCTGAAGGTCGGCGTGCGTGGCATCGCGGGGCTGTTCGAGCATCTGTACGACGACTTGCGCAGTTCGATCAAAAGCCGTCCCGCGGATGTCAAGAAGCTAAAAACGAAAGACTGATCTATGGGCTACCGGATGCCTAAGGACAACATCGAACACCCGGCTAACGGGCGCAACAGCACTGGCCCCCAATCGCGCGTGTTAGCCCGCCACGGCTCACAGCGCTCGCGGCGAATCATGCGCGGCGTCGCCTGCTGGCTTGCGCTGCAGACCGCGCTGGCGTCGTTCGTGCCGCTCGCTTACGCGGCTGCACCGGCTGCTGCCCCGGCAGCCACCACCAAACCGGCCCCGGCCGCCGCCGCAACCGCCGGCGCGGCGCAAAGCCCGCAAGTCGCGACCGGTGTCGGCAACGTGCCCGCGCCGAGCGCGGCGGTGCCGTTCGATCCGAACGCGATCGCCCAGGACCAGCTCGCCACGCCGACGCCCGCGCTCGCGGCATCGTCGGTAAAGGCGCTCGGCATGCGCACGCCGACCACCGCCGAGCCCGGCACGCTGGTGCCGGGAGGCCGCCGTCAGACGCTGACGTTTGCCGACTTCGGCGCGCTCGACCCGCTGCAACTGCGCGGCGTCGACGGCCAGAACGGCATCGCGTTCTCGGTGCGCGGCGACGAGGTCGTGACCGGCGCGACGCTGCATCTGATCTACAGCTACTCGCCCGCGTTGCTGGCGAACCTGTCGCAACTGAAGGTGCTGATCAACGGCGAGGTCGCCGCGACGCTGCCGCTGCCGCACGAGCAGGCCGGCATGCTGGTCGCGCGCGACATCACGATCGATCCGCGCTTCATCACCGACTTCAACCACCTGAACCTGCAACTGATCGGCCATTACACGACCGCCTGCGAAGACCCCGCGAACTCGTCGCTGTGGGCGACGATCAGCAACGCGAGCTCGCTCGACCTGACCTACTCGTCGCTCGCGACGAAGGCGGAACTGGCCGCGCTGCCGCAGCCGTTCTTCGACCGCCGCGACGTGCGCCGCCTCGAACTGCCATTCGTATTCGCGCAGAAACCCGGCAACGGCACGCTCGAAGCCGCCGGCATCGTCGCGTCGTGGTTCGGCTCGCTCGCCGGCTATCGCGGCGCGCTGTTTCCGACCCAACTCGACAACCCGCCGCTGTCGGGCAACGCGGTCGTGTTCGCGACCAGCGACCAGCATCCGGCCGGCGTGACGATTCCCGAGATCACCGGGCCGACCATCGCGGTGGTCGAGCGCGACGCGAACGCGCGCGGCAAGCTGCTGCTCGTGCTCGGCCGCGACGAGGCCGAGCTGAAGACCGCCGCGAAGTCGCTCGGCATCGGCCATAGCACGCTGTCCGGCGCGAGCGCGACGATCACGGCACTGAACGAGATCACGCCGCGCGTGCCGTACGACGCGCCGAACTGGCTTGCGACCGACCGCGCGGTGCGCTTCGGCGAACTCGCCGATCCGAAAGACCTGACCGTGTTCGGCTACGACGCCGACGCGGTGCGCATCAACATGCGTGTGGCGCCCGATCTGTTCATGTGGCACACGCGCGGCGCGCCGATCGCTCTGCGCTACCGCTACACGGTGCGACCCAAGCGCGACCGCTCGTCGCTGAACATCAGCGTGAACAACGGCTTCGTGCAGGCGCTGCCGATTCCGGCACGCTCGACGTCGGTGTTCGAGCTGAGCCGCTACTTCAGCCTGATCATGCCGGACGGCACCGCCGACGCGCGCCGCAACATCCGCATCCCGCCGCTGCTGATGACGCCGCGCACCCAACTGCGCCTGCACTTCTACTACGACATCCCGAACACCGGCGAATGCGCGGGCCGCCTGCTGCAGAACGTGGTCGGCGCGATCGATCCGAACTCGACGATCGACCTGTCGTCGTTCCCGCACTACATGGCGCTGCCCGACCTGGCCGCGTTCGCCAACAGCGGCTTCCCGTTCACACGGATGGCGGATCTCTCGGAGACCGCCGTCGTGCTGCCGGACGACCCGGACGCGAGCGACTATGGCCTGTATCTGCTGACGATGGGCCGGATGGGCGAATCGACCGGCTTTCCGGTCGCCGGCGTGACCGTCACCCACGCGGCCGACGTCGACCACTTCGCGGACAAGGACCTGCTGGTGTTCGGCGCGCCCGGCAAGCAGCCGCTGTTGCAGCGCTGGTCGAAGTCGATGCCGTTCTCCAGCAACGGCGACGCGCACACGTTCCAGCTCACCGACCTCGTGTTCAAGCTGCGGGACTGGTGGCACGGCGAGCGCGGCGTCGAGCGCACGCCCGCGCGCGCCGATCTGACGATGGTCAGCTCAAACGGCGCGGCGCTGCTGACCGGCTTCGAGTCGCCGCTGCAGAGCGGCCGCAGCGCGGTTGCGCTGATCAGCGCGGCCGGCCCGTCGGATGCCGACCTGTCCGCCGCGCTGCTCGACGCCGACGTGCTGCCGAAGATTCAAGGCGCGATGGCCGTGATCCATGGCCGCGACGTCACCGTCACGTCGAACGGCTCCGCATACTATGTCGGCCATTTGTCGCCGCAGGAGTATCTGCGCTGGGCGCTGTCATCGCATCCGCTGCTGCTGTTGTTCGGCGGCGTACTCGCCGCGCTGATCATCGCGGGCCTGTGCTACCGGACGCTGCGCGCGCTTGCCGCGCGTCGACTGAAGGACTGATGGAACGGATATGACTCGTATGCGGTTTCGGATCGGCAGAAGAACCTCTTTTGCGCTGGCGCTCAGTATCGGCATTGCGGCGTCGGCGAGTCTTGCGGCTTCGAGCAGCCCCGCTCAGGCCGCGCAGAACGGCGCCGCCTGCGGCGACTGGAGTGCGTGGCGAACCTTCGTGCAACGCTTCGTGCAGGCCGACGGCCGCGTGATCGACTACTCGACGCCGACCCAGCAGACCACCTCGGAAGGCCAGTCCTACGCGCTCTTTTTCGCGCTGGTCGCCAACGACCGCGCGACCTTCGACAAGCTGCTCGGCTGGACCCGCGCGAATCTCGCTGGCGACCAGTTAGACGCGCAGAACCTGCGGCTGCCCGCGTGGCAATGGGGCAAAAAACCGGACGGCTCGTACGGCGTGCTCGATCCGAATTCGGCATCGGATTCCGACCTCTGGATCGCCTACGACCTGCTGCAGGCCGGCCGCCTGTGGCACAACCCCGCCTACACGCAGCTCGGGCAGGCGCTCGCCGAGCGCATCGCGCACGACGAAGTCGCGAATCTGTCCGGTCTCGGGCCGATGCTGCTGCCGGGCGCGCAGGGTTTCAGGAACGGCGGCGTCACGCGCCTGAATCCGAGCTATCTGCCGCTGCCGCTGCTGCGCGCGCTCGCGCACGAGGTGCCGGACGGCCCGTGGGCCAAGCTCGCCGACAACGCCTATCAGTTCGTCAAAACCGTGTCGCCGCAAGGCTTCGCGCCCGACTGGGCGGCGTGGCAGAACGGCCGCTTCGTCGTCGATCCGAAGCACGGCGACGTCGGCAGCTACGACGCGATCCGCGTCTATCTGTGGGCCGGCCTCGCGTCGCCCGCCGATCCGCTCGCGAAGCCGTGGCTCGGCGCGCTCGGCGGCATGCGCGCGAAGGTCGCGCAGAACGGCTTCCCGCCGGAGAAGGTGTCGTCGACCACCGGCGCGTCGAGCGGCGAAGGCCCGCTCAGCTACTGGGGCGCGCTCGCGCCTTACTTCAAGACGCTGGGCGACGAGCATGGCCTCGGCCTCGCGCGCACGCGGCTCGCCGCGCTCGACGCGAGCGTGCCGGGCCGCGAACCGGTGTACTACGATCGTGTGCTCGGTCTGTTCGGCACAGGGTTCATCGATGGCCGCTACCGCTTCGATGAAGCCGGCAGCCTCGTGCCCGCCTGGAGGGCCGCATGCGATTGAACGCTCTCGCCGTGTCGCTGCGTATCGCGCTGTCCGTCGGCGCGGTGCTCTGCGCGGCCGCGACAGCACCCGACGCGCTCGCGCAGGCGAGCAAAGATCCGCTGAGCGTGCTGATCGATCAGGGCAAGTACTGGCAGTCGCATCAGCGCGGCGACCTCGCCGAGCAGGCGTGGCAGAAGGTGCTCAGCATCGATCCGAAGCAGCCCGACGCGCTGTTCGGCATGGGCATGGTGCTGGCCGACCGCAAGGACGCGGCCGGCGCGCAGCAATACCTCGCGCGGCTGAAGGCGGCCGCGCCGAACTATCCGAATCTCGATGAGCTCGGCCGCCGGCTGGGCCAGACCAGCCCGCGCGATCAGACGATCAACGAAGCGCGCCGGCTCGCGCAAGCCGGACAGAGCGCGAGCGCGGCGCAGGAGTATCAGCGCGCGCTGACCGGCAAGCCCGCCACGTCGCAGTTGCAGCTCGAGTACTACCAGGCGCTGTCGGCCACGCCGCAGGGCTGGGACGAAGCGCGCCGCGGCCTCGAACAGCTCGCGCACGACAACCCGAACGACCCGCGCTTCGCGCTCGCGTACGCGCAGCATCTGACCTATCGCGACGTCACGCGGCGCGATGGTATCGCGCGGCTGCAGAAGCTCGCGGGCGACACCTCGGTCGGCGCGGCGGCGAAAAAGAGCTGGCGCCAGGCGCTGCTATGGCTCGACGCGCGACCCTCCGACGCCGCGCTGTACGAGTCGTTCTTCCAGACCGCCGGTGAAGATGCCGCCGTGAAGGCACGCTACGAATCGATGGTGCAGCAGGACGCCGCGGCGCGTGCCCGCGCGCAGCAAAACGCCGCCGCCGACGCGCGCGGCCGCGTGATCGCCGAGGGCTTCGCCGCGCTCGACCGCGACGACATCGTGACCGCGCGCGCCAGGTTCTCGTCGGTGCTCGCAAACAGTCCTAACGATACCGACGCGCTAGGCGGCATGGGCATCGCCGCGCTGAAGCAGGAGCATTTCGCCGACGCGCGCAACTACCTGGAGCGCGCCTCGCGCGGCCCCAATCCGGCGCGCTGGAAAACCGCGCTCGACAGCGCGACGTACTGGACCTACACCAGCGAAGCGATCGGCGCGCGCAGCAATGGCGAGTTCGCGAAGGCGAAGGCGCTGTTCGAGCGCGCGATCGCGCTGAATCCGTCCGACGTGACCGCGCAGGTGCAGCTCGGCGAAATGCTGCTTCAGACCGGCGACCCGGCCGGCGCCGAGCAGGCGTACCGGATGGCGCTGCGCCGCCAGGCCGACAACCCCGACGCGATTCGCGGCCTCGTCGGCGCGCTCGCCGCGCAGGGCCGCGCCGACGAGGCGCTGCAGTTCGCCAATCAGCTGAACGCGGAGCAGCAAGCGAAGGTCGGCGGCATCGACCGTTTGCGCGGCGAAGCACAGGCGGCGCAGGCACGCGCGGCCGAAGCGCGTGGCGATCTCGGCACCGCGCGCAGCCTGTTCGAGGACGCGCTGCTGAACAAGCCCGACGATCCGTGGCTGCGGCTCGACCTCGCGCGCATCTACGTGCGCCAGGGCGCGGTCGCGAATGCGCGCAGCATGATGGACGGCCTGCTCGCCACCCATCCGGACATGACCGATGCGCTGTACGCGAGCGCGTTGCTGTCGGCGGAAACGCAGGACTGGTCGACCGGTCTCGCGCAGCTCGACCGCATTGCGCCCGCGCAGCGCACCGACGCGATGACGACGCTGCAGCATCGGCTGTGGGTGCATCAGCAGGCCGATCTCGCGACGCGCATGGCGAAGAACGGCCAGACGCAGCAGGCCATCGCGACCTTGCGCGCCGCCGAGCCGGTGGCCGGCAACAATCCCGAGCTGATCGGCGTGATCGCCAGCGCGTACCAGCAGGCCGGCGATCCGACTCGCGCGCTGAGTCTCGTGCGCGCAGCGATGAGCGCGGCGCCCGGCAACACCGATCTGCTGCTGCAATACGCAGGCATTCTGTCCGCGGCAGGGCAGCAGGCCGAGCTCGGCAATGTGATGCGCCAGTTGCAGAGCATGCAACTGACGCCGCAGCAGCGCACCGACTTCAACAACCTGAATCTCGGCATCGTGATCCGACAGGCTGACGCAGTACGCCTGCGCGGCGATCTTGCGAGCGCCTACGAGGTGATCGCGCCGTGGCTCGCCGCGATGCCCGACAACCCCGACCTGCAGGCCGCGCTCGGGCGCATGTATGCGAGCGCGGGCGACGACCGCAACGCGCTCACGAGCTTCCGCGTCGCGCTGCAGCGCCGCCCCGACGACCTGAGCCTGCTGCAGGCGGCGATCTCGGCCGCGGCCGGCTCGAAGCAGTTCAGCTACGCGGAAACGCTCGCGAACCAGGCGCTCGCCCTCGCACCCAACGATCCGGGCGTGCTCGCGACCGTGGGCCGCATGTATCGCGCCCAAGGCAATCTGTCGCTCGCGTCGACCTATCTGCAACGCTCGCTGGTCGCGGCCAATACGCCGCTGGTGGCGAATGCGCCCCGTACCGCAGGCGGCAACGTGCCGCGCGGCTGGGAAGCCGCGATGAGCCAGATCGGCGCGACGCCGCTACCGGGCACCAATCCATTCGAAGGCAAGACGGCGATCGCGACTTCGAGCGACGCCGATAATGCCGCGCGTCCCGCGCTCCCGTTCCTGAACACGCAGTCTTCCTCGCCGACGCAGACCGTGCCGAACTATCCGCCGCCCCCTCCGCCCGCGCCGTATGTCGCGCCTTATACGGCGCCCGCCGCGACGCCCTATAACGCGCCTGCCGCGCAGCCCGCGCCCGTCGCCGCACCGTATGGAGCACCCCGCTCCGCCGCCGAGGTCGGCGGCTACGGCCAGGAATCCTACGGCTCGAGCCAGTCCGGCGCGCCGTTGCAGCCTTATCCGGGGCAAGGCCAGGCGCCCATGCAGCCGATGCCGATGCCGCAGCAGCAGTACAACGCGGGTTATCCGCAGCCGCAGCCTTATGCGCAGCAGCAGGCGTATCCGCAGCAGCCCTACGGCGCGCAGGACGGCTATGCGGCCACACCATGGCCGATGTCGCCAGCCGCGCGTGAAGCGCAGGCCAACGCCGCGTCGACGACGCCGCTGCCGTACGGATCGACACGCACCAGCGCGAAGAAGAGCACGAAGAAGAGCACCGCGAAAACGAGCCAACCGGCGCCGGTCTATGCGCAGCAACCGCCGCCCTATCCGCAGCAGCAGGGCTATGCGCAGCCGTATCAGCCATATCAGCCGTACCCGCAGCAGCAGCCCTATCAACCGCAGCAGCCTTACCCGAACCAGGGCTACTACGCGCAGCAGCCGTACATTCCGCAACCGCCAGCCGGCTACGCGCAGCCGTACTACCCGCCCGGCAGCAACGCGCGCAACAACCCGCAGCCGAACGTCGCGAACGCGCAGACGCTCGGCGTCGCCGAGGAGCTCGCGCAGATCAATCGCGAGCAGTCGAGCACCGTGTCAGGCGGCCTGATCTTCCGCAATCGCGTCGGCGAGGACGGCCTGTCGGCGCTGACCGACATCGAGGCGCCGGTAGAGGGGCGCATCAAGGCGGGCAACGGTCACGTGGTCGTGACCGCGACCCCGGTCACGCTCGACGCCGGCACCGCGTCGAACAGCACGTCGACGCTGGCGCGCTTCGGCGCGGGGCTTTCGACCGCGTCGTCGGAATCGGCGGCGGTGAACGGCACCAACAACTACGGCAGCCAGACCGCGAGCGGCGTGGGCCTGTCGGTCGGCTATGACAGCCGCAGCATCAGCGGCGATATCGGCGTGACACCGATCGGCTTCCGCGAGACCAACATCGTCGGCGGCGCGCAGTACAACGGCGGCATCACCGACAAGGTGTCGTACTCGATCGCGGTCGCGCGGCGCGCGGTGACCGACAGCCTGCTGTCGTACGCGGGCGCGCGCGATGCGGCCGCCGGCCTCGAATGGGGCGGCGTCACGTCGAACGGCGTGCGCGCCAGCCTCACGTGGGACGACGGCACCAGCGGCCTGTACGTGAACGCGGCGTATCAGCACTACATGGGCACCAACGTGCCGAGCAACAACGCGGTCAAGGGCGGCGGAGGCGTCTACACGCGTCTGCTGAAAGACGCCGACCAGACGCTGACGGTCGGCGTAAACACGACGATCATGGGCTACAACCGCAATCTGTCGTTCTTCACGTACGGCCAGGGCGGCTACTTCAGTCCGCAGCAGTACGTGATCCTGAATCTGCCGGTCGAATGGTCGGGCCGCGCAGGCCTGTTCACGTACGACGTGAAGGGCTCGATCGGCGTGCAGCATTACCGCGAGGATGCGTCGAACTACTTCCCGCTGAACGACGGCTCGTCACGCCAGGGCGACGCGGCCGCCGCCGCGCAGTCCCTCGGCAACGGTCTGACCGCCGTCTACCCGGGCCAGAGCAAGACCGGCGTGTCGTATTCGATCAGCGGCGTCGGCGAATATCAGCTAGCGCCGCAGCTCGCGGTCGGGGCAACCGCGTCGCTCGGCAACGCTTATCAGTATCGCGAGTGGCTCGCGGCCGTGTACGTGCGCTACAGCTTCAACAAGCAGACCGGCTTGCAGCCGTTCCCGCCGGTGCCGTTGACGTCGCAGTATCTGTCGTTGTCCAACTGACGCCTCACGTTCATTCGCATTCCCTCGCGTGGCGCGTACGTCGCGTATCGATCCATGCCGGAAATGCGGGCGCTTCTTCCGCTTTCGCTGCGCTGCAAACGCGCCTCGCGGTAAATGTTGCCCGTGCATCGAACGATGTGCCGAATCGGTACGTTTTCGGACAGGGCTGCTTACCCGGCAAAACCCCGAATAGCGTCCGCGAAGCGTCAACGGTACGGCGATGTGCCATACAATAATTGCAGCTCGCGAGACTGCGCGAAGCCTGCGAAGCTTCGGTCCCGAGCCGACCATTTTCGACGTGAATTCAGGTGGAGCGCTGCATGCCTTTTCCGGCACAAGACTACGGCTGCGCCGGCTGGCGCGGCGAGATGGCGCGACGCATCAGCGAATTCGACTGGCGCGCGACCAGCCTCGGTGCGATCGAAAACTGGCAGCGCAGTCTGACCTCGACGGTCCTGACGATGCTCGCGTCGCCGATGCCGCTCGTGCTGTTGTGGGACGAGCCCGGCTACATGATCTACAACGACGCCTATGCGGTCTTCGCGGGCGGCCGGCATCCGTATCTGCTCGGCCGTCCGGTCGAAGACGGCTGGCCCGAAGTCGCCGACTTCAATCGTCACGTAATGGCCACCTGTCTCGCCGGCGGCACGCTGTCGTATCGCGACAAGGCGCTCGTGCTGCTGCGCGACGGCAAGCCGGAAGACGTGTGGATGGACCTGTACTACAGCCCGGTCGCGGGCGACAGCGGCGCGCCGGCCGGCGTGCTTTCGACGGTCGTCGAAACCACTGGGCGCGTGCTCACCGAGCGCCTGCGCCAGCAAGCCGAAACCGAACTGCACGAGACCAACGAGCGCCTGCAACTTGCACTGAACACCGGCGCGGTGCTCGGCACCTGGGTGCTCGACGTGCGCACGGGCGAGGTTACCGGCGACGAACGCTTCGCGCGCACCTTTTCATTTGGGCGCGGTACAGCGTCGAAAGGCGTCGCGCGCGATGCGGCCACGCAGATCATCCATCCCGACGACCAGGAGCTCTACGACCGCCTGACCGCCGAAGCGATCCGCAGCGGCGAGCCGTTTCGCGCCGAATACCGGATCCGGCGTCCCGGCGGCGGCTATATGTGGGTGCAGGCGAACGGCCGCTGCCAGTTCGACGAACACGGCGAACCAACGCGCTTTCCGGGCGTGCTGATCGACATTCACGAGCGCAAGATCGCCGAACAGCAGCTTCTTCAGCTGACCGAAACACTTGAACAGCGCGTCGCCGATTCGATCGCGGCGCGCGCGCTCGCCGAGGAGCAGCTGCGCCAGGCGCAGAAGATGGAAGCGATCGGCAGCCTGACGGGCGGCGTCGCGCACGACTTCAACAACGTGCTGCAGGTGATCAACGGCAATCTGCAGATGCTCGCCGCCGACGCCGACGACAACCCCGTCACACAGCGGCGTCTATCCGCCGCGACCGATGCCGTCAGACGCGGCGCGAAGCTCGCCGCGCATCTGCTCGCGTTCGCGCGGCGTCAGCCGCTGTCGCCGACCGTGCTGAATCCGCGCCGCCTGCTGACCGGCATGAGCGAGATGCTGCACCGCGCGCTCGGCGAAACGGTGCGGATCGACACGGTGCTCAGCGACGATCTGTGGAACGTACAGGTCGATCGCAATCAGCTCGAAAACGCGCTGCTCAATCTCGCGATCAATGCACGCGACGCGATGCGCAGCGACGGCGTGCTCACCGTGCGCGCGACCAACCGCACGCTCGACGCCGCGTTCTGCCGCGGCAAACCCGACCTGTCGCCCGGCGAGTACGTGGAGTTCTCGGTTGCCGACACCGGTTCGGGGATGCCGCCCGAAGTCCTGCAACACGTGTTCGAACCGTTCTTCACGACCAAGCCCGACGGCCACGGCACCGGCCTTGGCCTGTCCATGGTGTTCGGCTTCGCGCGACAAAGCGGCGGACAGGTGTCGATCGAAAGCGAAGTGGGACGCGGCACGACCGTGTCGCTGTTCTTTCCGCGCTGCTGCGAGGCGGAGACGCCGGAGACCGTCGACGGCACCGCGGCATCGGTCGGCGGCGGCGAAACGATACTCGTCGTCGAGGACGATGCCGACGTGCGGCTGACCGCGGTGGAAATGCTCGCGCAGCTCGGCTACAAGGTGCTGACCGCGTCGAATGGCGACGCGGCGCTCGAGTTCATCGACAGCGACGTGCCGATCGATCTGATGTTCACCGACGTCGTGATGCCCGGCAAGCTGAAGAGCGTCGAACTCGCGCAACGCGCGGCCGCGCGCACGCCGCCGCTGCCCACGCTGTTCACATCGGGCTATACGCGCGACGAAATCGTCCACCACGGCAAGCTCGACGCGGGCATCACGCTGCTGTCGAAGCCGTACCGGCGCGACGATCTCGCGCGTCTGGTGCGTAACGTTCTACGCTCGGGCGCCACCCGCGCGGACCGCGCGGCCGAGATGCGAGAAGCGCGTATCGCCGCATGCGTTCCGCCCGCGGCGTACGAAACCGTCGACACGTATGGCGCGACGAAGGCGCCGCAGAAAACGTCGAAAAAAGAGCCGAAGAAAAGGCCGCAAAAGGCGGCCCAGCCGCGCGCGTCCCAGGAAGCCGCACGCGTGCTGTTCGTCGAGGACGACACCGAATCGCGCGAGGCGCTTGGCGAACTGCTCGGCGCGCTAGGTCTCGCGTGCACCGCGGTCGCGAGCGCGGAAGCAGCGCTGCCGCTCGCGAACACGCAACACTACGACGTGCTGTTGACCGACCTCACGCTGCCCGGTATGTCCGGCGATGAACTCGCGCGCGCCGTGCGACAAGTGCAGCCCGCAATCCGCGTGCTGCTGGTGTCGGGCTACGGTCGCAGCGCGGAGATCGGGGCGGCGATTCCGGGTGCGCGGCTCCTCGGCAAGCCGCTCGATATCGCACAGTTGCGGCACGAGTTCGCGCAATGGCTCGATCACACTGAAGCGGCGTCCTAGTCCAAACACCGAACCTCTGCCGCCGTGGCGTAGGTGTCTTCATGATGCTTCAGACGTGCTACATCAGGTGGCTGCAATGGCGCTTCCCGCGAGGTCGCAAGCCGACGCCTGAAATCGCAGACTGGAATGGCATATATTGTTGGTAAGGATGAGTACCCGCAACGGCGCGGACAACTGCATCAGCCGTGCGCGCGCGGGTATGATGCCGGGCGCGGTGTCCACTGCGGCCGCTTCCGATGCCGCGTCTTTTGTCACGAGAACCATCATGCCTGCCCAACACGACGAAGCACCCGGCGCTCACGACACGAACGACAAGCCGAAGCGCAGGACGCTGTCCCTGTCCGTGCGCAATCTCCTGATGGTCGCCATTGGCGTGGTGATGTTCGCGATCGTGTCGGGCGTCGTGCTGTACAACCCGATCATGTACGGCGACGAGATCCCGAACTTCGGCATCATCCTGATGCTGACCGTGCCAGTGATCGCGGGCGTCGCGTTTCGCGTCGGGCTCGACGCGTGGCTCGATCGCGAGTGAGCGGCAGCAACACCGCGCCCTGCTCCCGTTTGGCGGTTATGCCGCCTTGACCGGCAATACGACCCACACTTCGAGGCCGCCCCCTTCGCGCGGATGAAACTGCAGGCCGCCGCCGTGCAACCGTGCGATCCGCTCGACGATCGACAGACCCAGCCCCGTGCCGCCGCTGTGCGCACGCGCATTGCGGCCACGCTGGAACGGCGCCTTCAGCTTTTCCAACTCCTGCGCCGTCAAACCTTTGCCGCGATCGCAGACCGCGACCGTCACCGCTTCCTGCGTCGCCCACGTGCGCACCGCAAGCCCGCTGCCGCCGTAGACGATCGCGTTCTGCATCAGGTTCATCAGCAGCCGCATCATGCTGATCGGCCGATATGGAACGGCCGGCAAACTGCCCAACGAAAGTTCGAACTCATGCCCGAGCCCAGCGAAGTCGCCCGCGAGCCTTTCGATCAGCGCGTTCAGATCGCCGGGCTGCGCTTCCTCGCGCTCGCCGCTGCCCGCGTAGTCCATGAACTGCTGCAGGATCGTCTCGATCTGGTCCAGATACGATTCGGCGGCGATCACGAAGCTGCTGTCGGCCCCTTGCGGCATCGCCATCGCCATCGACAGGCGCAGCTTCGTCAACGGCGTGCGGATGTCGTGCGAGATGCCCGCGAGCATCAACGCACGCGTCGCTTCGGCGTCCCGTAACGCGCGCGTCATCTGATTGAATGCGCTGCCCACGGCGGCGATTTCGGCGGGGCCGTCGGTCGGCACCGGTGCGGGCAGATCGCCGGCGCTTACGCGGCGCGCCGCTTGCGTGAGCTCGTGCAAGGGTTCGTTCAGATGCAGCTGGATCGCGTAGCCGGCGAGCGCGGCAAGCACGGCGAGACCCGACGACAGGAAGATTGCCACTTCGAGGCCGCTGCCCTGCGCGTCCTCGGGAACCGGCAGCGCAATCCAGTATGGCGCGCTCGCCAAGCCCGCCGCGTTGCCGGCGCCGGCAAGCGATCCATGCATGCGAATCCACAGCCGCTGTGCGCCCTCGGTCTGCCAGCGCGCGGGCATATCGGCGGGCAAATGCTTTTGCAGGCTGTCGATGAACACGCCGCGCTGATAGGTGCGATACGCGTGCAACAGATCGTGCGGCGGCGTGTCGGTCGCTTCGGGGGGCAATTGCTCGCGCGCGTCGAGTCGTGCGGTCAGCGCCGCGCGCGAGGCGGGCGGAGTGGCCGCGAGCAGGTTGTCGAGCGTCGTCACGTAGGTCGCGAACACGGCCGCCGCGCGCTCGACCCGTGGCCGCTGCACGTAATGCAGCAGCACGACGATCGAGCAGATCTGGCTCAGCATCACGAGCGCGATCAATAGCGCGATGTTGCGCGCGAGCAGCGTGCGCGGCAGCAGCCTGCGCGACAGCGAGCGCATCATGATTCGACATCGGCGACGAGCATATAGCCGACGCCCCAGACGGTACGAATGAAACGCGGCTTCGACGGGTCGTCCTCGACGATCTGCCGCAGCCGCAGCACCTGCACGTCGATGCTGCGATCGAGCGCATCGTGGTCGCGCCCTCGCGCACGCGCGAGCAGGTTGTCGCGGCTCACCGCGCGATTCGGCGACGACGCGAGCGCGATCAGCAGCAGCATCTGCGCGGAATGAATCTCGAGCGGCTCGCCCGCGCGCGACAGTTCCTGCTTGCCGACGTCGAGCGTGAAGTTGCCGAAACGCACGCGCTGCGAGGTCACCGTGACGTCGCCGGCGGCCATCTTCTGGCGGCGCAGCAGCGCATTGATTCGCGCCACCAGCTCGCGCGGCAGGAACGGCTTCGCGAGGTAGTCGTCGGCGCCGGTTTCGAGGCCGGTCACGCGATCGAGCGGATCGCCCTTCGCGGTCAGCATCAGGATCGGCAAGGTCTGCCCTTGCGCGCGCAGCTTCGCGCAAATCTCGAGGCCGTCCTCTTCGCCGATCATCAGATCGAGTATCAGCAGATCGAACGGCTCTCGCTCCAGGTAGCGGTTCAGACGCTTGCCGTCCTCGGCCGCGCGCACGTCGAAACCGTGGCCGCGCAGGAAGCGCAGCAGCATGTTGCGCAACTCGGCTTCGTCGTCGAGCACGATGATCCTGGCGGGGCGTTCCATCCGAAAGCTCCTCGATGTCCGAGCCGCTCAGTGTGCGGCGCCGCGTTCCTGCATGAACGCCTCGATCTGCGGCAGCGTGATGTAGCCGGCCTTCTGCGTGTCGATCTCATCGAAATGACGCGCGAGCATCGGCATGCCGGCCGCCGCCTGGTCACGGGTCAGCTTGCCGTCGTGCGTGGTATTCGCGGTTGAAAAGCGCGTCTGCAACTGCTGCTCCATGCGCTCCATGCGCTGCTGGCTGATACCTTGCGGCGCGGCGGCCTGAGCGAACGTGACGGTGGACGCGCAGCACAGCAGCACGGTGGCGAGCAACTTCTTCATGACTGACTCCTTCGGTTGGAACATCGACCGTCGCCTGGCTGGGTGCCGCGATCCGTTTCGATGACAGGCCGAATTCTTGGTCAGACGCTGCGCGACCGCAATTCAAGAATCATGTCGAATCATGTCACGGCGCCCAGTGCCGGTGCCGCGTGACATCGAATGAAATGAGTTTGCGGTTTCGCTTCGCGGACCTGCTGCGTATCGTTCCGTCTGCCGTCTGTCGGCTTTCACGCATCAGGAGTCCCAAATGAGTATCCGTCTCGCCTGTGCTTCGACTTTCACCGCCATCGGTCTCGCCTGTTCTTCCACTGCCTACGCGAGAGTCGTCGTGTATCTGCCCGCCGCCGTGGTCTACGCGCCGCCGCCACGGCCGGTCTACTACCCGGTGCCGATCAATACCGTGTACGTGTCGGCGCCGCCTGTCGCCGTTCCGGTGGCGGCCGCGACCATCGTCGCGGCGCCGCCCGTACAGCCGGCGAACTCTTCCGCCACCGCCGCCGCGGTCGCGCCGCCCGCGCCCAACTATGCGGTGGTGCCCGCGCCGACCGTCAGCTATGCGCAACCGCTGGTGATCGTGCCGCATTGAAAGCGCGTTGCGGGCCCCCGCGCGGGCGGTTTTCGATCGCACACGGCCGGGCCACGCCGTTGACTCAGCATAGGACACGCGCCTGGCGCGCACGCCTGGTGAATTCCCGTTGTCTGGTTGAAAGGTGGAGCGCCGCCGCGGCGCGCGGGGGCGCCGCCAGTAAAGCTTGCATGGACTTTGCCGCTTCTTACCATCGCGCAGCGCGCCAGGCGCGCTCCCATGTGGCGCTTTGCGCCGTCACGGCTGATTTTGACTACATAAAGGCGGGATGGAACGGAGCTTGCTGTCCCTTTCAGGTTCGCGCGCCCCTATCCCCACATCTTTCCTGGACCTTTGTGATGAGTTACCAAGATATCGACAGGGAAATTGCCCACCTCGAAGTCGTTTTCAATGCACTTTCAGCGCGCGACCGTTTTCCGCTGTCGTACTGGCATCGCCGGCTGCATGCGTTGAACCGATCTTCGATGGTGCCCGCGCAACGTCAGCGCGTCGCTCACCTCGAAGCGAGGCTGCGCTCGGTCGGCGCGCAACTGGACCAGCTCGCCGGCGCCGCACGCCGCGGGTCCCGCGCAAGCCCGCGGAGGAAGGACCGGTCAGCCGTCCGTTCAGCCCGTTAGAATCCGTGCCCCAAGCGCCAGCACGAGCGCGGGCACCATCACCAGCACACCGACCTTCAGGAATTTCATGAAGCCGACGTCTTCGCCTTCGCGGCGAATCGCGTTGAGCCACAGGATGGTCGCGAGCGAGCCGCTGATCGACAGGTTCGGCCCCAGGTCGACGCCGATCAGGAACGCGTCGATCACGCGCTCGGGGCTCTGCGCCTGCATCACGGTCGAACTCGCGATCAGTCCGGACGGCAGGTTGTTGATCAGATTGCTGAGCGCCGCGATGCTCGTGCCGGCCCACGCGGCCGCTTCCATTTCGTTGTGCTCGGTCGCGCGCCGCAACGCACCCGCGAACGTGCTGATCACGCCGGTGTGATCGAGCATCTCGACCAGCACGAACAGCCCGGCGACGAGCGGCAACACATTCCACGAAATTTCGCGGATCATCGGCAGCGGTGATTTGCGTTCCTTGATCAGCACGACGAGCGCGGTCAGCGTGCCGAGGATCGCGGTCGGCATGCCGAGCTGGATGTCGTACGCGGAGACCGTCAGCAGCGCGCCGGCCGTCACCGCGATGCCCGCGAGTGCGACCTTGCCGCTTGCCGACAGCTCGACCGCGTCGAGATTCGCCTCGCAGACGCCCGCCAGCGCGTCGCGTTGTGTCCAGCGCAGCATCACGAAGGTCGCGCCGATCGACAGCACCGACGGCAGCGCGAAGCGCAGCATCCACGGTCCCAGCGGCGGCGTGTGATTGCCGTACAGCACGATGTTGGCCGGATTCGAAATCGGCAGCACGAAGCTCGCCGCATTGGCGACGAACGCGCAGACGAACAGCAGCGGCAGCGGCGGCGTCTTCGCTTTCTTCGCCGCCGCGAACACGGCGGGCGTCAGCACGACGGCGGTGGCGTCGTTGGAAAGAAACGCGGTGATCACCACGCCGAACAGATACACGAGCACGAACAGCTTGCGCGGCGAACTGCGCGCATGATTGACCGCGAGCACCGCGACCCAGTCGAACAGCCCTTCGCGACGGCCGACTTCGGATAGCAGCATCATGCCGATCAGGAACAGATAGACGTCGGTGCCCTTGCCGATCGCTTCGATCGCCAGATGCAAGGGCAACAGGCCGAGCACGACGAGCATCACCGCGCCCGCGACGGCCCACACGGCTTCGGGCCATTTGAACGGCCGTGTGATCACACCGGCGGTGGCGGCCGCGGCAATGCCCCAGGAAAGAAAAACGGAATTCACAGCTTAAGGCCCGGATAATGGGTTATGTCGGTGGCTGGGCAAAGCGCGCGCAACCTTGTTGTTCGGGGCCACAAGTTACCACAGCGGTTGCCGCAGCGACCGGTCCACGGCAGTCGGCGTGCCTTGTCACGCGCAAGCCTTTCAACACAATTAACGTCAACGAAGAAACAATCTGTTCCCGCGCACCCCCTATTCAGTTTCTCTTGACCTCCCTACTATCCGCATTTCCACGCGGCTTATCGCGAGCAACGGATAGAGAACGATGCAAACACAGGCTTCCGCTCCCACGCGCTACCACGGCGCCGCAATCGCGCTGCACTGGCTGATCGCCGCGCTGATGATCTGCGGCTTCTACATCGGCTGGATCATGACGGATATCCCAGGCTTCACGCCGACGAAGCTCAAATACTTCTCGTGGCACAAATGGATCGGCGTGACCGTGTTCGCGCTCGCGCTGCTGCGCGTGCTGTGGCGCGCGACGCACCGCGCGCCCGCGCTCGATGCCGCAACGCCCGCATGGCAGAAGGCCGCCGCGCATCTGGTGCACGGCCTGCTGTATCTGCTGATGCTCGCGATTCCGCTGTCCGGCTACTTCTACAGCTCGGCGGCCGGCATTCAGGTTGTGTATCTGGGCGTCGTGCCGCTGCCGACCATCATCGGTCCCGATCAGGCGCTGAAGGCCACGCTGCGCACCGTGCACGTGCTGCTCAATTACACGCTGCTCGCACTGGTGCTGATGCACGTGCTCGCGGCGCTCAAGCATCAGTTCGTCGATCGTGACGGCCTGCTCGCGCGCATGGTGCCGTTTCTGAAGACCCATGCATAACGACATGACAGCTTGAAGAAAGGCACAACGCCTGTCGATTGGTTACGACTGGTTGGCAATCAAATTCCTCGCGGTGTGCAATCACGCCGCGAAGCTCGGATAGGATGCGTACCATCATGAAGACACCCTTTTATCTCTCCGCTCATCGCGCGGCGCTCGCTTCTTTCGCGGCGCTTGCGCTCATCGGCGCGAACCTCGCCCACGCCGACGTCGACCTCGCGAAAAGCAGCGTGATCGCGACGACCAAACAGATGAACGTGCCCGTCGACGGCAAGTTCAGGAAGTTCTCAGCGCAGCTGAACTTCGATCCGGCCAAGCCGGCCGCGGGCAGCGCGAACGTGTCGATCGACACCGCGAGCTACGACCTCGGCGCGGACGACTACAACAAGCAGGCGCAAGGCAAGGAATGGTTCGACAGCGGCGCCTTCCCGAGCGCGACCTTCGTGTCGAGCTCGATCGCGCCGGCCGGCGGCAACCAGTACAAGGTGACCGGCAAGCTGACGATCAAGGGCAAATCGCAAACGGTCGTCGTGCCGGTCGTGATCGCGAGCCAGGGCGCCACGCAAACCTTCGACGGCTCGCTGCCGATCAAGCGCACGCAGTTCGACGTCGGCACCGGCGAATGGAAAGACACGTCGGTGGTCGCCGACGAAGTCGTCATCAAATTTCATCTGGTCGCGGCAAACAAATAACGTTCAACACAGCAGCACCGCATTACCTTTAGACCCCTGGAGTCCAACTTGAAGAAATCCTTCCTGCTCGCCGCCGGCGCGCTCGCCGCCGCATGCTCGTTCAACGCGATGGCTGCCGCCGAGACCTACCTGCTCGATCCGACGCACACATCGCCGAGCTTCGAGACCGACCACTTCGGCGGCCTGTCGATCTGGCGCGGCAAGTTCCAGAAAGCCAACGGCACCGTCGTGCTCGATCGCGCGGCGAAGACCGGCACGGTCGAGGCGACGATCGATCTGAGCTCGGTCGGCATCGGCAACGACAAGCTCAACGAGGAACTGGTCGGCGACAAGTTCTTCGACACCGCGAAGTTCCCGACCGCGACCTACAAGGGCACGCAGATCCGCTTCGACGGCGACAAGCCGGTCGAAGTGATCGGCACGCTGACGCTGCACGGCGTGACCAAGCCGGTCAACCTGAAGATCGAATCGTTCAAGTGCATCCAGCACCCGATGCTCAAGCGCGAAGTGTGCGGCACGGAATCGGTCGCGACGTTCAATCGCGACGATTTCGGCATCGACTTCGGCAAGGCGTACGGCTTCAACATGAAGACCACGCTGCATATCCAGGCCGAAGGCATCAAGCAGTAAGCGCATCGCGCCCGGCCAGGCCGGGCGCTGAACTACTGGATCGCGGGCTGTGCCGGCGCATGCGACGCGCGGCGCGCCTCGAGCCATGCGAGCAGTTCCTCGCGACGCATCGCCTTCGCGAACAGCCAGCCCTGGCCATACTGAACGCCCCGGCGCACCAGATACTCGACCTGCTCGCTGCGCTCGATCCCCTCCGCGACGATTTCCACCCCCAATTCGTGCGCCATCTCGATGATATGCGGCGCGACGATGCTCGACGCCGCGTCTTGGGCGATCGTGTCCACGAACGATTTGTCGATCTTCAGCACGTCGATCATGAAGGTTTGCAAATAGGCGAGGCTCGAATAGCCGGTGCCGAAATCGTCGATATAAACCGGGTGGCCGGCGCTTCGGAAGGCCGCGATCGTCTGCCGGGTTACATCGGCGTTCAGAAAACTGCGCTCCGTCGCTTCGA
The DNA here is from genome assembly GCF_040948755.1 of Paraburkholderia sp. BR13444. Taxonomy (NCBI): domain Bacteria; kingdom Pseudomonadati; phylum Pseudomonadota; class Betaproteobacteria; order Burkholderiales; family Burkholderiaceae; genus Paraburkholderia; species Paraburkholderia sp. BR13444. The sequence continues at coordinate 484,379 of NZ_JBFPKM010000005.1, read as the reverse complement.
TCCTGATCTGCGCGGGACGCAGGCCGGTTCCGGCGAGCCTCGCGTTGATCAGGTTCAGAAAGCGCGGCGTGCGCAGATCCTCGCCGCTGACGTTGACCGACACGTAGAACGACGGCCGCGAACGCAATAGCTCTGCCAGATCTTGCAGCGCTTGATCGAACACGAGGTCGGTCAACGACTGGATCAGGCCATGCTGCTCGGCCAATGCGATGAAGATATTCGGCGAGATATCGCGTCCGTTCAGATTCCATCTGGCCAGCGCTTCGACGCCGACGCATTCGCTGGTCGCGAGATTCACGATCGGTTGATAGACGACGTCGATGGTTTTGTGGGAGATCGCCCATTCGAGCGAGGCCTGGAACGACACCTGCCGCGAGATCCGTTTGAACGCGAACCAGCCGAACGCGGCGCCCATCGCGACGCCGAACGATAGCCACGTCGCCAGCAGCCCGGGCCAGTCCCTGAGCAGGCTGGTGCGCCGGCCTTTGACGACGACACCGAGGGCGCGCGTCTCCGAGCGTGCCACCGCGTAGTTCCATTCATCGCTATCGACGCGCCCCGCCTGCTTCCATGCATGGAGCATCTCGTCGGGGTCCGCGCCGGACGACAGTGCAACGATCGAATTTAACTCCGTGTTGATCGTCGCGATCGCCCTTCCCGCTGGATCCATCACATCGACATATGACTGGGGATCGATCGACACGTATTCGCCGTTGCGCCCGATCTGGATATCCTCGCGCAAGTCGCTGAGCGGATTCTTTTGCTGAAACCAGACCAGGTAGCCGTCGTTGCTGCGCCAGCGCGGCGGCGGCAGTTCGACATCCTGGGTCCGAACCTCGCCCAGAAGAGGCGAGCAAAGATAGCGCCCGTCGCCGTACGCGCCCGCGTCCCGCACGTAGCGGTAGTTGAAGATCACATGGGCGGCCCGTTTCAGGTATTCCGGCGAGCACGGCTCGGCGTGCTCGGCCTGCAGGTCCGCGATCGCGGCAAAGCCCTGATATGTGACCAGTTCCGTGCGCATCATGGCCTTCTCCGCGTAAAGGCTCAGATCTCGCTGCTCGCGGCGGGCGACGTCTTCGTTCGCGATATAGATGCTGATCAGGACCGGCAGCACCATTGCGGCGCAGCCGAGTGCGATATACGCCGAAATCAGCGACATGCGCTTGATCATCTGTCGAGCCCGGTGGTGGACGGTCGCGGCGAATTCGGCTGCAGCGGTTGCGGCCCCGCCTGGACCCGCCACGCAACCTGCGGATTTCAGTGTGAAGAATAGTTACTGGAGCCGCTTTTTCAACATTCCGTTGAATGCCACGCATGCGGCCAGCCGCGGCGACCCTGACCGGTGGCGCGCCCGGCAAGGTACCATTACGGCCTGGCGGCGTCGCGACGCGCGCCGTCACCGCTTTCGTTCATTCCCATCGCCCGCTTCAATTTCCATGAATTCGCCATCCCGCCGCATCGCGCACCTTGATATGGACGCGTTTTACGCGTCCGTCGAACTGCTGCGCTATCCGGAACTGCGCGGCCGCGCGGTGGTGATCGGCGGCGGCCGCAACAGCGCGCCGCAACTGCTCGAAGACGGCAGCAAGCGCTTCGCGAAGCTGCGCGATTACGCGGGCCGCGGCGTCGTCACCACCTCGACGTACGAGGCGCGCGCGCTCGGCGTGTTTTCGGCGATGGGCATGATGAAGGCCGCCGCGCTCGCGCCCGACGCGATCCTGCTGCCGACCGACTTCGATTCGTATCGCCACTACTCGCGCCTCTTCAAGGCGGCCGTCAGGACGTTCACGGACCGCATCGAGGATCGCGGCATCGACGAGATCTATATCGACCTGACCGAGCTGCCGGGCGAACCGGCCGATATCGGGCGGCGCATCAAGGATGCCGTTCATCAGGCCACCGGTCTCACGTGTTCGATCTGCGTCGCGCCGAACAAGCTGCTCGCGAAGATCGGCTCCGAACTCGACAAGCCCGACGGCCTGACGATCCTCACGCCAGCCGACATACCGCTGCGCGTATGGCCGCTGCCGGTGCGCAAGGTCAACGGCATCGGCCCGAAGGCGGCGGAGAAGCTGAGCGCGCTCGGCCTCGCGACGGTCGGCGATCTGGCCGCCGCCGACGCCGGGCTGTTGCAGGACAATTTCGGGCGCAGCTATTCCGCGTGGCTGATGGAAGTTGCGCAGGGTCACGACGAGCGGCCGGTGGTGGTCGAATCGGAGCCGAAATCGATCAGCCGCGAGACCACCTTCGAACGCGATCTGCATCCGCGTCACGATCGGCCGGCGTTATCTAGCGCATTTACGGGGCTGTGCGTGCGTGTCGCCGACGATCTCGTGCGCAAGGGCTACGTGGGCCGCACGATCGGCATCAAGCTGCGTTACGACGATTTCCGCACCGTCACGCGCGACCTGACGCTCGACGAACCGACCGCCGACGCGACCGAAATCCGCCGCGCGGCGACCGAATGTTTGCGACGCGTGCAGTTGAACCGCAAGCTGCGGCTATTGGGCGTGCGCATCAGCACGCTGAGCTCGGCCAGCGAACAGGCGCTGAAGCCGCGCCTGCCGGTTCAGGCCGACTTGCCTTTCGCGAGCGACGAATAGGATGTATCGGCGGCGACGCCGGCCGCATTCGCATTGGCATTCGCGCTCGCACGCGCGGCCGGTATATCGCCCGAAGTGGACATCACCGACGCCGCCATCGAAAACGAAAACGTGTTGATGCCGTTCGCGCTGTGCGCGGATACGGTGCCACGATGCATCTCGGCGATCGCCTTCACGATCGCGAGTCCGAGCCCGTGGTTTTCGCGGCTATTGGTACGCGAGACTTCCGCGCGATAGAAACGGTCGAACAGATGTTCGAGGACGTCCGGCGCGATCGGCGCGCCCGGATTCGCCACCACGACGCGCACCTGGTCGCGCATCGCACCTTCCCCGCGCGCGATCGTCACGTTGATCGTCGCGCCCGGCTCGCAGTGCTGGATCGCGTTCATCAGCAGGTTCGTGCACGCGCGGCCGAACAGCGACCGGTTCACGCGCGCGAACGCATCGCCCTGCAACTTCGCATGCACGCGCGCCTCTTCGAGCGGAATCTCCAGAAATTCCAGCGTATGCGCGACTTCGGCCGCGAGCGACACCTCAATCAACCCCGTCGCGCGTTCGCCCTGATCGGCACGCGCGAGGAACAGCATGTCGTTGATGATCGCGCGCATCCGCTCGAATTCTTCGAGGTTCGATTGCAGCGTGTGGCGCAGATCGTCGACCGAGCGGTTGCGCGTCAGCGCGACCTCCGTCTGGCCGATCAGGATCGTGACCGGCGTGCGCAGTTCATGCGCGACGTCCGCATTGAACGATTCGAGGCGGCCGTAGGCGCCGTCGAGCCGTTCGAGCGCACCATTGAACGAGTTGGCGAGATCGTTCAGTTCGAGCGGCAAGGACGCGGTATTGAGCCGCTGCGAGCGGTTGTTCGGGCTGACCGCGGATGCGTCGCGCGTCAGACGCGTGAGCGGTGCGAGGCCGATGCGCGTGACCGAGTAGCTGAGCAGCAGCACCGCGAGACTGCCGAGCGCGGACAGCGCCGCGAGTGCCGAGCCGAACACGCGCATCGTGCGCAGGTTCGGCGAATAGCTCGCCGCGACCTGCAACTGCACCGCCGGCCGCGCGCCATTGGCCGGCAAGATCACCGTCGAGGTCAGCATGTCGGGGCCGCCGCCCTCCGGCGCGATGCGCGCGTAGCCGCCGGGCCAGCTCTTCGTGACCGTTCCCTGCACCGGCGTGCCGAAGTGGAAGTTCGGCTCCGCGCTCGTCACCGAGTACATGGTGCTGCGGTCGTGCGGCGTCATGTCGGTGAGTTTTTCGCGGGCCATCCGCCATTTTTCTGGCGTCACCGCGTGAGAGACGATGATGCGCGCGATCTGCGTGCGATCGTCGAGCGACTCGCGCAGATGATGTTCGAGCTGCGAGCGCAGCACCAGAAAGAGCCCGCTGCCGACGAGCGTAAAAACGAACAGCGCCACCAGCGCGAACATCGACGCAAGGCGGCGGGCAATCGAGCGGTTCATGATGACTCGGCCTCTTCGCGCACTTCGAGCACGTAGCCCATGCCACGCACCGTGTGCAGCAGCTTCGACGGGAATGGGCCGTCGAGTTTCGCGCGCAGCCGCTTGATCGCGGTTTCGACGACGTTCGTGTGGCTGTCGAAATTGACGTCCCATACGAGCTCGGTGATCGCGGTCTTCGACAGAATGTCGCCCTGGCGGCGCGCGAGCACGCTGAGCAGTTGAAACTCTTTCGCGGTCAGGTCGAGGCGCACGCCGTCGCGAGTCGCGCGGCGGCCGATCAGATCGACGAACAGATCGCCGACCGAAATCAGCGTGGACTCCTGCGAACGCGTGCGGCGCGCGAGCGCATGCAGACGCTCGACGAGTTCGAGGAACGAGAACGGTTTGGTCAGGTAGTCGTCGGCGCCTTCGCGCAGGCCGCGCACGCGATCGTTCACGTGGTCGCGCGCGGTCAGCATGATGACCGGCGTCGACTTGCGCATGCGCAGCGCCTTCAGCACGCTGAAGCCGTCGCGCTTGGGCAGCATCACGTCGAGGACGATCACGTCGTAATCGAATTCGGTGGCCAGGTGCGTGCCCTCCTCGCCGTCGAGCGCGACGTCGACGACCCAGCCCTGCTCTGTCAAACCGGAGCGCAGGTAGTCCACCACCTTGTGCTCGTCTTCAACAATCAGCAATTTCATCCGTGTCCCCGCCACTAGTGGCTGTCAACCTTGCATTATACGAACGCCCTCGATTCTTCGCGCCGATCCCACTGCGTCGGCATGGAAGCTCGGCCGCGGCGATTCAGCGTGCAGGAGCCGGCATGTCTTTCTGCTGCGCGTCGCCGGCGGGCGCTTGCTGCGGCATCGCCGCAGCGTCGGTTGCATGTGCCTCGTTCGCGGCCATCGCACTGCCTTGCGCGCCGCCATCCCAACCGCCGCCGAGCGCCTTCACCAGCGCCACCGACAGCGTCAACTGCTGCCCATGAATCTGCACATCCGTGCGCTCGCTCGTCAGCAGCGATTCCTGCGCGTCGATCACGTTCAGATACGCGACGAGCCCGCCCGAATAGCGATCGTTCGCGAGCGACAGCAGCCGCTGCGCATCCTCGACCGCCTCGCGCGACTGCTTCGCCGCGCCATCGAGCACCGACAGTCCGGTGATGCCGTCCTGCACCTGCTGGAACGCGCTTAGCACCGTCTGCCGATAATTCGCCTCGGTCGCCTTGTAGCCCTCGCTCGCGAACTTGACGTTGGCCGCGCGCCGCCCGCCGTCGAAGATCACCTGGCCGACCGCCGCGCCGAGCGTCCACATCAGCGTGGGCGCGCTCAGCAGATTGGCGAACTCGGTGCTCTCCCAGCCGATGCCCGGCGTCAGCGTCAGGCTCGGGAAGAACGCGGCCTTGGCCACGCCGATCTGCGCGTTGGCGGCCGCCATCGCGCGTTCCGCCGATGCGACGTCGGGCCGCCGCTGCAGCACGTCGCTCGGCACGCCGAGCGGCACCGTCGGCGGCTTGATGTCGAGCACCTTCGGCTCGATTGCGAACTGCGGCGCAGGCACCCCGACCAGCGCGGCGATCGCATGCTCGAATTGCGCGCGCTGATTCAGCAGCAGTTGCGCCTGCACGCGCGTCGCATCGAGCTGCGATTTCTGCTGCAGCACGTCGAGGCCCGATACCGAACCGAGATCATGCTCGGTGTTCACGTAGTCGAGCGCCTTCTGCTGCAGCTTCACCGACTGGTTCAGCACGTCGATCTCGTTGTCGAGCTCACGCAGCGAGAAGTAGTCGGTGGCGAGATCGGTCGTCAGCACGAGGCGTGCGTTCGCGAGATCGTCCGCCGACTGTTCGGCCGACGCCTGCGCGCCCTCGACCTCACGACGGATGCGGCCGAACAGATCGGTGTCGTAGCTGAGCGTCGGTCCGAGCTGGATGTTGTTCTGTACCGTCGATTGAGTCGGCGTCGCGTAGTTGGTCAGCGGCCGGTCGTGCGAAATGCGAAAGCGCGAGGCCTGGGCCGAGAAATTGACTTCCGGCACGCGCTGCGCGCTGGTGTTCGCGAGTGTCGCCTTGGCCTGCTCATAGTGCGCGCTCGCCGCGGCGAGCGTCTGGTTCTGCGCGAGCGCCTGGGTTTCGAGCGTCGCGAGCGTCGGGTCGGCGAAGCCCGTCCACCAGTCCGGCGCAATCGGCGCATGCGACGGCGCGGCGACGCGCCAGAACGAATCGGTGTGCCATTCGGGCGGCACCTCGGCTTGCGGACGCTGATAGTCGGGACCCACCGTGCAAGCGGCGAGCAAGGCCGCGCCGGCGCAAGCGCCCAGCGCGGTGAACGGGGTGCAGCGTGGGCGCGCCCGGCGGGAAGCCGCGAACATCAAGACGCCTCCTTGCCGTTCTTCGGCAGCGGCTGCACCTGAACGTGATCGCCGTCGGCAATCGAGTCGCTTGGATTGATGATGATGCGATCGGTCGGCGAGATACCGCTTTCGATTTCGAGCTGCTGTCCGAGGTCCACCGCGATCACGACCTTGTGCAGGCTCACGTTGCCCTTCGCATCGACGACCGCGAGGCGCGGACCCTCCGCGCGAAACAGCAATGCGTTGCCCGGCACCGTCAGGCGCTCGTGCGCGGCGGCCGGCACCTCGACCTGCACGTAGGCGCCGGGGCGCAGCCTGGCGTCGGGATTCGGCAGCGTCACTTCGATCTGCAACGAACGCGTGGGCACGTCGATCGCGCCTGACATATGCGTGATCGTGCCGTTGAACTGCTGGCCCGGCAGCTCGGCCTGCGTGACCACGACCTTCTGCCCGACCGCGACGTTCTGCGCGTAGGCCTGCGGCAACTGCACATAGACGCGCAACGGGTCCGACTGCGCGAGCGCGAACAGGGCCCGGCTCGTGCCGCTGCCCGCGTCGATCAGATCGCCGACGTCGACGTTGCGCTGCGTGACCACGCCCGCAAACGGCGCGACGATCCGCTTGAACGATTCGAGCTGCTGCAGACGCTTGACGTTCGCGTCGGCAGCGGCGAGATTCGCGAGGTCCTGCGTGTAGGTGCTTTGCCGTTCGTCGAGTTCCTGTTGCGACACCGCATCGCGCTGACGAAGCTGCTGCCAGCGCTCCAGCGAGCTCTTCGCGAGCGCGAGGCTCGAATTGATCTGCTGACGCTGCGCCAGCGCCTGCGCGAGTTCCTGATCGATTTCCGGCGTATCGAGCTCGGCGAGCAATTGCCCCTGCTTCACGCGGGCGCCGATATCGACGTACCAGTGCAGCAGATAGCCGGTCGCGCGCGCATAGATCGGCGATTCGACATAGCCGCGCAACGTGCCCGGCAGCAGCGTGTTGCCGCCGCCGTCGGTCTGCTGTGGCGTGACGACGTTCACGTACTGCGTGGCGTTTTGCTGCGCGGTCGCCGTGACTTCGCGGTTTTGCATCACGTTCGCGATCACCGTGCGCAGCGTGCCGATTGCGAGCAGCACGAGCACGATCAGGATCGCGATCTTCGCGCGCTTCCATTCGCGATGGCGCGGCGGCAGCAGGTGTTCCCCCTGTTCGGTTTCCCGCGTGGGGATCGCTAGCGATGCATGAGTTTTTTCGGTCATCTCAGTCAACCATCGTTTAACTTTTACGCGGGCGTCGCCGCACTGCTGTGTTCCGGCGCGGAGCTGTCGCTATGGCCGCTGCTTCGACCGCCATCACCGCCTGTTCCACCGCCATTGCCGCCTGTTCCACCGCCATCGCGGCCGTTGTTGCCGCCGCCGTTGCTATGACGGCGCGCAAGCCACGAGTGAATGCCCGCGAACACGAGCGGCACGAAAAACAGCGTCGATACGGTCGCGAACAGCAAGCCGCCGATCACCGCGCGGCCGAGCGGCGCATTCTGCTCGGCGCCCTCGCCGAGACCGAGCGCCATCGGAATCATGCCGATGATCATCGCGAACGCGGTCATCAGCACCGGACGGATCCGGCTCGCGCCGGCTTCGAGCGCGGCCGTGAGCGGCGGCGCGCCGGCCGAGAGCCGCTGGCGCGCGAACGCGACCATCAGAATACTGTTCGCGGTCGCGACGCCCATCGTCATGATCGCGCCGGTCAGCGCCGGCACGCTCAAGTGGGTGCCGGTCAGGAACAGCATCCACATGATGCCCGCGAGCGCCGCCGGCAACGCGCTGACGATGATCAGCGGATCGACCCACGACTGGAAGTTCACGACGATCAGCAGATACACGAGCACGATCGCCATCGCGACGCCGATGCCGAGCCCAAAGAACGAACTGCGCATCGTCTGTACCTGGCCGCGCACGGTGATCGTGCTGCCGCGCGGCAGCGTACCGCGCACCTCGTTGACGATCCTGTCGACCTGATTCGCCACGCTGCCCAGATCGCGCTTTTCAACGCTCACAAAAAGGTCGATCACCGGCCGGATGTTGTAATGCGTGACTTCCGCGAACTGGCTCTTCGGCGACACCTGCACGAGGTTGCCGAGCAGTTGCGTCGGCCCGTTCATCGTGGCCGACACCGGGGTGCGCAGCAGTTCGTCGATCGACGACACCTGGTACTGCGGCGTTTGCACCTGGACCCTGTATTCGACGCCGTTCCTGTTGTTGACCCAGAAGCCCGGCGACGTCTGCGAGCTGCCCGATAGCGAAACGAGCACGTTCTGCGCGACGTCGTTCGCGGTCAGGTTCAGTTGTTGCAGGCGGGTACGGTCCATGTTCAGACCGAGCACCGGTTCGTCGAGCTTCTGCTGGATATGCGTGTCGACGGTGCCGGGAATCAGGCGCACCTGCTTCAACAGCTTGCGCGCGACATCGAGGTTGCCCTGCTGATTCGCGCCGGCAATCTGCACGTCCACCGCGGCGGGCAGGCCGAAGTTCAGGATCTGCGTGACGATATCAGCGGGCTGAAAGAAGAACTCGACGCCCGGGAAACGCTGCGGCAGGATCGTGCGCAGCTTGTCCATGTAGATCTGCGACGGCTCGTGGCCTTCGTTCAGCGCGATCTGGATCTCGCCGTCGAGCGTGCCCATCGTGCCCGCATTGCTATACGACAGGTTGATGCCGCTATACGGCACGCCGAGGTTGTCGAGAATCGTGCCCAACTCCTTCTGCGGCACGACTTCGCGGATCACCTTCTCGACCTCGTCGGCGAGCCGCGCGGTTTCCTCGATCCGCGTGCCGGTCGGCGCGCGCATGTGCAGACGGATGTCGCCCGCGTCGACGCTCGGGAAGAAGTCTTCGCCGAGCGCAAAAAACAGGCCCATCGACAGCACGCAGAAACCGAGGAACAGCGTGCCGAACATCCTGCGGCGCACGAGCAGGCTGCTCAGGATCATGATGTAGGCCGCGCGCATGCGCTCGAAGCCAGCGTCGAAGCGGTGATACAGACGCATGAACAGACCCGGCTTCGCGCCCGCCTTCGGCTTGTGCGCGTGGCCCATCAGCAGCATCGCGAGCGTCGGCACCAGCGTACGCGACAGGATGTACGACGCGAGCATCGCGAACACCACCGCTTCCGCGAGCGGCACGAACAGATAGCGCGCGACGCCGGTCAGGAAGAACATCGGCACGAACACGATACAGATACACAGCGTCGACACCAGCGCCGGCACCGCGATTTCGCCGGCGCCGTCGAGAATCGCGTCGTGCAGATTGGTGCCCATGTGCAGGTGCCGCTCGATGTTCTCGATCGTCACGGTCGCGTCGTCCACCAGGATACCGACCGCGAGCGCGAGGCCGCCCAGCGTCATGATGTTGATGGTCTGCCCGAGCGCGTGCAGCACGATCAGCGACGACAGGATGGACAGCGGAATCGAGATCGCGATGATGCAGGTGCTGCGCCAATTGCCGAGGAACAGCAGGATCATCGCGGCGGTCAGCGCGGCCGCGACCAGCGCCTCGCGCACCACGCCCTGCACCGCCGCCTTCACGAACACCGACTGGTCGAACAGCGCGGTGATCTGCAGATCCGGCGGCAGCGCGGCGCGCGCGGCCGGCAACAGGCCTTTCAACGTATCGACGATCGACAGCGTCGACGCGTTGCCGTTCTTCAGCACCGACATCAGCACGCCGCGATGGCCGTTCTGCCGCACGATGTTGGTCTGCGGCGAGTAGCCGTCGCGCACATGCGCGACTTCACGCAGATAGGTCGTCGCGCCGTTGACGGTACGCACCGGAATATCGTTGAGGCCTTCCAGCGTCGGCGGCGAACCGTTCATGTCGATCGTGTATTCCTTCGGCCCGATTTTGGCCGTGCCGGTGGGCAGAATCAGGTTTTGCGCGTTGAACGCGTTGACCACATCGGCCGGCGTCAGGCCCTTGGCCAGCATCGCGCGCGTATCGAGGTCGACCGAGATCAGCCGCGATTTGCCGCCATACGGGTACGGCACGGCCGCGCCCGGAATCGTCACGAGTTGCGGACGCAGGAAGTTCAGCGCGGTGTCGTTCAGGTCCTGCTCCGAGAGCTTCGGACTCGACAGTCCGAGTTGGATCACCGGAATACTCGAAGCCGAGTAGCTGATGACGAGCGGCGCGGTGGCGCCCGGCGGCATCTGCTTCAACTGCGCCTGCTCGACGGCGACCGTCTGCGCGATGGCCGTCTGGATGTTCGCGTTCGGCTGCAAAAACACCTTCAGGATCGCGATGCCGGGCAGCGACTGCGATTCGATATGTTCGATGTCGTTGACCGTCGTGGTCAAACTGCGCTCGTTGACCGACGTGATGCGTGTGGCCATGTCCTCGGCCGACAGCCCGGTGTACGTCCAGATGATGCTGACGACCGGAATGTTGATTTCCGGCAGCACGTCGACGGGCGTGGTGAACAGCACGAAGGGCGTCGCCAGCACGATCAGAATCGCCATCACGATGAACGTGTATGGCCGCTTAAGCGCTACGTTGACGATCCACATTGAAACGGGCCAGAGAAAATGCGGGTGGAGGGAGGGATTGAATCTCCGCTTATGCTAGATCGGTAGCACCAACGCCTGCATGGCGCGAGAATGGCGAAATTGTCAGGAAGCTTGTTGAAAGCAAATGCGCCATTTTTGAAGGCGAAAAGCAATCGCCGGATTTGCAGCGAATTAGGCGCCAGGCAAACGTTTGTTGAATAAATTTACGCGCAGTTAATGGAACGTTTGCTGATTCACGGCAGGGCTTTCGTTCGAAATATTGTGAAACATGCTTTCAGTTTTATTCGCAACACGAGTCGATTCTGCTTCGCGCGGTCCTTCCCCTTCAACGAAAAAGGCCGGTCAACCTGAATGGTCGACCGGCCTTCTCATTTGCAGCTATCCGTGTGCCGGCGTCAACGCCAGCGACGCTTATTTGGCGAACAGTGACGACATATCGGCGAACGCCTTGAACTCGAGCGCATTGCCCGACGGATCGAGGAAGAACATCGTCGCCTGCTCGCCGACCTCGCCCTTGAAGCGCACATGCGGTTCGATGATGAATTCGACGCCGGCCTTCTGCAGTTTATCCGCGGCGGCCTGCCATTGCTCCATCGACAGCACTGCGCCGAAGTGGCGCACCGGCACCGCGTCGCCATCCACGGCACTGGTATGACGGTGACCGACTTCATCCGGCGCCAGATGCGCGACGATCTGATGGCCGTAGAAATTGAAATCGACCCACGCGTCCGAGCTGCGCCCTTCCGGGCAGCCGAGCAATTCGCCGTAAAACTCGCGCGCGGCGGCGAGGCTATGAACAGGAAACGCCAGGTGGAACGGCGGCAAAGCGGTTTCGGCAACGCTCATGATAGGAAGACTCGCTGGGTGGTGTGGGGATTGGGTTACGACTGGCATGACTCGCACGGCAGGCAATCGGCTCAGATAAAGCCAAGTCTAACCATGAATAAAAATGTTGAGAAACGATATATATTTGACCTGACCATCACCAAAATCGATTGATCGATCATGCTCAGCGAGTTGAAAACCTTCATCGCCGTCAGCCAGTACGGCACGTTTTCCGGTGCGGGCGCGCGCATCGGGCTCACGCAATCGGCGGTCAGCGCGCAGATGCAGCGGCTCGAGCAGGAACTCGGCTTCCCGCTGTTCGACCGCACCGGCCGCTCGGCGACGCTCAACGAGGCGGGCCGCGAAACGCTCGCGCTCGCCGAGGAAATGATGACGCTCTACGCGCGGCTCTCCGAGCGCAGCGGCGCCGCCGCCGAAAGCGGCATGTTGCGGGTCGGCGCGATCGCGTCCGCGCAGGTGGCGCTGCTGGCCGACGCGCTCGCGCGCTTTCGCGTCGACCGTCCCGGCTGGCGGATTCGCGTGGTGCCGGGCGTGTCGCTGGCGCTGCTCGGCCAGGTCGACGCGGGCGAACTCGATCTGGCCGTCATCATCAAACCGCCGTTCGCGCTGCCGTCGGAGCTCGAATGGCGCACGCTGGTCGCCGAACCGTTCGTGCTGCTCGCGCCGAAAAAGCTCGCGCGCGGCGGCCGCACGTGGCGCGAACTGCTGCGCAGCGAGCCGTTCATCCGCTACGACCGCGCGTCGTTTGGCGGGCGGCTCGTCGATCGTTTTCTGCGGCGCGCGCGCATTGGCGTGCGCGATGCGGTCGAGCTCGACGAATTGCAGGCGATCGTGCAACTGGTCGCGCGCGGCATGGGAGTCGCGCTGATTCCGAACACGGCCAGTCTCGGCAAATGGCCGGCGAGCGTCGTGGCACTCGAACTCGGCGATGCGACTTTCGAGCGTGAGATCGGACTCGTGCTGCGGCCGCGGCATAGCCGGCCGGTGGTCGCCGATGCGTTGGCGGAGTGTATTGCGAGCGCGGCGCGCGGTTGAGCGCTTGGCGCAGCGCGTTCAACGCACGTTCGATTCGGCTTCGAACCGAGTGTGCTGCCATACGGACGCGCAACTGTATCTGTGAGCGGCGCGCGACGGCGCGCAGAATCGTTGCTTCATTCAACCGGCCGTGTGGTGCGTTGCATCGCATTGCCGAACACGCACCCCGCCCTTACATTTGCCCGCCATGATCGCCAGCCCTGTGCTCACCGCCGATGTCCTGATCGCCTACAGCGCCTATTTCGTCGGCACCGCGAGTCCTGGTCCGAGCAATCTCGCGATCATGTCGCTCGCGATGAGCGCGGGCCGGCGCGCGGCGCTGGTGTTCGCGCTCGGGGTGGTATCGGGCTCGTTCTCATGGGCGCTGCTCGCGTCGCTCGGGCTGTCGGCGGTGCTCGCCACCTACTCGGAATGCCTCGTGGCGATCCGGATCGCGGGCGGGCTGTATCTGCTGTGGCTCGGCTTCAAGTCCGCGCGCTCGGCGTTGAGCGCCGGCAAGCCGGCCGCGAGCGCGGCGCGCGTCGACGAACCGCTCGGGCGGCTCTATCTGCGTGGCCTTTTGCTGCATCTGACCAACCCGAAAGCGGTCCTCGTGTGGCTTTCGATCGTGTCGCTCGCGATGTCGCCGGTACACGGCGCCGCGCATGTGATGCCGGTCGTGCTGGGCTGCATGGTGATCGGCGCGACGGTATTCAGCAGCTACGCGATGCTGTTTTCGACGGCATCCGCGCGGCGCGTTTATACGGCGATCCGGCGCTGGCTCGATGGCTCGCTCGCGGTAATGTTCGGGATTGCCGGGATCAAGTTGCTGACGTCGAAGAGCTGACGTGGCCCGGGCGCGCGTGGCCGCCCCCGGTCCACGCTCTGCGATACTGGCGGCTCGGCTTCCTCCACGACGGCTGCTAGCGCACCCACCCACGCAACGATGAACGGCAACGATCACGACGCAGCTTCCTCCACCCAACGCTCGCCGCTGCAAAAGCGGCTCTATCTCTGCGGTGCGGCGATCCTGGTCGTCAGCCTGATCGCCGCGGTGCTGATCTACATCAGCGTGCCGCCGCCCGATAGCGCGGTCGCGATGTACGGCATCGTCGATCCGCGCTATCTGATCGAGCTACAGCAAATAGGCGGCAACGCGGCAGTGCTGATGGCGCAGTTGCATCAATGGTTCGATAGCTTGTGGCACGGTGTCAGGCTTGCCTATACGGTCGCGGCGCTGGGCGCTGCGCTGGCGGCCGGCTGTTTCTTCATCGGTCGTTATTTGGTCGACGATTGAACCCCGAAACGATCGCATCCGCGACGACGATTTAAAAACGTTAATTATCGTTTATTCAAATGCAGCGCCTCGCCTTCAGACAGAATTCCGCCGCAATAGACCAGCAATAAATTCCGCAGCGCAATAAATCCACGCTTTTGCAGTCAACTTGCGGCATTAAGAAAACGAACTATTATTAGTTCGGGCCATACCGAATAGTGCCCCCTCACAGCATTCGAGGCGTATCAACTGCGAGAGGGACAACGATGAATGAAATCACCCTTCCGGTCGATCTAATTCACTGGATTCTGGCAACACTTTCCATCATCGCCTTGCTTGTCTTTCTCGTTCCGCTGCGTTGGCGGGCGCCCGAGGCAGGCCCTGGCGCGATGTTCGTTGCCGGCCTGATTGCCGTATTCGCATTCCGCACCCCGATCACGACTTTGGCTGTCGCCAGTGGCAAAGGCGTATGGGATGCCATATTCATTCTCTATGTAATGTGGCCGGCGCTCCTGCTTTATCAGATCACCAAACAGGCCGGCGGCTACGACGCACTTCGACACGGCATTTCCCGTTTCAGCCGCAATGATTTATTCGTCATTCTCGGCCTCGGCTGGGTATTTTCGTCGTTTCTTCAAGGCATTGCGGGTTTCGGCGCGCCAATTGCAGTCGTCGCCCCGCTTTTGCTCGCGATCGGTGTAAGACCGGTCCATGCCGCCGCCATCTCGATCATCGCGCACGCGTGGGCGCGCTTCTTCGGCACCCTCGGTGTCGGCTGGCTCGCGACGTTGCAGGTGGCCGACATTCAGGACGTGGGACGCGCCGCTTTCGAATCGTGTGTGCTGCTGCTTATTCCGACGTACTTCGGTGGCCTGCTGATCGTGTGGCTATACGGGCGCTGGGCAGCGGTGCGCCACGGATGGCCGCTGGTCCTGATCCTCGGCACGATCCTCGGCTTCGGCCAGTTGATCTTCGCGTTCCTGAGCCCTGAACTGTCGACGTTCCTCGCCGCAACCGTCGCGATGGTCGCCCTGTATCCGCTTTCGCGCTGGCGTCGGTTCAGGGAGCCGGTTCCCGCCGCCGAGGTCCCGGATCGTCCCGCGATGGACCCGGCCGCCGTCGGCATGCAGACCGAAACCGAAGAGCCGGTGATGAGTCTCGGCATGGCATTCCTGCCGTATGTCGTGCTGACGGTCGTTACCTTGGGCATTCTGCTTATTGGCCCATTGAACGATGCGATGCGGCAATTCCGCATCGGCCTGCCGTTCCCCGAAGTGACCACGGGCTTTGGCGTGCGAAACGCGGCCGTCGAGCGTTACGCGCCGTTCTCGCCATTCACCCACCCGGGGACGATGCTGCTGATCTCCGCGATCGTCGTGTGGATCGTGTACCGCGTGAACGGCTTCTACGGCGCGTGGCAATCGCGGCATGGCGGCGAGAATCTGGGGCGCTCGCTGATCGTCGACGGCGTGCCCGCATCGGTGCCGGTCATCGCTTTCCTCGTCACCAGCCGGGTGCTCGACCATAGCGGCCAGACCCAGGTGCTCGCGCACGGTATCGCCGATGTGTCGCCGCCGCTCGTCTATGCGGGCATCGCGAGCGTGATCGGCGCGTTGGGTGCCTTCATGACGTCGAGCAGCACCGCGTCGAACGTACTGTTCGGCGGCCTGCAGAGCGATGTCGCGCAACTGCATTCGCTGCCGACCGAAGCGATCATCGCCGCGCAGGCGGCCGGCAGCGCATATGGCAACGCGATCGGCCCGGCCAATATCGTGCTGGGCACCAGCATCAGCGGCATCAAAGGACAGGAGGGCGCTGTGATGAAGCTCGCCCTTCCGTGGACGGTCATCGTCGCCATCCTGACCGGCATCGGCACGATCCTTCTCGTCATATTCGCGTGAGGTGACCCGTATGGACAAGCTCGTTGCGGAAACCCTGGCGCTGCTTCTGATGTTCGCGGGTTTTCCGCTCACCAGCAGGGGCTCGGTCACCGGCAACATGCTGCTGTTGGGGCTGGGGCTGCTCTGCGTGATCGCCGGCGGAGCGTTGCCGATCATCACGCGGTTCATGGATCACTCGAACGACAAGATCAGGGACGCGGGCGTCGAATTCGACGATCGGGCTTCCTGATCGAAGCGGCGCGCCCGTTCCTTCGCCGCAGTTGCTTTGCCGTCGCACACTCCCGGCAAGCATCAGGCGCCGGGGCCACTGTGGCGGCTCATCCTCAGGGGAGCTTTTCACCATGAGTCATCCTAATGGGCCTCGTACCGGTCGCCCACCCACGCGCGCACCGCATGGCATGGTCGCCACACCGCACTATCTGGCCAGTCAGGCCGGTGTCGAGATGCTGCAACGCGGTGGAACCGCGGTCGATGCCGCGATCGCCGCGAACGCGGTGCTGTGCGTCGCCTATCCGCACATGGCAGGGCTCGGTGGCGACGGCTTCTGGCTGATCGCCGACGGCAACAGCGAACAGATTCACGCGATCAATGCGAGCGGACCGGCGGCGCAAGGCGCGACACTAGCCCACTATCGCGGCATCGCCATCGACAACGAAATCGCGGCGCGCGGCCCGCAGGCGGTGCTGACCGTGCCGGGCGCGATCGACGGCTGGCGTCTCGCTCACGAGCGCTTCGGGCGCCTGCACTGGGCGGAACTGTTTGCGGCGGCAATCGGCTATGCGCGCGACGGCGTGCCGGTCTCCCGCTCGCTCGCGGACTGGACCGTGCAGGACGTGCCGATCCTCGCGCGCTACCCGGAAACGGCCGCGATCTTCATGCCGGGCGGCCGCGTGCCCGCCGACGGCGAGAAGCTCGTGCAAACCGCGCTGTCGCAATCGTTGCAGCAACTCGCCGATCAGGGCCCGCGCGCCGGCTTCTACGAAGGCGATCTCGCGGCGCGTATCTGCGACGGCGTCGGTGCCGCCGGCTCGCCGCTGCAAACGGTCGACTTCGCCGCGTACCGCGCGGAATGGGTCACGCCGATCAGCACGACGTATCGCGGTCATACGGTCTACGAGCTACCGCCTAACACGCAGGGCTTTACGCCCTTGCAGATCCTGAACCTGATCGAAGGCTACGACGTGACCGCGTGGGGCGAAGGCACCGCGGACTACTATCACCACCTCGCCGAAGCGGTGAAGATCGCGTTCGCCGATCGCGAAGAGTGGTTGACGGACCCGCGCTTCGTCACGATTCCGGTCGACCAGTTGATCACGAAGGCCTACTGCGACGAACGCCGCAAGCTGCTCGACCCCGAACGCGCGCTCGACATCTCGACGGTCCCGCCCGGCATCACCTATCAGCATCCGCACGACCGCCGCGCGCCGGACGGCGACACCTGCTACTTCTGCGCGGCCGACAAGGACGGCATGGTGGTGTCGCTGATCCAGTCCATCTATCACGACTTCGGCAGCGGCGTGCTCGGCGGGGACACCGGCATCATCATGCAGAACCGCGGCGCGTTTTTCTCGCTCGACGAGCATCACCCGAACTGCCTGCAACCTGGCAAGCGCACTTTCCACACGCTGATTCCGGCACTGATGACCCGCGACGGCAAGCCTTGTCTCGCGTTCGGCTCGATGGGCGGCGAAGGTCAGCCGCAAACCCAGGCCGCGCTGGTCACCCGCATCGTCGACTTCGGCTACGACGTGCAGCAGGCGATCGAGGCGCCGCGCTGGCTGATGGGCCGCACGTGGGGTACCAAGTCGCGCAACATGTCGCTCGAGGGGCGCATCTCCGACGAGGTCGTGCGCGAATTGAAGCGCCGCGGCCAGCCGGTGCAGATGGTCACCGACTGGAACGACAACATGGGGCACGCGCACGCGATCGCTGTGGATCGGCAACAGGGCTTTTACGAAGGGGGCGCCGATCCGCGCGGCGACGGGGCCGCGCTCGGGTACTGAGGAGGACTGATATCGGCTCCCGCAAACGGCCGACAGTTGGGGCTGCCGCGCTCGCGCAGCGCGGCTCCATACGACGGGAAAAAATAGATGAACCCGATGATCGTGACCTCGCTGGTCTTCGCCGTGACGATGGCGCTGTTCATCTGGAACAAGGTGCCGGCCGCCGTCGTCGCGGTGATGTCGCTGATCGCGCTGTACCTGACCGGCGTGCTGACGATGCGCGAGGCGTTGAGCGGCTTCGGCGATCCGCTGATCGTTTTCATCGCGGCGCTGCTCGGCATCGGCATTGGCCTCGAAACGACCGGTGTCGGCACATGGGCGGGACAGTGGCTGATTCGCCACTCGGGCAGCAGCCGCAAGCGACTGATCGCGTCGCTGCTGATCCTGTCCGCGATATCCACTGCGCTGATCGGCATGAACGGCGCCGTCGTCGCGATGCTGCCGATCGCGGTCATCATCTGCGTGCGGACCCAGCTCGCGCCGTCGCAACTGATGATGCCCGTGTCGATCGCGTGCCTGACCGGCGCGAAGCTCACATTGCTCGGCAGTCCGGTCAACGTGATCGCATCGAGCGCGGCCGATGCGCTCGGTGGCGCGCCGATCCGCTTCTTCGAATGGTCGATCGTGGGTCTGCCGTTGTTCGCCGGCACCCTTGCGATCATTCTGATACTCGGCCCGCTGTTGTTGCCCAGGCGCAGCTCGAATTCGCTGCCGGCCGATTTCAGCCAGCACGCGCACACGCTGGTCGAGCAATACCGGCTCGCGGACGGCGTGTTCCGGCTGCGCGTGCGCGCGGGCTCGCCGTTGATCGGCAAGACGCTCGACAGCATCGATCTGTCGCGATACCCCGGTGTCAGCGTGCTCGGCCTGACCGACGATGAAGGCGCCGAACTCGCGCAGAAAGAGGCGAGCGAGGGCCATCACCTGCTGGTGCGCGGCGACGCGCAAGGCATCGCCCGGCTCGCGAACGACTTGCATCTCGCGATTCGCGAGCCGCTCGCCGAAGCGCAGGCGGTCACGAATGCGCTGTTCAATCGCTCGTCGGGTCTCGCCGAAGTCGTGATACCACCGCGCTCGGGGCTGATCGGACAAACCGTGTTTCCGGGCATGGCGACGCACGAAGGCGATCTGATCGTGCTCGCAATACAGCGCGGCGGCAACAACGTGCCCGAGCCGTCGACCACGCTGCTCGCGGGCGACCATCTGCTGTTCAGGGGAACATGGGAAGCGCTCGACAAACACTTCTCCGACCCGCAGATACTGATGGTCGATTCTCCGCAGATGGTACGGCGCCAGACCATCGCGCTGAGTCGCGGCGCGCGCGAGGCGCTCGCGATCCTCGCGGTGCTGGTCATCCTGCTCGCGACGAACGCGGTACCGCCCGCGGTGGCGA
This sequence comes from Paraburkholderia sp. BR13444, assembly GCF_040948755.1. Lineage (NCBI taxonomy): Bacteria > Pseudomonadati > Pseudomonadota > Betaproteobacteria > Burkholderiales > Burkholderiaceae > Paraburkholderia > Paraburkholderia sp. BR13444. The sequence goes on along the minus strand of NZ_JBFPKM010000005.1, from coordinate 465,006 downwards.
CGCTGATTTGCGTGACCGCGATGGTATTGACGCGCGTGATCACACTGAACCAGCTGTACACGATCGACTGGAATACCTGCGTGCTGGTCGGTGCGCTAATTCCTCTCGCCACCGCGATGTCGAACACCGGACTCGCGTATCAGATCGGTGATTACGTGATCCAGGCGGTCGGCTCGGGCGGTCCGCGCGCGGTACTGGCGGGACTCTTCTGCGTGGCCGCGGTGCTGACCCAGGTGATCTCGAACAACTCGGCGGCGCTCGTGACGGTGCCGATCGCGGTCGCCACCGCGCAGGAACTCGGCGTGTCGGCGACGCCGTTCCTGGTCGCTGTCGCGCTCGGTGCGGGCGCGGCGCACATGACGCCGATGAGCACGCCGGTCAACCTCGTCACGTACGGCCCGGGCGCGTATGAGTTCGGCGACTACTGGAAGATCGGCCTGCTGATCGTGTTGTGGTCCATGGCGGTGGTCGTGTTCATTGCGCCGTTGTATTGGCCGTTCTAGCCGCGATATCGGCCGCCCTGCCCCTACGCCATCAACAGCGCTTCATATTCCGCGCGGAACTGATCGATGGAACTCTCCACCACCGTCACCGCGCCATCGATCAAACCGCAACGCCCGCTGCCGGGAAGAACGCGGCACAGATTCTCCAGTGCATCCAGATCGGCACGCACGCCGCGGCCCGTGTCGAGCCGGTTCAGAAGCCGCATCATCTGAAACGTTCCGCCCTTGCAAGGCGGGCACTGCCCGCACGAACCCTGGGCGAAGAAGCTCACGTAGTCCGCGACCTTGCGCACGATGCTGGTGCCTTCCGACACGACGATCATCGCGCCCGTCCCCAGACGCGAACGGCGTTGACGCACCGAGTCGAAGTCCAGTGCCACGTCGAGATCGCGCTTCGTCAGCAGCGTGTTCGATGGGCCGCCCGTGAAGACCGCCTTGAACTCCTTGCCCTGCAGCATGCCGCCGCCGTGCTGGAACACCAGCGTCTCGAGGCTCGTGCCCATTGGCAGTTCGTACAGGCCGGGACGCAGCACGTCGCCGGAAAGAGAATAGAGCTTGGTTCCGGCCGCGCTCCCCGCTCCGAGGTCGCGATACCACTGCGCGCCGTGGCGCAGAATCCCGGGCACGTGCGCCAGCGTCTCGACGTTGTTGACGATGGTCGGCGCGCCGTGCACGCCCTGCTCGGCCGGGAAAGGCGGTTTGCGCCGAGGAAACGGAAAGCCGCCTTCGACGCTGGCGATCACCGCAGTCTCCTCTCCGCCGATGTACAAGCCCGAGCTGGGTACGACTGCAAGCGACAGCGGCGCACCAATCCAACGCTCGATAGCGGCGAATTGCGCGTGCCCCGACCACTGCTTGACCGCCTCGCGAGTCGCGGCGAGCGAGCCCGTCTGATGCGGATTCACGTACAAGACGACATGATTGGCCCGCGTCGCCACCGCGGCGATCAGCACGCCCTCGATCACCTGATGCGGCGTGTGTTCGAGCAGAAAGCGATCCTTGAAGGTGCCCGGTTCGTCTTCGTTGCCATTGCAAATGACGTACTTGTCGCCGTCAGGGGCGGCCGCAACCGGCGCCCATTTTCGATGCGTGGGGAAACCAGCGCCGCCCATGCCACGCAAGTCGGCCTGGGCGAGCTCGGCGATAATCGCCTCCGGCTCGTCGAGCGCTTTGGCGAGTCCCTCGCCGCCGCCGCGCGCGAACCATGCATCGAGGTCGGCGCCGACACGGAAATCGTCCCTCATCAAGCACTGATTCAGCGTTTGCATCGCGTGCTCCGTGGTTCCCGTCACCGGATGCCGCCGATCACGCGACCCCGCGCGCTCGTGCGCAATCCCGCATCGACTCGCAGATCGAAATGGGCATAGGCGGGAAAGAGCTGCGGCGCCTTCACGTGAAGCGGCAGTCCCGCCAGCGTGAGCTCTCTCTGCCACGCGTGCACATGACCGATTCCGGCGCGGTTCGTCATCACCCACTCCCTCGATTGCGCGGCCTTCGCGCCGGCACGGCGGCCGATGCTCAGAATGTCGAGCAGCGCGTTGCCCATCAGACGGTTGCGGCCGTGGATGCCGCCCGTCATCTCGCCGACGCAGAAAAGGCCGGGGACATTGGTGGCGCCATTTTTGTCGATCGCGACGCCGCCGTTCTGGTAGTGGAGCGTGGGATAAACGAGGAAGGGCTCCTGCGCCGCATCGATGCCGCACTTGTCTGAAAGATGGCGAAGCGTGATCAGGCGTTTGGCCAGAATGCCCGGGTGCTCGAGTTCGAGTGTCGGCGTATCGAGGAACACCCCGAGCTGGCCGTCGCGCTCGATCCCGCGGCCTAATGCGCACTCACGCAGGACCGCCGACGCGACCACGTCGCGCGGCTTGAGTTCGTCGACGAAACGTTCACCTGCGCCGTTCAGCAGTCTCGCTCCCGCGGAGCGCGCCGCCTCGGAAATCAGGCCGCCCGACAGATGGTGCGGGTAGGCGATGCCGGTCGGATGGTACTGGAACGAGTCGAGCTCGCGCAGGCGCGCGCCGATCCGATAGGCGAGCACGAGGCCGTCGGCGGTGGCGCCGTAGTGGTTCGAGGTCGGAAACGAATTCAGGTGCAGTCGCCCCGAGCCGCCAGTGGCGAGGATCACCGCGCGCGCACGCACCAGCACGAAGCTACGCCATTCCAGGTTGTAGATCACCGCGCCGGCGCAGCCGCCGTGCTCGTCGGACAGCAGCTCTACCAGCGGACAGCGGTTCCACAACTCGATGCCCGGGTCGAGGTCCACCGCCTCGCGCAGCACGCGCATCATTTCGAGGCCCGTATAGTCCCGATACGACAGAATGCGCGCCGCCGACGCGCCCCCGGGTTTCTTGCGCAGCAGATTGCCGCCGATCGGCTGGTCCTCTTCCAGATCGAACATCATGCCGAGCTGGATCAGCCAGCGAATCACGTCGGGGCCGTCCATCACCATCTGGGCCACGAGTTCGGGCTCGCCGCAGAAGTGTCCGGCGCGAAGCGTGTCCTCGAAGTGCAGTTGGGGACTGTCGTCCTCGCCGATGGCCGCCTGGATTCCGCCTTCGGCCATCACGGTGTTGCTGTCGCCAAGACGCAGCTTGGTGGCGAGGATCACGCGCGCGCCCTGCTTCGCCGCCGTGAGCGCCGCGGCGCAGCCGCCACCGCCGCCGCCGATTACCAGCACGTCGGTCGTCATCAACTGCGCGCCGGCGATATCGACATCGTCGATCAGCGCGTTGGCCTGCAGATGCCGCGCGAGATCGGGCTGACACGGCTCGCCGCGATTGACCCCGACACTCAGCGCGACCCGCGCATGCGGCCCATGATCGGGGTGATAAGCCTTCAGCAGTTCATCGACCGGAACGTCGTCGCCGCGGAGCGTGGCCGCCATCCCGGGGCGGTAGCGCCGCCGCGCGGTTTCGTAGGGTATGCCGGCGGACATGACGATTCGCTCCGCTCAGCGCGGCGGTTGAGCGCCAGGCGCATCGAAGTCGATCTTCATCTCGCCGCTCTCGATCTGCTGCAGCCGTCGCATCAGATTGGCCGGACGCAGCGAAAGCGACGCGATCATCCGGCGCACGAACACCCCCAGATGGTTGGGCCGGATATGCTCGGGGCATGCGAGCGTGCACAGGTTGCACATCACGCATTCGTCGAACACCTGGCTCGATGCGGGCAGATTGCCCTCGACCGCCAGGTTCACGCCGCGCTGCACGTCCAGCCCCTTCGGACAGGCGCGATCGCAGCCGCTGCAATGACGGCAATGCGCCGCTTCGGGGAAGATCTCGGCGATCTTGCCGAGCGCCTGCCAGCTGTCGCTGATCTCTTCCATTCGATACAGGTGACGTTCCGACTCGGTGAAGTAATCGAGGAAGGCGACCTGCATGCCCTCTTCGACGAGGGTCTCGCAGGCGAGCGCGGTTTTGACTTCCTGCTCGCCGCTACGCCGCACCATCACACGGCACGAGCCGCACACGCCCTGGGACATGCAGCCGACACCCTCGACGAGAGTCTGCCCCGCATGCCCCATGGCCTGCAGAATCGAGCAATTGCCCGGCGCCTGAATCTCGCGCCCTTCGATACTCACGCGAACCATGGCCTCGTACTCTCCTTGCATGCCGTGAGCACTTCACTGGCGAACGCGCAAAAAAGGTCATATAAACCTTAGCACAAGGACGGTTATGAGAATGGGTCATGGCACGAAAACTGTCTGCAAGGCTGCGGCATTTCTATTGATTTGCGCGCCGATCCTGCTTTGAGGTTTGAGGCCTGTCTTCTAGATATCGAAGTACAGATAAAACTCCCACGGATGTGGGCGCAATTTGATCGTGTCGATCTCGCGGCTGCGCTTGTAGTCGATCCATGTCTGAATCACGTCGTCGGTAAAGACATCGCCTTTGCGCAGGAACGTGTTGTCGGTTTCGAGCGCCGCCAGCGCCGCTTCGAGGGAACCCGGCACCTGCCGTATGTTGCGCGCTTCTTCGGGCGGCAGATCATAGATGTTGCGATCGAGCGGCTCGCCAGGATCGGTCTTGTTTTCGATGCCGTCGAGGCCGGCCATCAGCATCGCGGCGAAAGCCAGATACGCATTGGCCGACGGGTCCGGACAGCGGAACTCGACGCGCCGCGCGTTCGGCGAATCCGAATACATCGGAATGCGCGCCGCGGCCGAGCGGTTACGCTGCGACATCGCCAGATTGACGGGCGCCTCGTATCCCGGCACGAGGCGCTTGTACGAATTCGTCGTCGGCGCGCAAAAGGCCATCAGCGCGGGCGCGTGCTGGAGCAATCCGCCGATGTACCAGCGGCACGTGTCGGAAGTCAGCGCCCAGCCGCCCGCGTCGTAGAAGAGGTTCTGCTCGTCTTTCCACAGGCTCTGGTGACAATGCATGCCGCTCGCGTTGTCGGCGAACAGCGGCTTCGGCATGAAGGTTGCAACCTTGCCGTGCCGACGCGCGACGTTCTTGCAGATGTACTTGTAGATCATCACGTTGTCGGCCATGCGGGTCAGCGTTGCAAAGCGCATGTCGATCTCGTTCTGTCCGGCGGTCGCGACTTCATGGTGATGCACTTCGATCTGCACGCCCGCCTGCTGCAGCGTCAGCGCGATTTCCGAGCGGATCTCCTGCAGCGTGTCATGTGGAGGCACCGGGAAATAGCCCTCCTTATAGTGCTGCTTGTAGCCGAGGTTGCCGCCGCCGTAGGCGCCCTCGTCGCGGCCGGTGGTCCAGTCGCCCTCGGCCGACTCGACGTAGTAATAGCCGCAGTGCTGATCCTGGCCGAAGCGGATCGAGTCGAAGATGAAGAATTCGAGCTCCGGCCCGAAATAGCACGTCGTCGCGATGCCCGTCTGCCGCAGGTAGTTCTCCGCCTTTTTCGCCACGTAGCGCGGATCGCGCGAATAGGGCTGTCGCAGCACTGGATCGACCACGTCGCAAATGATCGACAGCGTCGGCGTGCCGCAAGCCGGGTCCACGAAGGCGGTTGCCGGGTCGGGCCGCAGCAGCATGTCCGATTCGTGGATCTCCTGAAAGCCGCGGATCGATGAACCGTCGAAACCGATGCCGGCGCTGAACAGGTCGTCGTGAACTTCGGGGAGCGTGATCGAAAAATGCTGCCAGAGTCCGGGCAGATCGGTGAATTTCAGATCGACGATCTGAATATCGCGCTTTTGCAGCAGGTCGATCACATCGCTTGCGTTCTGCGGTCGCGTGACGCGATAGCTGCCCGCTTCGACGGACGCCGCAAACGGCGATCCGGTGCTTCCTTGCGTACTGGCCATGAGCTTTGCCCTCTTGCGCCCCCGTTACCACCGGTTTACTTATAGTCCAACGTTAGTACTTCCGTGGGCGAAAACAAGGCGGCGGTGAGTGGACCTAGCGGTCTTGCTCCAAACCCTTCAAATGGGCCTGCCCCGCATCTCTGGCAGCGGCGGCGGTCGCATATGTCTCGTCCGAAACGAGCGAGCGTCTGACCTCACGGGCCGCGAAGTCGACCAGCGTGATTACCCAGACATGCTCGCCACCCTGCTCCGCCGTTTGCACGAAAGCGCGCACGTCGCCCTTGTCGTTTGATTTCATCGTGACCTCCTTGTGGAAAAGTCGCGCGCGGGAAACGGCTGCGCGACGATTAAGACGCTCGCGAGCCGCGGTGCATTCCTCGCGGAGCGCGTACCTTGATCTTAGGCAATCGAATCGGTCCTTTGACGGTTTTCTCGCTTCCGATGACGAGCACAGCCGCTGGGTCCGGCCGCAAAAGCGCGGTGCCAGCAGCCAGTTAAAGCCGTTCGATCAGGAAATCTTGCAGGGAGTTCAACACCTCGTTCGGCGCGTCCTCGGGCAGCAGATGGCCACCGGGCAGACCCCTGCCGGTCACGTTTTCTGCCCACCTGGACCAGGTGTCTGTGGGTGAAGCCTTCCTCGCCCTCTGCTCTTTCTCGCTCCACAGCACCAGCACCGGACAGGCAAGCTTTCGGCCCGCCGCTGCGTCGCTCGCGTCGTGTTCCAGATCCTCTGAAGCAGCGGCACGATAGTCTTCGCAAATCGCGTGCCGCACGCCGGGATTCCGGAATGCGGCTCGATAAGCATCGAGCGCCCGAGGATCGATTCGCTCGAGTCCTCCGGCCATCTTCGCAAGCGCGGCGTCGATGAAAGCGTCAGGATCGGCCGCCAGCATTCGCTCTGGAAGGTCCGCGGGCTGCGCCAGAAAAAACCAGTGCCAGGCGTCGAGCGCAAAGGTCTTATCGACAGTCGCGAAAGCATCGAGCGTGGGCACGACGCACAGCGATGCATAAGCAGTGACGCGCCGCGGGTGGTCGAGCGCAAGCCGGTATCCGGCGCGAGCGCCTCGATCGTGCCCGACTACGGCGAATCGTTCGTGCCCGAGCCGCGCCATCAACGCGACGAGCGCACTGGCCATACGGCGTTTGGTCCATCGCCGCTGATCGTTGCGGCTCCGGCTGGCACCGTATCCCGGCAGGTCGGGCACGACGAGGGTGTGAGATTTCGCGAGCGTCGGAGCAATCAATCGCCATGCAACGTGGGTCTGCGGATAGCCGTGCAGCAGCAGCACCGGCGATCCGGTTCCGCCGATGACGCCTCGAAACGCGACGTCGTCAGTTTCGATGTCGAGCCTCGCAAAGCCAGCAAAGAAGTCCTCCGCGGCAACTCTTTCGATTTCGGGTGCCATGATTCGTCCTCATGAAAGCGCGCGTCATTCCCCCCACACGGAACTGACGAACTCGGCCAGCAACGCCTTGAAGCCATCGATCGTCAGATCGCGGATCTCGAACGGCGTCGCTTGAGCCAGATGAAGACCTTGTCGGAAGGCACGATTCCGCCGCTCGAGTAACGCGGACCAGCGTTCGAATGGGCGAGCCCTATCCACTTTGCGGCGTGAAACGGCGTCCGCCAGTCCGTCTTGCGAGCGACATGAGCGACGCTCGAGGTAATTCCTCGACCGAAAGCGCCCACAGCGAATACGCGACACTGCGCCGGAACAACAAGCTGACAGCGTCGCGAAGCTGCCCCCGGCCCAGCGCGTACACCGAATCGGTCACGGCGATCGCGCCGTGCATCAGAATGCTGGCATGCCGGTAGCATCCCATCATGCAGGCATTGCAGGGCTCCCGTTGATCGGGCAGACGGTCGAGGTCGAACACGGAGCCCATCGGCTCGGGCCACGCCTCGCAACGCCAGACATCGAGGTTCCAGTCGATATAAAAGTACTTGCTGCCACCGATACATGGAACCAGTTGCGGTTCACCGCGCACGAAGCGCGCGACCTCGTCCAGTGCGGCGCTCGGGTCCATCACACGGAAGTGCTTCTTCAGGCGCGCGATCGCGCTCAACGCTTCGAGTAGTTCGTCGGTGTTCAGGTCGACGAGTTTCGAGTCTTCGTCGTACACGAGCGATGTCGATCCGAACGCCTCGCGCCGCGGATAGGAAAAAACGACCGCATCGAAGCCAAGCCGCTCGAGCGTCTCGGGAAGCAATTCGTAATTGACCAGACGGCTCACCGTAATCGATGCGCACACCTCGATGCCGAAGCAATGGGCCTGAGTGATGCCCTCTCGGATGCGGGCCTCGAGACCGCGCAGGCCGCGATTGCGCTCATGCTCGCGCATGTCCGCGCTATCGATGGAAATCAGCAGACGCTTGAGGCCGGCCTCCGCTAGTTGCTTGATGTGGCGCGGCAGAAACCAGCCGTTCGTGATTACACCGCACTGAATGCCGGCCCTGGTGGCCGAAGCCACCAGCGATGCGATCTGGGGATGAACCAGCGGCTCGCCCCCTTGCAGCGTCATGTAACGAATCCGGCGTCTGCGCAGGATCGGCAGTGCGCGCGCGAATTCCTCAGGATCGAGATAGCGACGTGGGCCCGCCAGATTCTTCTCGCGAGAGAACCCGCAGAAGTCGCATGCGGCGTTGCAAACGTTCGTCACCGATACGTCGCACACCGCGGGCAGCGGGTTGCGCGGTTCGCTGACGGCGCCGCCTACATGCCGCAGATTGCGCCACTTGATGATTCGCTCTGTCGTATCCATGAGACCCTCACGACCTGCCGACGAATTCGTCACGAGGCTTCATAGAATACGCTCAACCTGCTGAGCGTGATGCATTGTTATGCCTGCCGTCGGGTTTCGGTGCGTGCCGTCATCAGAACCTGTCCGGCGAACATGCCCGTTGCGGACGGCCACAGCGCAAAGCAAAGGTTGGCAAACACTCCCAAGGCGGCCGCGATGCACATCAACCACACGTTGCCGAGCCGGCGGCCCAGTCCGATGCTGAAGGGCATGATGAGTAGCTCGATGAATGGCTGCACACCGATGACCGCTCCCCGTACGGCCGGACTCAGCTTCAGGTGCTCTTCCATATAGATCAGCAGGAATCCGTACTTCACCGGCTCCCCAGCGTAGACCAGCACGAAGAGCCCAGTGAACGCCAGCAGAGGAAGCATGGCTCGCAGGCTGGCGTGGTGATGCACGGGCTCGCTCGCCGACTCATTCTTCGGCTTTGCGACGGCGAGCGCATCTCGATTGCCATGGTCAAGTCGAAGTGGTCACTTCAGCGGACCACACGAAACGCCTGACTGAATCCGTGCTTGCCAAGCGCGCTATGAATCATGCCGACCATAGGCCAATATCGGGGGGGGGGGGCGCAAGAACAGCGCTGTCGTCGAGCCGGGAGGAATCAATCAGTTGGCAGAAACACTCGAGCATCTGCTTTGGCGATGCGCCACGGTCGATGACCGCATCGACACCCGGCCACTCTGCGAAAGGAGACAGCGTACTGGACAGAACCGCGACGCGGCATTGCGGGCAGTACCTGTTGATCAACTCGATCGCTTTTAACTTCGATGCAAGATGGCAGTCGCCGTCAAGCACCGTCAGTTGCGCGTCGCTCACGATTTGCCCCCGTACCGCATCAGCGCACGACTCAAGCGTGGAAACGAAGCCTCGCACCCGGGCGATCACGAAGATGGATTCGGCAATCGGCTCATGTCCTCTGCGGAGGACGAGCAGGCGCCGTCCCTTACCAACGTTTGGCATCATGGTTCGCGCTCCATTTGCAGCCAGCAACGCGTAAATTGACTTCCACCTGAGAATCGTAATCCGATACCGCTCGCACGCCTCGGTGTAAGCGAATGAATCCTCGCCCGAGGTCGCACGGGCTAGTTCCAAGGCCTCGAACGCCGAATCGACTTCGCTTAGCGATATATCGAACGCATCTCGCGTATCCATGGCGAGTATTAGAGTCGAGTCACCTGGATTTCCAGCATACGTCGGCCCAGCCCCCTGCAGAAGGTCGGGAGTGGGAAAGTGATTTCTTTTCGTCCGTTGGGCTTTCGTGCAGAACTCTTTTCTACCCTCGGCAATTCGAGGGCTATTTCAACGGGTCCTCGGATTTGAAGCACTGCTTCCGCTTTGCGGCTCTGGGGCAGCCACCACGGTCGTGCGGCTTGAGCGGTAAGCAGATACTGTGGCTGCAAAGTCTGGGATCAATTCATAGCAAGTTCTGCCGGGCGGCCGCTACGGGCTTCCATGCGATCGGCGGCACGATACTTGCGCGCGTACACCGCAGCTGTTGCCAGATTTGCACGCTCCCAGCCAGGTCCCCCAATCTCCACGAGGCGACGGCGAGAATCGGCGAGCGAAGATCCGTCGTTAGGCGAGAACCGACGTTCGAACGTCCCTGAGAACCGCGAAGACAGATCTCAGCTTTTTCGGGACGTTTTCGGCACAAATGGCGTGGGTATGTGCTGGACCTTCTCGCTTCCGCACTTCGGGCAAGCGGGATGAGCGTTTTCATGTTCAGCAAGATGCTCGGCATGTTCGAACATCTCACCGCACTTCTCGCACCTGTACCGGTAAGTCGGCATGGCATTCCTCCAACGAGAATCCTGCACGTCGTGCCGACCAGATGCGTTTACGACGTCGGCAATAACCCATTCTAGTGCAGGAAAGTGCGGGCGCTGATTGCGGCACTAACCGCGATGATCAGTTTGGCCCGTCGCCTACCAGCCGAAAAACCTGCACGGCATCCTCCAACGTGGACGCCTGTTCCTGCATGCTGGCCGCCGCGGCTGCCACCTGCTCCACCAGAGCAACGTTTTGCTGGGTCATCTCGTCCATGTGTCCGATCGCGCGATTGATTTCGCCGATGCCGGTACTTTGCTCGTTGCTCGCGTGGGTGATCTCACCCATCAAGGTGACCACACTATCGACCGCCGTAACGATTTCGGTCATGTCCCGGCCAGCCTGGTCGACCAGTTCTCCGCCTGCGTTGACGTTGCCGACCGAGTCGGTGATCAGCGCCTTGATTTCCTTGGCGGCCGTCGCGCTGCGTTGGGCCAGGCTGCGCACTTCGGCGGCGACGACCGCAAAGCCGCGCCCCTGGTCGCCGGCGCGCGCCGCCTCGACGGCCGCGTTCAAAGCCAGGATATTGGTTTGAAAGGCGATCGAATCGATCATGCTGATGATGTCGACGATCTTGTGTGAACTGCCGCGGATCAGCGACATGGTGGTGACCACATGGCCCACCACGGTGCCGCCTTTGACCGCGAGATCGGAGGCCGACGCGATGTGCTGGTTGGCGTGCGAAGCGCGTTCGGCATTGGCGCGGACCATCGCAGTCAATTGCTCCATCGTCGAAGCGGTTTGCTCGAGCGAGCCGGCCTGCGCCTCGGTGCGGGACGACAGCTCCGCGTTGCCGGCGGCAATCTCGCGCGCGCCCAGCGCGATCATATCCGACGCGCGTCGCACGTTGCCGACTACCGAGGCGAGGCCGACACTGATGCCGTTCATCGCCTGCATCAACTGGCCCAGTTCGTCGCGCCGGCTGACATGCACTTGTGCGGTCAGGTCGCCGGCCGCCAATTTTTCCGCGGCGGCCTTCGCTTCGAGCAGTTGCATGCCGAGACCGCGCCGGGTCGTCACGAAGACCAGCGCGCTGACCAGCAGCGCGCCGAGCAGCCCGAAGCCGATCACCGCGGTTGGCAGGAAAGGCGGCGACGCCGCCACGGGGCTCGCCTGGTCCGGGAGGATCACTGCCTGCAGCAGCCGACCATAGCCCAGCAGGAGTACGGTATTCGCGGCGAGGGTCAGGAGCGCGAGCCTGGCTCCGATCGACAGGTTCCACACCTCGCTGACATCGAGGCCGACGTATAGCGCGCCGATTACGTCGCCGGAACTGTCCCGGATCGGCTCGTACCGTGTCATGTATTGCTTGCCGAATAGCGTCGCGTAACCGGTGTAGGGCTGCCCGCTGCGCAGCATCCGATAGCCGGGGTGCGAGCGGTCGAGTACCGTGCCCACGGCCCGCTCGCCGGTTTGCCTTTTGACCGAAGTGGCGACGCGCACGAAGTCGTCGCCTATCGCGACGAACAAGGTGCCCGTCGCGCGGGTTTTGTCGGTGAAGCGGTCAACTTCGCCATAGTTGAGGTTCAGCAGCGTGGTCCCGTTCAGCAGCCTCGGCGTCATCACACCGAGGATGTCGACACCGCTTGATTCGTCGCGTGTAAATGGAGCTGGAAAATACCCGGCGAGCGTTCGCGCGTGACGACACACCTGGGCCTTGAGCGGCAGCAGAGAGTACATGAAGTGAACCCCCGTCGACTGTGTCAGCGATTCGAATGAATCGGACGTTTTATTTTGATTTCATTAGACAGAATATTGCATGAGATGGCAATAGAGGGTGCTCGCTAATCTCAGCTCACTGAAAGTGAGGCGCCGGGCGGGTCATAGATGCTTGAACACGCCGCTCGCCAGAGCACGCAACTCTTCGAACTGCGTGACGAGTTGAAGGCACAGAAGGAAGGCGAGTATTGCCGAAGGTCCCCGATAGCGTTCCATCCATCGCAGCACCGGGGTCGCGTAGCGCTTGCGAATCGCATCGCGCGTCAGGATCAACGTGATCCCGATTCCCAGCGCGGCGCCCACCAGCAAATCGGTCGGATAGTGAAAGCCGAGATAGGCGCGCGGAAGGCAAATGAACAGCGCGGTATAGAGAAGCGCCAGCACGCCGATGCCCCGCCACACGAGGAAGATGCCGGTGGCGATTGCCATCCATAGCATCGCGTGATCGCTCGGGAACGAACTCCAATCCGACAACTGCGCAGCCTTGGTCGAGCCGCTTGCGAACTGCAGATGAAGTTCGGGGTTATAGATGGGACGCACTCTAAACGGCAACCAGTGCGCCAGCAGCCTTCCGACGAAGAGCGCCACGACACCGCTGAGAAGCGTCGCGAGCACGATTTCGCGCCGCCATGCGGCGCGTTCGTCTCGTTGAAACCAGATCCACCAAAGCACCGGAATCAATACCAAGCCTTTAAAGGAGTACAGGTCGGCAATGGCTTGTATCGATTGGGTCGTGAAATGACCGAAGCGTATGCTGGACAGATATGTTTCGATGGTCGAGTCGAAGCTGTTCATGTTTTTGTAATTAATATCTGCTAATTGCAGCGAAACATCAGCCTAATCCAACCAGGCGACAAGAAATGAGGCGCAGACAACGTTTGCTACCAACTTTTTGCTCGTTCCGATACCGCACGGGCCCTCCCCGTTATGGCGCCCCCTTCACCTGCTCATGCGGCTTCTCCACCCCCGCCATGCTCAGCGCCTCATGCAGCGTGCCGAAAATGCAGCGCTCCTCGACGATCGGCGTGATGCCATGCCGATCCATATCCGAGCGCAAATAACGATTCACGCGCGCAAAGACCACTTCGATCCGATCGCGCTTGAGCGCCGAGCACAACTCGCCCACCGAGCGCGCCGCCGAATAATCGACATCCGTTATCGCGCTCGCATCGACGACGAACCAGCGCACGGCATTCGGTGCGTGCTCGATCAGGCGGCGCGCATCGTCGACGAAAAAATGATCGTTCGCGTAGAACAGGTCGGCGCCGAACCGATAGACGATCAGCCCCGGCGCGGTCTCGATGCCGGGCACCGCCGGCACCGGCACCCACATGCCGTCGCCGTTGGGCGCGAGCATCATCGTGTGCGGGCGGTAGCTGTGTCGGACGTGGCGCAGCAACGACAACGCGACCGCGACCAGAATGCCGTGCTCGACGCCGATCAGCACGACCGCCGCCGCCGTGAACAACGCTAGCGCGAATTCGCCGGGACTTTCGCGGCGAATCGAAAAGAGCGACTGCACGTTGATCAGGCCGACCGCGATCGTAAACACGATGCTCGCGAGAATGCAGTGGGGCAAATACTGCAGATAGCGGCTGAAAAACAGCAGCACGATCACCACGACCGCAGCGAACACGAGCTGCGCGAACTGGCTGCGTGTGCCGGCTCGATCGGCCATCGCGGTCTGCGTCGGGCTGCCGTTGACGACGAACGCGCCGGAAAACGCCGCCGCCGCGTTGGCGGCCGCGATGCCGAGCAGGTCCGCGTTGGTATCGACCACCTCGTGATAGCGCTCGGCGAACACCCGGCTCGCGGCGGCGCTTTGCGCGACGATCATCACGAAGCACGACGCCGCGACCGGCACCAGATCGAGCATCTGCTGCCACGTCACCGACGGAACCCGCAGCGGCGGCAAGCCGCCCTCCACCGGACCGAGAATCGAGATGCCGTGCGCGGCGAATCCGAACAGGTCGCTTGCGGCAATGCCTCCGACGACCGCGATCAACGGCACCGGCAGACGCGGCCAGAAACGCTTGCAGACGAGAATCGCAGCCACCACGAAGAGCGAGATCGCCAGCGTCGGCCGATTGATCTGCGCGGCCTTGCTCACGACGAGCAGCAGTTGGTCCACACTGCGCGTCGCATGTCCGGGCACGCCGAGCATGTCTCCGAGCATCGCGATGCCGACCTGCACGCCGACGCCGGCGAGAAAGCCGACCAGCACGGTGCGCGACAGGAAGTCGGCGAGAAAACCGAGCTTGAAGATGCGCGCGACGAGCAGCAACGCAGCCGTCAGCAGCGCGACCATCGCCGCGAGCGCCGCGTATTCGGCGCTCGACGCGGCTGCCATCGTCTCGAGACGGCTCGCGAAGATCGTCGCCGTGGCCGAATCGGCAGCGACGACCAGATGCCGCGACGCGCCGAAAAACGCGAACGCCACGAGCGGCAGGAATACCGTATAAAGCCCGGTGACGGCCGGCATGCCGGCAATGCGCGCATAGCCGAGCACCTGCGGTATATCCATCGACGCAAGCTGCACACCGGCCAGCGCATCACGCGCCGCCGCGATCCGGCTCAAAGGAAAAACGCCCTTCAGCACGCTCGCACGTGCCGCCATTTTCTGCAGAGAATCTCGCATATGCGATGCCGACCCAAAACGAAGGTAATCGCGCATCGTGCCGCGAACCCGCACGCCAAGGCAAGACTTGCTGAAAGGTAAAACGGGCTATTGACGAAAACGAAAACGAGAAAGCAAATCGAAAGGACGCAAACGGTTGTCCCTTTCAAATTGACGACGAACCAACGAATGCCAATCGCAATGCGAAAATTTCCACGGCACGGCCGCGGAAAAAACGCGCGAAGAAAATCTACCGTTTGAAACGTCCGGTCTGCGGATCCACATGGCGCGCAAAGCTAAACAGCGCAGCGATGCCGATCGGACAGGCGATCAGAAAGATGGCCAGCATCACACTCACCCCGTAACAACTTGTTACAGCCGAGTTTAAAGAAATTTGACGCAAGTTTAATGAGGGAAAACGCAAAGCAGTCTTGCGAAGAATTACGACGACCTTTAAAAAACCGTCACATCCGTAAGTGAAAACGCGAATAAGCGCGCGACGGCTCGCGTTAAAAAACTCGAAGAAAAATCCGTCGGACTTGAGAAAAGCCTCGCCGCGTATAGCTGGTAGCCGCGTCCCCGTTTAGTTCGCAAGTTTGAAACGGCGCCGGCATAACACAGCCGGGACGGCGCGCGTCCGCGCGCCAGACATCACACCGCCACGATTAGGCAAATCCCTCTACCGGGTTGCGCCACGCGTATTTTTCTTCTGTATCGGCGCTGGCCCGACCGATTCGCGCATCGTCACGCTGACCGGAAACTCGCGGAAGATCTCCCACGTGGTGCCGTAACACTGGTTGATCAGCCAGCGCACCGCGTTTTGCGTCAGGTCTCCGGTCGGAATATGCACCGACGTGAGCCCGGGCGCCGCGTACGCGGCCGAGTAGTCGTCGTCGTAGCTGATCACCGAAATGTCGTTCGGCACCGAAATGCCCGCCTGGTGAAAACGCGCGAGCACGGCGACAGCCATCGTGTCGTTCGCGCAGAACAGGCCGGTCACGCGCCGCTGCGTCTCGAGCAGCTTCTGCGCGGCCGCGTAGCCGCCTTCGGGCGAGAAGTCGGATTCGATCAGCAGGACGTCGTCGCGCGCAATGCCTGCTCGCGCGAGTTCGGCGAAAAAACCGTCGATCCGCATCACGTTGTCCGACGCGGTAGCGGGCCCGGAAATCACCGCGATGTCGCGATGCCCGTGATCGAGCAGCGTGCGCGCCGCGAGTTCGCCGCCGCGCCGATGATCCGCGCTGAACGACGCTTCCGGCAACTGCTCGAACGCGCGATTCAGGAACACCATCTTCGGATGCATGCCATGCAGCATGATCAGGTCTTCGTCGTGCAGATCGTGGCTGATCACGACCACGCCATCGCAATCGCGGCCGATCAGAAAGCGCACTGCCTCGATTGCCTGCTCGCGCGGCGACACCTCGCCGCAACCGGTCGCGACCACGACATGCCGGCCGACCGCGCGCAACTCGGTGTCGGTCTGCTTCAGGATCGTGCCGTAGTACGGGCCAAAGAAGGTCGGCACGAAGATGCCGATGATGCCTAGCTGCTGCGTCGCCATTGCCCGGCCGATCGACGACGGGCGGAAGTTCAGCGCCTCGATCGCCGCCTTCACGCGCGCCGCGGCATCGGCGGAAATCGGTCCCTTGCCGGAAATCGCTCGTGAGGCGGTCGACATGCCGACGCCGGCCAGTTGCGCGACGTCCTTGAGTGTTGCCACGCGGTTCTCCATCAAACCTGTCTCGACGAGCCGCTTCGCGCGTGACGCGGCGCGGCGTTATAAGCGCGCGCCGCTCGCTTCGTCGAATAGCGAGACATGCGCGGCGTCGAACGAGAACGCCACGGTGTCATCCTCCGCAATCGGCGCTTTTGTCTGATCGATCGACGCGATCTGTTCGCCATGATAGTCGAGCCAGATCACGCGGTGGTTGCCCATCGGCTCCATCAGCGAAACTTTTCCGCGCTCGCTGCCGCCTGCCGTGATATGCACGTCTTCGGCGCGCACACCGAGTACGCACGGCACACCGTGCGCGGGTGCCTGCGTGAACTCGTATGCCGACACGTCGATCTGCGCATTCCCGGAGCAGAAGTGGAGCACGCCGTCGCGCGTTTCGAGCGTGCCCTTCAGCAGATTCATCGCCGGCGAGCCAAGGAAGGTCGCGACGAACAGGTTGTTCGGCCGCGCATAGACCTCGGCCGGCGTGCCGAACTGCTGGATCACGCCGCCGCGCATCACGGCCATCCGTGTCGCGAGCGTCATCGCCTCGACCTGGTCGTGCGTCACGTAGATCATCGTCGCGCCGAGGCTGTGGTGCAGTTGCTTCAGCTCACGGCGCAGCTCGGTGCGCAGCTTCGCGTCGAGGTTCGACAGCGGTTCGTCGAACAGGAACACATCGGCTTCGCGCACGATCGCGCGGCCGATCGCGACGCGCTGCCGCTGTCCGCCCGACAGCTGCGACGGCTTGCGCTTGAGCAGCGGCCCCAGTTGCAGCATCTCCGACGCGCGTGCGACACGCCTTGCGATTTCCGCCTTCGGCGTGCCGTTGATGCGCAGCGCGAACGACAGGTTGCGCTCGACGCTCATGGTCGGATAGAGCGCGTACGACTGGAACACCAGCGCGATGCGGCGATCTTTCGGATCGGCCCACGTCATGTCCTCGCCGGCGATCTCGATGCTGCCGTCGCTGACGTCGATCAATCCGGCAATGCTGTGCAGCAGCGTGGACTTGCCGCAGCCCGACGGCCCCAGCAGCACGACGAACTCGCCGGCGAGCACGTCGAGATCGAGGTTCTCGATCACCGTGTTCGCGCCGAGCCGAATCGTCAGATTGCGGACCGCCACATTGGCGGGGTGCATGAGCGCCGCGGCGTCGGCGGCAGCGCCCGCGCTTGCACCCGGCACGGCGGCCGCGTCGATCGTATTAGCCATGTCTGTCATGCCTTACCCCTTGACGGCGCCCGACGCAATGCCGCGCACGAACCAGCGGCCCGAGATGAAATAAACCGCGAGCGGCACCATCGACGTCAGAATGGTCGCCGCCATATTGACGTTGTAGAGCCGCTCACCGGTCGTCGTGTTGATGATGTTGTTCAGTTGCACCGTCATCGGCAGATTCTTCGTGCCGGCGAACACGAGGCCCAGAATGTAGTCGTTCCAGATGTTCGTGACCTGCATGATCAGCGCGACGACGATGATCGGCGTCGACATCGGCAGCATCAGCTGAAAGAAGATGCGCCAGAAACTGCCGCCGTCGATGCGCGCGGCCTTGAACAGCTCCTGCGGAATCGACGCGTAGTAGTTGCGGAACAGCAGCGTCATCACCGGCATGCCGAACATCGTGTGAATCAGCACGATGCCGGGCAGCGAGCTGAACAGATGCACGCTCGCGAGCACCCGCACGAGCGGATAGATCATCACCTGCACCGGAATGAACGCGCCGACCAGCAGCACGCCGAACAGCAGGCCCGCGCCGCGCGGCCGCCAGAACGACAGCGCGTAGCCGTTCACCGCGCCGACCATGATCGACAGCACCGTGCTCGGCGCGACGATGCGCACCGAGTTCCAGAAGCCGACGCGAATGCCGTTGCAATCGAGCCCGGTACAGGCCGACTGCCATGCGGCAACCCACGCGTCGAGCGTGAAATGCATCGGAAACCCAAGCAGATTGCCGAGGCGGACCTCGCTCATCGGTTTGAACGACGTGACCAGCATCACATAGAGCGGCAACAGAAAGAACACCGCGGCGGTGAGCAGGAACGCGTAGATGCCGAGGCGCGCCGGCGAGAACACCGAACGGCGAGGCCGCGTGCGCGCGCGCTGCGGCAAGCCGCCTTTGAGCGTCGAATCGAGCGTGTTCATCCTCTCTCCCCGCGCAGCGCCGCACGGCTGCGTGCATAGAAGAATGGCGCGAGAACCGCGAGCACCGTCGCGAGCAGCACGATCGATGCTGCCGACGCAAGACCGATATTCGCGCGTCCGAACAGATAGTCCATGATGAATTTGGCCGGCACTTCGCTGGCGGTGCCGGGGCCGCCCTGGGTCATCGCGACGACAGCGTCGTACAGCTTCACGACCATCACGAACAGCAGCACGAACGCGGTCGAGATCGACGGTCCGAGCATCGGCACCACGATGCTCGCATACACGCGCCAGCGTGGAATGCCGTCGATGCGCGCGGCTTTCCACAACTCTTCGTCGATGCCGCGCAGGCCCGCGAGCAGCAGCGCCATCACGAGGCCCGAAGCCTGCCAGACGGTCGCGATCACGATCGTGTAGATGACCCAGTCCTGATCGACGATCCAGTCGAAGCGCGCATGCGGGAAGCCGAGGTTGCGCAGCACCTGCTGCGCACCGAGGGAGGGATTCAGAATCCACTGCCACACGAGCCCGGTCGCGACGAACGACATCGCGTACGGATACAGAAACACCGTGCGCAACGCGCCTTCCGCGACCACCCGTTGATCGATGAAGATCGCCAGCAGCAAACCGATCACCATGCACGCGACGATGAAGCACACGCCATAGATCACGATGTTCTGCAGCGACATCAGCCAGCGGTCGTTGTGGAACAGCCGTACGTACTGCGTGAGGCCCGCGAAGTCGTTCGACGGAAACGTGTGCGAATTGCTGAGCGACACGCGTGCGGTCCAGACCATCGTGCCCAGATACGTGAACACGACGGTCAGGAGCATCGGCAGCAAGGCCAGCCAGACCGCGATCGAAAACCGCCGGTTCAGCGGCTTGCTTCGCGGCCTGGGTTGCGACTTGCCCGGTGGGTTCGAACCCTCGGCTGGCAGCTTGAGCGCGTGCATGGCGAGGCCTAGCCCTTCAGCGCGCTGGCGAACGCTTTCTGCGCGTCGTCGACGGACTCGTTCTTGTTCCAGAAGTTCGTCACGACGTCAGTCAGCGCACCTTGCGTATCGGGCGACAGCAGCATTTCCGGGTTCGGCAACTGGCGCGACTTGTCCTTCATGATCGCGATGCCCTCCTTCGCGCAGATGTCGAGGCTGCTTTCATCCACGTCACCCCGAATCGGAATCGAGCCCTTCTTCGCACTGAACGCAACCTGCGCGGACGGCGAGGTCATTACCGTGGCGAGCAGATTCTGCGCTTTGATCGCCGACGCGCTGTCGGTCTTCGGGAACACGAACACGTCGCCCGCAACCAGGTACGGCGAACGCGGACCGAAGCCCGGGAAGCAGCCGAAGTCCTTGCCCGCGGTCTGATTCGCCGCGAGGAACTCGCCCTTCGCCCAGTCGCCCATGATCTGAACGCCGGCCTTGCCCGAAGTCACGAGCGCGGTCGCGTCGTTCCAGTTGCGGCCAGGCGAGCCCGGGTCGACGTAATCGTGCAGCTTCTTGAACGACACGAGCACCTTCTTGAACGCCTCGGAGTTCACCGCGTTCTGATCGTGATCGCGATAGACCTTCATATACAGGTCCGGGCCGCCCACATCGGCGAGCACCGCGTCGAACGTGATCTTCTCCTGCCACGGCTGACCGCCGAACGCGAGCGGAATCACGCCCGCGCTCTTCAGCTTGCCGAGATCGGCGATGAATTCGTCGTAGCTTTTGGGCTCGCTCGTGATGCCCGCTTTCTGGAACACCGGCTTCGAGTAGAAGAACCACGCCGGCATATGGATGTCGACCGGCGCCGCGTAGAAATGGCCCTTCACGCGGATGCTGTCGAGAATCGATTGCGGAAAAATGCCGTTCCAGTTTTCTTTCGCGGCGACGTCGTCGACGTTATTCAGGAGTCCCTGATCGATCAGATCGTGGAACTGCTTCGACGTATTGAACTGTGCTGCTGTGGGCGGATCGCCGCCGACGATGCGGTTGATCGCGGTGGCGCGCGCCTGGTCCCCGCCGGCGACCGCGTTGTCGACCCATTGGCCGCCGGCCTTGTCGTACGCGACGGCAAACTGACGAATCGCCGCCGATTCGCCACCCGAGGTCCACCAGTGAATCACGTTAGCCTTGAGCGGCTCCGCATGCGCGACGACGCCATACAGCGCCAGTGCCGCAACTACGCCTCGCAAGACCATTCTGTTGCTGTTCATTCCGTCTCCTCCAGGCTCCGCGCCCGTGTGTCAAGTCGAAATACCAACCAGCTCCACCCGGTTTTACATCGTTGCTGCGTCGTTTTGATTGTGTTTATTGCGCCTGCGCCTTGCGATCTTCGAGGAATTTCGACACCAGCTCCGCGCTGCGTTTAATCGTGCGCTTCTGCGTCTGGTAGTCGACGTGCACGATGCCGAAGCGCCGCTCATAGCCGAAAGCCCACTCGAAGTTGTCCATCAGCGACCACAGGAAATAGCCGCGCACGTCGACGCCCGCCTTGATCGCCTGATCGACCGCGGCGAGATGGCGCTTCAGGAACGAGATGCGCTGCGTGTCCTCGACGCGGCCGTCGATGACCTTGTCGTCCGATGCCATGCCGTTCTCGGTGATGTAGATCGGCGGCAGATTGGCATAGGTGTCCTTGAAGCCGGTCAGCAGATCGCGAAGACCGTCAGGGTAAACCTCCCATCCCATCTGCGTACGCTCGACATCTGCAAGCGGCACGTCCTTGAATCCATGCCCGCCGTCGCTCGCCACGTTGGTGCGGAAATAATAGTTGATGCCGAGGAAATCGAGCGGCGTATTGATCGTCTGCATATCACCTTCGAGCACTAGCGGCTCGCTGCCCGGCCACAGCTCGACCAGGTCTTGCGGATACTCGCCCTTGAACAGCGGATCGAGAATCCACGCGTTGTGCTGAACTTCGAACAGTTCGGCCGCGCGACGGTCGGCGGCGCTGTCGCTATTCGGCGTGCCGCGCCCGACGTTCGCGACGATGCCCTTGTGCGAACGCGGATCGTTCGCGCGCAGCACCGGAATCGCGAGACCGTGCGCGAGCAGCAGATGATGCATGGCCTGCGCGGCGAAACGCAGGTTCGAGAGTCCCGGTGCGTGATGACCATTGCCGTAGCCGAGATACGCCGAACACCACGGTTCGTTGAGCGTCGCCCACGCATCGACGAAGCCGTGCAGTTCGCGGCTCATCAGATCCGCGTAATCGACGAAACGGTACGCGGTTTCGCGATTGAGCCAGCCGCCGCGATCTTCGAGATGCTGAGGCAGATCCCAGTGATACAGCGTGACGAAAGTCGTGATGTTCTTCTCTTTGAGCCGTCCGAGCAGGCGCTTGTAGAAGTCGAGCCCCTTGTGGTTCGGCGCGCCGTTTTCGTCCATCACACGCGGCCATGCGGTCGACAGCCGGTACGCTTCGAGGCCGAGGCCCGCGAGCAGATCGACGTCCTGTTCCCAGCGATGATAGTGATCGCATGCGACGGCGCCGGTGTCGCCCGCCAGCACCTTGCCCGGTGTGGCCGAGAACGTGTCCCAGATCGACGGCAGGCGGCCGTCTTCATTGACCGCGCCTTCGATCTGATACGACGCGGTGGCCGCGCCGAGCAGGAAATCCTGGCGCCATAGCGACGAATCGGCGGGCGGTGTGAATGGATCGAAATGTGGATCGCCGTGAGCGCTTGGATGTTCGGCGTCGACGACTGCGGATGCGTTGTTTACCACGGATTCTCTCCTGCGATGAGGTCGTTGAACCGGGTGTGGCGGAACTCGATGCGCTCTCGTTCGAACTTACGGTGAACACTTAAGTGGAAGCGCTTCCACACTGTCGAGTGAACGATAACAGTGGCGAAATCGGAGCAGCAATCCGGGTTTGTCTGGAGAGGGTTTCTCGCATCCGTGCGAGGTGATGCGGGGTGCATCGAGGGAGCCGCCATTCAACGCTAAATCCCAGATCGCCGACAATCGGCTTATCTCCTTAGGCATGGAAGACGATTGCGATGAGCGAATTCAATCTGTCGAAACTCTATCGCGGCTATATCGCCTGTCTGAACACGCAGGACTGGTCAAAGCTGCGGGACTTCGTTGGCGAAGACGTGAAGTACAACGGACAACGAATCGGTTTGCCGGGCTATCGCGAGATGCTGGAAAGAGATTTCCGCGAAATTCCGGACCTGCACTTCGAGATTCAGATACTGGTTTGCGAGCCGCCGCATATCGCAAGCCGATTGCATTTCGACTGCACGCCCATCGGCATGTTTCTCGGCCTTCCCGTGCAAGGCAAACGCGTCGAGTTCTGCGAGAACGTCTTCTACGAGTTCGGTGACGGCAAGATCCAGCAAGTCTGGTCGGTCATCGACAAAGCCGCGATCGAGAGTCAGTTGTAGCGGCGCAGGGACACGCCGCGCTCACGCGCTGCGCTGTGGCATCAGCCCGTCGCCACGATTGACGCTGCACCGAACCGCGCAGCGGCACATCTATTTTGTTTATCGAGCCAACGCGCTCGTCTACGGCTTGTCGTCTTCGCGATCGGGGTCGATGTCGGGATCGAGCGGCGGCGCGTCCGGGTCCTGCGATGGACCGATGTCGGGCAGATCCGTCTGCACGACGTCGGATTGATCCGGCCGGATCGGGTTTTCATCCTTGTTCGGTGTGGTGGCCATGGCCGGTCCTCCTTGGGTCGTTGCCATGCTGAAATGGCAGCAAGTTCCGCTCCCGTCCAGAGGCGGCCATGTCCTTTCCGCTCACGAATCGAAGCCCATCTGCGCACGGCCAAGCTCGGTGAGATCGTCCGCCGTCGCTCGGCCGACGAAATCGACTTCGAAGTTATCGGCCGGAAAATCCGGCGGGCTCCTGCCTTCGAGAAAGCTCGGCAGTTGCCGCTTCAGGTACGCATCGTTTTTCGCGCAGGCCGGCAGCGAAGCGATATACATCACGTTGCTATAACCGTTGCCGCGATGCGCGTCCTCGACCGCGTGAATGACGTCGCTATGCCAGAACACGGTGTCGCCCGCCTGCATCAACGGAATCGACGACAGCGCATGAAACAGCGGCGCGTGATACTCGGACTTGATCGACAGCGCGCGCCCCGGCATCGCTCCGCACAGATCGTCTTCGGCGACATCATCCTGAAGCGCGCGCAACAGGATGTAGACCATCGAGTTCGCCATCGGAACCAGTTGCAGTGTGCCGTCGCCGGGACCTTGCGGCGTCAGCGCGGTCCAGCCCTGGAACGTGCGGAACATCGAACAGACGGCCGGCGAAGCGATCTCCTCGACTTCTGTGCGCCACGCGGCATCGAACGGATCGTAGTCGCGCCAGTGGCCAGAGAACACATGGCGATAGACGTTGCGGAAATTCGGCTCGATCCAGCGCTCGACCGAACCACCGTCGCAATGGGCCGACAATCCGAGCGATTCCGATCCGGGCGGCCGGCGACGCAGGCGGTCCGCATACACCGGCACATGGTTCGGATCGAAATGCACGCGCCCTTCGCTCTCGGTGCGCCACAGCCGGTTCAGGAACACGCGGGCCTGGGTGAGCGCGCTCGACTGGCGCGCGAGCACCTGCGGCTTCGACCAGTACACGCCGTAGATTTGCGGCTTGCTCGAAGCGAGCTGGCCGAAGTACTTGTCTTCCGCGCGATTCAGCAGCTTGGCGTCGAGGTCGTTACGCTCGACGTATTCCGCGATGTCCTGATCCCATTGCTCGACGAGCGGCCGGTCGAACACCCTGCGGATCACGCAGGCGCCGCGAGCTTTGACGAGCGCGATCTGCTCGTCGGTGACGCGGTTCGCGACGATGTCGGCGAACTGGATTTCCGGAATCACCGGCTCGCCGCGCTCACGCAGCGTTGCGATTCGCTCGGCCTCCTTCGTCATCGCCGCTGCGACGTCGGCGAACACTTCACGGTAGTTCGGCAGCATTGCGCGCAGTTCGCGCTTCGCTTGACGGATGGCTGCCGGCAGGTCGTCGATTTGCAAGGCCATTGCATCGTCTCCATGGGGTTTCTGATGCTTGAAGCGTACGCGAACGAGCAGTGCGCGCGTGATACTATCCGGTCAATGATTTGACGATTTCGGACATGAAAGCCGCTTTCGAACATGTGGATTTTGGCCGGGACTGTTCGGTCAGGGTTTATCACCGCCGGCTGCCCCGCATCCCTTTCGAATGGCACCACCATCCCGAGTACGAGCTGACGCTGACGATGAACAGTCAGGGCAAGCGGTACATCGGCGACTCGGTCGCGACCTACGGCGCGGACGATCTGGTGCTGGTGCCGCCGAATTTGCCGCACACCTGGGCCTCGAACCGCTCGATCGACGCGGCGCACCCGCAGGTCGCGATCGTCGTCTGGTTCGACGGCGCGTGGCTGCGGCGACTCGCCGATGTCTGCCCCGAATACAACAGCCTCTGCGACCTGTTGCGCAGAGCGGCCTGCGGCCTCGCATTCGAAGAGGGTGCCGGCGCGCGTATGCGCGAGCACCTGGACCGCCTGCTGTCCGACAAACCGCGCGAACGCTTGCAGGCGGCGCTCGACGTGCTGGATCTGCTGTCGGCGCTTCCCGCCGCGCCGCTCGCATCCCCAAGCGCATTCGATGCGCGGACCGGCGCCGCCACTGGCCACGAATCCGATCAGCTCAATCGCGCGCTCGCATTGATCGAGACACAGTTCGCGCATCCACTGCGGCTTTCCGCGCTTGCCAAGGCGTCGGGGCTGTCTGAGCGCTCTTTGACGCGGCATTTCACGCAGCATCTTGGCGAGAGCGTCGGGCGCTATGTGACGCGTGTGCGAATCGGCCACGCGTGCCGGATGTTGACGGACACGCAAGCGCCGATTTCCGTCATTGCGACGCGCTCCGGGTTTGCAAACGTGGCGAATTTCAACCGGCAATTCAAAGCCGCCAAGGCCATGACACCGGTTGAATTCAGGCACCAGTTCGCAGGCGCGCGGCGTGCCGAGCAACAGATGTCGCCGCAGCTGACCGAGCGCTCGCCTTCTCTCCAGAGGCGAAAAAACGCGCCGCCGCCGTGTAGGACTAAGGTCTGATTGATGACAAACGCGCGGGTGCGACTATGCTTCGGGGTGAAACCCGAACTTAGCGAGGTTCGCGATGCGGCAGGCCAAGATCGTTATCGTCGGCGCGGGGCTGGTTGGGGGATCGGCAGCCCTGTTCGTGGCGTTGGCCATTCCGAGCGCGAAAGTCGTCATCATCGACGTCGCGCGGGTGCGCGCTGAAGGGCAGGCTCTGGATCTCGCCCATGCCGCGGCATTCTGGGGGCACAGCCGGTTCCGCGCAGGGGACTACGAAGACGCGCGCGACGCCGACATCGTCGTGATCACGGCCGGCGCCGGGGTCAAACCCGGCGAGACGCGCCTGCACCTTGCCAGAACCAATGCGGAGATCGCGACCGAAATCGTCGGGCGCATTGCACCGCTCGCACCCGAGGCCATCTACCTGATCGCAACCAACCCGTGCGACGTGCTGACCGGCGCCGTGTACGACCAGCTGCGTGGCGAGCGCGAGCGCGTCATCAGCACCGGCACCTCGCTCGACACCGGGCGGCTGCGCTCCCTGCTGTCCGAACGGCTCGGCGTGGTGGCCTCCGCGATTCACGCCTATGTGCTCGGCGAGCATGGCGAATCGGCGGTGATCCAGTGGTCGGCCGCGACCGTCTGCGGCATGCCCCTCGAAACCTTCCTGACGAGGAACGGCAAGGAGCTGGGCCCCGCCAGCCGGGATCTGATCCTGCGCTCCGTCCACGAGGCGGCCAAGCTCATCAAGGAAGGCAAAGGCGCCACCCATTACGGCATCGCCAGCGCGATTGGAAGGATCTGCGAGGCCATCGTGCACGACATGGATCTGATCCTGACGGTCGGCATCGTCCAGCCCGAAGTGGAAGGCGTACCGGACGTGTGCGTGTCGCTGCCGATGGTCGTCAATGGCGCGGGCGCGCGCCTGATCGCCTATCCTGAACTTGACCCTATCGAGCGCGAGGCCTTGCTGGGAAGCGCGCGCATCGTCAAGGAGGCGACGCAAAGCGTGCTTCACGAGCAGTGACGCTTTCTCGCGCACTCCGAAAAGACCCAGCAACGCCGGCACGAGGTCCAACATGGCTCCCACACCTGCCAAGGTTTCACAGCCCACCAGCTCCCCGCCCGCCACGCCGAAGCCCTCGGTCGGACTGCCCGCGGGCATCTGGAAATATCTGGTGCCGGTCGCGGTCGGCCTCGTGCTGTGGTTTCTGCCCGCGCCAGCCGGCCTGCAGCCGAAGGCTTGGCATATGTTCGCCGTGTTCGTCGCGACCATTGCGGGCATCATGACCGCCCCGCTGCCGATGTCGGTGGTTGCCATCATCGGCTCGACCATCGGCGTGCTGGTCGGCGTCCTGACGTTCGCCGACGTCACCCGATCCACCGGCACCGACCTCGTCTGGCTCGTGATGCTCGCGTTTTTCATTTCACGCGGCGTGATCAAGACCGGCCTTGGCCGCCGGATCGCGCTTCTGTTCATGCGATTGCTGGGAAAGCGCACGACGGGACTCGGCTACGGGCTCGTGCTGACTGAACTCGTGATCTCCCCCGCGATGCCGAGCATCACCGCGCGCGCGGGCGGCGTGATGTTGCCTATCACGCGAGCGATTTCCGAAGTGCTGGGCAGCCACGCCGACGATCCGGAATCACGCGCGAAGGTGGGACGCTATCTGATCCTCTGCGCGTTTCACGCGAACATCATCACGGCGGGTATGTTCATCACGGCGATGGCGGGCAACCCGCTGGCGGTCAAGCTGGCCGCGGACCAGGGCGTGTCGATCAGCTGGCTCGACTGGGCGCTGGCGGCGTCGATCCCCGGTCTGCTGTGCCTCGCCGTGATTCCGATCGCGATGCTGTGGATCGCCCCGCCGCATGTCAGACGCACCCCCGATGCGACCGACCTCGCGCAACGGGAGCTCGCGACGATGGGCTCCATCTCGGTCAAAGAAATCATCATGGCGTGCATCTTCGTCGGCTTGCTGGTGCTGTGGGTGTTTGGCGACGATCTCGGCATCGGCGCGACGCTCGCGGCGGCGATCGGCGTGTCGTTGCTGTTCATCAGCGGCGTGCTGACCTGGCAGGACGCGCTGAACGAGAAGTCCGCCTGGGACACGATGATCTGGATCGGCCTGCTCATCATGCTGGCCTCCAAGCTCAACGAATATGGGATGGTGGCCTGGTTCGGCAAGGAATTCGGCCAGCACCTCGCGGGCTTTCCGATGCTGGCCGTCTATATGCTGGTGGCGGCGATCTATGTTTACATTCACTACTTTTTCGCCAGCGCGACCGCGCATATCAGCGCGCTGTTTCCACTTTCGATGGCGCTGATGGTCGCCGCCGGCGTCCCGCCCTTCGTCGCCGCGGTCTCGCTCGGCATTCTCAGCAATGTGAACGGTTGCCTGACGCAATATGGCATCGGCTCCGGTCCGGTGATGTTCGGCGCGGGCTACGTGACCCAGGGTGAATGGTGGAAGGCGGGCTTTTTGATGAGTCTGTTTTACATGGTCGCCTGGCTGGTGGTTGGGCCGCTTTGGTGGAAGTTGCTGGGGCACATATGAGACAACGCGGCTTTCGACGCGCGGACCGTCCGGTCCGCGCGCACGTGATCCTGCTGCGCTTCCCGCTTCGTCAATCGCGAGCGGGCCTGACTCGCGCAACTTCCCAGTTCGTCGTCGAGCGGCGCCGATCACCGCGACGCCGTCCGCGGCGCTAACGCTCTCGCAGGCTGGCGAGACGAAGATCGTCTACTGGCCCGCGCCGCTCGCCTCGAAACTCCCCCGGTCATAAGCCTCGCAATAAGCCTTCCAATCCGCCGCGACCTGCGCTTCGCACTGCGTGGCCAGATCGATCAGCGGCAGTTGCCAATCGCGCCGACTGCCATACGCGATCAGATCGTCCGCGATCGCCGACTTCTGCCGTCCTCCGCTGCGCAGATGCGCCCACGCGCTCAACTCGGCCATGCTGTTGATCACCGCTTCGAGCCGCGGCAGCTTGCCGTCCCAGTCGGCAAGGGCGACGCGATCTTCCGATGGCTGCAAACCGCGCAGCACATAGGAGCGCTGATTGAATTCGACCGCGTGCAAAAAGGCCTGCGAGACCGCCTGATTGCGCCGCTGCACCTCGACGACGCGCTGCGCCTCGATTTGCCAGTTCGGCTGCGTTGCGCTCACGTGTGCACTGACCGACGATGACAGCGCCTCTTTCAGATCGATCAGGTAGTTGCCATCGGGCGAGCCCTTGCCCTCGACCAGAATCACGTAGCGATCGACACCGAGGCTACCCGTGCCCGCGATGCGTCGCGCGACATCGAGCGTGCGGTAGAAGTCGGGATTCGGCTCGGTCGCCGCGAACCGCTGCATGAACTGCACGACCGCCGCGCGCCGCTCATCGCTGACCGGCAGCGCTTTCTTGCCGTCGACCTTCAGCATGCGCGTCTTGCCCTTGAGCACCGTGCGCCGGTCCAGATGCGCGGCGCGCGTGCGGCTCGCGAGCGCGACGAACAGATCGCGCACCATGCCGACCGAGGTCTCCGCTTCGATCCAGCGCGACTTGCCGTAGGCGAGCGCGGCGCCGTAGGCATCGAGCGCGGTGTGGCATAGCGCGAGCGCTTCAGCGCGGCTCAGCTTCAGGTCGGCCGCGCCGACCAGCACGCTCGTCAACAGACGCACCAGTTCGTACGGAGCCGGTGCGAGACAGGCTTCGTCGAAGTCGTTGTTGTCGAAGTAGACGAGGCGATTGTCGCCCTTGTAGCTGCCGAAATTTTCGAGGTGCATGTCGCCGCAGATCCACACGTGCGGCGCGTCGTCGAGCACGCTCGCGCGCGGCAGACGCTGATAGAACAGATGACAGGTGCCGCGCAGAAACACGAACGGCGAGCCGCGCATGGCTTTGTATTTCATCGCGAGCCGTTCGGGGTCGCGCCCGGCGTTGAAGCTGGCGATGATCTTTGCGATGTCGGACATAGCGGGTTCCGTTGAATGAGCAAGCTCGGCGTGAGCTGCGTGCGTGCTGCTGTGACATCGGCGCGTGCAGCGAATTCAATGCCGGGTTCGGCGCGGATTCAGCGAACCCTGCGCGCTGCGCACTTCGTTGATCGAGGTCGCGACGAGCGCCGTGATCGGCGCTGGCTGGGCGGCCGCCGCATTCCTGAGCGCCGTCCACGTTTCCTGCCGCAGGCGGCGCCGCCGATGCGGCCGCGCTCCGCGCGCGCTCACCCCTCCCCGCCAAACCTGCGCCGATACGCCCCGGGACTCGTCAACGCGATCCGCCGAAAATGCCGCCGCAACGATTCCTCCGAGCCGAACCCCGCCAGCTCGGCGACGCGCGCCATCGGCAGCGGCGTCGCCGCTTCGAGCAACTCACGGGCAAGCGCGACGCGCTCCCTGACGAGCCATTCATAGGGCGCCATGCCGGTCGCGTCGCGGAACTGCCGTTGCAGTGTGCGCGGGCTCATTGCCGCCCGCGTGGCCAGCGAACTCAGCGTATGCGGCTCGGCCGCATGGCCGCGCACCCAGTCCATCAGCTTCGCGATCCGTCCGCTTTCGTCGTGCGGCATCGGACGCGGCACGAACTGCGCCTGGCCACCCTCGCGGTGCGGCGGCACCACGAGCCGTTGCGCGACCCGATTCGCGACCGCGCTGCCATGATCGCGCCGCACCAGATGCAGCAGCATGTCGAGCCCGGCCGCCGATCCCGCCGACGTGATCACCTGCCCTTCATCGACATACAGCGCGTCGGCCTGCACGCGCAGTTGCGGATAGCGCTGCTGCAACTTGTCCGCGTAGCGCCAGTGGGTCGTCACGGTCTTGCCGTCGAGCACGCCGGCCGCCGCGAGCACGAACACGCCCGAGCAGATCGAGCAGAGCCGCGCGCCGCGCTCGTAGGCCGCGCGAAGCCTGCGCAGCAGCGCGGCCGGCGGCACTTCGTCGGCATCGCGCCAGCCAGGAATCACGATCGTGTCGGCGCTCGCGAGCAGCTTCAGCGTGTACGGCGCGGCCAGCGTGATGCCGCCCGCCGCGCGGATCGGACCGGGCTCGCCCGCACAGACCGCGAAGCGATACCACGGCACGCCGAGCTCGGGACGCTCGAGCGCGAACAGTTCGGTCACGCAGCCGAATTCGAAGGTGCAGAGCCGGTCGTAGGCCAGCGCGACGACGAGATGATTGTGCATGGCGCGATGTTACCGAAGATTGACGATCCCGCCACTTACCGGCTGACCCGCCGCTCGTCACAATCGACTCGGCCACCAGACCACCCGATCAACTCCTCGTTCCTTGCCATGACTCACGACAACCTCACCAGCGCCCCGAACGCCGTCACCGCGATTCCCGCCGCCGACAGCGCCGCCGCGATCGCGCACTACCACGCGTCGCTGCGCTTCGAAACCGATTGCGCCGACGTCCACGCCGCGCTCGCGAGCGGCGCGCCCGGCTTCGTGCTGCTCGACGTGCGCAGTCCCGCGCTGTTCGCGCAGGGCCACGTGCCAGGCGCGCTGAATCTGCCGCACGGCAAGATCGTCGCGTCGAAGCTCGCGGCCTATGCGCCGGACACCCTGTTCGTCACCTACTGCGCGGGGCCGCACTGCAACGGCGCGGCGCGCGGCGCACTGCGGCTCGCCCGGCTTGGGCGCCCCGTCAAGCTGATGGCGGGCGGCGTCACCGGCTGGCTCGACGAGGGTTTCGCGCTGAGCCGTCAGGACGCCGGTCCGTCGTCCGACCCGCGCTCCGCCGCATAGCGCGGCCCGCCCTCGGACAAGCCTTCCAGTGCGGCTCCGCCTTCGTCCGCGAGCCCGTTTTGGCCCCTGTTGGAAAGGCGCAAATAAGTTAAACAAAATGCTAAGAGTGCCGATAAGATGTCAAGCCGCATTCCTCGCGCGGCGGACCCAACATGCAGAGTTCCTACAATTTATGGCTCGTGGCGATTTCGTTCGCGGTCGCGACGCTCGCGTCGTACACCGCGCTCGATCTGACGGGCCGCATCTTCCTGCTCGCCTCGGCGCGCCGGCGGCATGCCTGGCGGCTCGGCGGCGCGTTCGCGCTCGGCGTCGGCATCTGGTCGATGCACTGCGTCGCAATGCTCGCGTTCTCGCTGCCGATCCCGCTCGGCTACGACATCGCGATGACCGCCTGTTCGCTGGCGCTCGCGATCGGCGCTTCGTATCTGGCGCTCTTCCTGACGACCCAGCAACGCCTGACGCCGGCCCGGCTGCTGGCGGGCGGCGTGGTGATGGGAATCGGTATCGCCGGCATGCACTACACCGGAATGGCGGCGCTGCGCATGGCGCCCGCCATCCACTATCAGCCTGTATGGTTCGCGGCCTCGATCGCGATCGCGATCGGCGCATCGAGCGCCGCGCTGTGGATGGCGCGCGCGCTCAGCAATGAACACGAGCGTCATATCGCGCGCAAACGTCTGGCCGCGGCGCTGGTGATGGGCGTCGCGATAAGCGGCATGCACTATACGGCGATGGGCGCCGCGGATTTCGCGCCCGGTGCGATCTGCGGCGCGGCCAACGACATGGACGCGCAATGGCTCGCCACCGCGGTGATCCTGCTCACGTTCGCGGTGCTGATCGTCACGCTGATGCTGTCGCGCTTCGACGTGCGCACCACCTTCCTGCTCGGCGCGGTGTCGAAGCTGAACGGCCAGATCGTGCGGCTCGCGACGCTCGACGTGCTGACGGGCCTGCCGAACCGCGCGACGCTGACCGAGCGGATCGAGCGCGCGATTAGCGTCGCGCGCCGCCAGCGCTCGTCGTTCGCGGTGCTGTTCATGGATCTCGACGGCTTCAAGACGATCAACGATTCGCTTGGTCACTCGGCCGGCGACGCGGTGCTGTCCGCCTTCGCGCAACGTCTGCAGCAATGCGTGCGTTCGAGCGACACCGTCGCGCGACTCGGCGGCGACGAGTTCGTCGTGCTCGCGGAACATCTTACCTGCGGCGAAGACGCGGCCGCGCTCGCCGACGGCGTGCTCGAGCGGATGCGCCAAGGTACGTGGAGCGACGAACAACCGCTGCAGGTGATGCCGAGCATCGGCATTGCGCTCTATCCGCGCGATGGCGAGAGCGTCGAGACGCTGCTCCAGCACGCGGACGCCGCGATGTACGAAGCGAAGCGCGCCGGCCGCGGCACCTACCGCTTCTTCGAGCGCAGCATGAACGAGGCCGCCACGCGCACGCTGCAGATCCAGCAAGTGCTGCACGACGCCTTCGCGAACGAGCGCTTTTCGCTGCTGTTCCAGCCGAAGTTTCAGCATGGCGGCGACGCGCTCGCGGGCGCCGAGGCGCTGATCCGCCTGCACGATCCGCAGCTGGGTGCGCTGACGCCGGCCGAATTCATCCCGGTCGCCGAGCGCTCCGGGCAGATCGTGCAGATCGGCTACTGGGTCGTGCGCGAGACCTGCCGGCGCATTCGCGGCTGGATCGAACAGGGCCTGCCGGCGATGAAGGTGGCGATCAATCTGTCGCCGCGTCAGTTGCTGCAGCCGGACCTCGTCGAGACGATCCAGGAGATCGTCAGGAACGAGGGCGTCGCGTGCGAGCAGATCATGTTCGAGATCACCGAGACCGTCGCGATGCAGGACGCCGCGCGCACCGTCGAAGTGATCCGCGCGTTTCAGGCGAGCGGCTTCGACATCTCGATCGACGACTTCGGCACCGGCTATTCGAGCCTCGCCTATCTGCAGCGCTTTCAGGTGAAGCAGCTGAAGATCGACCGCTTCTTCACCCACGGTCTCGACGCGAACGGCGCGGCGGGCAGCGCGATCGTGTCGGCGATCATCGCGCTCGCGCACTCACTCGAAATGGACGTAGTCGCCGAGGGCGTCGAAACTCAATCGCAGCTCGACAAGCTGCGCTCGATGATGTGCGACGAAATGCAGGGCTACCTGCTCGGCAAGCCAGTCAGCGCCGACGACTTCGGCGCCATGCTACGCAGCAGAACGATGGGCGCGAGCGGAGTGGCTATCTAGGCAGCGTCTCTCCCAACGCCGCGAGCCGTTCGGTCAACGCCGCGCTCGCGCGCGTCATCGGCAAGCGCAATTCATTGCGCACCCACCCCGTCGCCGCGAGCAGCGCCTTCATCGGCGCGGGATTCGGTTCCGCGAACGCGAGCTGGATCTGCGGCACGAGCGCGTGAAAAATGCGCCGTCCTTCGTCGAGCTTGCCCTCCGTCAACGCGCGGTACAGCGCGACGAAACGCTCGGGCCGCCAATGCGCGGACGCCGCGATCGCTCCACTGCCACCCGCGCACACCGTCGAGAAGACCTCGAGGTCGTTGCCCGCGAGCACCTGCAGACGGCCGTCGCGAATCAGCGCGAGCGTCGTGTCGAGTGAACCGGCGCAATCCTTGATCGCCTGAATTCGCGGATGCGCGGCGAGCGTCAGCAGCGTGTCGAGTTCGAGCCGCACGCCGGTGCGCTGCGGAATGTCGTAGAGCACGACCGGATGCGCGCTCGCGTCGGCTAGCGCGCTGAAATGCGCGACGATGCCGGCCTGCGCGGGCCGCGTGTAATACGGCGCGGCGATCAGCACGCCGGCAATCGGCAACGGATTCAACTGCTCTATCCGCGCGAGCATGCTCGCCGTGTGATTGCCCGAGACGCCGACCAGCACAGGCAACGGACGCCGCTGCGCGTCGGTGGCGTCGGCGGCGTCGGCGTCGGCCTGCGCGGCGTCGAGAATCGTCGCGAGCACGGCGTCCTGTTCGGCGGCGTCGAGCGTGGCGGGCTCGCCGGTCGTGCCGAGCGCGACGAGCCCAGCCACGCCGGCGTCCGCATAGCGGCGCACCAGCGCGCGCAACGCGGCGTGATCGACGGCGCCGTCGGCGAACGGCGTAATCAGCGGAATCCAGATACCCGAGAAATCAGACATGTTTTCTACCTCGATGACGACCGTATCGAATCCGGGTCAGCGGTGCGAGGGAGAACACAGGAGAAAGCCGCAGGCGGGCGGTCGACCGGTCGTTCCGTCGCACATCTGACGACGGAACTGCGCGCTCCGGTCAGATGAGCGGCTGTTTTTTGGCTTTGGCGCCGACGTTACGCGAAGCACCGTTCGCGCGGGCGACCGCCACGCTCGCCAGAGCGGCGCGGGCGAAGGTCGACGAACGGAGCGGGAAGATAGGGCCGGAGTGCATGAACCGCAGTGTAACCGCGAAACCCGCGCGGCGGGGCCTTCGGCGCCTCACGAAGCAGCTGCGGACGAAAACGCTTGACATCTACGCGCCGGAAACTAATATACGCACCGCGTACATCAACGCATTTTGCTGTCTGACTCCCGCCGATCCCTACACTTGCGACAGGTGCCCTCATGAGCGTTCCGCAACAAGCCTTCCTACGCGATGCGATGCGTCGCCTGAACATGACGCGCGATACGTTCGCTAACCGCATCGGCGTGTCGCGCCGGGCGCTGGATACGTGGCTGCTGCCGGACGACTCGCAGGAATCGCGGGCGATGCCGGAAATCGTCGAGCGCTTCGTGTCGGAGATCGTCGCCAATACGGAGCCTGGCGAAGGATATACGCAAAGCGTAGACTCGCAATCGCTTGCAAGCCAGATGCTGTTCGAGGGCAAGCCGCAGTTGCTGTCGGTCGATCAGTTTTCGCGCGACTCGGTCGAGGCGCTCTTTCGCGTCGCCGACATCATGCAGCCGATCGCGCGGCGCCGCAAAATCTCGCGCGTGCTCGAAGGCGCGGTGCTCGGCAATCTGTTCTTCGAGGCGAGCACCCGTACCCGCGTGAGCTTCGGCGCGGCGTTCTGCCGGCTCGGCGGCTCGGTGTGCGACACCACCGGCTTCACGTTTTCTTCGATGGCGAAGGGCGAATCGATCTACGACACGAGCCGCGTGATGAGCGGCTATGTCGACGCGCTGGTGATCCGCCACCCGGAGCAAGGCTCAGTCGCCGAATTCGCGCGCGCGACCAACGTGCCGGTGATCAACGGCGGCGACGGTCCCGGCGAGCATCCGAGCCAGGCGCTGCTCGATCTGTACACGATCCAGCGTGAGTTCTCGCGCCTGGGCAAGATCGTCGATGGCGCGCATATCGCGCTGGTCGGCGACCTCAAGTACGGACGTACCGTGCATTCGCTCGTGAAGCTGCTGGCGCTGTATCGCGGCATCAAGTTCACGCTGATTTCGCCGCCGATGCTCGAAATGCCGGGCTATATCGTCGAGCAGATTTCGCGCAATGGTCACGTGATCGAACAGACGCATGACCTGCGCACCGGTCTGCGCGGCGCCGACGTCGTGTATGCGACGCGCATCCAGAAGGAGCGCTTCGCCGACGAATCGTTCGAAGGCTACACGCCCGACTTCCAGATCAACCAGGCGCTCGTCGATAGCGTGTGCGGCGCCGACACGCTGATCATGCATCCGCTGCCGCGCGACAGCCGGCCCGGCGCGAACGATCTGAGCACCGACCTCAACCACGATTCGCGGCTCGCGATTTTCCGGCAGACCGACAACGGCATTCCGGTGCGGATGGCGATTTTCGCGGTACTGCTCGGCGTTGACAAACAGGTCCAGCATTCGATGCGCGATGCCACGTGGCGCCCGCCCGTCTACCTGGGACCGGACGACGCGGTATTTCACGGAATCGATTGACGCGGACAGCCGCGTGCGCCGCTCAAGCCGCGGCCGCGGCGCGCGCGTCACGCATTTCGCGCGCCGCCTGCCTGAACGTGCCGGCAAAGAACAGCACCTGGTATTTGACCGCGTTCGACCAGTACGTCCATGTATGGCCGCCGGGCCGCTCGGCGTAATCGTGCGGCACGCCGAGTTCGACGAGCCGCTCGTGCAGCAGACGGTTCGACTGCACGAGCGAGTCGTTCACGCCGCAGTCAATCGTCAGTGCGATATGGTCGCGGCCGAAATCCTCCGCGCTGGCGACGATCGCTTCGCTATCCCAGAAGTCCGCATGTTGGGACGGGTCGCCGAACACCCGTGCGATGCCGGGCTCGTCCTCGCTGCTGCGCGGGTCCACCGCACCGCTGATGCTGCCCGCCGCGCCGAACGCATCGGGCATGTCGAGCGCGATGCGTAGCGCGCCGAATCCACCCATGCTCAAGCCTGTGATCGCGCGCGCCTGCCTCGTCGCGATCGTGCGAAAATGGCTGTCGATATAGCCCACCACTTCGGTGCCCACGTAGGTTTCATAGCGACTGCGCGGATCGACGGGACTATCGATGTACCAGCTATCGCGCCCGCCGTCGGGCATCACGAGGATCACGTGATAGCGATCGGCGAGCTTGCCGATATGCGAATTCGCGGTCCAGTCCGTGTAGTCGCCGCCTGAGCCGTGCAGCACATAGACGACCGGAAAGCGCGCGGCCTGGTTGCCGCGCGCGTACTGATCGGGCAGCACGACGGTGGCGTCGAACGTACGATGCATCGCCGCGCTCGGGATCGTGACGACGCGCGACTGGAACGCCCACGCCGGCGATGCGATCAGCATCAAAATGAGCCAGAACCTACGAACTGGATTCATGGTGGGTCGCCCTTCCGCTCGTTTCAGCTACGCTCCGGCTGCTTACCTTCGTCAGGCATCCAGAATAAAGCCGTCCTGGCATGCTTCGGCCTGTGTACGCCGACGACTCTAGCAATGGCGACTTACAACCAAATTTCAGCGAAACATACGATCCAGTCAGGCTTCCGCCGCTTCGTTCGCTTGCGTTGCGCTCGCCGCGCCGACATCTTCGACGTGCACGGCAAACCCAACCTGCCCCGGCGCCAGATCGTCCCGCAATGTGAGCGCCGGAATCTCATACGCACCGCCGTTCTGCGGCCGGAACGCGATCGGCGCGGTCGTCCACAGCGTGTCGAGCCGTCGCCCGAGCGCCGCGCTGACCTCGGCATACTTCGCGTCGTCGACACGGCTCGTGCGATAGACGACGAACGGCGGCAATACGTCGAAGCCCGGGTAATACAGCACGCCGTGCTGGATCGGGAACAGCACGTCGTCGATCGGACCGTTGATGCCGCGCGCGCTGTAGTGCGACTCCCACCCGCCTGTCGTGACGACCAGCATCGCGCGCTTGCCCGCGAAACGGCCCTCGCCGTAACGCTCGCCCCAGCGCGAATCGGAATGTTCGCCGACGCCGTACGCGAGACCGTACGCATAGACGCGCTCCACCCAGCCCTTCATGATCGCCGGCATCGAGAACCACCACAGCGGAAACTGCAGGATCACCGCATCGGCCCACTTCAGTTTGTCCTGCTCGCGCGCAATGTCCTCGCGCTGCAAGCCGTTCTCGAACGCATGCTTCGATTCGAGCGACGCGAAGAAGCGCTCGGCGCTATGACGCTCGCTGGTGTCGTGTGCATCGAGCGACGCTTTCCAGTTCATCGCGTACAGATCGGACACCTGCACCGTATGGCCGGCCCGCTCGAGATGACGGACTGCGAAGTCCTTCAGCGAACCGTTCAACGATTTCGGTTCGGGATGCGCATAGATGATAAGAACGTTCATGACGAGACCCTCGTGGCTGAAAACAGTCACGATAGTCATCGCCGAGGTATATTGGAAATGAATTCCGAACATGTCAGGTATTGCCGTGGTTAATCTCAGAAGACTCGACCTGAACCTGCTGGTCACGCTCGATGTGCTGCTCGAAGAGCACAACGTGACTCGCGCCGCCGAACGGCTGAACTTCTCGCAGCCGTCGGTCAGCGTGCATCTGGCGAAACTGCGCGACGTATTCGGCGATCCGCTGCTATTGCCCGGACCGCGCGGCATGCGGCCCACCGCGAAAGCGCAGGCACTGCGCGAGCCGCTACGCGAAGCGCTCGAAACACTGCAGCGCGCGGTCGCGCCAACCAGCCCGTTCGATCCGGCCGCGGCGACGCAAACCTGGCGCATCGCCGCAACGGACTACGCGGAGTCGACGATCATCCTGCCGATGCTGGCGGGCTTGCGCGCGGCGGCACCCGGCACGCGTCTCGCGATCGTCGAGGCGGTGCCGCCGCGGCTCGCTCGCCAGGCCGAACAGGGCGACATCGATATCGGCTTTCATACCAGCGAAGGCGCGCCCGAAGGTTTGCGCCGTCGCGTGCTGTTTGCCGAGCGCTACGTGCTGGTCGGCCGCGCGGGTCATCCGAAGCTAAAGCGCCGGCCCACTCTGGCGCAGTTCTGCAAGCTCGAACACGTGATCGTGTCGCCCGATGGCGGCGGCTTTTTCGGCGTCACCGACGAGACGCTCGCAAAGGTGGGGCTCGCGCGCAAGGTCGTGCTGTCGGTGCCGCACTTTCTGTTCATGCAGTCGGTGCTCGCGAGCACCGATCTCGTGGGGATGCTGCCCGCGCGTCTCGTGCGCGGCTCGGACACGTTGCGGATGGTCGAGCCGCCGGTCGAGGTGCCGGGCTACGAGATGGCGATGCTCTGGCATGAGCGTGTGCATCGCGATCCTGCGCATCAATGGTTGCGCGAGTTTATTGCGGCGTCGGTGTAGTCAGCCCTTCTCAGCGCCGATCGCATCCAGTTGATCGAGCACCTCGTCGCTGAGCTTCAATTGCGCCGACTGCAGGTTTTCGCGCAGATGTGCCACCGAAGACGTGCCCGGAATCAGCAGAATGTTAGGCGCCCGATGCAGTAGCCAGGCAAGCGCGACCTGCATCGGTGTCGCCTCGAGCTTGAGCGCAAGCTCCGACAGCTCCGACGATTGAATCGGCGTAAAGCCACCCAGCGGAAAAAACGGCACGTAGGCAATGCCCTGCTCCGC
Source organism: Paraburkholderia sp. BR13444 (assembly GCF_040948755.1). NCBI lineage: Bacteria > Pseudomonadati > Pseudomonadota > Betaproteobacteria > Burkholderiales > Burkholderiaceae > Paraburkholderia > Paraburkholderia sp. BR13444. Next base: position 425,656 of record NZ_JBFPKM010000005.1, on the reverse strand, counting down.
GAGCGCATCGATCAATGCATCATCGTCGCGATGCACGAGGTTGTAATGGTTCTGCACGCACACGACCTTCGTGATGCGCTGCGCTTCGGCAATCTGCGCGGCCGTCACGTTGCTCAGGCCGATATGACGCACGAGCCCGCGCTGCTGCAGTTCGGCGAGCGCCGTGACCTGCTTTTCGATCGAGCCCTCGCTCGGCTCGTGCACGTTGCCCATCACGCGCATGTTGACCACGTCGAGCGCATCGAGCCCGAGATTGCGAAGATTGTCGTGCACCGCGCGCTCGAGATCGGCGGGCTCCTGCGCCGGCAGCCAGGCGCCGGCGCTGTCGCGCACCGCGCCGACCTTCGTGACGATCGTCAGATCGCGGGGGTACGGGTGCAGCGCCTCGCGGATCACCTGGTTGGTCACGTGCGGCCCGTAAAAATCGCTGGTATCGATGTGGTCGACGCCCGACGCGACCGCCTCGCGCAGCACCGCGAGCGCTGCGTCGCGGTCTTTCGGCGGCCCGAACACGCCGGGGCCGGCCAGCTGCATCGCGCCATAGCCCATGCGCCGCACCGCACGGCCGGCTAGCACGAAAGTGTCGATGGAGCTGAAGTTCGGCATCACGATCTCCTTGTGAAGTGATGAGCGGCAGTATCGCCCCAATTGCGTTGTTGAATAAACGGGTCTAACTTGTACGGGTTGTTCAAAATTCTGCACAATCAATCGTCATGGAACTGAATGATCTGGCCGCCTTCGTGTCGGTTTCCCGCGCGGGCGGCTTTCGCGACGCGGCGCGCGTGAGCGGCGTGTCGGCGTCGAGTCTGAGCGTCGCGGTGCGGCGTCTGGAAACGAAGCTCGGGCTGCGCCTGTTGAACCGCACCACGCGCAGCGTCGCGCCGACCGAAGCCGGGCTGCGTCTGATCGAGAAGCTGACGCCGCTGTTCGGCGAAATGGAAGCGGCGCTCGATGTGCTGAACGGCTTTCGCGACAAGCCGACCGGCACGCTGAAGCTCAACGTGCCGTCGAGCGTCGCGCGCATCGTGCTGCCCGACGTGCTCGCGCGCTTTTTGAAGCAGTACCCGGACATTCGCGTCGAGGTCGTCGTGGAGGATGGTTTCGTCGATGTGCTGTCGATCGGTTGCGATGCGGGCATTCGCTACGACGAGCGCCTCGAACAGGACATGATCGCGGTGCCGATCGGCGCACGCGTGCAGCGCTTCGCGACCGCCGCGTCGCCTGCGTATCTCGACGCGCACGGCCGTCCGGAGCATCCCAGCGAACTGCTCGCGCATGCCTGTCTGCGCGGCCAGTTCGCGAGCGGCGCGATGCCCACCTGGTACTTCGAGCGCGATGGCGAGCTGCTGCAATTGAATCCGACCGGACCGCTGCTGGTGCGGCCAGGCGCCGCGATCGACCTCGCGGTCAGCGGCGCGGTCGCGGGTCTCGGCATCATTCACCTGTTCGAAGACATGCTGCGCCCGCATCTGGACAGCGGCGCGCTCGAAGCGATTCTCGAACCGTGGTGGCAGCGGTTTTCAGGGCCCTTCCTGTACTATCCGGGCCATCGTCACGTGCCCGCGCCGCTGCGCGCGTTCGTCGATTTCCTGAAGGTCGACTCAGCACGCGGTTGATTTGATCACACGATGGGTGATCGTGCCGTATCAACACCGTGGCGCGCAGAGTTGCGCGATCGTGGTCAGAAAGAGATCCGCGCCGATCGGCTTCAGCAAACATGCGCTGCAGTACTGCGCTTCGCTGTCCGACGGCGGCACCGCGGTATGGACCAGAATCGGTACGTTGACGGATAGCGGCATCGATTTCAAACGGCGGCACAACTCCGCGCCGTCCATGATCGGCATCATCCAGTCCGTAACGATCAGGTCGGGAACGTGAGCGACGACACAAGCGAGCGCTTCGGCGCCGTTGCTCGCGCAACTCACCTCATACCCTTCGCTTTCCAGAATCAGCCGCCACGCGGCTAGAATTTCCGGTTCGTCGTCCACCAGCAATATCGAATACATCATGGTTTGCTGACGAAACTTGCTTCTTTTGTCTGCCCAGAGTCTCGCAAGAGATGTTCCACACGCGGCAATTGCGCGGATAATGACCCGGGTTGCCGGCGCGCATCGGATGCCTGGCCGATTGCCGGCGCAATCAGGCCTGCGGTGCCCGCGTCAAATCGAGGCGTTCGGAACTGTTCGCGTGTTTGTATGTTGTAGAAACTCCATTCCGGTATCCATCATGACCGACAGACGCGTGAGCCCGCTGCGCAACTTCGCCAACTTCATCCGTGCGGAACGGGGCCGTCTGACGCGGCAATGGATAGATGCCGTCGCCATCGATGCCGATCTCGTCGAAGCGGACAAGCTCACGTATCAACAACTGGCCGATCATCTGCCGGAAATCCTCGACCAGCTGTGCATGGCGCTCGATGCGGAAGATCTCGAACGCGCCGAAACATCGATCGAGCGCGACGCGAAGAAGCACGGCAATGTCCGTTGGCAGCAAGGCTACCGGATCGAAGAACTGGTGCGCGAACTGGACCTCTTTCAGCAGGTGCTCGTCGAAGCGCTCGAAGAATTCGTCGAACGCGACCGGACGTGCACGCGCCGTCACGAGAGCCGCGCGCGGCATCTGCTCGCCGAAGCGTTCAGCGTGGTCAGGTATGCGTCGATCAAGGAAGTGGTCGGCGAGCGCGATCGCAAGATCGACGAATACACAAGCCGGCTCGAACGCGCGAATAACGAATTGACCCTCAAGCAACGGCTGGTCGGCGATCTGTACGATTCACGCATGCAGATCACGCGCAGCGTTGCGCACGATCTGCGCAATTTCCTCAACGCGTTTTCGGTCGCGCTGCAACTGATCGAGCGAGCGCCGTCGCAAGCCGATGCCGCGCTGACACTCGCGAACCGCCAGGCCGCCGACATGAAGCAACTGGTCGACCAGATGGTCGAGTACTCGGTCGTACTCGGCGACACGGCGACAGTCGTGTTCGAAGACGTCGATTTGCGTGAACTGTTCGACGAACTCATCGCTTCCACGCAGCCGTCGATCGACGCGAAAGGACTCGCGCTGCGCAGCGAGTTCGACGCGGCGCTGCCGGTCGTCACGTCGAATCGGCTGAAGCTCAAGCAGATCGCGGTCAATCTGTTGTCCAACGCGATCAAGTACACGAAGTCGGGACAAGTCGAATTCCGCTTCGCGATGCATGGCCCCGAACACTGGACGATTCGCGTGTCCGACACCGGCGTCGGCATTGCGCCCGCCGATGCGGAGCGCGTGTTCGACGAGTTCGAGCGCGCGGCCAGCGAGGAAATCCCGGGCGCGGGTCTCGGGCTCGCGATCGTCAAGGAGCTATGCCGCGTGCTCGATGGACAGATCGAGTTTGCGTCGCGCGAGGGCGTGGGGACCACGTTCGAGATCCGATTTCCGCTGCATGTTCAATGACCCGACCCATCGCATGATCCATCTGCATACTGCCCGCTTCCCCGAGCAGATCGAGGCTGTACGGACCGTCTTCCGCGAATACGCGGAGAGTCTCGGCTTCGATCTCTGCTTCCAGCAATTCGACGACGAACTCGCCAGCCTGCCGGGCAAATTCGCGGCGCCACGCGGCCGCGTGCTGCTCGCGAGCAACGGCACGGGCGACGATCCTGGCGATATCGTCGGCTGTGTCGCGATGCGTCCGATCGACGACACGATCTGCGAAATGAAGCGCCTGTATGTGCGTCCGGCGGGACGCGGTCTGCATGTGGGGCGGCAACTCGCCACGCGTATCCTGGCGGCCGCGAAAGAAGCGGGCTATCGCCGCATGCGTCTCGACACGCTGCCCACGATGCAAGCGGCACTCGGGCTCTATGCATCGCTGGGTTTTGAGCCGATCGACGCTTACGTGTTCAATCCGATCCCCGGCGCGATTTTTCTGGAATGCGATCTGACGCGGCCGCGTTCAATGTAATCGCGGTGCAGGCCTGACCCAGCCTGCAGGTAGGCACTCGCTCATCGCGCCGTTCTGCTGTCTTAATCCACGCACGACCACCTTGGACGATTTGCCGTCACGCCGCGCGAGTTCGGCCAGATCGAGCAACGCGGCATAGCGCGCGGAACAGTCTCTCGTCACGCTGGCGGCGGGATTCGCGCGACGGTCGTCGTTGGCGTCGCTGGTGTCGATGGCGTCGATGATTGCGTGGATTGCCAACAAGGTCGCCACGACGATCGTCGCAAATGCAGCCGTTCTGCGGAGCGCGCCCATCGTCAAGCCCAATGCGCCGGCACCCATACGCGCCCGACCCAATGGCCCGGCACCCACACCGCAGGCCGCGGCGCGACGTACACGGGACGCGGCGCGACGTAGACGGCCGGCGGCGGCACGTACACCACCGGGGCCGGCGGAACATAGGCCGGCGGCGGCGTCACCACAACGGGCTTCGGCGGTACGTACACGACCGGCGGCGGCACGACGACCGGCGGAGGCGGCGGCGCGACCACCACCGGCTTCGGCGCGACGACCACGGTCGTGCCGGTCGTCGTCGTGGCGCCGCCCGCGACCACCACGCCGCCTGTGACCACTGTACCGCTCGACGTCACCGTGTGACCCTGCGTGCCGGTCACGCTCGTCGATGTCGTGACGACGCCGGGCGCGACCCGCGTCGCGGTGCCGGAGTGGTAGACGCTGTTGTTGTCCGGCCCCGTCACCGTGCCCGAGCGCGCGCAAGTCGAACCCGCGCAATTGGCCGACGCCGAATGATTGGCCGTATTGCCGTTCGACCCGGTGATCGAGCCCGACGACGAATACTGGCCCGGCGCGGTGCGCGTCACGTCGCCGGACGTCGTCGCCGTTTTGCCGTCGGGGCCCGTCATCGTGCCGGTATGCGAGCAGGTACCGCCTGCGCAGTTGGTGTCGCCCGAGTGCTGCACCGTGTTGCCGTAGCGGCCCGTTGCGGTACCCGAGTTCGAGAACTGGCCGGGCGCCGTGCGCGTGACCGTGCCGGTGTTGCTCGCGAAGCCGCCATAGGGGCCAGCCACGCTACCCGCATGCGAACAGCTACCGCCGCCGCACGAGCCGTAGTGCGCGCCGTTATAGACGCCGCGCGACGTGTACGCGGTGCCATGACCCGACCACGCGAACGCCGATGCGCTGCCAAGCGCGAACACGGCGGCGGCGGCGCCGAACATCGCCTTGCGCAGCGCGCCTCGCGCGATGCTGGCGCAGACCTTGTCGGAACCTGCGAATGAACGATTCTTCACGATATGTCCTTGCTGGATTCGGGCCACTTGCGTCATTACCGCGTGGCGACGAACGGACTATAGAAGGACACACCGTGGAAATCATCAGGGAAGATATGTCGCGCTGTTTCACCGCGACTCAGGCCCGCCAGGCAAGGCTGTGCGGGCATTCGTCGGGCGGCGCGACATATTTCGACATAGTTTGCGAAACATTCCCGGACGCTGACATGGGCCGCGATCCCAGCCGCTCACTGGCCCACTGGCGTCACCTGCACGGCGGCGGCCGACACGAACACCGCATGCAAGGTATCGCCGACCTTCACGTCGCTCAGGTCGACGTTGGGCGCGGCCTGGAACGTCTGTGTCTGATAGGCGCCGCGCAGCGTCACGAGGCGCTGTTTATGATCGATCTTCAGTACGGTCGCGAGCACCTCGGTCTGGCGCGCCGCTTCGTAACCGCCTGAGGCCGGCGCATAGCTCTGCTTGTCGGCCCGCTCGCGAATCCCCTTGCCCGCGCCGCTGACCTTTTCCGCCTTCGTGAGCAGCGCATTCTTGTAGAGCACGTCGACGCGATCGCCGATCTTCAGTTGATCGAAACCAGCAACCTGCTGACTGACGAGTACGATCGCGACGTTGCCGCCCGAGCCCTTCAGCGTCAGCGCGCGGTTGCCGGCATCGATGCCGACGATCTCGGCCGTCATATGCACCGGCTGCGCCGCGCTGAGCACCGCCTGGGCGGTGCTCGCCATGTCGTTCTGCGCGCGCGTCGGCTGGGTTGTGGCCGCGGCCGCCAGCATCAACGCTGCGCCTATCGTCGTTGTCTTCATTCGCGTTCTCCTCGACAGGGGTTTCGATCCGGCGTGACGGTCATGATGAGCGCCGCGTATGACTTCGCGCTACGCAGTGTTCGTGCCCGCCGCCATGAACTCCACATCCTCAGGACAACTACTGCAAACGATACGACGCGAACGATTGTACGCGCGAGGCAGCGCGCAAAAGCAAACAGCCCCATCGCAGGAACGATGGGGCTGTTTCATGAACGGTCGCAAACCGCTTGCGATGTTCGTCGCGCTACACGTGCATCACACGCGCTCGATCGCGATCGCAATACCCTGGCCGACGCCGATACACATCGTGCACAGCGCGAAGCGGCCCTGCGTGCGTTGCAGCTGATACGTCGCGGTCGTCACCAGACGCGCGCCGCTCATGCCGAGCGGGTGGCCGAGCGCGATCGCGCCGCCGTTCGGGTTCACGCGGGGATCGTCGTCGGCGACGCCCAGCGCGCGCAGCACGGCGATGCCTTGCGAGGCGAACGCTTCGTTCAGCTCGATCACGTCGAACTGGTCGATCTTCATGCCCAGACGCGCGAGCAGCTTCTGCGTGGCCGGCGCCGGGCCGATGCCCATTACGCGCGGCTCCACGCCCGCGGTCGCCACGCCGAGCACGCGGGCGCGCGGCGTCAGGCCGAAGCGCTTCGCGGTTTCTTCGTTGGCGAGCAGCAACGCGGCCGCGCCGTCGTTCACGCCCGACGCGTTACCGGCCGTAACCGTGCCGTCCGGACGCACGACGCCCTTCAGCTTCGCGAGCGCTTCGAGGCTCGTTTCGCGCGGATGCTCGTCCTGCGTGACCGTGATCGGATCGCCCTTCTTCTGCGCGATCGTCACGCCGACGATTTCCTGCGCGAGCGTGCCATCGCGTTGCGCGCGCGCGGCCTTCTGCTGGCTGCGCAGCGCGAACGCGTCCTGGTCGGCGCGGCTGATGTTGTAGTCGGTCGCGACGTTTTCGCCGGTTTCCGGCATCGAGTCGACGCCGTACAGCTTTTTCATCAGCGGGTTCACGAAACGCCAGCCGATCGTCGTGTCGTAGACCTCGTTCTGACGCGAGAACGCGCTAGTTGCCTTGGGCATCACGAACGGCGCGCGGCTCATGCTTTCGACGCCGCCGGCGATCATCAGCGCGGCTTCGCCCGACTTGATCGCGCGCGCGGCGATGCCGATCGCATCCATGCCCGAGCCGCACAGACGGTTGACCGTCGAGCCCGGCACGTCCTTCGGCAGACCCGCGAGCAGCAGCGACATGCGCGCGACGTTACGGTTGTCGTCACCGGCCTGGTTCGCGCAGCCGTAGATCACGTCGTCGATCGCGGTCCAGTCGACGTTGTGGTTGCGCTCCATCAGCGCCTTGAGCGGCACCGCGCCCAGGTCGTCGGCGCGCACCGATGACAGCGAACCCGCATAGCGGCCAATGGGGGTGCGAATCGCGTCGCACAGGAATGCTTCGGTCATGGGATGTCTCCAGTTGAGATGCTGCGTGCGCTGCGCCGTGCCGCGGCCGGCCTTGCACCGATGACGCCGGTTCGATGCCCTGAGGCATCGGCCCGGGGACCGACGGCCGCGCGCGGGAAGCTGCAAAACGGCAGCGGTGTGGCGGCCGATACGTCAAAGCAGCTTAGCGCAGGATCGTGAACGATGGGCTTGGGAGTGACGACCGATACGGTTTTTGCGTCTTCCATGCCCGCCTTGTGTTCTGTATACGAACACAAGGTCATATATCGAACAAAACAGGCTCGATAATAGGCGCCGGCGCGAAAGCGTGTCAAGCACGGCCGCAGCCGTGCCAAACGACACCAGGGAATACGCGGAGGGGTGATCTTCAGCGAACTTCGATTCTTTCATCGGCGATGTAGCCGCGAATCACATCCGCGAAGTTGTGCTCGGCGACAAGCCCGAGCCGTTCGGCGCGCGATGTATCCCACGCGCCGGGCCAGCTGCCGACGATCTTCTCGATGCGCTCGTCCGGCTGCCGCACGATGCGGCTCGCGACCGCCTCGCCCGCGACCTCGCGCAGTGCCGCGATCATTTCGTCGACGCTGACCGACAGGCCCGGCAGATTCAGCACGCGCTGCTTGCCAAGCGCGGCGCCATCGAGTTCGAGGCCGGCAATCAGGCTGTCGATCGCCTTGCGCGGCGACAGCAGCCACAGCCGGGTCGAACCGGCGACCGGGCACACGGCCTCCTCGCCATTCAACGGCTCGCGAATGATGCCGCTCGCAAACGACGACGCCGCCGCATTCGGCCGCCCCGGCCGCACGCTGATGGTCGGCAGCCGCAGCACGCGGCCGTCGACGAAGCCGCGCCGCGAATAATCGTTGAGCAGCAGCTCGGCGATTGCCTTCTGCGCGCCATACGACGACTGCGGATTCAGCGCGGTGTCGTCCTGTACGACCGTGGGCAGATCGCCACCGTAGACCGCGACCGAACTGGTGAATACGACGCGCGGCTGGTGCCCGCGCTGGCGGCAGACTTCGAGCAGCAGCCGCGACGCATCGAGATTGATGCGCATGCCGAGATCGAAGTCCGCCTCGGCCTGCCCGCTGACGATCGCAGCGAGATGAAAGATCGCCGAAGTCTGATCGTCGATCACGCGTTCGAGCACGCTGCGCTCCGCGATATCGCCGACATCGGCACGCACGCGCGCATCGCCGAAATCATGAGCGCGCACGACGTCGAGCAGCACCAGCCCGGTAATCGCTCGCGGTGTGCCGTGCGCATCTTTCAACTCGCCGCGTGCGAGCAGTTCGCGCGCGAGACGCTGGCCGAGAAAACCGGCGCCGCCGGTGATCAGTACTTTCATGGTTACGGTTCCGTCAGTGGTTGTCGGAGAGAGTCAGCGCCGGGCGTCGAGATAAGGCTTCAGCCAGCCAAGCCCCGCCGAGGTCCCCGCGCGCGGCCGGTATTCGCAGCCGATGTAGCCGTCGTAGCCGAGCGCATCGATCAGATCGAACAGGTACGGGTAGTTCAGCTCGCCGATGTCGGGCTCGTGCCGCTCGGGCACACCCGCAACCTGGATGTGACCGATGCCGGCCATATCGCGCTTGAGCTTCATCGCGAGATCGCCCTCGACGATCTGGCAGTGATAGCAATCGAACTGCACCTTCAGATTCGGCGCGCCGACTTCGGCGCAGATCGCTTGCGCGTCGTCCTGTCGATTGAGGAAATAGCCGGGCATGTCGCGCGTATTGATCGGTTCGATGACGACGGTGATCTGTTCCGCTTGCGCGGCCCGCGCCGCATAGGCGAGGTTGTTCAGATACACGTCGCGTTGTGTTTTGCGCTGCGTTTCGGCCGCCTGATCGCCGGCGATCAGCCCCGCCATCACATGCAGCTTGCGATTGCCGAGCACGCGCGCGTACTCGAGTGCCGTATCGATGCTGCGGCGGAACTCGTCCTCGCGCCCCGGCAGCGACGCAAGACCGCGCTCGCCGCCGTTCCAGTCGCCCGGGGGCGCATTGAACAGCGCCTGCGTAAGGCCGTGCGCGTCGAGCCGCGACTTCAGCTCGCCCGCGCGGAATTCGTAGGGAAACAGGTATTCGACCGCGTGGAAACCGTCGCGCGCGGCGGCGGCGAAGCGATCGAGGAACGCGTGCTCGTTGTACATCATCGACAGATTGGCGGCGAAGCGAGGCATGGCGACAGCTCCTTCAAGACAGTGCGATACGGTGCGTGGCGTACATCGGCAATGCGCGCTGCTACCAGCGCGCGCCGAACGCGGCACGGAGTTCTTCGATCGCGGCGGCGTCGAGCGGCGCGGGCCGCGGATTCGTCATCAGCCACAAGCGCGCGGTTTCCTCGAGTTCTTCGAGCGCATACGACGCATGCGCGACCGAGCGCTCCCACACCACCGGCCCCAGACGTTCGAGCAGCACCGCCCGTACGCGGTCGGCCAGCGCGGCGATCCGCGCGGCCACTTGCGGATCGCCCGGGCGTTGATAGCGAATCAACGGTACGTGGCCCACTTTCATCACGTAGTACGGCGTGATCGGCGGCAACACATCCGCTTCGCTCCATACGCCCGCGAGCGTCAATGCGACCAGATGCGTCGAATGGGTATGGACGATGCCGCGCGCCTCGCCGTTGCGCGCATAGATACCGCGATGCAGCGCGAGCGTCTTCGACGGCTTGCCGCCCGACATCGCGTGGCCGTTTGCGTCGACCTTCGCGATATCGGCGGGATCGAGGCGGCCGAGACAGGCGTCGGTCGGTGTGATCAGCCAGCCATCGTCGAGCCGCGCGCTGATGTTGCCGGCGCTGCCGACCGTATAGCCGCGCTGATACAGACTCGCGCCGACCGCGCAGATTTCCTCGCGCACGCGCGCTTCGGCGGAGACCTGAAGTGCCGGTGCGCCGCTCATTGCGCGGCTCCGTCGAGATGACGCAGCGCCTTGTCGAAGAAGTCCGTAGCGCCGAAATTGCCGGACTTCAGCGCGAGTGCGAGCGGTTCCGCTTCGGTCGTCGCGGTGGCCGGCACGCCCGGATCGATCTGCGCGCCGATGCGCAGCATGCGCACGTCGAGCGCTTGCACAACCGCGCCCGAGGTCTCCCCGCCCGCGACGACGAACTTGCGCACGCCGCGCTCGCGCAGGCCGCGCGCGATCGATGCCAACGTCTTCTCGACCAGATGCCCGGCCTCGTTGACGCCGAGTTCGCGCTGCACCGCCTGCACTTCGTCGGGCGAGGCAGTCGCATAGATCAGCACCGGCTCGGCGTGCACGAAGCGCTGTTGCGCGAACTCGAGCGCTTCGCCGACGACGTCCTCGCCGCGCGCCGCCGCGAGCGGATCGATGCGGAACGCGGGCCGCGTCGCGCACCAGGCGGCGACCTGCGCGTTGGTCGCTTTCGACGCACTGCCCGCGAGCACCGCCGACAAACCTTCTACGCGCGGCAATTGCGCGGCATGGGTTTGCTCGCCGAGCAGGCCCGCGCGCCGGAAGTTGGCCGGCAAGCCGAGCGCGACGCCGGAGCCACCGGTGATCAGCGCGAGGTCCGCACAGGCCGCGCCGAGCGTGTGCAGATCGGCGTCGGACACCGCATCGGCAATCGCGATGCGCACACCGTCGGCCCGCAGCGCTTCGAATGCGGCGCGCACGGCCGTGTCGCCTTGCGCGACCCGGTCGTAACGCACGAGCCCGACCTTCGACTGCGTTTGCCGCTGCAGCACGCGCACGAGATTCGCGTCGCGCATCGGCGTCAGCGGATGGTTCTCCATGCCCGACTCATCGAGCAGCGCATCGCCGACGAACAGATGGCCGCGGAAAATCGTGCGGCCGTTCTCGGGAAACGCGGAACACGCGATCGTGAACGATGCGCGCTCGGCGAACTCGGCGGACAGCGCGTTCAGCAACGCATCGGTCACCGGGCCGATGTTGCCCGCATCAGTCGAATCGAAGGTCGAGCAGTACTTGAAGAAGAATTGCCGGCACCCCTGCGCGCGCAGCCAGGCGAGCGCGGCGAGCGATTGCGCGACCGCGTCGCCGGCGGGGATCGTGCGCGACTTCAGCGCGACGACGAGTGCATCGGCGTCGAGCGCAGCGGCGCCCGGCGCATCGGCGCCCGGCGCTTCGTTGGAGGTGGGCACGCCGATCGTCTGCACCGTGCGCATGCCGCCGCGCACAAGCATGTTGGCGAGATCGGTGGCGCCGGTGAAGTCGTCGGCGATGCAGCCGAGCAGCGCAGGTTTCGTTCGAGCCGTCATGAGCACTGTCCTCGCTTATCGCTTTGCCGGCAATTCGATGCCGGGAAAAATCTTCACGACCGCCGAGTCGTCCTCTCCGCCGTGGCCCGCCGTCGACGCCATCATGAACATCTGATGCGCGGCCGCCGACAGCGGCAACGGAAACTTCGAACGACGCGCGGTATCGAGCACGAGGCCCAGGTCCTTCACGAAGATATCGACCGCCGACAGCGGCGTGTAGTCGCCCGCGAGAATATGCGGCACGCGGTTTTCGAACATCCACGAATTGCCCGCACTGTGCGTTATCACGTCGTACAGCGCGTCCGGATCGACGCCTTCGCGCAGGCCGAGCGCCATTGCCTCGGCGGCCACCGCGATATGCACGCCGGCCAGCAGCTGGTTGATGATCTTCACCTTCGAGCCCGCGCCATGCGCCGCGCCAAGCCGATACACGTTGCCGGCGATCGCGGCGAGCACGTCCTCGCATGCGGCGTAAGCGGCTGCGGGACCGGACGTCATCATCGTCATCTGGCCCGACGCGGCGCGCGCCGCGCCGCCCGACACCGGCGCATCGAGCATCTGCAGACCGGCCGCCTCGACGCGCTTGCCGAGATCGCTGGCGAATTCCGGCGCGACCGTGGCACTCGCGATCACGACGCCGCCCGGCTTCATCGCCGTGAGCGCGCCGTGCTCACCGAACAGCACGGCCTCGGTTTGCGCGGCATTGACGACCAGCGTAATCACGACCTCGCACTGCGCGCCGAGCTCCGCGGGCGTCGCACAGCCGACGCCGCCTTCAGCGACGAACGCCTGCAACACGTCGCGCCGCAAGTCGCACGCGTGGACCTTGAAGCCCGCGCGCAATAGCGAACGCGCGACGCCAAGCCCCATCGCTCCCAGACCGATGACACCGACATTTCTCGACATGCGTGACCTCTATGGATTGGTGCTGCATTGGTGCGTTCGCGCGCAGCGGGATCGCCGCGCGCCTTCCGCGCGTCAGGCGATGCCCGCCTCGGCAAGCCGCCGCGCTGCGTTGTACAGATGCGTCTGCGCGGCATTGCGCGCCGCCATCGGATCGCCGGCGCGAATCGCCGCGGCGATCGCCGCGTGCTCCTCGCGCACCTGCCGCGAGAAGTCCTCGCGCAGCGCCTCGTTGCGGCGCGTGACGACCGTGCCCGCTTCGAGATATTGATTGAGGAACGTCAGCGTCTTCAGGAAATACGGATTGCCCGTCGCAGCCGCGATCGCGCGATGAAACGCGACGTCTTCGGCGACGCCGTCTTCGCCATTGGCGACCGCGCGCTCGATCTGAGCGAGCGCGGCGTCGATCGCGGCCATGTCGGCATCGCTGCGACGCATCGCGGCTTCGGACGCGACCTCCGCCTCGATCGCGCGGCGCAGCGCGAGGATCTGCACGACCGAGCCCGGCTCGACGGCTTCCGCGTAGTCGATCCGCAGCGGGCGGATCGTGCCGTGCCCGGCGACGAACACGCCACTGCCCTGGCGCGGTTCGACCACCCCCTCGTTCTTTAGCCGCGACAACGCCTCGCGAATCACCGTGCGGCTCACGCCGAACTGTTCCGCGAGCACGGCTTCGGTCGGCAGCTTGGCGCCGCGCGCGAAGGTGCCTTTGTCGATCTGCTTCAGCAGTTGCTGCGCGACGGTGTCGCTCAAAGCGCGCGAGGGAATCTTGTCGAACATGGTGGATCGATTGGGTTGGATCGGGTGCCGCGAACTGGTCATGTCATCGGGTCATCATACAAATTTTGAGACGGGAATCGCATCCAGGCAAACCCTGGGTTTTTTGCACGAATCGGCGTTATTTGGCGAAATAGAAGGCTTAAGCTATCGTCTCGCCTTTGCGCCGCAACGCAAAACGCAGCGCCGCATCGAAACGAACGCGCGTCGCGGGTCCTCCGCGCGCACACTTTTGCAACCACGATCAAGGTCCATGAGCAAAGCCCTGCCGCCGTCTTCCGTCGCGCCCGCCAACGTCGAACCGGCCCCGGAGAAACCGGGCGACTCGTACGTGCAGTCGTTCGCGCGCGGCCTCGCGGTCATCCGCGCATTCGACGCGACGCGCCCCGAACAGACGCTCACCGACGTCGCCGCGGCGACCGGCCTCCCGCGCGCCGGCGCGCGCCGGATTCTGCTGACGCTGCAAACGCTGGGCTACGTGGAAGCCGAGGGACGCCTGTTTCGTCTGACGCCGAAGATTCTCGACCTCGGCTTCGCGTACCTGACCTCGATGCCGTTCTGGAACCTCGCCGAACCGGTGATGGAAAGCCTGTCGGCACAGGTGCACGAAAGCTGCTCGGCGGCGGTGCTCGATCGCACCGAGATCGTCTACGTGCTGCGCGTGCCGACTCACAAGATCATGACGATCAATCTGTCGATCGGCAGCCGCCTGCCTGCGTACTGCACGTCGATGGGCCGCGTGCTGCTCGCCTCGCTCGACGAGGAAACGCTCGACGCGACGCTGAACTCGTCGCCGCTCTACGCGCACACGCCGCGCACCGTCACCGACAAGGAAGAACTGAAGAAGGTGATCGAGCAGGTGCGTCGCCAGGGGTGGGCGATCGTCGATCAGGAACTCGAAGGCGGTTTGATTTCGCTATCCGCGCCGATTCGCAATCGCCAAGGCCGCGTGATCGCCGCGATGAACATCAGCGGCAACGCGCAGCGCAATTCGGCGAAACAGATGGTGAAGGCGTTTCTGGAACCGCTGCAGCAAGCCGCGCAGACGGTCTCGGAGATGGTCGCGCGGCGCGGCTGACGCACGCGGCTATCTGCGAACGCGCGCGTTTGCTGCGGGCCCCGGCATTTGCTCTTGTCGCTCACTGCGCGAGATAGCGCTCCACCAGCCGCGCCCAGAACGCCGCGCCGATCGGCAGACTGCGGTCGTTGAAGTCGTAGTGCGGGTTGTGCACCATGCAGCCGTCCTCGCCGACGCCGTTGCCGATGCGCAGAAACGTGCCCGGCCGCTTCTGCAGCATGAACGCGAAGTCCTCGCTGCCCATCAGGATGTCGGTCTGCTCGACTACCTTGTCGTCGCCGACCAGCTCGCGCGCGACCTGCGCCGCGAACTCCGTTTCGGCGTCCGTATTGATGACGACCGGATAACCTTCGATGTACTCGACGTGCGCCTTGCCGCCATAGCTCGCCGCCTGCGACTCGGCCAGCTCGGTGATGCGCTTCTTCAGCAACTCACGCACCTCGGGGCTGAATGAGCGCACGCTCAGTTCGAGCCGCGCGCTGCTAGAAATCACGTTGTTCGCGGTGCCCGCGTGCATCGAGCCCACCGTCACCACGGCTGGCTGCGACGGATCGACGTTGCGCGCGACGATCGTCTGCAGCGCCATCACGATGCTCGCGGCAACCACGACCGGATCGACGGTCAGATGCGGACGCGCCGCATGGCCGCCGACGCCTTCGATCGTGATGGTCGCCTTGTCCCCCGCCGACATGAACGGCCCCTTGCGGAACAGCAGCATGCCCGGCTCTGCGCCAGGATGATTGTGCAGGCCGAACACGGCGTCGCACGGGAAGCGCTCGAACAGGCCGTCGTTGATCATCTTCAAGGCGCCGCTGTCGATGCCGCTTTCCTCGGCCGGCTGGAAGTACAGATGCACGGTGCCCGAGAAATTACGCGTGGCCGCGAGACGTTGCGCGGCGCCGAGCAGGATCGTCGTGTGACCATCGTGGCCGCACGCGTGCATCTTGCCGTGGGTGCCGCTCGCGTACGGCAGGCCGGTCTGTTCGATGATCGGCAGTGCGTCCATGTCCGCGCGAATGCCGATGCTGCGCTTGCCGTCGCCTACCTTCATTGTGCCGACCACGCCGGTCTTGCCGACCCCGCGTGTGACCTGCCAGCCCCACTGTTCGAGCTTTTCCGCGACGAGCGCCGCGGTTCGCACTTCCTCGTACGCGAGTTCGGGATGGTGGTGAATGTGATGGCGAATCTCGCGCAGGCTCGCGGCGGCGGGTTCCAGATCGGACACTTCGGTCAAACGCGGGGTCTGGTTCATCGTTTGCATCGCTCCAGTGAATAGCCTCGCACTATATCCATGCCGTTTCGTTCAAATAAGATGCTATTTTTTTCACCCTGATTAACAGCTCTTATATACGGGGTTACCCTGATGAAACTGCAGCAGTTGCAGGCCTTCGTCGCCGCTGCGCATCACCGCAGCCTGCGCGCCGCCGCGCGTGAGCTCGGCGTCACGCAGCCGGCCGTCACGCATACGATTCGCGAGCTGGAAAGCGCGCTCAATGCGGAGCTGATGGTGCGCAGCGTGCGCGGCATCGAGCTGACCGCGTGCGGGCTCGCGCTGTTGCCGCGCGCCGAGCAGTTGCTGGGCGACATGCGCCGCACTGTCGAGGCCGTCGAGCAGGTGAAAGGAGAACTGGCCGGCAAGGTCGGCGTCGGCACGATGCCATCGCTCGCGCTGACGGTGCTGCCGCATGCGATGTCGAGCTTTCGCGAGAAGATGCCGCTCGTGAGTCTGCATCTGGAGGAAGTGACGGTGCCCGATGCGCTCGCGCGTCTGCGCAACGGCACACTCGATCTCGCGGCGATCCATCACGTTCAGGCATTGGATAACGATCTGGTGCAGGTGCCGCTGTACTCGACGCAGTTCGTCGTCACGATGCGCGCCGGGCATCCGCTCGCGAACGTCACGCGTCTGTCCGAGCTGCTCGACGCCGAGTGGATCGTCACGGTCGGCGCCGATCACTTCCCGCACAGCGTGATGATGGCGATGTTCAGCGCGCATGGTCTGCCGCTGCCGAAGCGGCTGCTGCGCGCGCCGTCGTCGTTTGCGGTGACGCTCGGGCTCGTATCGCAGACCGACGTGATCAGCTGCTTCACGCGGCCGCTCGCGCAGCGGGTCGCGCCGCTCGGCATTCGCGTCGCGCAGATCGAAGACGCGCTGCCGAAATACGATCTGAGCATCATCTCGCGACGCGATCTACTGCCGACGCCGGCCGTACAGCAGTTCGTCGCGTGTTTGCGGCAGGTCACGCGGGAGCGGATGGGGGCCGTGCAATAAGGTCGCGTGACTGCGTTACGCGCTCACCCGC
The DNA here is from genome assembly GCF_040948755.1 of Paraburkholderia sp. BR13444. Classification (NCBI taxonomy): domain Bacteria; kingdom Pseudomonadati; phylum Pseudomonadota; class Betaproteobacteria; order Burkholderiales; family Burkholderiaceae; genus Paraburkholderia; species Paraburkholderia sp. BR13444. Next base: position 408,850 of record NZ_JBFPKM010000005.1, on the reverse strand, counting down.
TCCTTGAGCACCGTGATCAACGCGTGCCCCGCTTCTTCGAGCGTGCCGGAGTTGTCGATCGTCGTGCAGCGCACGCCGGCCGGCAACGCAAACGGCGCGCGCCGCGCGAGCCGCGCCGCGACCTGCTCCGACGATTCGCGCGCTCGCGCGCCGAGCCGCGCTTCGAGAATATGCGGCGCGGCGCTCACGTGCACCACTTCCGCGCGTGGATAGCGCGCGAGCGCATGCTGCAGGTACTGCCGCGAGCCATTGACGACCACCGTGCAGCCGCGCGCGAGCCACGCATCGAGTTCGATGCCGATGCCATAGCGCAGCGAATGGCTCGACCATTCGAGCGCGAACAGGCCCAGCACCGAGCGCGCGGCGAACTCCTCGACGCTCAGTGCGACATGCACTTCGCCATTGCCGCTCGGCCGCGTGATGTAACGATGCGCGAACACGACCGGCTCGCCGGCGAGCCGCGTGCGCGCGAATTGCAGCAGCGAATCTTTGCCCGCGCCGGACGGCCCCATCACATAGATCAAACGCCCGTTCATTGGCTGCTCACCTCGTCTTGCTGCTCGTCCTTGCGATCGCCGTGTCTCGCGCCGTCGCTGAACGGCAGTGGCTGCCACAGCACGAACGGCTCGCCCGGCGCCGGCTCGACGAACAGCGCGGCCTGATCGACCGCGAGCGGCCCCAGCGCAGGTGCGCGCTCACGCCACCATGCGAGCAGCGTCGCGCGCTCGTCAGGATCGGCGAGCGAACTGGACAGCGTCATATGAAAACGGAACTCGTCGAACACGTACGGATAGCCCCATTGCAGCAGCAACGCACGTTGGCGTTCGGTGAGCGGTGCGGCGAGCCGGCGCTCGAGATCGGCCGCAGACGGCCGCGCGCGCAGCCCGTCTAGCGACTCCAGCGCGTTCGACGCAAGCTCGCGAATGCGCGTCTCGCCATCTGCATCGGCCGGTCGCAATGCGACGAAGTCGCCCAACGTGGCCGCTTCCACCGGCAACGCGAACGGCTGCCGCCCTAGCGCCCACGCCCGCGCAGCCGCGAGCACGTCGTGCTGCGTGACACCGGCGCCGAGCCGGAACGGGGCGACCAGCGTGCCATGCCAGCCATAGCGGCGCGGCGAGTCCGTCAATGCGGCGAGCGGGCGCGTCAGGCCTGGCGGCTGCGGCTGCGCGCGGCGCTCGCCGCTTTGCGCATCGCGGCCGAGCCATGTCGAGCCCGCCTGCCACCACGCCGATTCACATGACGGCGCGTAGTACAGCGCAAAGCGCGCTTCGGCACTCCATGCGGGGCCGCTCACAGGTCATGCTCCACGAGCAGTTGCACGCGGTCGGCCGCAAAGTGCGTGAAGCCGTATTTGACCGGCGTGCCGTGCAAATCGACGTCGACGTTCTCGACCCACAGCACCGGCTGCTGACGGTTGATGTTGAGCCGCCGCGCGACCTCCGGCTCGGGCAGCACGCTGCCGATGCGGCTCCACTTGCGCAGATAATCGTCCACGCCGAATTCGGCCAGCGCCTTCGTCGTGCCGCCGAGGCGTTGCACGACCTCCGGCAACTCCGGAAAACGCGCGGCCGGATACCAGCTGCGCGCGAACGTAAGCGGCACGCCGTCGGACTCGTTCAGCGATTCGATCCGATAGACCGCCGCGCCCGCGCGCAGACCCAACGCCTTTGCGACGCTGGGCTCGGCTTTCACGCGCGCGCCCGACAGCATCGTGCCGCCGGGCGAGTGATGTTGTTGACGCAGGTTCTCGGTGAAACGCGTACGGCGGCCGATCGAATAGTCGATCGCGCCGGGCTGCACGAACGTGCCGCGCCCCTGCTCGACGCTGACGAGGCCGAGCGCTGCGAGGCCGAGCATCGCGCGACGCACCGTGTGACGGTTGACGTCGAAGCGCTTCGCCAGCTCACCCTCGCTCGGCAACCGTCCTTCTTCCCCAAACCCGCTTGCCGCGATCTCGGCGGCGAGAATCTGTTCGATCTGTCTCCAGACGGCCACGCCCGCGCCGCGTTCGAGCATCGTGGCCGGCGCCGCGCTGTCGTTCGATGTCATGGTGCTGTCATTCCCTTCGGTTCAAATGATCGCCATGACGTGCATTGTAGTGCGCAAGCCGTGATGGAAATATGAAACGTCCGCCGCGCACCACAGTCCAGACAACTACGCCTGTAAACGTCTAGACGTTTAGATGAATAGATGCTCCAATGTCCACTCGCTGGATCGACAGGAAATCCGATGAGCCCGAGTTCCGTTCCGCCCTCTGCGCCGTTGCCCGCCGTGTCTTCGGCGGCGCGGCGCGCCTGGATGGCCGTGCTGGCCCGCACGCCGCGCGCCGACCTCGAAGCCGCGCTGCAGCGCGCGTTGCAAGATCAACCTATCCCCGCCTACGACTGGCTGCGCCCCCCTGCAATCGGCCTCGCGATGGTGCGCGGGCGCATCGGCGGCAGCGGCGATCCTTTCAATCTCGGCGAAGCAACGGTCACGCGCGCCACGCTGCGTCTGCATGCCAGCGGCGACGCCGAGGCCGCCGTCGGCGTCGCCTGTCATCTGGGACGCGACCGCCGTCGCGCCGAACTTGCGGCGCTCGCCGATGCCTTGCTGCAGATGCCCGAGCATCACGACAGCCTGCATCGTCAATTGATCGAGCCGTTCGCCGCGCAACAGAAGGCACGGCGCGAGCAACAGCAGCAGGACGCCGCGGCGACGCGCGTCGAATTCTTCACGATGGTGCGAGGCGACTGATGGAACATTCACCGATTGCGTTGTCCACGCTGACGCCGGGTTTCGCGGACCCGGTCCACGACACCCGGGCCGTGTTTCGCACGCTGCTCGACGCGTTGTCGCGCCCCGGCACGAACGGCGTGATTCGTGACGTGCTGCCCGAGTTGCGCAACACGCCGGTCGAACCCGCCGCCTTCGCTGCGCTGCTGACGCTCTGCGACTACGCGACACCGGTCTGGCTCGCGCAGCCTGATACCGCGCTCGCGTCGGCGTTGCGTTTTCACACCGGCGCGCCGCTCGTCGATGCGCCCGGCGACGCCGCATTCGTCTATCTGCACGACGCCGACGCGTTGCCGTCGCTCGAAAGCTTCGCACCCGGCAGCGCCGAGTCGCCCGAGCAATCGGCCACGCTGCTGATCCGCGTCGACGCGCTGACGGGCGGCGCACCGGTCACGCTGAGCGGCCCCGGCATTCTGGAGAGCCAAACGATTTCGCCGGTTGGTCTTCCCCCACGGTTCTGGCAAGAGCGCGCGATGCTCGCACCGCTGTTTCCGTGCGGCATCGACTGTTATCTGGTTTGCGGCCCGCGCGTGATCGGCCTGCCGCGCACAACTGAAGCGAAGGTGAACTGATGTACGTTGCCGTCAAAGGTGGAGAACGCGCGATCGAAGCGTCGTGGCGCCTGCTCGACAAAGCGCGCCGCGGCGATACGCAGATCGCCGAACTGAGCGTCGCGCAGATTCGCGAGCAGTTGCGGCTCGCGGTCGCGCGCGTGATGACCGAAGGCTCGGTCTACGACGAGGAGCTTGCCGCGCTCGCAATCAAGCAGGCAGCCGGCGATCTGGTCGAAGCGATCTTCCTGCTGCGCGCATATCGCACCACGTTGCCGCGCTTCGGCTATACGCGCGCCATCGATACCGAATCGATGCGGGTCGAGCGGCGCATCTCGGCGACCTTCAAGGACTTGCCCGGTGGCCAGTTGCTCGGCGCGACCTACGACTACACGCAGCGCCTGCTCGATTTCGCGTTGCTCGCCGATGGCGACGACGCGCGGCAGCACGTGACGCAAGGCAATGCGCCGGTTTCGCAAGAACCGCCCGCGCCGGAAGCGATGCCGCGCGTCGTGTCGCTGCTCGACAAGGAAGGCCTGATCGAACAGGAGCGCCCGACACCGGATGGCGCGGAACCCGGCGATCTGTCGCGCGAACCGCTCGCGTTTCCAGCGAGCCGCGCGACGCGTCTGCAGAACCTCGCGCGCGGCGACGAAGGCTTTCTGCTCGCAATGGGCTATGCGACACAACGCGGCTACGCGCACTCGCATCCGTTCGCGGGCGAGATCCGTTTCGGCACGATCGCGGTCGAAATGGACCTCGACGAACTCGGCGAAGCGGTCGACATCGGCGATATCGACATCACCGAATGTCAGATGATCAACCAGTTCGCGGGCAGCAGCGCGGTGCCGCCGACCTTCACGCAGGGCTACGGGCTCGCGTTCGGCCACTCGGAGCGCAAGGCGATGGCGATGGCGCTGGTCGATCGCGCGCTGCGCGCCGAAGAACTCGGCGAGACGCTCTCGTCGCCGACACAGGACATCGAATTCATGCTGTCGCATAGCGATAACGTCGAGGCGTCGGGCTTCGTGCAGCACCTGAAGCTGCCGCATTACGTCGACTTCCAGGCGGAGCTGGAACTGGTGCGGCGCTTGCGCGCGCAGCATCACGGCAACGATGAATCAGGCCACGCCACCGATAAGGAGCAAGCAGCATGAACGCGCCCGACACCGCTGTTGCAAACACCTCATACGACAGCGCCGCGCACGGCTATAACTTCGCGTATCTCGACGAGCAGACCAAACGCATGCTGCGCCGCGCGTTGCTGAAGGCAGTCGCCGTGCCGGGCTACCAGGTGCCGTTCGCATCACGAGAAATGCCTCTGCCGTATGGCTGGGGCACCGGCGGCATCCAGGTTACCGCCGCGATCATCGGCAAGACGGACACGCTGAAGGTCATCGATCAGGGCTCCGACGAAACCACCAACGCCGTCAACATTCGCCGCTTCTTCGCGCGCACCACGGGTGTGGCGACCACCCGGCACACCAGCGAGGCGACGATCATCCAGACGCGGCACCGGATTCCCGAAACGCCGCTAACCGAGCGGCAGATCCTCGTCTATCAGGTGCCGATGCCCGAGCCGCTGTTCCGGCTCGAACCGCGCGTCGCCGAATGCAAGAAGCTGCATGCGCTCGCCGATTACGGGCTGATCAGCGTGAAGCTGTACGAAGACATCGTGCATCACGGCAGCATCGCGACCACGTATGACTACCCGGTGATCGTCAATCATCGCTATCTGACATCGCCGTCGCCGATCCCGAAGTTCGACAATCCGAAGATGCATATGAACGCCGCGCTGCAACTGTTCGGCGCGGGCCGCGAGCGCCGCATTCACGCGATTCCGCCTTATACGCCGGTGCGCAGTCTCGACTTCGACGATCATCCGTTCGAGGTGCAGAAGTGGCAGCACGCGTGCGCGTTGTGCGGATCGAAGGAAAGCTTTCTCGACGAGATGATCGTCGACGACGCCGGCACGCGCATGTTCGTGTGCTCGGATAGCGACTACTGTCACGAGCGGCGCGGCGACGGCGAGATCGAACCGCAAGCACCACTGCCCCGCGCTGAACGCGAAGGAGAATCCGCATGACGCCGCTTCTGAGCGCCCGCGCGCTCACCAAACAGTATGGCGGCCGCAACGGTTGCCGCAACGTGAGCTTCGATCTGTATCCGGGCGAGGTGCTGTGCATCGTCGGCGAATCGGGTTCGGGCAAGACCACGCTGCTCAATACGCTGGCGCTGAAGGCCGAGGCCGATAGCGGCTCGCTGCACTACGCCGCCTCGCACGGCGACCTGCTCGATCTGCGCGCGCTGTCGGAGCCGCGCCGCCGTCTGCTGATGCGCACTGAATGGGGCTTCGTGCAGCAGAATCCGCGCGACGGCCTGCGCAGCGGCGTCTCGGCCGGCGCCAACATCGGCGAGCCATTGATGGCTGTCGGCGCGCGGCACTACGGCGAGATTCGCCGCACGGCCACGCAATGGATGGAGCGCGTCGAACTCGACCCAGCGCGCATCGACGAATTCCCCGCCGCCTTTTCGGGCGGTATGCAGCAACGTCTGCAGATTGCGCGCAATCTCGTCACCGGTCCGCGTCTGGTGTTCATGGACGAACCGACCGCCGGTCTCGACGTGTCCGTGCAGGCGCGTCTGCTCGATCTGCTGCGCACGCTGACCTCGACGCTGCATCTGTCGGTGCTGATCGTCACGCACGATATCGGCGTCGCGCGTCTGCTCGCACATAGGCTGATGGTGATGCAGGCAGGCGAAGTCGTCGAAGCGGGTCTAACCGATCAGGTGCTCGACGATCCGCAGCACCCTTATACGCAAACGCTGGTTTCCTCGGTTCTGCCGGTTTGAGGCTCACAATGCGATCCACTGAGGTAGTAATTGACGCAGGCAGCGCGGCACGTCACGGCGAGCGCGCTTTCGCCGACAACACGGCGCTGATGCTGCGCGCCACCCGCATCGGCAAGACTTTCACGCTGCACGGCCAGGGCGGTGTGCGAATCGACGCGCTCGCGAACGTATCGCTCGAAGTCGAGCGCGGTGAATGCGTGGTGCTGGTCGGGCCGTCGGGCGCGGGCAAAAGCACATTGCTGCGCTGTCTGTACGGCAACTATCTGGCGAGCACCGGCTCGATTGCGATTCGCGACACCAGCGATCAGGGCAGGCCCGTCACGATCACCGGTGCCGAACCGCGTGACGTGCTGCGTCTGCGACGTAGCGTGGTCGGCTATGTGAGCCAGTTTTTGCGCGTGATTCCGCGCGTGCCGACGCTCGCGCTCGTCGCCGAGCCGCTCATGCTGCATGGCGTCGCAGAACCTGAAGCAAACGCGCGCGCCGCTGAATTGCTCGCGCGGCTCAACGTGCCGGAACGTCTGTGGTCGCTCGCGCCCGCGACGTTTTCGGGTGGCGAGCAGCAACGCGTGAACATCGCGCGAGGTTTGATCGCCGAACATCCGCTATTGCTGCTCGACGAACCGACCGCTTCGCTCGATGCCGAAAACCGCGACGTTGTGGCCGATCTGATCGTCGAGGCGCGCGAGCGCGGCGCGGCGATCGTTGGTATCTTTCACGACGAAGAGACTCGCAACAAGGTCGCGACGCGCCGCCTGGAACTGCGGCCGCCGCTGCGGCATTAAATTGACACCAGTCCCGACTGACTACGGAGCAAGTCGATGTTGATCAGCAACGCTCGCATCGTGACGCGAGACGAAGAATTCATTGGCACCGTGCGCGTGGAAGACGGCGTGATTCGCGACGTCGAACGCGGCGCGAGTTCGGCGCGCAACGCCGAAGACTGGGACGGCGATTATCTGCTGCCCGGTCTGATCGAACTGCATACGGACAATCTCGAGAAGCACCTCGTGCCGCGTCCCGGCGTCGAATGGAATACCGACGCGGCTTTCGTGATCCACGACGCGCAGGTCGCCGCGGCCGGCATCACGACGGTATTCGACGCGCTCGCGATCGGCTCGCGCTCGAGCGTTGGGCTGCGTAACCGCCACGTGCAAACGCAATGCGCCGAATCGCTGCTGCGGCTGTCCACGCGTCGGCTGCTGCGCGCCGAGCACTTTCTGCATCTGCGCTGCGAGATTGCGACCGCCGACGTGCTCGAGGTATTCGATTCGCTGTGCGCGCATCCGCTCTTGCGGCTCGCGTCGGTGATGGACCATACGCCGGGACAGCGCCAATGGCACGATCGCGAGCAATGGCGCCGCTTCCAGGAGCGCAACGGCAAGATGAGCGACGAGCATGTCGCGAGCACGCTCGCCGAACTCGCGGTCGAACAGGAGCGTTACGCGGATGAGCATCGCCGCGAGATCGTCGCGCGGTGCCGGCGGCTCGGCATTCCGGTCGCGAGCCACGACGACACGTTGATCGAGCACGTCGAACAGGCGAAGGCCGAAGGCATCGTGCTGGCCGAATTCCCGACCACGCGCATCGCCGCGCAAGCCGCGCGCGAGCACGGCATCGCAACGATCATGGGCGCGCCGAACATCGTGCGCGGCGGCTCGCATTCGGGCAACGTGTCGGCGCTCGAACTCGCGCGCGCGGATCTGCTCGATATTCTGTCGTCGGATTACGTGCCGTCGAGCTTGCTGACCGCGGTGTTCGATCTCGTCGAAAAAGCGGGCTGGTCGCTGCCGCGCGCGATGGCAACGGTCTCGGCCGAACCGGCGCGCACCGCCGGTCTCACGGACCGCGGCGCGATCGAGCCGGGCTTGCGCGCGGATCTCGTGCGCGTGACGATGCTCGACAAGCTGCCAGTGCCGCGCGCGACTTATCGCGGCGGGGTGCGGATTGTTTGAGTGGGGAACTGAAGGCGCGCCTGCGTCTCAGGTCGACAGCTCAGCCGCGCGGATAACACCGCGTCACGCGGTAGGCTCCTCCTCGCACCCCTCGGTCGCATCTCGCGCGGCGTGCGCCTGCGCGAGCTGCGCGTGGGCAAGCCGCGCCTGCTCGGCCTGTTCGTGGAGCCGCATGGCGAGCAGATCCTGATAGCGCAGATACGCGCAGCGGCCACCCGATTTCGCCGCATACATCGCCGCATCGGCGTTCAGCAGCAGTTCCTCGGCATTGCCGCTGTCGTGCGGAAACTCGCTGATGCCGATGCTCGCGCCGACCGTCATGCTATTGCCGTCGACGCTCAGCGTTTCGTTCAGCGCATCCATGATGCGCTCGGCGATTTCGGGCGTGACCTCGGCCGCGCGCTGCCCTTCGATCAGCACGATGAATTCGTCGCCGCCGAGCCGCGCGACCACGTCCCCGGCGCACAGTACCTCCTTCAGACGGCGCGCGACCGCGACCAGCACCTTGTCGCCAACGGAGTGACCGAACTGATCGTTGATCTGCTTGAAGCGGTCGAGGTCGACGAACAGCACCGCGAGGCCTTCGCGGCGGAAGCTTGCCTCCTCGATCGCGTTCTCGAGCTTCTGCATGAACAGCATGCGGTTCGGCAAGCCGGTCAGCACGTCGTGCGAGGCCAGATGCACGAGCTCGCTCTGCTTGCTGTGCAGCGCATCCATCTGCGCGCGGATTTCGCGGCGCAAACGCTCGAAGCAGCGCGCGAGCACGCCGATTTCGTCGGTGCGTTTGAGCGGCAAGGTGTGCATCGCGTGCTCGGCGAACAGATGCGTCGCCGCATGCGCGAGCTGATGCAGCGGCTTGGTCAGCGCTCGCGCGAACAGAATTGCCAGCAGTACCGACAAAGCGCTGAACACCAGCACCATGCGAATGATCCGCGTGCCGAGCTGATTCGCGCCGCTCAACACGTCCTCGAGCGGCTTCGCGAGACCGAGCACGATGAAGCGATTGCCTTCCGAATCGCCGAACGGCCGCCGCACGAACGCGAGCACCCGTCCGTGCGCCTCATAGGGCCGCGCGAGACCGTTGACGAGCACTTCGCTGCGCCGCTGCTCGAACAGCTGCTTCGTGACCGGGAAGCTGTCCTGCATCAGCACGCGCCGGCCGCGGTCGAAACCGAAGGTCTTCGACGCGTCGGGATGTACCAGGAAGTCGCCCCACTCGTTCGCCAGATAGACCTGGTAGTCGCTCGGCAGATCGCTCTGCAAACGCCGCAGCATGCCGGCCAGATCGACGTCGATCACGACGACGCCGACCACCGTGCCGCGCGCATCCGCGATCGGCGTGCCAAGACGCAGCGTCGGCCTGCCTTGCGCCGCATGCGTGCCGTATTCGTGATTGATCGAAATCGGCGAGGTGTAGATGCGTCCGGGTGAAAACGCGAGCGTTTCGAATACGTAGGGAAACTGAGCTTTTTCCTGCAGATCGTCACCCTGTACACGCACGAGGCCGTCGCTGTCGCGATCGAAACGGATCAGCTCGAGCCCGTGATGCTGCCGCGTGATCAGCCGCACCTGCAGATACTCCGGGTGGTGCAGCATGAAGCTCGAATACACCTGCGCGAGCCGCTCGCGGCCGAGGTTCGGGCGGATGCCGTCGTCGGTCTGCGTGACGCTCACCGATGACGGCATCGTCGCCAGCACCAGCGCGTCTGCCGCGACGTCGTCGATCGATACGGCGATGCGCTGGCCGAGCAGCTCCGTCGAAGTCTGCAGGCTGCGCTCCGCTTCGTTGACCAGCATCGTGCGATTCGCGCGATACGCGTAATAACCGGTCGCGCCCGACGCCAGCACGCCGATGCACGCGAGCAGCACGGATAGCTTGAAGGTCAGGCCGCGATGCAGCATCAGAAGCGCTCCGAACGGTCGCCCGACACGATGCGCGTCCACAATTGCTCGCGGCGGTCGATATCCTCGACCGGACTGATCCAGACGATGTGCGCGTTGGGGTTGCCTTCGGCCGGCTCGGTCAGCGTATTCGCGAGCCCCTGGCGCTGTGTCAGCAGCGCGCTCACGCTCGGCTCGAGCATGTAGTTGATCCACGCGAGCGCGAGCGGCTGGTCGCTCGCCGCGCGCGTCATCGACCAGCAGTCGAGCCACGCGAGCGCGCCTTCGTCCGGAATCACATAGCCGACGTCGGCACCAGCGCGCCGCAGCAACTGCACCTGCTGCGTGCCGTAGTTGCCGAACATCAGCGCGACCTTGTGCTGGATGAAGAACGCGGTCGCCTCCTCGGGCAGCGTGTAGTAGGTCAGCAGATTGCGGCGCAGCTCGACGAGCTTGTGCGCGATCGTGCGCATCTGCGCGGGGTCGAGTTGAAACGGATGCGGATAGCCAAGCGCGAGCGCGGTGAACGAGAAGTTGTGCTGCGCGCTATTGAAGTCGAGCACCTTGCCACGATAGCGCGGGTTCCACAGTTCGAGCATCGAATGCGGCGCCACCGGAATCTGCTTGCGATCGTAGATGAGACCCATCGACGAATAGGTGAACGGAATCGCGTAGACCTTGCCCGCCGACGTCAGGCCGCCGATCGAGCCGAGCGCCTGGAAACGCGGCAACTGCTTCTTCGTATTGGGCAGACTCGCGAGATCGAGCGGCGCAAGCAGATTAGCCTGCGCATAACGGCGGATTTCGGCGGTGTTGGCGGCGAGCACGTCGAAAGGCGGCTCGCCCTTGCTATGCATCTGCGCCCACAGCGCCTCGTCGGAATCGACCAGCGTAACCTCGACCTTCGCGCCGTAGCGCGCTTCGAACGCCTTGACGACATCCGGGTCCGCGTAGCCAGGCCATGCGAGTACGTGCAGCACCTTGTCGGCAGCCGCGGCTGGCGTGGTCACGGCGAAACTCACGCACAGCAGTGCGCCTGTCAGAACGCGCAACGCGCGGGGCAAAACGTCGCACCGATACCCCGATACGCCAATCGATATAAATCCCGATGTAATTCTCGACGAAAAGCCGACAAAAAAACGACGCTGCAATAATGCCGCGCGCACCCGCGCGCCGACGCTCGCGATTTGTCGCTTAAAAGTCTGTTTACAACAGCCTGTTTGATCCGCCGTAAACGACATCGTGCGCATGAATAACACCGTTGAGCAGAAAGGCCTTTTGATCTAGCGCAAATGCGCGGCATTTGAATCTTAACGGCGGTCCGACGATATGCTTCGGGGCGATCCGCGCCTGCGCGGGCGGTCGGCGCCCTACGCATGGAGCATCGATGATAGCGCCAAAAGCCGTGGTTTTCGCACAGGTCCGAAACGGTTGCGCAAAAATATCGGCGCTGGTAATACCGTGTAAGCCAATGGTATCGAGGCCGCTGTTGAATAACGGCAAATTCGGCCACGAGCTTTAACGATATCCAAGTTTCAAACCCGCGTTTCGAACCGCTTTTCGGCGAATTCGCAAAGAATGCCGCCGTATATTCCGGTCGATCACGCTCGCCGCTCACCGTATTACCCCTCGTGCATTACATCCGTGTTACGCAAACACCACCAACGGTGTACGATCCGGTCACATCGGCTTGGGCGCACGCGTCGCTCTAGAGGGCCTCCTCCTGCGCCATCCGGTGTTTTACTAGCTTCCCAATATTTTTGAACTGATAAGCTTGGCGCGCGTTGCAGGCCACCCCGGCTTGCATCCTGACCAGAAGCCCGTTGCCAGTCGCGCCGGGCGTCCCGAGGCGGCACAACCGTCGAGGGCGAAATTGAACTACACCGAGGAGTAAAAACAGTGAAAAAACTGCTAGCGGCTTTGACGGTTGCCTTGATTGCCACCGTCTCCATTGGCGCACACGCTAAAGATTGGTCGACGATCCGTTTTGGCGTTGATGCCAGCTATCCCCCGTTCGAGTCGAAAGGCGCAGACGGCAAGCTCGTTGGCTTCGATATCGATCTCGGCAACGAAATCTGCAAGCGCGTCGGTGCGAAGTGCGTGTGGGTGGAAAACGACTTCGACGGCATGATCCCGGCACTGAAGGCGAAGAAGTTCGACGGCGTGCTGTCGTCGATGTCGATGACGCCGCAACGCGCCGAACAGATCGCCTTCTCGTCGAAGCTGTTCAACACGCCGACGCGCCTCGTCGCGAAGCAGGGCTCGGGCATCCTGCCGACCGCTGAATCGCTGAAGGGCAAGACGGTGGGCGTCGAACAGGGCACGATCCAGGAAACCTACGCGAAGACGTACTGGGAACCGGCGGGCGCGAAAGTCGTGCCGTATCAGAATCAGGACCAGGTCTACGCCGATCTGATCTCGGGCCGTCTGGACGCAGCGCTGCAGGACGCGGTGCAGGCTGACCAGGGCTTCCTGAAGACGCCGCGCGGCAAGGGCTTCGTGTTCGTCGGTCAGGACCTCAACGATCCGAAGATCCTCGGCAGCGGCGCCGGCATCGGCATGCGCAAGGAAGACACCGATCTGAAGGCGAAGGTCGACAAGGCGATCGCCGACATGATCAAGGACGGCACCTACAAGAAGATCGAGAAGAAGTACTTCGACTTCGACGTGTACGGCAGCTAAATCGCCGACGCGCGCCGCACGGCGCGCCGGCAGCTTGTCCGAAACGGGCTCCGCGATGCGGAGCCCGTTTTGTTTTGCGGCTCCACATCCAGCCACATGAAGCCACATCGTGCGGCATATCGGCTAAGATCGTGCAACGCGCGGTCGCCGGGAGACAGGTGGCCGCAGTCCGCGCACGCGGACCTCGCGCGCAGCCGGCGCGCACCTTTCCCCTTGCAATCAACAACCTAGCGCGGCCGCTACGAACGGGCCGCGAAGTCAAAACCATGCAAACCCAGACCCATCCGCTGATTGCCCCGTCGCTTGGCACCGCCCGTGAACTGACGAGTTTCCACTACGGTCCCGGCGGCGGACAGAAAATCTATATCCAGTCGTCGCTGCACGCGGACGAGCTGCCCGGCATGCTGGTGTCGTGGTCGCTGCGCCGCAAGCTGGCCGCGCTCGAGGCCGCGGGCAAGCTGCGCGGCGAAGTCGTGGTGGTGCCGGTGCCGAATCCGATCGGCCTGAACCAGCATCTGCTCGGCCAGATGCTCGGGCGCTTCGAAACCGGCAGCGCGCAGAACTTCAACCGCAACTTCTACGACCTCGCGGAACTCGTGCTGCCGACCATCGAGTCGCGTCTGACCGGCGACATCGATGAGAACCGCGCCGCCATCCGCGCGGCGATGCGCGAAGCGCTCGACGCGCAGAAGCCGACCACCGAACTCGGCTCGCAACGCCTCGCGCTGCAAAAACTCTCGTACGACGCCGACGTCGTGCTCGACCTGCATTGCGACTGGGAAGCCGCGATGCACCTGTATACCAATCCGGACTTGTGGCCCGAAGTCGAACCGCTCGCGCGCTACATCGATGCGAAGGCGTCGCTGCTCGCGCTGAACTCGGTCGGCAATCCGTTCGACGAGATCCACAGCTTCTGCTGGTCGGATCTGCGCGGCCGTTTCGGCGAGCGCTTCCCGATCCCGAACGGCGGCATCTCGGTCACGATCGAACTGCGCGGCCAGCGCGACGTGTCATACGAGTACGCGGAAAAAGACGCGCAGGCGATCATCGAGTATCTGACCCTGCGCGGCGTGGTCGACGGCGAACCGGCGCCGCTGCCGCCGCTCGAATTCGCGGCGACGCCGCTCGCGGGCGCCGAGCCGCTCGTCGCGCCGATCAGCGGCGTGCTCGTGTATCGCTGCGAGGTCGGCACGTGGGTCGACGTGGGCCAGGAAATCGCCGACATCGTCGATCCGTTGACGGACCGCGTCGTCACGATCAAGAACACCGTGGCCGGCCTGCTGTACGCGCGGCATCTGGCGCGTTTCGCGACGGCCGGCCTCGAGTTCGCGCGCATCGCCGGCGCGACGCCGTTCCGCAGCGGCTCGTTGCTGAGCAACTGACGCCAGCGCTGCTGCGACCGGCGATGCCGTCGCAGCCGGCCATATGTAACTGAATTTTCATGCAGCAGCTGAAGTAACCGATCGCCCGCCGCCTGGCGGGCGATCCGCTGTCACACGCCCCGCTTCGCTCCAGGGTCGATCGACCCGCCCCGCCACCGACACACCCGCCCCCGGTGCCCACGCAAAGTGTCGCGCCGACACGACACCGTGGAAAAAATTTTTTCCTGTCACATACCTTACTCAGCGTTCCCTTAAATTGCCGGCCGTCGCGCGACGTTGCCGCAGAGCAGCGCGTCGCGATCGCCAAAATTCGCTAACTCGGAGAAGTATGTTGAACAAGAAAATCCTGACCGCCGCTACGCTTGCCGTCTTCGCCTCCGCCGCTCACGCACAAAGCAGCGTCACGCTGTACGGCCTGATCGATGCGGGTATCAGCTACGTGAACAACTCGAAAACGTCCACCGGCCATAGTAGCCTGACCAAGTACGACGACGGCGTCGCGCAAGGCAGCCGTTGGGGTCTGCGTGGCACGGAAGATCTCGGCAACGGCCTGAAAGCGCTGTTCGTGTTGGAAAACGGTTTCAACAGCGGTAACGGCACCGCCGGCCAGGGCGGCGCGATGTTCGGTCGCCAGGCCTATGTCGGTGTGTCGCAGAACAACATCGGCTCGCTGACGTTCGGCCGCCAGTACTCGTTCTCGACCGACTACCTCGGCTCTAACTACTCGACCGGGGGCCTGACCGTCGCGGGCAACTACGCTTACCACATCAACGACGTCGACCAGCTCACCTCGAGCCGTATCAACAACTCGGTCAAGTTCAGCAGCGCGAACTTCTCGGGCCTGACCTTCGGCGCGATGTACGGCTTCTCGAACACGGCAGGCGGCTTTGCCGGCACGCCGGGTACGGGCACGTCGGCTGCACCGGTTGCGGGTTCGTCGCGCGCTTACAGCTTCGGCGCGAACTATGCGAACGGCCCGTTCGGTATCGGCGCAGCGTACACGGATATCCGTTACCCGGGCCAGGCATCGCCGGCCTTCTCGACTTCGCTGGCTAACGTGAGTTTCCCGACGCTCGGCACCGGCCAGATCCAGGATCTGCGCTCGTTCGGCGTTGGCGGCCGCTACGCATTCGGTCCGGCGACGCTGTGGGCCCTGTACACGAACACGCGCCTCGCCCCGATCTCGGGTGGCTCGACCACGTTCGCAGCCTACGAAGCGGGCGCGAAGTACGCGGTCACGCCGGCTATCACGGCAGGCGCGGGCTACACGTACATGCACCTGAGCGGCGCGAACGTCGGTCACTGGAACCAGGTTAACCTGAGCGGCGACTACGCGCTGTCGAAGCGCACGGACGTCTACGTGCTGGGCATCTATCAGATCGCATCGGGCCACAACGTCGCAAGTGGCGACCTGCAGGCACAGATCGGTTCGAGCACGAGCTACTTCAACACGTCGGGCGTCGGCGCCGACAACCAGCTCGCGTTCCGCGTCGGTATGCGTCACAAGTTCTAAGCAGACGGTTCGCGGTGGGGAACACCTGTTCCCTGCAAGGCTGAATCGATTGGAAAGCGCCCTACGGGGCGCTTTTTCTTTTGCAGCGCGGTGTTGTCCATCCAGGTCATCACGATTCCGCTTTGCCGTTTCGGCAACGATATCTGCCAAATATTGTAATTGTCTATAAATATCGGCCACCCCAACATCGGGTCACACGCTTCGATCCCGCGCCCGCGCCGCTCACGCGACCTTGCCGGCGCACCTCCCAATGCCGCCCGAGGACTTCGACATGAGCATGGACTCCGCCACCACCGCCGACGCGCTCGCGCGGCACACCTCGCGCTCGAGCGTATCGCGGCTGATTCTCGCGACCTCGATCGGCAACGCGCTGGAGTTCTACGATCTGGTCGTGTACGGCTACTTCGCGGCCGTGCTGTCGCGTACGTTTTTTCCGGTGCACGACCGCACTGTGTCACTGCTGCTTACGCTCGGCACCTTCGCGCTGTCGTATCTCGCGCGACCGATCGGCGCGCTCGCACTCGGCTCGTTCAGCGACCGCAAAGGCCGCAAGGCATCGCTGACGCTATCGATTGCAATGATGACGCTCGGCACCGGCATGATCGCGCTGATGCCGTCGTATGCGGCGATCGGCGTGCTCGCGCCGATCGGCGTATTCGCGTCGCGGCTGTTGCAGGGCTTCTCGGCGGGCGGCGAGTTCGGCAGCTCGACCGCGTTTCTGATCGAACATGCGCCCGAGCGCAAGGGCTTCATGGCGAGCTGGCAGTTCTCGAGCCAGGGCGCGAGCACGCTGCTCGCGTCGCTGTTCGGCGCGGTGTTGACAAGCACGCTGAGCACCGAGCAACTCGAAGGCTGGGGCTGGCGCATTCCATTCCTGTTCGGCCTGCTGATCGGTCCGGTCGGGCTGTATATTCGCCGCCGCATCGACGAAACGCCGGA
This sequence comes from Paraburkholderia sp. BR13444, assembly GCF_040948755.1. Classification (NCBI taxonomy): domain Bacteria; kingdom Pseudomonadati; phylum Pseudomonadota; class Betaproteobacteria; order Burkholderiales; family Burkholderiaceae; genus Paraburkholderia; species Paraburkholderia sp. BR13444. The sequence continues at coordinate 392,316 of NZ_JBFPKM010000005.1, read as the reverse complement.
ATTCGAGCGCGCGGAGAAATCCGCCGCGCCGGTGCGAGAACTGCTCGCGACGCAAAAGGAACAGGTGCTCGTGTCGATCGGCGCACTCGTGCTGACCACCACGGCCAACTACATGCTGCTCTACATGCCGACCTATGCGGCGCGGCAACTCGGGCTCGCGCCGTCGTCGGGCTTCATCGCGACGCTCGCGGCCGGTCTGATCATGATGGTGCTCACGCCGATCGTCGGTCATCTGTCCGACAAGGTGGGCCGCGTGCGCATCATGCTCTGCGCCGGTGCGCTGTTCTTCGCGACCGTCTATCCGGCCTTCATGCTGATGAACGCGCATCCGTCGCTCGGCTCGTTGCTGGCCGCGGTCACGTGGGTCGCGATGCTGAAGGCGACCTACTTCGCGCCGATTCCGGCCATGATGTCCGAGCTGTTCCCGACCCGCACGCGAACGACCGGCATGGCGTTCGGCTACAACATCGGCACCACCGTGTTCGGCGGCTTCACGCCGCTCGCGGTCGCCGCGCTGATCGCGGCAACCGGCAATAACCTCGCACCCGGCCTCTATCTGATGCTCGCGGCCGTGCTCAGCCTTTTCACCGTGATGTGGGCACGCGTGCGACTGCACGCACGCTGAGTCTTGCCTAGCGAGCTTCGTCGAACCGACAGGACCTTTTCCATGCAAGACCGTTTGCAACAAGCCGTGCAGTTCGCGGTGGATCATGAATCGCTTTGGGACCGCCACGTGGGTGGCGCGTGGGGTGTGCACGTGAACGACCCGCCGCCGTGGAACAAGCTGCTCGGTCCCGTGCATGATCGCGGGCCGGTATCGGGTGCGATCGCCGTCGACGGACGCGTGCTGACGAGCTGGGGCGAGCCGGATCGCGCGGATTTGACCTTCAGCGTCGCAAAGATGTACCTCGCGCTGCTCGCCGGCGTCGCGCACGATCGCGGCCTGTTGCCCGACGTCGATGAGCCGGTGCGCGTGCGCGTGCCCAACACCGGCTTCGACGACGAACACAACGCGCCGATCAGCTGGGCGCATCTGCTGCAGCAAACCAGCGAATGGCGCGGCACGTACTTCGGTTTGTCGGATCAGGCGGATCACTACCGCGCGGTCAATTTCGCCGCGCCGCCCGATGGCAAGAAAGGCGACCCGCGTCCGCTGCAACGGCCGGGCAGCTACTGGGAATACAACGACGTCCGCATCAACCAGTTCTCGCTCGCACTGCTGCATCTGTTCCGTCAGCCACTGCCCGAGGTGTTTCGCGAAGCGATCATGCGGCCAACTGGTGCGAGCGAAAACTGGCAATGGGTCGGCTACGACGACGCGTGGGTCGAAATCGACGGGCGACGCATGCAGCCGGTGCCGGGCGGCACGCACTGGGGCGGCGGCATGTCGGTGAGCGCGAACGATCAGTTGAAGGTCGCGCAGATGCTGCTCGATGACGGCGTCGCGAACGGCCAGCGCGTGTTGTCGTCAGAATGGATCGCGCGCATGCGTACGCCGTGCGCGATCGCGCCGTTTTATGGCTACCTCGTGTGGCTCAACACCGGGCGCAAGGTGTTCCCGAACGTGCCGGAGTCGAGCTACTTCGGCATCGGCGCGGGAAGTTCGTTCACGTGGGTCGAACCGGAGCGGCGCATGACGGTGGTCGTGCGCTGGCTGAGTCCGGCCGCGGCCAACGAGCTCTTCGGGCTTGTGCTCGACGCGGTCGATAACCTCGGCCGATAGCCGCCAATCAAAAAAAATGCGGGCGATGCACGAATGCATCGCCCGCATGGTCATGGGTTGAGCCGTTATCGTTGCAACGGCGCGTCAGTGCGAATGCCGCGGCACCGCGGAGCCTCGACACCCAACGAGGAAGTCGAGGTCGCAGCCCTCATCGGCCTGCAACACGTGATCGATATACAGGCGCCGGTAGCCGCCACCTTCCGGCGGCTCGGGCGGCACATGCTTCTCGAGACGGCGCTCGAGCTCCGCGTCGCTGATATCGAGGTGCAGCGTGCCCGCGTCACAGTCGAGCTCGATCCAGTCGCCCTCCTGCACCGCGGCGAGCGGGCCGCCGGCCGCCGCTTCCGGCGTCACGTGCAGCACCACGGTACCGTACGCGGTGCCGCTCATGCGCGCATCGGAAATCCGCACCATGTCCTTCACGCCCTGCTTCAGCAGCTTCGGCGGCAGGCCCATGTTGCCGACTTCGGCCATGCCCGGATAACCCTTCGGCCCGCAGTTCTTCATCACCAGCACCGAGTTCGCATCGACCTCGAGCGTTTCGTCGACGATGCGCGACTTGTAGTGCTCGAAGTTCTCGAACACGACCGCGCGTCCGCGATGCTTGAGCAACTCGGGCGTCGCCGCCGACGGCTTCAGCACCGCGCCGCGCGGCGCGAGATTGCCGCGCAGCACGCGAATGCCGCCATCGGCGACGAGCGGCTTGTCGAGCGGACGGATTACTTCGTCGTTGGTGTTGGGCGCATCCTTCACGTTGTCCCACAGCGACTTGCCGTTGACCGTCAACGCCTCCGGATGCGGCAGCAGGTTCGCTTCGCCGAGCCGGCGCAGCACGGCCGGCAGACCGCCCGCGTAATAAAACTCTTCCATCAGGAAACGGCCCGACGGCATCAGGTCGACGATCGTCGGCGTGTCGCGGCCGATGCGCACCCAGTCGTCGAGTTCGAGATCGACACCGATGCGCCCCGCGATCGCCTTCAGATGAATCACCGCATTGGTCGAGCCGCCGATTGCCGCATTGACGCGAATCGCGTTGGTGAACGCCTCGCGCGTGAGGATCTTCGACAGCTTCAGGTCTTCGAGCGCCATCTCGACGATGCGGATGCCCGACATATGCGCGAGCACGTAGCGGCGCGAGTCGACCGCGGGAATCGCCGCGTTGTGCGGCAGCGAAGTGCCGAGCGCCTCGGCCATGCAGGCCATCGTCGACGCGGTGCCCATCGTGTTGCAGGTGCCCGCCGAGCGCGACATGCCCGCCTCGGCCGACAGAAACTGATGCAGATCGATCTCGCCGGCTTTCAGCGATTCGTGCAGCTGCCACACCGCGGTGCCCGAGCCGATGTTCTTGCCGTCGAGCTTGCCGTTCAGCATCGGGCCGCCGGTCACGACGATCGCCGGCACGTCGCAGCTCGCCGCGCCCATCAGGAGCGCGGGGGTCGTCTTGTCGCAGCCGGTCAGCAGCACCACCGCGTCGATCGGATTGCCGCGGATCGCTTCCTCGACGTCCATCGCCGCGAGATTGCGCGTGAGCATCGCGGTCGGACGCAGATTCGATTCGCCGTTCGAAAACACCGGGAACTCGACCGGGAAGCCGCCCGCTTCGTAGATGCCGCGCTTCACATGCTCGGCGAGCTTGCGAAAGTGCGCGTTGCACGGTGTCAGCTCGGACCACGTGTTGCAAATGCCGATCACAGGGCGCCCGTCGAACTCGTGGTCCGGGATGCCCTGATTCTTCATCCAGCTTCGATACATGAAGCCGTTCTTGTCAGCCGTGCCGAACCATTCGGCCGAGCGCAATTTCCGCTTTTTTTCCGACATGCTAGGTCCTTGATGCATGCGCCGGGACCCTCACCGGCATATTTGACTGAAGCGGCCCACGCGGCGCCACGGCGCAAGGCTTGCCGCTCAATGTCCAGGGATGGTGAAGTGTACGGAGCGGGTTGATATCTTTCCAATTATATTTTGGGTGATATCGATATCAATTCTGGTATCGATCCGCCGCCTTTGGCGGCGCGGCGGGGCCGGCGAGCAGACCGTGCCGGCTTCAGGCGTCGCCGGGCGTCGGCTTACGGCTTGCTTTCGGTACTGCGCCGCGCGCATTCTTCTTCAGATGACTCTGGTTATAGTCGATCGCGGCGCGGATCAGCGCTTTAAGTGCGCGCTCGTCGACCTCGTCGCGCTCGAAGAAGTCGATCGCGCGCCGCGCGTTGCCTTCGAGGCCCGCGTTGAACAAACCGTGCGGGTCGGCCAGGCCCGCCCCATGCGCGAAGGTCAGCTTGACCTTGCCCTTGTGCGCGTTGGCGACCGCGATCATGCCGTCGCGCGACCAGACCGGACTACCCATCCACTTGAATTCCTCGACGATCGCCGGGTCCGCCGCCAGCACGCATTGACGGATGCGAGCGAAGGTCGCGCCGCGCCAGTCGGTGAGCCCTGCGATCAGTTCGTCGATACGTTCGGATGCGTTCATCGGCGTGTGGCCCTCGTAAGCGGAGAAACGTAGTGGTTGAACCGTCGGGATGCCGCAACGATCCAGTCATTGGTAATCTTCGCCTGGATTCAAGGCCAGCGCACGGCCGATCCACGTCGTTTCACAGCTTGCCCGCGGGCTGCAGCATCGGATACGTGAAGAAGAAAAAGTGGACCACGTTCAGCCCGAAATGTGCGAGCAGCGCCGCAGATAAGCCGCCGAAGCGATACGCCAGCCCATAGCCGATGCCCGCCACACTTCCGAGCACGATCCACTGCCATCCGCCCGCGCCATGTGCGAGGCCGAACAGCGCGGCCGCCACGCATAGCGCGAGCAGGTCCGCCCTTTTCCAGCGCGCGAACAGTCGCGTCAGACCACCTTGCAGATAGCCGCGAAACAACGCCTCTTCGGTCAGCGTGACGAGAAAGAGATTGTTCACCAACCACAGCACGCTGTCGGCGGGCCGCTTCGGCGCCCATCCGACGATCCCCAGCGACAACGCAACGGCCATGCAGGCCGCGACCGTGATCAGCCAACCGGCGACGCCGGCGACTAACCACGTGCGCAGCGCGTGCGGCGGCCGAATCCACGGCAAGGCGAGCAGCAGCCAGAAGCCGATCAGCGGCTTGTCGAAATTGAGGTACATCGTGAAGGGCACGGCATCCGGCGTGAGATGCACGGGGCCGATCACGCGTGGGTTATGAAAGCCGGGTAGCCAATGCAGGCTGAGCCCGATCGCGAGCGCGACGAACAGCAGATGACCAGCGTATCGAACGTAACGCTGGCGAGCCGGCGACACCGCGTACGCGGCCACGCCGAGCAGCGCAATGGCGACGCTCGCGAAAGGGCCGAGCTGCCCGGTCGCCAACGCCGTGCCGTATCCGATCACGAGCAGGCCGATGCCCAGCCAGCGAAACGTGCTGGCCCACGTCGCCGGCGCGGCGAGGAAAATCGCGATCCACGGTAGTGCGAACATAGAGAGGTTCGAAGTCAGGCTTGCAGTGATTGCTGTCTTTGCGTGCGAGCGTGACTCTAGCATTCAAGTACCGCTGGACCGCGAGAACGGCCGTCCCGTACGTTGGCGAACGCCGTTTCTCCGAGTGACGATTCGTCAGGCGCTACTCGTCGTGCTTCCGAAATGCGGCCTCGCCGGCATCCGACACCTCGACCCACTTCGGATCGGGAGCCGCGCCGGGGACGTAAGTGTCGTGCCAGTTCCACCACTTGTACGGCCGGCTCTGTGGGTAACCCTCCGGCGAATCCTCCCACGTCTCCTGCCGCCCGAGCGCCGTCATGTCGAGGTAGCTCCAGACCGTGCCCATCGCCTCGTCGCCACGCCCGTTAATGAAGTACGTTCGGAACACTCGCTCGCCGTCCCGGATGAACGCGTTGTGGCCGTGCCATTCGTCCACGCCGAAGTCGGCGTCGAAGCTGTCGGTGATCGTGTACCAGGGAATCATCTCCCAGCCCATCCGGGCCTTCAGCCGCGCGATATCGGCTTGCGGTGCGCGGGACGCGTACACGAGGGTCGTGTCGCGAGCGTGCAAATGCGCAAGGTGGGAGACCTGATCGGCCCCCAGGGAACAGCCAATGCACGCGTGCTCTGGCCATCCGTGCACGCCGGGCTCGAAAAAGGCGCGATAGATGACCAGCTGACGGCGGCCTTCGAAGAGATCGAGCAGGCTCACTCTGCCTTGCGGCCCGTCGAACGCATACGCTTTTTCCACGGCAAGCCATGGCATCCGACGCCGCTCGGCGGCGAGCGCGTCGCGGGCACGTGTCAAGGCTTTCTCCTTGACGAGCAACTGCTCGCGCGCGGCCTCCCACTCATGCCGCGACACGACCGGCGGTGTCTTCATCGCAGGCTGTCCATCTTTCCCACTCTTCTCAGGTGACTTGTTCGTCGTCATCGCAACCTCCGGGTTAGAGCGATGTCCTGTGCGTTCGGGTCGGAAGGCGATTCGCTCGCCTTGCATCGCTCGCTGTTGATGAAGGTTCAGTTTACGCCGCCGGTCATCGAGTGATGGGAGTGACAAATGTGACGCGATTCCGGATTCATGGTCGGCCAAACCCGGCTGTCGATTTCTAATGTAATCTGCCGCAACGACCATGACGTCCCTGGAATCATTCGCCCACCACCTGGAGGTGACGATGAGCGCGATCCATGAGGTCTACCCCTATCTGCGCGTGCGCAATGCCGCGCAGGCGATTGAGTTCTACGCACAGGCATTCGGCGGCGTCGAACAGTTTCGCCTGACCGAGCCAGGCGGCCGCATCGGTCACGCCGAAGTGAAGATCGGTCCCGCGATCGTGATGCTGTCCGACGAATATCCCGAGCACGACATGCTCGGCCCGAGCGGCGACAGCCGGCCGGGTGTGCTGCTACATATCCACTGCGACGACGTCGACCAGCTATTCGCACAAGCGGTCAAAGCGGGCGCAACCGTGGTCCTCCCGCTAACCGATCATTTTTATGGCGAGCGCTCGGCGACCGTGCGCGATCCGTTCGGCCACGAATGGCAGCTCGGCGCGCAGATCGAAGCGCTCACGCCTGAAGAGATGCAGCGCCGTTACACGGCGCTGTTCGACAACTAGTGGGTTATTGTAGTGAGCTCCTCGCGCTTTGATTCCCCCGATGCGTGAGCTCTTTTTACTGCCCGCCGAACGGCTTTTGCACGGTAAGCTTGTTGGTCACCGAAGTCACGCCCGGAACGCCCTTCGCGATCTCCGCGACCTGATTGATCTGGGAAGCGTCGGTGACCGTGCCGCTCAGCGTCACCGCGCCGCCTTTTGCGATGACGCTGATATTGCCGGCGCTGATCTCCTTGTGCTTGCCGATCGCGGCATACACCTGCCGACGCAGCGCGCGATTCGCTTGCCTCGGGCTGGCGGGAGCGGCCGCGCTACCTGACATCGCGGGCGCGCCCGAAGCTGCGCTGGACGTCTGACCCGACTGCGACCATGCGCTGCCCGACAGGGCAAGAATCAATGCGGCAATCGCCAGCGCGCGTGCCTGAATGCTTTTCATCGAATACTCCAGTTGTTATAGGTGACGTAATCAGAAGTTATGGCGGATGCCGACCATGGCCGCCGTGGTGGACACGCCGGGCGCAACCGGGGCGCCATAGATGATGGTCTGGTTCATGGTCCCCTTGTTGGCCACATAACCCACCTGCGCGTAAGCCTTGGTGCGCTGGGACAGGTTGTATTCCGCGCCCACCGCGAATTCGCTCGAATGGTTCGCCGAGTTGTTCTTGTCTTTCAGGTAGTAGTACCCGGACGTGACCTTGAAACGCGGATTGAACTGGTAGCCAAGTCCCCCCGAAATCATTTCGAAGTCCGCGGTGTTGCTGTGCGCCGGGTTCTTGCCGGCGCCATACGAGGCCGACACCGAAAATCCGGCGATCGTGTACATCGCACCGAAATAGTAGAAACGGTTGTTCGCCAGCCCGGTCGCAGGGATGGCGGGTGCCGCCGGGTACGTGATCGGGAACGGGTTGGTATCGTGGCCGTTGTAATACACCGCGGACAGATTCAAACCATAGTTCGAATACCTGGCCACGGCCGACTCGCGCGTGCCGCCCTGGAAATGACCGGCGACGCCGCCCGGTGCGTACTCGAGCGCAAGTGACGCGCCGTGGAATTTCGGCGAGTTATAGACGAGCGCGTTGCTGTCGTACAGCGCGCCGATCGGCGCGTTCGTGCTCGTACCCGGCCAGCCGGCCGCCTGATTGATGCCCAGCCACGCGGTCAGAATACTGCCGAAATACTGCGCGCCGCGCACGTCGGTTTCCGCCATCGCGTAGATCATCGGAATGATCTGCCGGCCGGCGTCGAAGGTACCGAAGGGTCCGGACACGCCGATCGTCGCGAACTGGTTGAAGATCGCGGTGGTGCCCGGCGTATCGGACAGGCCGAACTTGCCGTTCGTGGAGTTGAATACGCCCTGCAGCTTGAAATTGACCTTGTAGCCGCCGCCGATGTCTTCGCTGCCTTTCAAACCCCAGAAGCTCGCATAGATACCGCCGTCCTTCAGCTGATAAATCTTGCCCGTGTTCGGCGCGTGCGGCAGGAAGGTGGCCGCCGAAGTGCTCTGATACAGGAAACCCGTATCGATCACGCCATAGAGCGTCACTGACGACTGCGCATGAGCTGCGGTGGCGAAAATGGCCAACACGATAGCGCTGCTTGTCTTTAACTTCATTGTGTCTCCTTCGCGTACCGGCGGTGGCGCCAAAGCCCATGCTGCGGTCGCTTCAATCGATTGGTGATTTTGTGTGCGCCGGGCGTGCCCGGCCGCGTTGTTGCGTGAATCGAACTGCGTCGCTGCGCAAGCCGTCCGTCAGGGCAGGTAGTAGTTCCCGTACTGATCGCGTAACTGGTTCTTCAGCACCTTGCCGGTTGCGCCGATAGGCACCGTGTCGACGAACACCACGGCATCGGGGGTCCACCAGCGCGCGACCCGGCCGTTGAAGAAGGACAGCAGTTCGTCGCCGGCCAGCTCGCTGCCCGGCTTTTTCACGACCAGCAGCAGCGGCCGTTCGTCCCACTTCGGATGCCGCGCGGCGATACACACTGCAGTCGAGACTTCTGGATGCAGATACGCGACGTTTTCGATGGCCGCCGAACTGATCCATTCGCCGCCCGACTTGATCACGTCCTTGCTGCGATCGGTGATCTGCATGAAGCCGTGCCGATCGATCGTCGCGATGTCGCCAGTCGGAAACCAGCCGTCGCACAGCGGCGACTCGACGTCGGCGCCGAAGTACTGTTGCGTGACCCAGTGGCCGCGTACCTGCAGATCGCCAGCGCTCTCGCCGTCCCACGGCAATTCATTGCCGTGCGAGCCGACGATCCGCATGTCGATGCCGAACAGCGCACGTCCCTGCTTCGCCTGCACCCGGTATTGCTCGTCCATCGGCAGCGACTGCTGATGCGCCTTGAAGCTGCAGACCGTGCCGATCGGGCTCAATTCGGTCATGCCCCACGCGTGCAGCACCTCGACCCGATGGCGCTTCTGGAACGCCTCGGTCATCGCGGTTGGACACGGCGCGCCGCCGATCACCGTGCGCCGCATCGACGAGAAGGTGCCGCCCATCGCATCGACATGCGTGAGCAGTCCCTGCCACACGGTCGGCACACCGGCCGACAGCGTCACGTGTTCCGTCTCGATCAGTTCATAGAGCGACTTGCCGTCGAGCGCGGGCCCCGGAAACACCAGCTTCGCGCCGACCATGCAGGCGATGTAGGGCAGTCCCCACGCGTTCACATGGAACATCGGTACGACCGGCAGAATCACGTCGCGCGCGGAACAGTTCAGCGCATCGGGCAGCGCTGCCGCGTAGGTGTGCAGCACGGTAGAGCGATGGCTGTACAGCACGCCCTTCGGATTGCCGGTGGTGCCCGACGTGTAGCACAGCGACGACGCGCTGTTTTCGTCGAGCAGCGGCCATTCGAAGACGTCGTCGTGCAGCTCCAGCAGATCTTCGTAGCACATCAGCATGCCGTCCAGCTCGTTCGCTTTCGGCATGTGCGCGCGATCGGTCAACGCCACGAATACCTTCGGGCTCTTCACCCGGGGCGCGACGCTCTCGATCAGCGGCAGAAACGTCAGGTCGAAGAACACCACACGATCTTGCGCATGCTCGATGATGTATTCGAGCTGATCGACGTGCAGTCGCGGGTTCAGCGTATGCAGCACCGACCCGGAGCCCGACACCGCGAAGTACAGCTCCATGTGGCGATAGCCGTTCCACGCGAGCGTCGCGACGCGCTCGCCCTGGCCGACGCCGAGCGTTGCCAGTGCGTTGGCCATGCGGCGCGCGCGCTGGGCGAGGTGCCGATACGAATAACGATGGACGTCTCCTTCCACGCGTCGCGACACGATTTCCTGTTCGCCGTGATGGCGCTCCGCGTGCGTGAGCAGCGCGGACACCAGCAGCGACTGCTGCATCATCAAGCCTTGCATCTTTCCGTCTCCTGATTGGTTGTGGCGTCTCGCTCATGCGAGGGCGTCGCGTTCGGCTCGTCGAGACTCACCACCACCTTTGAATTCATTATTTCGACCGGGAAGGTCGTCACACTCAATCCGCCTGCTCCCGCCATGCAGCCCGTGCGCACGTCGAAGCGCAGACCGTGCGCCGGACAGCGCAACATGCAACCCTCCAGCTGGCCGCTCGAAAGCGCGGCCCCGTTGTGCGGACAGGTGTTGTCGATGGCGTGAAGCGTGCCTGCGATGTTGAACAGCACGATGCTGCGGCCATCGATGAAGGCCAGCTTGCGCTGGCCCGGTGCGAGTTCGCCGGCGACCCCCACCACGATCCGACGCGACATTTCAGGCTCCTGCTGATCCGGCGCGGGCCGCGTCACATCAGCACCAGGCGGCGAATCAATGTCTCCGCCATCGGCCATTCGCCAAAGCCCGAAGCGGGATTGAGGTGCCCGACTTCGCCGAGATCGACGAAGCGGCTGCCCCAGTCCTGCGCCATGTCCTGCACCCGCTCGAACCGTGCGAGCGGATCGTTGCGGCTCGCGCCGACGATGCTCGGAAACGGCAGACGCTTGCGCGGAATCGGCAGCCAGCCGTTCTGCTGGAGCGTATCCAGCTCCGGATAGCCCGCCGGCATCGGCGTCTCGAGGTCCGCGGGCGCCGCGAGCAGCGCGCCGTGAATCTCGCGCTTGTGCCGCGCCGCCCACTGCACGGTGATCATCACGCCCGCGCTATGCGCGACCAGAATGACCGGGCCGTCGATTCTCGCGAGCGCGGCATCGAGCGCCGCGACCCGTGCCTCGCAACTGAGCCTGTCGTGCTCGAGCGGCGGCACCGACAGCGCTTTCGGCAGCCGTTGCTGCAACAGGGTTTGCCAATGCTCGGCGACGTGGTCGCGCAAACCCGGGACCATCAGAATGGTCGGTTTCAATTCGTAATTCATGGGAAGCTACTTGCTGGTTCAGTACGGCTTGTCGCCGATGATGCCGGCGCGTTCCATCTTGCGATGACACGGCGGGTAATCCATCACCGCATAGTGCTGCGTGCTGCGGTTGTCCCAGATCGCGATGCTGTTCTTCTGCCAGCGCCAGCGCACCTGGTACTCGGGGATGTACGCCTGGCTGATCAGATAGCGCAGCAGATCGCCCGCGCCGGGATTCGCGTCCTGACCGAAGCGCACCCGCTCCGGCGTATGAAAGTTCGTGAAATGGCTCGTGAAAGCGCTCACGAACAGCACCTTCTCTTCCGTTTCCGGATGCGTGCGCACGACCGGATGCTCCGCGTCCGGAAACTGCGCCTTCAGCGCCAGACGCTTTTCGATCGGCATCGCGGCACCGAAGCTCGCCTCGATGCTGTGGCGCGCGCGCAGGTCCGCAATCTGCGCCTTCACGTACGCCGGCAGATTTTCGTAGGCGAGGACCATGTTCGCCCACATCGTGTCGCCGCCGACGGGCGGACATTCCACGCAACGCAGCACCGCACCGAACTGCGGCTTTTCGCGCCACGTGGCATCGGCATGCCAAGCGTTTTCGTAACGGTCGTTGGGCTGGTCCGGGGTCTTGTAGATACGCACGAGGCCCGGATTTTCCGGATCGCTGCCCGCGACCGGATGGTCTTCCAGTTCGCCGAAGCGGCGCGCGAACGCCACGTGTTCGGCGCGCGTGATGTCCTGGTCGCGCAGGAACAGCACCCGATGCTTCAGCAGCGCGGAGCGGATCTGGGCAAACAGGCCATCGTCGTAGATGGCGTGGGCAAGATTCACCCCGGTCAGCTCGGCGCCGATCGAGTACGTAAGTTGTTCGACTCGCATGGCTAGCTCCTTAGATAACGAAGACCGACGAACCCGTCGTCTTGCGCGATTCCAGATCACGATGCGCTTGCGCCGCGTCCTCGAGCGCATAGCGCTGATTCAACTCGATCTTGATGCGTCCCGACGCGATGAGCCCGAAGATTTCGCAGGCCAGCTCGTCCTTCTCGGCCGGATCGGCGATGTAGTCAGCCAGCGCCGGGCGAGTCAGATACAGCGAGCCTTTCATTGCCAGCAACTGCGGATTGAACGGCGGGATCGGGCCGGAGGCCGTGCCGACGCAAACCAGCAGACCGCGACGCTTCAGCGAGTCGAGCGAAGCCTCGAAGGTGTCCTTGCCGACGCTGTCGAACACGACATTCACGCCGACGCCATCGGTCAGTTCGCGTACGCGCTTCGCGACATCTTCGCGGCTGTAGTTGATGATGTGATCGCAGCCGTGCGCACGGGCCACCTCGCCCTTGGCCTCGCTCGACACCGTGCCGATCACGGTGAGACCCAGCAGCTTCGCCCACTGCGAAACGATCAGGCCGACACCGCCGGCGGCGGCATGCAGAAGGATCGTGTCGCCGACCTTGAAGTCGTGAATGCGGCGCATCAGGTACGCGGCGGTCAGGCCGCGCATGGTCATGCCGGCAGCCGTTTCGCAGTCGATCGCATCGGGCAGCCGGATCAGCGGCGCGGCCGGAATCAGGCGTTCCGTGCTGTACGCGCCGAGCGTGTTGATGAAGCCCGTATAGGTCACACGGTCACCCACCGCGACGTTCGTGACATCGGGGCCAACGGCCTCGACCACGCCCGCGGCCTCCACGCCCATCCCGGCGGGCAGCGGCACCGGATACAGGCCACTGCGGAAGTAGGTGTCGGCGAAATTGAGTCCCACGGCCTGATGGCGCAGGCGAACCTGACCGGGACCCGGGTTGCCCACTTCGACGTCCTCGTAGCGCAGGACCTCGGGACCACCGGTTTCATGAAAGCGCACTGCCTTTGCCATGTTGACTCTCCAATTCTTTACTTGATCTGCACTTCGCAGAGTCCGTTGCGCCCGAGGCGCCTTACAGGTTCTGTTGTCCGCGCCGTCCGCGCGGCACCATCCGATGTCAGCGTGCGGCTTGCTCGCGCAGCGTGTTGAGCCGATCGAGATCGCCGGAGTAGTTCCGTTTGCCGATCATGAATGCGGCGGCTGCGACGAGCGGTGCGAACGGCACCAGTTGCAACGCGCCCAGCAGACCGATCCGGTCGGCGATGATTCCCGTCAAAACAGCCGCCGGCGCGAGGCCCAGCAGGTTGTTCGCGAGCGTCAGCGTCGCAAACGCCGAGGCGTGAATGGTCGGCGGCGTCAGGTTCGCCACCATCGCACCCGACGGGCCGCTCGCACCGGCGCAGAAGAACATGCCGACGCCGATCACGACCAGTTGCCACGGCCCCGCCGGCATCTGGAAGCCGATCGCGAGCAGGACGAAACAGGCGAGGCAGAAGGCGATCGCAGCGCTCCACTTGCGTTCCCGCACGTTCTTGCTGAGCCGGTCGGCGAGGTTTCCGCACACCACCATGCCCACCCCGGTCACCAGCACGAACACCGCCGCGCACATCGCAGCCTTGCCGGTGGCCATGCCGTAGTAGCGATTCAGGAAGCTCGGCATCCACGCCCACACGGCGGCGGGAACCATCAGATGCAGACCGCTGCCCACATAGGCGCACACCACGGACTTCGTCGAAAACAAGCCCTTCATCAGCTCGCGCAGGCTCATGCGCATGCCGCGCGTTTGCGTCTGCTTCGTCACGCTCGCCGGCTGCAGCGGCGTAAGACGCTTTTCGGTGACGACGAGGCGGTAGATCACGACCAGCACAATCCCCATCGCGGCCATCGCGCCGAATGCGGAGCGCCAGCCGAGGTGAGCCGCCACCGCGCCGCCGAGCGCCATGCCCAGCACCGAGCCGAACGCGCCGCCCGCCATGAAGGTGCCGGTCAGCGTGGAGCGCAGCCGCACCGGGAAGATGCTCAGGACAACTGCGATACCGACACTGCCATAAGCCGCTTCGCCGATCCCGACGAAGGCCCGCGCCAGCAGCAACTGCCCATAGTTGGCCGAGATCGCGCAGCCCACCGTCGCGAGACTCCACATCGCCGCCATCAGCACGATGCTCTTCACGCGGCCCCAGCGGTCGGCCAGCACCGACAGCGGGAACGTGAGCACACCGACCATCAGCGCGACCACGCTGCTGAGCGAACCCAGCTGCGCATCGGACAAATTCCATGCCGCTTTGAGCGGCGGAAACACGGCATTCAACACCTGCCGCGACATATAGTCGGAAAGCAGCAATCCGACCGTCAACGCAAACACCACCCACGCATAAGCGCGCACATCCGTCTTTGCTGCCGAAACTTCGCCCGCCGTGGGCGCTGCATGCTGAACAAGCATGTTTAGTCTCCTTCCACGCTGACTCCGTGGCGGCCGCCTTGCCCGCCTGGGCCGACGACCTGTTATGGATTCAGCTATCTGCTCCCGCGATGCAGCGGGAGCGTTACCCATGAAGCCCGGCCTCGGCCAACGCGTCGGCCCGGACTTCCGGCATTCACGCCGCGCGAAGCGGCAGGTTCCTGACGCCGGCCTGGCGGTTCGGCGCCATCCCGTTGGCGCTGAGCGTTTCTTCGACCGTCTCGTACTGCACACCAATACGATAGATCTCGCGCGCTTCTTTACCAGTGGCGATTTCGCGGCCCAGTTCGCGCGCGACGCGCACGCACTGCTCGATCTGCTGCACCGACGTGAAGCGCTTACCGTGCTGATCGATGATCGTGTCCTCGATGCCGCAGCGCGGATGCAGGCCCATCGACATCGCCATCATGTTGAACGGCAGCACGTTCTTCAGCAGCGACTCGGCGGTGACCGTGCAGCCATCCGGCGCGCGATGCACGAAGTTGAAGAAGTTGAACGGATTCGGGCCGTCGAAGCCGCCACCGATGCCGATCCACGTCAGGTTCAGCGGGCCCTTGTAGACGCCCTTGCGCACGAGGCGCTCGAGCGTTTCGAGCGCGTGAATGCCGGTGAGCTGAAAGTGCGGCTGGATGCCCGAAGCCTGCAGGCGGCGCAGATGCTCCTCGACCCATGCGGGACCGGCCGGAACCGTCATTTCGCTGTAGGCGGCCATGAACGCGGGGTTGGAAAGCGAGGTGCCCGCCAGATACTCGGGATAGAGCAACTCCATGATGTTCATCTGCGTGGTATTGATCGCGACCGTCACCTGATCGGGCTTCGGATCGAGCTCGGCCAGCATATGGCGCGTATCGTCGGACAGCCACTTCGCGGCCTGTCCGTCGTCTTCCGGCGCGAACGAGATCGAGCCGCCGACCTGAATGATCATGTCGGGCACAGCGGCGCGCACACCCGCGATCAGCTCATTGAACTTCGACAGGCGCTTCGAGCCCTTGCCGTCCAGTTCGCGCACGTGCAGGTGCAGTACCGTGGCGCCGGCGTTGTAGCAATCGACGGCCTTCTGGATCTGCTGGTCCATCGTCACGGGGATGTCTTCCGGGAAGTCCGCGGGCATCCATTCCGGGCCGTAAGGGGCGGTGGTGATGACTACCTTGTCCTGATTCTCAGGGTGCAGCGAATCGTCGAGAAATTGCATTTGATTGCCTCCATCCAGTTGTGAAGTGACTGTGTTCCGCTATCGCGAGGTCGCATGAAAATCTGCTGGAACACATCGAACGACATGTGCACACGATACGGGAATCAAGCGCTACACTTTTATGATTGGACGCCATCCTTTTAGCGATTCGTGCCACTGCGCGTTAACACCAATAATTGCGCGAAGCAAGCGTTTAATGACTAGAAAAAGACTCAGCGTTTGAATCGTCCGGAGAAACTACGATGGAAACGATGGTGACGTCGGTAGCCATGAGCGGTTATTTCGAGGTGGCGCGACGGCTCGGACTGAACCCGGTCGAGCTCGCGAAACAGGCCGGCATCGATGCCGGCGCGCTCGCGAATCCGGACGATCGCGTATCGGCCACCGCCTGTTGCCGGCTGCTCGAAATGACGGCCGAAAAGGCGTCGTGCCCGACCCTCGCGCTGCAAATGGCGGAAACGCGGCAGACCTTCGGCAGCGGCGTGATCAATGTCCTGCTCGCACACAAGCGCACGCTGCGCGAAGTCTTGCTGGCCGCGGCCGAATACCGTCATCTGCTCAACGAAGCGCTGGCGGTGTACGTCGAGGACGCGGACAAAACGGTCACCATTCGGGAGGAACTCGTCGTCGCACCGGGTACCCCAACGAAGCAGGCGATCGAACTGGCACTCGGCGTCCTCGCGCGGCACTCCAGCGCTCTGCTCGGCAAGTTCTGGAAACCGCGAGAGCTCCATTTCACACACGCCGCACCCGCGGACCTGACGTTTCATCGGCGCTTCTTCGGTTGTCCGCTGCAGTTCGGCAGCGACTTCAACGGCTTCGTCTGCGCGAGCGCCGATCTCGACTACCCGAATCCGCTGGCCGATCCTGAACTCGTGCGCTATGCGGAAAGCCTCGCCTCGCCCAAGAACGCGAGCGCAGCGGAATCGGCCGCGCTGGAAGTGCGCAAGGCGATCTACCTGCTGCTGCCGCTCGAGCAGGCGAACGCCGAGCTGGTTGCACGTTATTTGCATCTGAGCGTGCGCACCATGCAACGGCAGCTTAGTTCGGCCGGCACCAGCTTTTCGGATCAGGTCGAGGAAGTCCGCGGCGAACTCGCGGTGCGCTACATGAGCAATCCCACCTACCCCATCGGACGCGTCTCGGCGCTGCTCGGCTACGCGCAACAGGGATCGTTCACGAACTGGTTCGTGTCGCGCTTCCACATGACGCCGCGCGACTGGCGCGCGAGCCATGCGAAGTGACGACGAAAAAAAACGGAGTGCGATGCACTGAACATCACACTCCGTCGTTGCCGCACACGCTATCGCGATCCGGCTCATGCGGCGCGAAGCTTCACGTAGCGGCCCGGTGCGCTCTCGATAGCCTTGTACTTCCTATTGCCGAGCTTGGTGCGCGCTTCGACCTGCTCTCCGGAATGCTGCTTGACCCATTCGATCCAGTGATTCCACCAGCTGCCGCGCTGCTGAACCGACGTCGCGAGCCACTCGTCGGCGTTCTCGTTGCAGGTATCGTTGGTCCGGTAGCTGCGCTTGTTCTTCGACGCCGGATTGATCACACCCGCGATATGGCCGCTCGCCCCGAGCACGAACTCGGTTTGACCACCCAGTAGCTGCGTCGACTGATAGGCGGATCGCCACGGCACGATGTGATCTTCCTCGGCCGCCATCAGATAGCTTGGGATATCGACGTTGCCAAGATCCACCGGCGTGTTGCAGAACGTCAGTTTGTTCGGCACGCGCAGACTGTTTTCGAGGTACATGTTGCGCAGATAGAAGCTGTACATCGGACCGGGCAGATTGGTCGTGTCCGCGTTCCAGTACAGCAGATCGAACGCGGCTGGGGTTTTGCCTTTCAGGTAGTTGTTCACGACGTACGGCCAGATCAGATCGTTGGCACGCAGCGCCTGAAATACGAAGCCGAGTTCGCGGCCCGGATAAAGGCCGCCGCGGCCGATCGTATGCTCGCGCATCGCCACGCCCTGCTCGTCGATGAACACGCCGAGATCGCCCGGATCGGTGAAGTCGAGCAGTGCCGTCAACAGTGTCAGGCTCGCCACCGGGTCGTCGCCGTTCGCACGCGTGACCGCCAGCGCCGACGACAGCATCGTGCCGCCCACGCACCAGCCCAATGCATTGACCTGGTCGGCTCGGCTAATCTCACGCGCCACCTTGAGCGCCTGCATCACGCCGTCCTCGAGGTAGGCGTCCCACGTGGTCTGCGCCATGTCCTGCTGCGGGTTGCGCCACGACACGACGAACACCGTCAGGCCCTGCTCGCAGGCGAAGCGCACAAACGAATTCTCGGGCTGCAGATCCAGAATGTAGAACTTGTTGATGCACGGCGGAACGATCACGAGCGGCCGCGCGGCGACCTTCGAAGTCAGCGGATCGTACTGGATCAGCTGAAACAGATCGTTTTCATAAACCACCGCACCACTGGACGTGGCGACGCTACGGCCCACTTCGAACGCGCTTCGGTCGGTGATCGAAATCGAGCCGCTGCCCAGATCGTCGAGCAGATGCGTGACGCCCGACAGCAGGCTCGAGCCGCCCGATTCCACTGCCTCCCGGAGGACCTCGGGATTCGTCGCGAGGAAATTCGCGGGGCTGGCGAAGTCGATGAACTGGCGCATGAAAAAGCGCAGCTTGTGCTTGCCCTTTTCGTCGAGCGCACTTGCCTCGACGAAGTCCGCGAGCGCCCTGGCGTTGATCAGATAGCTCTGTTTCAGAAGGCTGTACCAGCCGTTGCTGGACCAGTCGTCGGCGTGAAAGCGCCGGTCTCCCTGCTCGGGCTCGGCGACCGCCTTCAACTCCGTGCGCCCGCCGATCAATCCGCCGACGGCATCGCTCCACAGTTGCGCCTGCTGTTGCAGGTAGTGGGCGCTCGTGTGGGTCACGGAGCCTCGCGCGAACGGCCCGTCGAAATCGAAGTCCGAGCCGTCGATGTCATGCACCGACACATCGAATTCATCCTTGAGCGGCGAAAACCGCCAGAAATCGAAGCCGGCCTTGACCCAGCCCGTAGAAAACTCTTGTGGCATGCTGAATGGCATTCTCATGGCGGGGCTCGCTGTCATGCTTCGCTGACGGCGCAAGCCGCGTCCTCGACGACACGGTCGCGGCAGCTTGTCGGCATCACCGTGGCGTCGCCTTCGACCACCACCTTGCCGCCGACCGTGCAAACGGTGGACAGCACCACGCGGCGCTTGTCGTGAATCAGTTCCTTGACGGTCACTTCGGCCTGCACGGTGTCGCCGGGCCGGACCGGCGCCTTGAAGCGCAGGTTCTGACCGAGGTAGATCGTGCCCGGGCCGGGCAGTTGCCCCGCGAGCGCCGCGGAGATGATGCTGGCAGTCAGCATGCCGTGAGCGATGCGCCCCTTGAAGGGTGTGGTTTGCGCAAACTGCTCGTTGATGTGAACCGCGTTCATGTCTCCCGACGCGCTCGCGAAGAACAGAATGTCCGCCTCCGTGATGGTCTTGGCGAACCGGGCACTCATACCCGGTTGCAGGTCTTCGAAATCGTATCCGTTAAGCTCGTTCATAGTTATTCCGCTTGCTGGGGGCGCTTAGCCGAGCGCCTGCTCGAGTTCCGGCACGATGGTGAACAGATCGCCGACGAGGCCGTAGTCGGCCACGCTGAAGATCGGCGCTTCTTCGTCCTTGTTGATCGCGACGATGACCTTCGAGTCCTTCATGCCGGCCAGATGCTGGATCGCGCCCGAGATGCCGACCGCGACGTACAGTTGCGGCGCGACGATCTTGCCGGTCTGGCCGACCTGATAGTCGTTCGGCACGAAGCCCGCGTCGACGGCTGCGCGCGATGCGCCCAGCGCCGCGCCGAGCTTGTCGGCCAGCGGCTCGAGCACCTTCGTGTAGTTCTCGCCATTGCCCAGACCCCGGCCACCCGACACGATGATCTTCGCGCTCGTCAGTTCCGGGCGATCGAGCTTCGTCACTTCGCGGCTCACGAACTGCGAGATGCCTGCGTCGGCTGCGGCTTCGATCTTTTCGACCGCTGCGCTGCCGCCTTCGGCTGCGACGGCGTCGAAACCGGTCGAGCGCACGGTGATGACCTTGATCGGGTCCTGAGACTGAACCGTTGCGATCGCGTTGCCCGCATAAATAGGACGCTCGAACGTGTCGGCGCTGTCCACCGCGGTGATGTCGCTGATCTGCGCGACGTCGAGCTTCGCGGCGATTCGCGGGGCGATGTTCTTGCCGTAAGCGGTCGCCGGCGCGAGGATGTGCGAGTAGTTCTTCGCCGCATCTTGTACCAGCTTCAACACCGTCGCTTCGACGTTTTCCGCGAGCCCTTCGGCCAGCTGCGGCGCGTCGGCGAGCAGCACCCTGCTCACGCCCGCAATCTTCGCTGCCGCATCGGCCGCAGCCTGCGCGTTATGCCCCGCGACCAGCACGTGAATCTCACCGCCGATCTTCTGTGCCGCTGCGATCGTATTCAGCGTCGCGGCCTTGATCGATGCATTGTCGTGTTCTGCTACTACCAGGTTAACCAGATTCGTCATTTCTTGCGTCTCCTCACAGCACCTTGGCTTCGGTCTTCAGCTTCTCGACCAGCGTCTTCACGTCCGGCACCTTCACACCGGCGGAGCGCTTCGGAGGCTCGGCGACTTTCAGCGTCTTCAGACGCGGCGTGACATCGACGCCGAGGTCTTCGGGCTTCACCGTTTCCAGCGGCTTTTTCTTGGCCTTCATGATGTTCGGCAGCGTCACGTAGCGCGGCTCGTTCAGGCGCAGATCGGTCGTGACCACGGCCGGCAGCGTCAGCGACAGCGTTTCCGCGCCGCCATCCACTTCACGCGATACCGTTGCCTTGCCATCCGCCACGACCACCTTCGACGCGAACGTCGCCTGCGGCAGGTTCGCCAGCGCGGCGAGCATCTGGCCGGTCTGGTTGGAGTCGTCGTCGATCGCCTGCTTGCCCAGAATGACGAGCGAAGGCTGCTCCTTGTCGACCAGCGCCTTGAGCAGCTTGGCAACGGCCAGCGGCTGCAGGTCTTCGTTCGATTCGATCAGGATCGCGCGGTCCGCGCCGATTGCAAGCGCGGTGCGCAGCGTTTCCTGCGACTGCGTCACACCGGCCGACACGGCGATCACTTCGGTCGCGACGCCCGCTTCCTTCAGCCGCACGGCTTCTTCAACCGCGATTTCGTCGAATGGATTCATCGACATTTTCACGTTCGCGATATCGACGCCCGTGCCGTCCGACTTCGCGCGGACCTTCACGTTGTAGTCGACCACTCGCTTGACTGCTACAAGAACTCTCACAACTCCCTCCTTCCCACACCGATAGGGCCGGGCCCTATCGTTTTGAATGACATTACGTCCGTTGATCGATCAGAACTGGTCTTCGCGCAGCGCCAGCGCGCCTTCGCCATCGCGAGCACCGCGGATCGTCGCTTCGAGCGCGATCGCACGGGGCAATATCTGCGTCGCGTAGGTGTGCGCGGTCGCGATCTTCGCGTCGTAGAAGCCCGGGTCTTCATCGCGCTTGTCGGCAGCGAGCACCAGCGAGCGGGCGACTTGCCAACCCGCGAGCACGACGCCCGCAAGCATCAGATAAGAGACACTGCCCGCGAACACCGCATTCGGATCGCTCTTGACGTTCTCCACCACGTAACGCACCGCGCTGTGCAACGCGTCGCGGCCGGCGGACAGATGACGGTGCATCGCCTGGAAAGCCGCGTTCGAACCATACGAGGGGTGCTCTTGCACCGCGTCCAGCGTCGCGTCGATCTGCGCGAGCAGCATCCCGGCCACCTCGCCGTTGTCGCGCATCGTCTTGCGGCCGACGAGGTCGTTCGCCTGGATCGCCGTCGTGCCTTCGTAGATCGGCAGAATGCGCGCGTCGCGGTAGTACTGCGCGGCGCCGGTTTCCTCGATGAAGCCCATGCCGCCATGCACCTGCACGCCGAGGCTCGTCACCTCGAGCGACATCTCCGTGCTCCAGCCCTTCACGATCGGCACCAGGTATTCATAGATCGCCTGATGATTCGCACGCGTCGCGCCGTCCGGATGACAATGCGCGAGATCGCAATGCGACGCCGACACATAGGCCAGCGCGCGTGCGCCTTCGGTCAGTGCGCGCATCGTCGACAGCATGCGACGCACGTCCGGGTGCTGGATGATCGCGACCGACTGCTTCGCGGAGCCATCCACCGGACGGCTCTGCACGCGCTCCTTCGCATACGCGACGGCCTGCTGGTACGCGCGATCCGAGATCGCCACGCCCTGCACGCCCACCGCGAAGCGCGCGGCATTCATCATGATGAACATGTACTCCAGACCGCGGTTCTCCTCGCCGACGAGCTGCCCGATCGCGCCGCCGTGATCGCCGAACTGCAGCACTGCCGTCGGGCTCGCCTTGATGCCGAGCTTGTGTTCGATCGACACGCAATGCACGTCGTTGCGCTCGCCGAGCGAGCCGTCTTCGTTGACGAGGAACTTCGGCACGACGAACAGCGAAATGCCTTTCACACCTTCCGGTGCGTTCGGCGTACGTGCGAGCACCAGATGCACGATGTTTTCCGTCATATCGTGCTCGCCCCATGTGATGAAAATCTTCGTGCCGAAGATCCGGTACGAGCCGTCGCCCTGCGGCTCGGCGCGGGTGCGCACCAGCGACAGGTCGGAGCCCGCCTGCGGCTCGGTCAGGTTCATCGTGCCGGTCCACTCGCCGGAAATCATCTTCGGCACGTAGCGCTGCTTCAGTTCTTCGCTACCCGCCGTCAGCAGCGCTTCGATGGCGCCGTCGGTCAAGAGCGGGCACAGCCCCAGCGACAGGTTGGCGGCGTTGAGCATTTCGATGCAGGGCGTCGACAGCAGCTTCGGCAGATCCTGGCCGCCGTATTCAGACGGATGTTGCAAACCCTGCCAGCCGCCTTCGGTGAATTGACGAAACGCGTCCTTGAAACCGGCCGTGGCGGTCACCGCACCGTCCTTCCAGGTGCTCGGGTTGCGGTCGCCGTCCACGTTCAGCGGCGCGAGCACGCCTTCGTGCAGGCGCGCGGCCTCTTCGAGCACCGCGCGAGCGGTATCGGCGCTCGCGTCCTCGCAGCCGGGCAAGCCCGCCAGTTGGTCGATTCCGGCCAGTTCCGTGATTGCAAACAGCATGTCTTTGAGAGGCGCGACGTAGCTCATTACCATTCTTCCGATCAGATAGTCCGTAGGGAAAGTCACCCGTCTGGCACCAATGCGGCCGGGGTAACGTGTGGCTGAATCGTAGCGTCGGAGAGGCCCTGCCCGGTTGTCCAAACTGGACGATCTATTGACATCTCTGGCCACGTCGGAGGAAGTAAGCGCCCCGTGGGAAGTGCGTCGGCGGGTGCTATCGACGCAATGATATGACGAGATCAGCCACCCCGGCGATAGGCCGCCGGGGTGCTGCCGGTCCAGTGACGGAAGGCCCTGTGGAATGCGGTGGGGTCGCCGAAGCCGACGTCGCCGGCGATGATGGCGATGGGCTCGTGCGTGCCGGTCAGGCGCTGGATCGCGATGTCGCGGCGCAGTTCGTCCTTGAGCACCTGGAACGCCGTGCCCTCGGCGGCAAGATGACGGCACAGCGTTCTGACCGAACAGTGCAGGCCTTCCGCCGCCTCTTCGATGGATGGGACGTCGGGCAACCGGGACGCGAGATGTTCCCGCACGCGATGACTGAACAGCTGCTCGTTGAACGACACGAAGATCCAGTCTTCCGGCGCACGAGCGAGAAACCTGCGCAGGTTCGCCTTGCGCTGGCGCACGGGCAGGTCGAAATAGCTACTGCTGAACTGCATCGAGGTCTGATTGCAGTCGAACTTCGCCGGTCCGGGAAACAGATAGAGATACTCGAGCGCGTGAGCAGGACGGGGAAAGGCGAACTGCACCTGGAGCAACGCAATGCGCTGGCCGATCAGCCAGGACGCGATCCCATGCGCGAGCTTCAGCATCAGCTCCTGGCCCAGCGTGCTCGGTTGCGCTCCCGTGCTTCCCGGATGCAAGGCCAGCGTCGCAACGAGGTCGCCGCGGCGCGACTCGAAACGGAAGTCGTCGAGCACCAGATGGAAGAACTGGCCAAACCGATGCATCGCGGTTTCGAGATTCGGCGCATCCAGCAGGCTCAGACACAGAAACTTGAGCGCGCCGCTGCGCAGCGGGCGCGAGAAAATGCCGGGCATCTCATCGTCGAGTTCGATTGCGAGCGAGCGGTAGAGCGTCGAGAACTGTTCCTCGGTGACGCGCGCGCCAGGCTGGTCCAGCAGCGCGCGCGGGATGTTCGCGCCGGACAGGTGCCGGTCGACGATATCCGGCCGCGTACCGACGCTGCCGAGGAACCCATTGACGAGCGAGATCGGTACGGTGGCGCCAGGAGCTTGCATGACGGGGTTCCGCGAGGCGAAGACGCATCAGCATAGCGCCTACCGCCGCATCGTGGCGAGGGTTCGGCGAATCGCTGCTACGCGAGTGCCGCGTTCGGGGCCCCGCGGTTCCGATAGCTGGTCGGCTATTGCGCCGATGCGTGCGAGCGCAGATACGGCACGTAGCCGTTCTGAGTCTTCAGGATCTTCTCGGCGCACTCGTCATAGTCGTCGCCCTTCGCGCTGTCGGGCCCATACATGCCGCGGCACTGCGCAAACAGCGACAGCGTCGCGCCGCCCGTGCTCTTGTTCGCGCGGGTCGCTGAGAAAGCGGCCTTGCCCGAATCGTCGGGCACGTCGGTATCGATCGCGACCGCGTCCGCGCGGATCACGTGCGTGTCGGAATGCTGCTCGATATAGCGTTTCGTCGCCGCCCACGCGGCATCGCAGTTCGCCGGCGTGCAGTCGATCACCGCGTCGCGTTGCGCGGCGCGGAGGTTCGGCTCGCTATGAAGGATTTCCTGCTGGGCGCGCTGCGCCTGCTTTTCCGGGGACGACGAGCAGGCGGCGAGTGCGCATGCGACGAGTGCGAAGGCTGCGATCTTTTTCATGAGTAGACTTCGAAGGCCATGTTCGAGCGCGATTATAGCCGCGTGAGGACCGCGATCGCGCATTCAACCCACCGCAACGGCCGCTAAGTATTCGCCACCAGCAGTTCCTCCGCATTGGCCGGCGGGCGCAGTCCATCCGTGCGAACCGCGAAGTAGCGCTGCGTCAGATCGGCCGCGGACACATGCCGCGCGTCGTCAAAGCCCGCTTCACGCGCCATGGCGATCATCTGCTGCGGCATGAAGAAGCTGATGAACGGTGTACCGCTCGCACGCGCGCCCTTCTCCGCCATTTCGAGTCCGGGGCGCACATCCGGGTCCGCCATCTCCAGCGGCAACAGGAACGTCATCGCGAACGTCGAGCCGCGCGCGAGCCCGGCCGCTTCGCGCAGCGTCGCCGCATTCGCTTCTGTGGTCAGATACATGCTGACACCGGTCGACACCACGACGGCCGGCCTGCTTTCGTCGAAGCCTTCGGCGACGAGACGCTGCCGCCAGCTATCGCCCGCTTCGAAGTCGACCGGCACGAAACGCAGCCAGTCCGGCAGGCCGTAACCCAATTCGCTGAGCCGCTCACGCTTCCACGTTTGCGGTCCCGGCGGATCGACTTCGAACACGGTGAGCCGCGACGCGATGTCGGGCCGGCGTTGCGCGAAGCTGTCGAGACCGGCGCCGAGGATCACGTATTGATCCACACCGCGGCCGGCCTGCTCGACGACCAGATCCTCGATAAAGCGTGCGCGCGCGACGATCGACGCACGAAACGGCCGCGTGAACCGCGGGTCCATGTCGCCGCGGCTGCGCCAATCCTCGGCGGGAGCCAGCAATTGCAAGCCGACTTCGTCTTCGAGCACGTGCGGCGGCGCGTCGGCCTGCACGTGCAGCGCACGCCATAGCGCGACGCGCGCGGCGGTGCTGTCGGGTGCGATGTGTGGTTGGTTGCTCATGGTATTCGCCTGGGCTCAATGGAAAAACGGCAGCGTGAGAAACAGTTTGATCACGATCGCGTTGACGATGTCCATGAAAAACGCGCCCGTCATCGGCACGATCAGGAACGCGATATGGGAATGGCCGAAGCGGTTCGTGATCGCCTGCATGTTCGCGATCGCGGTCGGCGTCGCGCCAAGTCCGAGCCCGCATTGCGCCGCGCACAACACGACCGCGTCGTAGTTGCGGCCCATCGCGGGAAACGTGATGAAGATCGCATAGAGCGCCATCAGCAGCGTCTGCGCAGCGAGGATCGAGATGATCGGCAACGCGAGCGCGGCAAGCTCCCATAGGTCGAGGCGCATTAGCGCCATCGCGAGAAAGAGCGCGAGCGCGACGTTGCCGACCAGCGCGACCGCGTGCTGGTCGATCCGCACACGCATGAGCGCGAGCACGTTGTTCAGGATCACGCCGATGAACAGCGTGCAGACGAACGTCGGCAATTCGAACACGGTGTCTGCGATCCAGTCGGCAAACACTTCGCCACCCGCGAGGCAGATCGAGATCAGCGCGAGCGTCGTGATGATCGCGGCGGGCGTGGTCGCCTGCTCCGCCTTCGGTTCTTCGAAGACCAGCGTTTCGTCCGCTAGCTGCTGGACGCGCAGCAATTCGTCGGCGCTGATCCGCCGCATCAGCAGACGCGCGACCGGACCGCCGAGCACGCCGCCCATCACGAGGCCAAAGGTCGCACAGCCGATCGCGATTTCTGTCGCCGACTCCAGCCCGTGACGTTCGGTGAAGACCTGGCTCCACGCGGCGCCGGTGCCGTGCCCGCCCGACATCGTGACGGAGCCGCCGAGAATGCCGAGCAGCGGATCGACGCCGAGCGCGAACGCGAGCAGGATGCCGATCACGTTCTGCAGGATCAGCAGCCCGCTGACCAGCGCGAGAAAGCGGATCAACACCGGCCCGCCCGCCTTCAGATTCGACAGATGCGCATTCAGGCCGATCGTCGAGAAGAACGCGAGCATCAGCGGCGCCTGCAGCGTCGAATCGAACCTGACCTGCGCTTGCGTGGTGATGCGTGTGATCAGCACGCAGATCGCGACGATGAGCCCGCCTGCCACCGGCGCCGGAATCGAATAGGTTCGGAGCACGCCGATCCATTGCACGAGCTTTTCGCCGAGGAGCAGCACGAGCGACGTCGCGACCAGCGTGGCATATACGCCGACAGTCATGAATGGCCTCCGAGCGCGAACCTGCGACATCTTAGCCAATCCGTCCAGGCTAAGTATGATTTTCCTTGACGCAATGCAATCGGCCGATGACGTCGCGCCACAACGGAGAAATGAACCGAACCTCTATCCGCGCTGTCTACGCTCCCGGATCCGGCGAGGTCTGAGAGTGGGTTTTGGCACCGGGAACCGAGCGTGGCAAAACCTCCAGAACACCCGCATGCAGGGCTCCGCCGGCTGCGTGCATGGCATAAGTGCCGATCGGCACTACGAGTAAACCCCCTACGCACAGACGCGGTCGGCAATCCCGCAATGAGATGATCCTCTTCGCGAACCGCCTCCTGCAGGCGCCTGCTCGCACATGCGCAACGTTGGTCTGCAGACCTCTAGCCTGTTACAACGCTTCCCGCCTGCTTTGGGCAAGCCCTGGCGGTGCTCGAAAGCAAGACGTCGTCTTCCGGTCACGGCGGCATCTCGCTGACTGGCGCCGCAGGCTATTGCGTCGGCTTCATCATCGTCGTGCTCGGGCGCCAGCAACTATTCACCGAAAGCACGTTGACCGTGCTGCTGCCGGTCCTGACGAGGCGCAGTCTGCCGGTTGCCGCTATCGCGCTGCGGCTATGGGTGATCGTACTGGCCGCGAATCTGGCCGGAACATGGATCTTCGCCGGAATCCTTACGATGCCGACGTCGTTCGGGCAGAAGCTTGCGCCGGTTCTCGATCAGTTGTCGCAAGCCCCGCGGCTCGACCTTTGCTTCCACGACCATGAAGGCGGTTCTCGCGGGCTGGCTAATCGCGCTGATGGTCTGGCTGCTGCGGAGCGCGAGATCCGCCGCCGTGCTGATGGTCGCGGTCCTCACGTATGTTGTTGCAGAGTGTGATCTGGCGCACGTGATTGCTGGCTCAGTGGAAGCGGCGTACGCGGTGCTGCGCAGCCATGCCGCCGTGCAGGACTATCTACTGCGATTTTTCGCGCCGACGCTGCCAGGTAACGTGGTCGGTGGCGTCGCGCTCGTCGGGCTGCTGAACCATGCGTCGATCGCACCCGAGATGACAGGCCGCGACGGCTGATCTCGGCCACGCGCGGCGCATCACGACCCGAGCCGACATGATCCAGGCCCCGCCAACGATGCTACTTGACGGCACGAGCCGTGCTACGCGGATGGGTATGTAGTTCCCGGAGCGCTTCCCAAACTGGAGATCGTCATGAAGCTGATAGTGGCAGGAGTGAGCGTAATTTCATTGATTGCCAGCGCTTACGCGTTTGCGCAAACCAATACCGGCAGCGTGCAGCCGAAGCAGGATGCTCACAGCGCGCAGCCGGGGACCGCTGGGCAGAGCATGAGCCGTGCTGCGGACGCCGGTACCAGCAAACCGGCGAGTGGCACATTGATGCAAAAACGCGAAAGTGGCATGTCGCCCCAAGGCGCGTCCGGCTCTAACGCGACCGGCGAGATGAAGCAGTGACGGTTGCCTGATTTTGCCCATGGAGATTGCGTTTGCCGGCCTAGCCAGAGGAACATGGTTCGGTTTCGCGTTCGCGATCTTGTAGCTCAGTCAGGTGACGTTGCAGATATTCCGCAAGCTAGTTTGTGCGACAGCCAACGTTCCGGTTTCCCGTGGCAGGGTCGGCGCCACGAGAGGACACTCAGGACTTGCCCGCCGGACCGGTACAGCGGGTTGCAACGGTGCGGAAGCACTGACGGCATCAGGAGGTAGCAACATGACACCGACGGATACCTGCAGGTTTCTGGACTCGCTCGGCGACGAAGCGCGAATCCTCGCGTTGAAGCACTTCAGAACGAGGTTCGACGTTACAACGAAGTCCGACGCGACTCCCGTCACAATCGCGGACCGCGAGATAGAACGACGGCTTCGTGAACTCATCTTGTCGCGGCATCCATCGCACCACCTTTTGGGCGAAGAGGAAGGCGGCGAGACTGGAGACGGAACAACCTGGGTGATTGACCCCATCGACGGCACGAAGAGCTTCGTATCGGGTCTTCCGCTGTTCGGGACGCTCGTCGCGGTACTCGAAAGTCGACTTCCTGCCTACGGCCTGATTGAAGTCCCAGCACTGCGTGAGCGCTGGATAGGCTACGGCAATAGCACCGTTCTCAATGGCACTCCGTGCAAAGTCAGTTCATGCACGCGATTGCGCGATGCCCGACTCTGCACAACGGACCCACAGATATTTATCGGTGAAGCGTCACGGGCCTTTTCAACGCTGTCGGGTTCTGTCGCAATCTCCCGGTTCGGAACCGACTGTTACGGTTACGCCTTGCTAGCCTCTGGTTACATTGACCTCGTTGTGGAAGCAGACCTGGAAATTTACGATGTGATGGCGCTAGTGCCTGTCGTTCGGGGCGCGGGTGGCATCGTTACTACCTGGTCGGGTCATCCAATCACTGAACGTTTCGATGGTACGGTCGTCGCGGCTGCGACTCCCGGGTTGCACACCGAGGCGCTTAGAGTCCTCGGAAAACCGTAATCGCGTCACCGGCGCTACTCAACGGATATCAGTCAGATGCAAGGTGTCCACGTCGGACACCTGCACACTGACACTGAAAACAGAGAGCAAGGGCCTCAAGAGCTGTCTGTCAATTGAGCGTCGTTCGACTCCGCGAAACCGCCTCGACGCCTGGCGTGGCCGACCCCACTTCGCGGGCCGCAGCAGGTTTGTACGCGTCGTTTAGCTTACATGCTGCGAAGCAGCTAGCGCTGATTAGCGAGACAGGCACGCGGGATGCGCCACGTAAAAATCGCCCATTCCATCCTGGAGAGAGATCATGGCCGCAAGCACACAGTCCAGCGTCTACAAGGTTACAGAGATTGTCGGCACGAGTCCGACTTCCTGGGAGGAGGCTGCGAAAAATGCTGTAGAAACTGCTGCTAACTCGCTTCGTGATTTGCGAATCGCCGAAGTCTGTAAGCTCGACATGAAGATCGACAACGGCAAGGTGGTTGAATATCGGACCCGGGTATCCGTGTCGTTCAAGTACGAGACTTGAGAGCTCGGCAAAGATCCTGTTGCTCAACGAAATGATCGCAAGACGTGACGAACTCGAACGTGGCGCGCCGGGCTGCTAAAAAACCGCGCGCAAATGAAGCCGAAACTGCAGCCCACGCCAAACACCGCAAGATTGGCTAGGACACGGTTGACGCGCCTTTGTAAATCCGGGGGGTTCTCATAATGCACATAGCAGACAATAAAGACGGCGAGCAACCCAGCGATGAACGACATGACCGCAATCATTTGACCTTCCTCTCCTGCAGTACTCGCGACTCCGGATTGCTAATCGCTAGCGTGGAGCATTCCCGCTCGCGATTCCCGACTAACGCCTTCAGGCCGGAGCCCCTCAAATCAAGACGCTCAGATGGAATTCTGAGAGAGAACGAAAAACTCCCTAACTTTAGGAATTTGAACGAAGTCTGTTACGCTGCGCGCTTCACCACCCTTGCATTGAAACGATGGAAATCCCATTCAACGATCGCGGCGTGTCGGTCACGCGCAACGCCCTCTCGGCCGCGGGTCAGGTCTTCCCGCTGCGCGATATCGTCGACGTGCGGGTCGTGACCGTGCAGAAGAACAAGGTCGTGCCGCTCGTGATCTCGGCGGCGGGGCTGATCGGCGCGATCGTCGGCGGTGTGCTGCATTCGGCTTCGGGACTCGTATCCGGGGCGATGCTGGTCGTGGTCGGCTGGCTGACCTGGGTGACTCAGGACGTCACGCATCGGTTGATGGTCAAGACGGCCGACGGTGAGCGCGAGGCGCTGATGAGCACGGATCGCGAGTTCGTCGAACGCGTCGGCGAGGCCGTGCATCGGGCGAAGGCCGCGGCCGCCGCGCCGAAGACATGACGCGGCGCGTCGATCGAACATGAGAGAGCCGTGCGCGACTGATCGACGCCAGCCCCGCACGACTTCTCCGGCTCAGTCCAGACTGAGCGGATTCACGCGCCAGATATTGCGCGCATACTCGCCGATCGTGCGATCCGACGAGAACAGCCCCATCCCCGCGACGTTCTCGATCGCGCTTTCGGCCCACGCGTGCTTGTTGACGAAACGCGCATCCACTGCGTTCTGCGCCTTCGCGAACGCATCGAAATCGGCGAGCACCATATAGTGATCGCCCCAATCGACCAGCGTGTGAAAGATATCCGAGAAGCGCAGCGGATCGTCCGGCGAGAAGAAGCCCGTGCGAATCTGATCGAGCGCGGTGCGTAATGCTTCGTTTTCCTCGTAAATCCGCCGCGGCCGATAGCCGCTTGCGCGCAGATCGTCCACCTCGTCGGCGCTGTGGCCAAAGATGAAGATGTTCTCGCGCCCCACCGCGTCGCAGATTTCGATGTTCGCGCCGTCCATCGTGCCGATCGTCAATGCGCCATTGAGCGCCAGCTTCATATTGCCGGTGCCCGACGCCTCGGTGCCGGCCATCGAAATCTGCTCCGACAGATCGGCCGCCGGAATGATCAGCTCGGCCACGCTCACGCCGTAGTTCGGCACGAACACGACCTTCAGCCTGTTGCCGATCAGCGGATCGTGATTGACCTTCTCGCTGACGTCGCCGATCAGCTTGATGATCGTCTTGGCCATCCGGTACGCGGACGCGGCCTTGCCCGCGAAGAGCACGACGCGCGGCACCCAGTCGCGCTCCGGATTCGCGCGAATCTCGTTGTAGCGCACGATCACGTGCAGCACGTTGAGCAACTGGCGCTTGTATTCGTGAATGCGCTTGACCTGCAGATCGAACAGCGCGTTCGGATCGAAGTGCAGCTTGGTGTGCTGCGCGAGCCGGTGCACGAGCCGCAGCTTGGCCTGTCGTTTGGCCTCACGGAACGCGTCGACGAACTCGTCGTCCTTGCGCAGATTGCGCAGCTGCTCGAGCTCGAACAGATTGCTGCGCCAATGCGTACCGATGCGCGCGTCGATCAGCGACGACAGCGACGGACTCGCCTGCGCGAGCCAGCGGCGCGGCGTGATGCCGTTGGTCACATTGGTGAAGCGGTCGGGATAGAGGCGCGCGAAGTCGGAGAAGATGTCGCGCGTCATCAGCTGCGAATGCAGCTTCGACACGCCGTTGACCTTGTGGCTCGCGACGATCGCCAGATACGCCATGCGCACGCGCCGCTGCCCGTATTCGTCGACGAGCGAAATGCGGCGGATCATATCGACGTCGTGACCCGACTGTTCGCTGACATGCTTCAGAAACTGCGCATTGATTTCGAAGATGATCTCGAGATGGCGCGGCAGCAGGCGCGACAGCATTTCGACATCCCATGTTTCGAGCGCCTCGGGCATCAGCGTGTGATTCGTGTACGAGAAGATCTGCGTCACGTGTTTCCACGCCTTGTCCCACGGCAGGTTATGCACGTCGACGAGCAGGCGCATCAGCTCGGGAATCGCGAGCACCGGGTGCGTGTCGTTCAGATGCACCGCGACCTTCTCCGAGAAGCGTCCGAACGTGCTGTGCGTGCGCTGATAGCGGCGGATCAGATCCTGCATCGTCGCCGAGACGAAGAAGTACTCCTGGCGCAGCCGCAACTCGCGGCCGGCAGGCGTCGAGTCGTCCGGATAGAGCAGCCGCGAGACGTTCTCCGACATGTTCTTGGTGTCGACCGCGTTGCGGTAGTCGCCGCGATTGAATGCGCCGAGGTCGAGCTCCTCGGTCGCGCGCGCGGACCACAGGCGCAGCGTGTTGGTCGCGTCGGTCGCGTAGCCGGGGATCACGGTGTCGTACGCGGTCGCGTTCACGTGCTCGGTGTCGATCCATTCGGTCTTCTCGCCGCGCTGCACGGTACGGCCGCCGAAGTGCACCATGTACTTGATTTCGGGCCGCGGAAATTCCCAGGGGTTACCGGCGCGCAGCCAGTAGTCGGGCGCCTCGACCTGCTCGCCGTTGACGATTTCCTGACGGAACATGCCGTACTGGTAACGGATGCCGTAGCCGAAGCCCGGAATGCCGAGCGTCGCCATCGAGTCGAGAAAGCACGCGGCGAGCCGGCCGAGGCCGCCGTTGCCGAGCGCGGCGTCGGGTTCGATATCGATCAGCGCGTCCATGTCGACGCCGAGGCTCGCGAGCGCCTCCTTCATCTGATCGTGAATGCCGAGCGCGAGCAGCGCGTTGGTAAAGGTCCTGCCGATCAGAAACTCCATCGACAGGTAGTAGACCCGCTTCACGTCCTGCTCGTATTGCAGGCGCGTGGTCTTCATCCAGCGCGCGACGAGCCGGTCGCGCACGGCCAGCGCGGCCGCATGCAGCCAATCGTGCGGGTGAGCGGTGATGGCGTCCTTGCCGACGCCATACATCATGCGATTCGAAATTGAGCGCCGTAGCGCGTCGACGGTACTGTGGAGCTGGTCGAATTCCAGATCGACGGTCGTCATCGAAGCCTCCGGGAAGTTCGACACGGCAGACGCGAACCGCACGGAAGACGGACGGGAAGCGCGTGCCTGTCGGAACGGTTAAAAAAACAGAGTAGGACATTTTGGGGATCTCGCACATCGCTGCGCGAGCGGACGATGACGCATATGCCGTGCCCGCTGAACCCGCCAGTTGTCGCGCAATCGCACGCGGCCGATGCACGGATGCAGTGCAAAACCGCACATCGATTATTTTTTCGATGCATGACGGGCGAATGAAGCCGCGAATTCCCTAACTGTGTGATCGCATCGGGCCCCCCGTTCTGCCAGACGGTTCGAGCGTACGCGTGGGGGATTCGATGTGGGGCCTTGGCCGATTTGGAGATGTCGGGCGGGGTTGACGGTTAGTTGCGTTGCCGTCAGATCCAAGCGCCTCTTCTTCGCCCGCCTGCCCGCCTCCCTGCACGATCGTGCCGTCTCTGCAACAATCGCGACGTTGCGCCGCCCCAGCCGCCACGCTCATCCGCCGTGGTCCGGACAGCGCGCCACCTCGCCCACAACAAAACCGCCGTGCGCGCGTCGCCTCTCCGGAAGCGGCCGACAGCGGCATGCCCAACCCGACGAGCCACGCCTTGTCCGATAAGCTCAGCCCTACCGTCGGCGTCTCCACGCCGGCTCTCCCCGCCGACGGCCCGATGTCGGCCGCCAATCGCCGCGCGATGGCCGCGATCATGCTCGCCGTCGCGCTCGCCACGCTCGATACCGCGATCGCCAACACCGCGCTGCCCGCGATCGCCGGCGACCTGCACGCGGCGCCGGCCGCGTCGGTCTGGATCATCAACGCGTATCAGCTCGCGATGGTCGCGACGCTGCTGCCGCTCGCCGCGCTCGGCGATATCGTCGGGCATCGGCGTATCTATATCGGCGGCATTGCGCTTTTCACGCTGAGTTCGCTCGGCTGCGCTCTGGCGCCGACGCTGCCGCTGCTCGCCGCCGCGCGCATCGTGCAGGGCCTGGGCGCCAGCGCGATCATGAGCGTCAACACCGCGCTGATCCGTTATCTGTACCCGCCGCATCGGCTCGGTCGCGGGCTCGGCACCAATGCGCTGATCGTCGGCGTGTCGTTCGCGGTCGGGCCGACGGTGGCGTCGCTGATTCTGTCGGTCGCAACGTGGCCGTGGCTATTCGCGGTCAACGTGCCGCTCGGCGTCCTCGCGCTGAGCTTTGCGATGCCGGCGCTGCCGCATACCGCGCAGGGCCGGCATCAGTTCGATCCGCTGGCGGCGCTGCTCAACGTGGTCACGTTCGCCGCGCTGATCTTCGCGCTCGGCGAGGCGGCGCAACGCGCGTCGATGCAGATCGTGCTCAGCGCCGCGGCGGTCGCCGTCGTGTTCGGGCTGCTGCTGATTCGCCGCGAGGCGGGTCACTCCGCGCCGATGCTGCCCGTCGATCTGTTCAAGCGGCCGGTGTTCGCGCTGTCGGCGGTGACGGCCGTCTGCTCGTTCGCCGCGCAGAGCCTCGCATTCGTGTCGCTGCCGTTCTATTTCGAGGACGTGCTGCTGCGCAGCCAGGTCGAAACCGGCTTCCTGATGACGCCGTGGCCCGTCGTGGTCGCGCTTGCCGCGCCGCTCGCGGGCGGCCTGTCGGACCGCTATCCGCCGGGGCTGCTCGGCGCGGTCGGGCTCGCGGTGCTGTCGGCGGGGATGGCCTCGCTGGCGATGCTGCCCGCCCATCCGCACGTGCTCGACATCGGCATCCGCATGGCGATCTGCGGCGCGGGCTTCGGCTTTTTCCAGTCGCCGAACCTGAAGGCGCTGATGGCGAGCGCGCCGCCGGAGCGCAGCGGCGGCGCCAGCGGCATCGTCGCGACCGCGCGGCTAATCGGCCAGGCGACCGGTGCCGCGCTGGTCGCGCTGTGCTTCGGCATCGCCGGACGCCAGCATGGGCCGACGCTCGCGCTCGGCCTCGGCGCATTCTTTGCCGGCGCGGCGAGCCTCGCGAGCGGCTTGCGGCTCTTCGCGCCATCGCATCGCGCGGGCGTGCAGGCTAAGGCGGCGGCCAAGTGAGATGTGCGCCGGACTGCGCGTGAGACGAGGATAAAGCTTGCATCAAGCGCGGCTCGAACGAACCGCGCATGAGTTGAAGCCGGTGCGGGATGACGAGGCGGCAACCACGCGAGCCGCCTCGCTTCCGACCAATGCAGCGCGATCAACGTGCCGCGAAATACCCCTTCACCGCGTCAATGAACGTGTCGATATCGTCGCGCGACACATCCATGTGCGTGACGAAGCGCGATGCATACAGCATCTGCGTGAGGATGCCGCGCTCCTTGAGCCATGCCTCGAGCGGCGCGCAATGCTGCTGCGGAAACTGCGCGAACACCATGTTCGTTGCGACCGACTGCACCTTCACCTGCTCGATGGTCTCAAGCCCCGCCGCCAGATGCGCGGCGTTCGCGTGATCGTCGGCAAGACGCTCGACGTTGTGATCGAGCGCATACAGGCAGGCGGCCGCGAGCACCCCAACCTGGCGCATGCCGCCGCCGAGCACCTTGCGCCAGCGATGCGCGACGTCGATCAGCGCGCGGCTGCCGACCAGCACCGAGCCGACCGGCGCGCCCAGTCCCTTCGAAAAGCAGATCGACACCGAATCGAACGGCTCGGCGAGCGCCGCGACCGGCTTGCCCGACGCGACCGCCGCGTTGAACACGCGCGCGCCGTCGAGGTGGGTCGCGAGGCCGCGCTCGCGCGCGAGCTGCGTCGCGTCGGCGACGTACTGAGCCGGCAGCACCTTGCCGCCGATCGTGTTTTCCAGCGCGACGAGCCGCGTGCGCGCGAAGTGATCGTCGATCGGCTTGATCGCGGCGGCGATCTTGTCGAGCGGGATCGAGCCGTCGGCGGCGTTTTCGAGCGGCTGGGGCTGGATGCTGCCGAGCACGGCCGCGCCACCGCCCTCGTATTTGTAGGTGTGCGCAAGCTGGCCGACGATGTATTCGTCACCGCGCGCGCAGTGCGCCATCAACGCGGCGAGGTTGCTTTGCGTGCCGCTCGGGAAGAACAGCCCCGCTTCCTTGCCGGTGCGCTCGGCCAGCGTGGCCTGCAGACGCAGTACGGTGGGGTCGTCGCCCCAGACGTCGTCGCCGACTTCGGCCGCCGACATCGCCGCGAGCATCGGCGGAGTCGGGCGGGTAACGGTATCGCTGCGCAAATCGATCATTGTGTGTCCCTGTGCGTCCATGGATGACAACCTACGGCAGCCGGCCGCGCGTGCACTCCGGGAGGAACGCGTACGCGCCGGCAAACGAGCCATACAGTGTATTCAATTCAGGCGACGCTGAAAATCGGCGCGTCCCCGCAACGCGCGCCGATCCGACTGCGAGGAGTCGATAGACACTGATTCAAAAGACGCGACGCGGCCGCTCAGCCGCCTGGCTTGGGCAGCCACTGCAGCGGATCGACCGGCTGGCCGTTCTGGCGCACTTCGAACTGGATCGACGCGGCACCGCGGCTATCGACCCCGACCTCGCCGATCGTCTGCCCTTGCGCGACCGCGTCGCCTTCCTTGACGAGCAATTGGCTGTTCTGGCCGTACGCGGTGATCAGCGAGTCGTTGTGCTTGATGATGATGAGCGGGCCGTAGGCTTCGATGCCGGTGCCCGCATAGACCACGCGGCCGGTCGCCGCGGCCTTGACCGGATCGCCGGGTTGCCCGCCGATCACGATGCCGTTGTATTTGCCCGGCGCGAACGCGCGCAGGATCGGCCCGCGCAACGGCCATTGCAGCACGCCCTGCTGGGGCCCGGCCGCGGGGGCCGCCGTACCGGGGACGGCGCCCGGCGGCACGTTCGCCGTCGCGCCCGGCGCAGCCGGCGCGGCCGGCGCGGCCGGCGCACCCGGCGTCACTGCAACGGGCGGCGTGACCACGCTGCCCGAGGCCATCGGCGGAGAAACGCGCAGCACCTGACCGGGCGCGACCGCCGCGTTGACCGGCAAGCCGTTCCAGGCCGCGATTTCCTGCGGCTTGCGTCCATATGCCGAGGCGATGCCGGCCAGCGTGTCGCCCGGATTGACGCGGTAGAAGCCGGCGGGCACCGGGACGGTCGCGAGACTGGTCGCGCTCGACGGCGCGTTGTTGTAGAACGGCGTGCTTTCCCACGGCATCGTCGTGCAGCCGGCGATCGCCACGCCGAGCGCCGCCACGATCAGCAGGCGGATGGCCGTCGGTTGCCATTGTTGTGTCATCTGATTTTCCTCGACGTGTGTCTCGTTCCGATTCAATCGACGCCGCTGCAATTGCCGTGCCGCCACGCTTGCGTAAGGTCGCGGCTGTCTGTTGCCGCCTGGATATTATGCGCGAGCCCCACACGCGCGCCGCGCTGGCGCGCGCCGTCAAACTGCCGTGTTCTTCAGACGCTTCCTTGCGTTTCGACGACCAGCACCCGTGCCGCGCCGAGCGGATGCGCAACATGCTCGGTGCCGACCGTCGCGTAGAACACGTCGCCGGTTTCGAGCACCGTCGAACGTTCGACGCCGTCTTCGCGATAGCGCATCTCGACGCGCCCGTCGAGCACGGCGAACACTTCCTCGCCGTCGTTCACGTGCCACTTGTACGGCTGGTCGGTCCAAAGCAGACGCGTGGTGATGCCGTTCATGTTCGCGATGTCGAGCGCACCCCAGGCACGCGGCGCGGTAAAGCTTTTGCTGCGGATGATCTTCATGGTCGATGAGCAATTGGCAAGCGCGCAAACCCCGCGGGCGGCGCCGTCCGCCCACGGCGACGGCGCTTGCGCGGCTGGCCCTATTATAGGTCGCATGGCCCGCGCGTCTCGGCGAGCAAACCGCGACGGCCGATTCGTCCGACTGTTGCGGGCGATCGGTCATCGCCTATACTCAGTCAAGCCGCGCGGAGCAGTTCACGACAACGTTGGGATTCTGGGAGGAATCGAGGATGAACAAAGCCACCTTTCTGGCCGTGCAACTCAACGTCGACGATGTGGCGGCGTCTGCCGGCCTCGTCGAGCTGCTGAACACCCACCTGATTTTCGCCGCCGACGTCGCCGAGGCCGCCGATGCGCTCGTGCAACTGGCGAGCGTCGCGAGGCTGTCGAGCGGGGTCGAGGCGAGCGTCGAGCTGCCCGCGGTGGCGATCGAGCGTCTGCGCGAGGCGCTCGACAATTTGAGCGGCTACGACGAATCGTGGCTTCTCGCGCTGGAGCCGAGCCGCGCGCTGTTCGATGACATCGGCCGGCGGCAGCGAACCCTGCATTGACGCGAAACCGCCGCAGCACGGCGCCGTAAACGACAAAACGCCATCCGATCGAACTGGATGGCGTTTTTTCTTGCCCGCCGCGCTCGCGCTATTCCACGAAGCGGCGTCTACAACGGACTACGACTACCCACTACACCTGCACACTTCTACTGCGATCAGCTGCCGAAGTACACCGAGTTACGGTTGGCCTTCGCCGGAACGACGGCGTGGCCTGCTTGCGACGTGCCGGCAGCCGGAGCGCCGTAGCCGCTGGTGTCCGCGCGGTTGGCTGCGACGGCCGTGCCGCGCTGCGCATCGACGCGTGCTTGCGCTGCCTGGATGTCGGCCGGGTAGTTGACGTCGTTGGCGGACGGGTTGTAGCCGGCCTGTTCGAGTTGGATCAGTTGAGCGCGAACCTGAGCGCGCGTCACCGGCTGGCTGGCTTGAGCGAACGAAGCGACCGGAACAACGAGGGCGGCGGCGATTGCAACTGCGGAAATCAGGGTCTTCATGATTAACCTCCAAAGGACTTGTTGTGGTGCGCTTCGGGGTTTCTGCTTTTCCCTCAGCGATTGAAAACAAGTTTAGAGGCGTCACGATCTAGGGTAAACCCTTAAATCGGCGAAACTCTATTCCTACCAGCGCAATAATCATTTCGCATTTGCCTAGGCTTACAGCTAACCCTCGATATATTTGGCAATAATGCGGCGCCTGCTTGCCGATCCAAACGGAACAATGGCCCGGCGCGCTGTCACCATCGCGCGCCGGGCCGTTTTTTCAACCGCTTAGCTCCACTGTGCGTGGAAGCTGCCTGGCTTATCGATGCGTTCGAACGTATGCGCGCCGAAGAAGTCGCGCTGCGCCTGCACGAGGTTCGCGGGCAGACGCTCCGAGCGGTAAGCGTCGAAATACGCGATCGCCGACGCGAACGCCGGTACCGGCACGCCCGCATTGACCGCGGCCACCACGACTTCGCGCAGCGCCGCCTGGTAGTTCTTCGCGATGTCGCGGAAGTACGGATCGAGCAGCAGGTTCGCGAGCGCCTTGTCCTTCGTGTAGGCGTCGGTGATTTTCTGCAGGAAGCGCGCGCGGATGATGCAGCCCGCGCGAAAGATCTTCGCGATCGTGCCGTAGTCGAGATCCCACTTGTACTCTTCCGACGCTGCGCGCAACTGCGCGAAGCCCTGCGCGTACGAGATCACCTTGCTGAAGTACAGCGCGCGGCGCACCGATTCGATGAACGCCTCTTTCGCGCCTTCGAGCGGCTTGGCCCGCGGCCCTTCGAGCACCTTGCTCGCGGCCACGCGCTGCGTCTTCAGCGACGACAGCACGCGCGCGAACACCGCCTCGGTGATCAGCGGCAGCGGTGCGCCGAGGTCGAGCGCGTTCTGGCTGGTCCACTTGCCAGTACCCTTCTGCGCGGCACGGTCGAGGATCACGTCGACGAGGTCCTTGCCGGTTTCGTCGTCCTTCTTGCTGAAGATCTTCGAGGTGATTTCGATCAGATAGCTGTCGAGCTCGCCCTGGTTCCACTCGGTATAGACCTTGCCGAGTTCCTCGTTCGACAAGCCGACGACCTGCTTCAACACCGCATAACTCTCGGCGATCAGCTGCATGTCGCCGTACTCGATGCCGTTGTGCACCATCTTCACGAAGTGGCCCGCGCCGTCCGGTCCCATGTACGCGACGCAGGGCTCGCCGTCCGGCGCCTTCGCGGCGATCTCGGTGAGGATCGGCGCGACGAGGTCGTACGCGTCGCGCTGGCCGCCCGGCATGATCGATGGGCCTTTCAGCGCGCCTTCCTCGCCGCCCGACACGCCGGTGCCGATGAAATGCAGACCGGCCTTCGCGAGTTCCTGGTTGCGGCGGATCGTGTCGGTGAAAGGCGTGTTGCCGCCATCGATCAGGATGTCGCCTTTTTCGAGCAGCGGCTTGAGCGAGGCAATGGTTGCGTCGGTCGGCTCGCCGGCCTTGACCATCATCAGAATGCGGCGCGGCTTTTCGAGCGAGTCGACGAACTCTTCCAGCGTGAAAGCCGGCACCAGTTTGCGGTCCGGAAATTCGGCGATGAGTTCGTCGGTTTTCGCGCGGCTACGGTTGTAGACCGACACCGCGTGGCCGCGGCTCTCGATGTTGAGCGCCAGATTGCGGCCCATCACCGCCAGCCCCACCACGCCGATTGCCTGTTTGCTCATTTGAATTCTCCAGAGTCCAATAAATGTCGTGGCGCCGCGCTGCAAAAACACCGGCGCGGCGTCGAGGGTGAAAGGATAAAAGAAATGCGCGCCTGCCGCTTGATGGCGGGCAAGCACGCCGGTTGCTCGTGCTGCTGCGGTGCTCCTGCCGTGCTCCAACTTGCGCGTAACGCCGGGTAGACAGGTATTGTGCGCGCGTCGGCGCTTGCGCGGAGGGTTCGGCTTGGGATCGGACTGAGGATTGGCGGACGACACGAACGAATGCACGACCGGTCGATCTTCCCGCTACCCTGCCCGCTTCCTGAACACCAGACTGAAGTTGTTCGCGGGCATCGCGACCACCCGTTCGC
Source organism: Paraburkholderia sp. BR13444 (assembly GCF_040948755.1). Taxonomy (NCBI): domain Bacteria; kingdom Pseudomonadati; phylum Pseudomonadota; class Betaproteobacteria; order Burkholderiales; family Burkholderiaceae; genus Paraburkholderia; species Paraburkholderia sp. BR13444. Next base: position 351,410 of record NZ_JBFPKM010000005.1, on the reverse strand, counting down.
ACGTGAGCCCCGCCGCGTCGCCGAGCGCAACGACCGCTTCCATATCGCGCACGCCCCAATCGGGATTGCGACTCTTCAGCCACTGCTCGAACGCTTCGTTGCTCGGTGCCGTATGCGCGCCGCCGCGCCGGTAAGGACCATATAGATAGAGCACGCCGCCGTCGACGAGCCGCCGCCCCGCGCCGTCGATGAGTGCCTGCGCCGCGCTCCACGGCGAGATGTGGATCATGTTGATGCAGACCACCGCGTCGAGCGCATCGACGCCCCAGTCCGGCTGATGCACGTCGAGCGCGAGCGGCGCGCGCACGTTCGCGAGCCCCGCGTGCGCGGTCCACGCGGCAATCGACTCGCGTGCTTCTTCGTCTGCGTCGCTCGGCTGCCAGTCGAGACCGGGCAGCGCGCCGGCGAACCAGATCGCGTGCTCACCGGTGCCGCTCGCGATTTCTAGCACGCGGCCGCGCGCCGGCAGCGCATCGCGCAGCACGGCGAGGATCGGTTCGCGATTGCGTTCGGCGGATGGCGAATGTTGCCGGGCATCGGTCATGGTCGGCCTTGCGTTTCGGTTTTGCGATTTGCGTTAGTACAGCGTGGCGCGCACGCGTTCGGGAAGCTCGCGATCGTAGGCGGCCGCGTCGAATTTTTCGCCATCGTTCGCGGCGAAGATGTGTTGCAGGATCTCGCCCGTGCTCGGCAGTTGCGAGCGCTCGATATGCCGCGCCGGGTCCCACAGCCGCGAGCGCACGATCGCCTTCGAGCAATGAAAGTACACGGCCTCGACGTCGATCAGCAACACGGTGCGCGGCAGTTTACCGTCGACGGCGAAACTGTCCAGCAGCGCCGCGTCGTTCGAGATTCGGCCGCGGCCGTTCACGCGCAAGGTCTCGCCGACACCGGGGATCACGAACAGCAGCGCGACGCGCGGATCGGCGATGACGTTGCGCAAGCTGTCGAGCCGGTTGTTGCCGGGACGGTCCGGCAGCGCGAGCGTGCGTGCGTCGACGACGCGCACGAAGCCCGGCGCATCGCCGCGCGGCGAGCAGTCGAGACCGGCGGGGCCGCTCGTCGCGAGTACCGCGAACGGCGCGGCCCCGATGAACGCGCGATAGTCGTCGTTGACACAGGGGATCTCTTTGCGCAGCGAGCGCTCGGCTGGCTGTGCGTAGAGGGCTTCGAGTTGTTCGATCGTCGTCAGCATGCGGTTTCCTCGGGTTTTAATTGTGATTCGCGGAAGGTACTCGTTTTCAAGCGCCCGCCAGCAACCCGGCGAGCGCGCTCAAGGTATCGCCGCACGGCGCGGCCATCTTCAGCGACAACAGCGGATCGGCGCGCGTGCGGCCCAGATTGATCGCCGCGATCGGCTTGCCCTGGCGCTGCGCCCACACGCAGAAGCGGTAGCCGGAATACACCATCAGCGACGAGCCCGCCACCAGCACCGCGTCGGCCGCATCCAGCGCATGCGACGCCGCAACGACCCGCGCCTTCGGCACGTTCTCGCCGAAGAACACCACCGACGGCTTCAGCAGCCCGCCGCAGTTCGAGCATGCCGGCACGCGAAAACCGCCGAGATCGTGCCACTCGAGATGCGCGTCGCCATCGGCGGCGGCTTCGGCCGTGACGTCGAGCAGTGCGGGGTTATCGGCTTCGAGCGTCTGCTGGATCGCCGCGCGCGAATGCTGCATGCCGCAGTCGAGACAACTGACGCCGTCGATGCCGCCATGCAGCTCGATCACGTCGCGGCTGCCCGCGCGCTGATGCAAGCCGTCGACGTTCTGCGTGACCAGCGTCGGCACGTGACCGGCCGCTTCGAGCCGCGCGAGCGCGACATGCGCGGCATTCGGTTGCGCGCGCGCGACCAGCGGCCAGCCGACCATGCTGCGCGCCCAGTAGCGCTGACGCATCGCCAGCGTGCCGAGGAACTCCTGCAGCGTGATCGGCGGCGAGCGCTTCCATGCGCCGTTGTCGTCGCGATAGCCGGGAATGCCGGAGTCGGTGCTGATGCCCGCGCCGGTCAGCACGAACAGGCGCGGATGACGCTGCACGAAGCGATGCAGATCGTCGAGCGTGTGCGGGTCGGCGAGGGATTCGGTCGGCGTGAGCTGAAGGTCGGTCATGACGGGGACGTGGAGTTGCTTGCGCGCATCAGCGGTGTGGGTTCGGTTTGCCGCGCCGGGCTGTCGAGCGGCGCGCGTCCGCCTGCGGCTTCGACTTCGCGCCTTGCGTGTCCAGCCGCCGCGCTGGCCGCGCTTTCTGCGCCTGCCGCTTCTGCCACGCAGCCAGCGCGATCTCGTAGCGCTCCAGTGCTTCGTCGTAGAGATCGAACACGCACTGCGTGCAGCCGCTGTGACAGCAGTCGTCGAGATCGGGCCGCACGGGCGGCTGCGGCGGCGGGTCGTCGCTGGGTTTGGCGCGTGGCACGGCGCTTGGTTTGCTTAGAGAGACAGCGGAGCGCCCAGTATAAGTTGAACCCGCGCGCCCCGCTCCCGCTTGCGAGACGGTGCTGCGCGCCGCTCAGCCGCGCCCGACGAACGGCATTTTGCTCGCCATGATCGTCATGAACTGCACGTTCGCCGACAGCGGCAGGCTCGCCATATGCAGCACCGCGTCGGCGACATGCTGCACGTCCATCAGCGGCTCGACCGCGATCTCGCCGTTCGCTTGCGGCACGCCGCGCGCCATCCGCGCGGCCATCTCGGTTCCCGCGTTGCCGATGTCGATCTGCCCGCACACGATGTCGTATTTGCGGCCGTCGAGCGACACCGCTTTCGTGAGCCCGGTGATCGCGTGTTTGGTCGCCGTGTAGGCGGCGCTGTTCGGACGCGGCGCGTGCGCGGAAATCGAGCCGTTGTTGATGATGCGGCCACCGCGCGGGTTTTGCGTCTTCATCAGCCCGAACGCCGCGCGCGTGCACAGGAATACGCCATTCAGGTTGGTGTCGACGATCGAGCGCCATTCGTCGATGCTCACTTCGTCGAGATCGACGGGCGAGCCGTTGCGTCCCGCGTTGTTGAACAGCACGTCGAGCCGGCCGAAGCGCGCGCGGATCGTGTCGAATAGCGCGGCGACGCTGTCGGCGTCGGTCACGTCGCACGACACCGCGAGCGCTTCGCCGTGCTGCGCTTGCGCTTCCTGCGCGACCGCATCGAGCCGGGCCTGGCGGCGTCCGGCGAGCACCACGCTATAGCCGTGCTTCGCAAGCGTCAGCGCGCACGCGCGGCCGATGCCGCTGCCCGCGCCTGTCACCAGCGCCACTTTGCCGTTTCCTGTTTGCCACATCGCGCATCTCCTGTCGTATTGGGTCGCGACGCGCGCTTTTTCCGGCAACCGGTCCGATCGCCATCGACACGCGCGCCGCTTTTCGCTCCGAACCATACAACAGCGAATCGGCGATCGCAAACCGCGGGAGTCTTTCAGCGCGCTTTCACCTGGTACGTGACCACCGAGCGCGGCACGTCGACGCGTGCAACAGTGGTATCGTTCGCGGTTGCGCATCGCGCGCAAGATTCACAGCCTTCCCTGGACGGACGAAGGCGTACTGGAAGCACGTTTCGATGAATGAATGCCCGAACCCGCCGCGCCGCTGGCCGCGTAGCCGCAACTCCGCACTGCTGAACGGCACGATCGGCTGGCACGTGATCGTGCTGATCGGCGTGGCTGTTGCACCAGCCGCGTGGCCATGGTGGCTCGCCTCGATCATCGCGAATCACGCGCTGTTTACGATCACCGGACTGTTGCCGCGCACGAAGCTGCTCGGACCGAACTGGACCCGACTGCCCGCTAGCCCGCGCAACGCGGATGCGATCGCGCTGACCATCGACGACGGCCCCGATCCCGTCGTCACGCCGAAAGTGCTCGATCTGCTCGACGCGTTCGACGTGCGGGCGACGTTCTTCTGCATCGGCTCGAAGGTCGAGCGCTATCCGCAACTCGCGCGTGAGATCGTCGCGCGTGGACATGCGCTCGAAAATCATTCGCAGGTGCACGTGCATACGTTTTCGGTCACGTTTCCGCACGGGTTGACGCGCGAGATCGCCGCGGCGCAACGCACGCTCGAATCCGTCAGCGGCGCGCGGCCGATGTTCTTCCGCGCGCCCGCCGGACTGCGCAATCTCTTTCTGGAGCCGGTGCTGCGCAAGCTCGATCTGCGTCTCGCCGCGTGGACACGGCGCGGCTACGATACGCGCGAGCGCAACCCGCACGTGGTCGCGCGGCGGCTGCTCGATGGCCTCGCCGCGCGCGACATCCTGTTGCTGCACGATGGCAACGCCGCGCTGACCATCGAAGGCCAGCCGCTGATTCTCGCGGTGCTGCCGAGCGTGATCGAAGCAGCGCGCGAGCGGCATCTGCGGTTCGTCACGCTGCGCGAAGCGCGCGTCGATGCGTGACGACACGCGTGAAGTGACACTCGGTGCGAACAGCGCTACACGCGAAAATCCGCCGCCATCTCCTCATCGGTACGCGCTTCGAGCTTGCCGGCGCGACACGCTTTGATGAACACCTCGTAGTCGCGCTCGACCTGATCCGCGTAGGCACTCGCGTAGCCGCTCAGCGCTTCGGCGAACTGATCGCCGCGGCCGATGTACGCGCTGATTTCGATCGCCTGCCCGCTCGCCTTCGCATGCGCGCGCGCCATGATCCAGCCGCATAGCCTCGCGTAGCCGTCGAGCAGATCGCTGTCGAACAGCTCGATATTCGCGGACAGCTTCATGTCGCGCAGTTGGCGGAAATAGAACTGCCGCCCGTGCGGCCCCGTCCCCCAGCCGAGGAACACGTCGCTCGCGGTTTGCAGCAGCCGCTGACCTTGCACGACGCGCTCGCCCTGATGCTTGACCGTCGGCGACTTGTAGAACTGCGCGATCACCGATGGCCGCGCCTCCTTCAGCTGGAGGAACAACGGCTCGCCCATGTGATCGACGAGCAGCACGACCAGACAACGCGTGCCGACGCTGCCGACGCCAGCCACCTTGAACACGACGTCGTGCCTCGTGAACTGGTCGAGCAGATCGCGCCTATCGTGCGACATCGACTTGCGGTACTCCTCCCACACCAGCTCGATCATCTTTTCGATGTTGCCGGTCCGGTAGGTTTCGGTTTCCTCGGCCGTAAACAGCGTGTTCGCACCGAGCACATGAAACAGCGCGGGCGGCGCGTCGTGGAGGGTCCAACGAGTGCCGTCGAACGACGCCATTTTTTGCAGCAGGCTTTCATGCGTGCGGCTCGCGGCCTTTTCCATGGCACGCCGCACCGCGCGCCGGCGCTCGGGCGTCAGTGCGATCTCGGCCATGCGGTCGAACGTGATGCGGTCGTACCACAGATCGAGCGCGCCGAACTGCGCGTATTGCGCGACGCGATCGCGATACGAGCCGACCGCGGTCATCACGAGACTCTCGGCGGTGCCGCGGCTCAGGCGCATCTGCCGCGCGGCCACGACGAGGCTCGCGCACAGGCGTTTCAGGTCCCATTCGAACGGGCCGATCGACACTTCATCGAAATCGTTCAGGTCGAAGACCAGTTGCCGCTCGGGTGTCGCGAAGCCGCCGAAATTCATCAGATGGCCGTCGCCGCAGATCGGCAGGCTAAGACCGCTGTCGTGCACCTTGCTCAGATCGTGCGCTTGCAGAATCGCACTGCCGCGATGAAACGCAAGCGGCGAGGCTGCCATGCGCCCATAGCGCAGCGGCACCAGATTCTCGACGCGCTCCGCGCTGCTTCGTTTCAGCAGCTCGATCGGATCGCGGCGCAACTCGCCGACCGCCCGATGGCTCGAGCGTTTCGAATGCTCGCGTGCGGCGCGGCCGCGCGCTTCCCGTTCGGCAATGGTGCTGGCTCTCATGCTTTCTCTCCGCTTCTTTGCGATTCTTCAACCGGCGACGATTGAGACTGCTTGCCGCGCGTGGCGCCGTTAATAGCGAGGGCTGCAGTCGCGATCATAACGGGTCGGAACACAACACGGTTAAGCGCGTTCGTCGTCAGCAATCCGACCTCCGTAGTACCCCGTAGCATTTTCGCAACCGCCGGCTCGCATGGGCGCGAAAGCACATGCGAGCGAGCGCGCACCGCGCGTAGAATCGAGCGCATGCGCCCTACCCTCGTTCCGCAGCGCGAGTCCGAGTTGCCGCTGCATACGCCCAGTGTGTCGTCGCTGACGTTGGCGGCGGTGATTGCGCTGATCGCGTGGATGGCGATCCTCGCGCAAGCCGACCTGACGATCGATCGCACGCTCGCTCGCGGTCTCACCGTGTTCGACGCGCTCGCGCGCATGAGCAGCTACCTCACCAATCTGACGGTGCTCGCCAGCGCCTTCTGCTTCACCTGCGTCGCGCTGTGGAAGCACCGCTCGCCACTCGTGCGCTTTTTCCGGCAGCCGACCGTCGTGACCGCGGTGGTCGCGTACATGGTGTTTGTCGGCATCGCGTACAACGTGCTGTTGCGCGGACTTTGGCCGCTGTCGCCCTACCGGCGCATGCTCAATGAGTCGCTGCACAGCGCGCTGCCATTGCTCGCCGCGCTCTACTGGGTGCTGTTCGTGCCGCGCTTTCATCTGCGCTTGCGTCACTGCCTGCTATGGCTCGTCTATCCGCTCGCCTATCTCGCCATCACGTTCTGGCGCGGCAGCCTGTCGGATTTTTATCCGTATCCGTTCATCGACGTCGAATCGCTCGGGCTGCGCCAGGTGCTGGTCAATTCCGCGCTGCTGTTCGGCGGTTTTCTGATGCTGCTGGCCGTGCTCGTCGGCATCAATTCCAGGCGCCGACGATGATGTTCCAGCACATTCCATCTGGCCGGATGCATTGCGCCGCGTTGCCGGGCGCACTTCTTGCACCCGTTTCGTCACTGACGCAGGCTGACGCCGCACCGGCGCGGCTTGCGCGGCGCCCTTGTGCGGGCGCGTTGCAATTGCAGCGCGCCCGCACGTAAATATGACAACAGGAGCGATGCATATGGACACGAATTCAGCGGCAGGCGCGGTAAAGGAAGTCGCCGGCAAGGTGCAGAGCGCAGTCGGCGACGCAGTCGGCGACACCAGCGCGCAGGTGGCGGGCAAGGCGCGCGAATTGAGCGGCAAGGCGCAGCAGTTATGCGCGAACACGACGAGCCTCTTGCGCGACACGACGGCCGAAAACCCGTTCACGACGCTGGCCGTCGTCGCACTCGCCGGGTTCGTGATGGGCGCGCTGTGGTCGCGCGGCGGTCGCGACTACGACTGATGCAGGCGCGGCGCCGAATCGTCGGCGCCGAACGACAGTGCGAAGCAGTCGCACCAAAGCGGGCGATCCGCGGCAAGCGGTTCGCCCGCTGCTTTACTAGCCGCTCTGCTTTACTAGCCGCTCTTCTTCTTGCGGCCGGCGCCCATCTCCAGTTCGATCCATGCGGGCGCATGATCGCTCGCATGCGGTTCGCCGCGCACCCAGCGGTCGACGCCCGCGTCTCGCAGACGCGGCGCGAGATCGGCGCTCAGCAGCAGATGATCGATGCGCAACCCCGAATTCGTGTCCCAATGACGGCGGAAATAATCCCAGAACGTGTACACACGTTCGTCGCCGAAATGCGTGCGCAGCGCATCGGTCCAGCCTTGCGCGAGCAGCTTTCGATAGCGCTCGCGGCTCTCCGGCTGCAACAGCGCATCCTTTAGCCACGAGCGGGGGTTGTAGATGTCTTCGTCGGTCGGCACGACGTTGAAGTCGCCGGCGATCACGACCGGGTGGCCGCTCTTGTAGAGCTGCGCCGCATGCGCGATCAGATGATCGAACCACGCGAGCTTGTAGTCGAACTTGGGGCCCGGCTGCGGATTGCCGTTCGGCAGGTACAGACACACGATCAGCACGCCGCCGACCGCGGCCTCGATGTAGCGGCTATGCGTGTCGTCTTCGAAACCGGGCAGACCGCGCCGCCGTTCGAGCGGCGCTTCGCCTTTGGCCAGAATCGCCACCCCATTCCATGCGCTCTGGCCTTGCCAGACGGCGCCATAACCGGCTTCGCGCAAGGCGTCGACGGGAAACGCGCTATCCACCGCCTTCAGTTCCTGCAGACACACGACGTCCGGCGCCTCGCGCTCGAGCCATTGAAAAAGCGCCGCCTGGCGCGAGCGGATTCCATTGATGTTGAACGTCGCAATGCGCAGCTTCGCCATGATCGTCCCTCCGTCGCCTGTGGCACCGCGAGCACCGACCCCATTTTGGCCCGGTTGGCCCGTTCCAAATTTATCACCCGCAACTTTCCATCCAGCTCGAAGCTGTCGACATCCGCAGCGAAGCTACCCGCAAGTCTGATGAATGGCGCCGAAAGCATATGCTAATTGGAAGGTAAGAGGATGTGTATTGCATTATAATTTTGTGCGCCCATGATCCGCCGGCACGATGCCGACTCTGGCGAGGCGGGTTGCCCGCCTGTTTTTTACTGACTGTCTTCAAGTCGTTTCAATGGAAGCTGCAATGAACGCTGCCCCCGCCTGCCCGCAATGCGCGATGGAAAACACCTACCCTGACGGCACGCTGTACGTGTGCGCGGACTGCGGTCACGAATGGTCGGCAAACGCTGGCGCCGATGCGAACGATGAACCCGCCGGTAGCGTCGTCAAGGATGCGAACGGCAACGTACTGGCCGACGGGGATTCGGTCGTGCTGATCAAGGATTTGCGCGTCAAGGGTTCGTCGATCACGCTGAAGATGGGCACCAAGGTGAAGAGCATCCGGATCGTCGGCGGCGATCACGAAATCGACTGCAAGACCGACGCCGGCAGCTTCATGCTCAAGGCCTGCTTTCTGAAGAAGGTCTGACGGGCCGTTCGCCGTTGGCGGCCCCGCTCGAGCGCGGTTCGCACTGCATGATTCAATCGACTGGTTGGCTACCCGAGCATACCGAGAATGGCTGAGGATCGAACCTCGTACGACGCGTTCGTCAAATTCCTGTCCACGCCAATCAGTGATGGGCAACCGTTCGTGCTGGAGACGCAGCACGCGGTGTCGCTACACTTCGATCACTTCTCCACTCAGAGCTTCATGTCGCTCAGCAACCCGGAGAAGCTCACGCTCGGCTATACCCGCGCGATGATGGGATTTCTGTTGCTGCAGCCCGCCCCCACGCACATCTGCATGATCGGACTAGGTGGGGGTTCGCTGGCGAAATATTGCTATCGGCATCTGCCCGAGGTCGCGATCGAAGCGGTCGAGATCAGCCCCGAGGTGATCGCGCTGCGCGACGTGTTCAGGATTCCGGCGGACGACGCGCGGTTCAAGGTGGTTTGCGCCGATGGCGCGGACTACCTGATGCAGGATGACATCCGCACGGACGTGATCCTGCTCGATGCGTTCGTCGCAGAAGGGATCGCGAGCCGCTGTGCAAACCTCGCATTCTTCGCCGCGTGTCGCGAACGACTGACCGAGACGGGCGTCCTCGTCATCAACTTCACGGACGATGATCCGGCCATACCGCAGCACCTCGAGTGGCTGAGATCCGCATTTGGCGTTTGCTATGCGCTCGTTCGGTGCGGCGACGACAGCAACTTCGTCGCGTTCGCCTGGAAAAGCGGGCATCGTTTGCCGCCCAGACAAGTGCTATTCGAGCGTGCCCTCTCGTTCGCGTTTGCAGACGAACTCAAACTATCCGTCACTGCGCGCCGCCTGAAAGAGGGAGAGCGCCTCGATCCCAAGCGGTTGATCTGGCGTGAGCAAGGACAGGGGCACTGGGAAATCGGCGGTTGACCGGCGCGAGGCGTCAACCCGGGGCGTTACTTTCCGCGCTTGGCAAGCGGGCTCTTGGTCTTGTAGGTCACGCCGTGACGCTCGAGATACTCGCGGATCAGTTGGCGGACGACTTGTGACGGCGTCAGATCCTGCGCCGAGCAGAGCATTTCGAATGCCTCTTTCTTGGCGGGGTCGATCAGGACGGTCAGGCGTGCGGTTTTCGTTTCCATTGCGAGGACGAGTCGGCAAATATGCTAACCAAATTATAATGCATTTGCTTTCGGCGGCACGACCAGAACCGGCATTTCACGCCAGCATTCTCCCGTCCTCGCGTGAGCTCAGTGCCTGCGCTGCAACCGGCAGAGACAGGTCAACAGATCATCGACGACGGGCACGATCGCCAGCGTGACCAGTGCGCCAGCGAGCGGCACGGTCGACACGTAGCCCACATGCTTGAAACCGATTGCGCCGATCAGGCCGCCCACGAAAAACGACGCGAGCATCGTGCCGTGGATCCTCAGCTTCGCGCGATTTGCGATGACCGCGTGCTCGTCGTCGACGAGCGCCGACCGATTCCAGTAAAAAAGCTTACCCAACTCGATACCGAGGTCCGTGACGATGCCGGTCATGTGTGTGGTCCGGATCTCCGCACCCGACAGCTTGGTGATCATCGCATTCTGCAGCCCCATGATGAAGCACAGCAGGATCACGGTCAGGGGGACGAAGAACGCTTCGCGTAGCGCGAGGTGGCTGCCGAGCAGACCGAACAGCAACAGCAGCGCGGCCTCGACCACCAACGGCAGCACGTACTGGCTTTGCAGGCTGCGGCGGCGTCCCCAGTTGACGAGCACCGCCGAGCACCCCGCTCCGACCAGAAACGACGCCAGCGAACCAATGCCAGCCAGCACGAGCCGGAGGTCGCCGAGCGCCGCCTGATCCGCGATCGCCGACACGATGCCGCTCATGTGCGACGTGTATTGCCTGACCGCGAGAAAGCCGCCCGCATTGGTGGCGCCGGCGACGAAGGCAAGAGAAAACCCGAGCTGACGGTTCGCGCTCGTGCTGCGGTGTTTTCCCGTCAGGCTTCGAAAGTACTGCGCAGGCATAGGATCACTCAATCGCTTGGAGCAACGGCAAAGACGTGGCAAAGACGTGGCGAACATGTGGTTCACATGATAATGGCATTATCATATCCTGTTATCCAGATTGGTTTCTGATGTCATAATGCGATTCGAGTGAGGCCGGCAAGCCGGAGCTCATTCCATGCTCCTCGTCCAAACCGAGCGTACTGGAGACATTCCGGATGGCACCTTTCCCGGTCGTCCATTTCGTCCTGCTGGTCGCAGCCGCCTGGCTCGCGATCGGCACGCTGGGTCTCGGAGTTCTGCATCGCACGCGATTCGTCGCTCACGGACTGTTTCCGCTCGGCGCGCTGGGAGGGCTGCTGCTGGGTGCGGCGGGATTCGCCGCCATCTTCACCGAACCGACCACCGCGGTGCTGCCTATCGGCCTGCCCGGGTTGCCGTTCCATCTGCGCGTCGATGCGCTATCGGGCTATTTCCTGTTCGTGCTGGGTGTCGTCAGCGCGGGGATCGGCGCGTTTTCCGCCGGTTATTTCCGCAAGGGCGAAGGGTCGGCGCCAGGACTCATCTGCTTCGAGTACCACGTTTCTATCGCGAGCATCGCGCTCGTGCTGATCGCCGACGACGCCTATGTGTTCATGGTCGCCTGGGAAACGCTGACGCTGTCCGCGACGTTCCTCGTGATGACCAATCATCGGCTCGGCGAAATCCGCCGCGCAGGCTACCTGTATTTCCTGATCTCCCACGTCGGCGCGCTCGCGCTGCTGCTTTGCTTCGGCATCCTGCAGGCGCGCACCGGCGACTACACGTTTGCCAACCTGCGCGCGCAGTCGCCCGACGCGTTCTGGGCCTCGCTCGCCTTCCTGTTCGCGCTGGTCGGATTCGGTGCCAAGGCGGGCGTGTTCCCGTTGCACGTGTGGCTGCCGGACGCCCATCCCGCGGCGCCATCCCCTGTATCGGCGCTGCTCAGCGGGTTCGTGCTGAAGGTCGGTCTGTATGGCCTGATCCGCACCGTGTTCGACCTGCTGCACGTGCAGATCGCCTGGTGGGGCGCGCTGCTGCTCGTGCTGGGCATCGGCACCGCGCTGCTCGGCGTGGTGTTCAGTACGATCCAGGTCGACATGAAGCGTCTGCTCGCGTATTCGTCGATCGACAACGTCGGCCTGATGATCGTCGCGCTCGGGCTCGCGGTGCTGTTTCGCGCGTACGGGATGACGGAGCTGTCCGCGCTTGCGCTGACCGCGATGCTCTACCAGATCGTCGCGCATGCAGCCTTCAAGAGCCTGCTGTTCCTCGGCACCGGGGCCGTCCTGCATGCCACCGGGGAGCGCAATCTCGGCAAGCTCGGCGGCCTGATCCGTGTTATGCCGTGGACCGCCTGGGCCGTGCTCACGGGCGTCGCGGCCAGCGCTGGCTTGCCTCCGATGAGCGGCTTCGTGGCGGAGTGGCTGCTGCTGCAAAGCTTTCTGTTCACGCCCGGTCTGCAGAATTCCGTGCTGGCGATGACGGTGCCGATCGCGGCCGCGCTCGTCGCGATGACGGCAGCGCTGGCCGGTTACACGATGGTCAAGTTCTTCGGCATCGTCTTCCTCGGGCAGCCGAGAGAAGCGAAACTGAGTCGCGCACACGACGCGAACAGATGGGAACGGCTCGCGTTCTGCTGGTTCGCGGTGGCCGGTGTGCTGCTCGGACTGATGCCCACGCAGTTCGTCAAGGTGCTGGACCGGGTCACGCGCGTGCTCGTCGGCGCCGGAATCGGCGCGGAGAATCATGGCTGGCTGATCTTCGTGCCGGTATCGACCGCGCGGGCGAGCTATATGCCCGTCGTGTTCATGCTGTTTTTCGTCGCCTGCTGCGGCCTTGCGTGGGTGCTGGTGCGGCGCTTCTACCACGGTCGGCTGCGACGGGCCGCGCCGTGGAGTTGCGGCTTCCCGTTCACGACTGCGCGGATGCAGGACACGGCGGAAGGCTTCGGGCAACCGATCCGCGAGATTTTCGCGCCGCTGCTGCGCATCGAGCGGCAATTGCCGTCGCCATTCGACGCGCAGCCGGCCTACCGGGTCTCGGTCGCCGACCGCACGTGGTCGATTCTGTACGAGCGTATCGCGGCACTCACGCAACGCGCGGCGGAATGGGCGGGTCGGCTGCAGACGGGCCGGATCGCCGTGTACCTGACCTACAGCTTCGCCGTGCTGATCCTCCTGCTGATGCTGGTGAGACGATGGTGACTGTATCCGGCGTGCTGTCGCAAAGCCTCGAGATCATCGTGGCGCTTGCCGCGGCGCCACTGCTCACGGGCTGGGTCAACCAGTGCCGCGCGTGGCTGCAGAACCGGCGCGCGCCCAGCATCTGGCAGCCTTACCGGATGCTCCACAAGCTGTTCAACAAGGAGTCGGTCGTCGCTCGTGGCGCGAGTCCGGTGTTCCGTGGCGCGCCCTATGTCGTGTGGGCCGCGATGACGCTCGCCTGCGCAGTCGTGCCGACGCTGTCGACCGAATTGCCGCTGTCTCCCGCCGCGGATGCGATCGCGCTCGTCGGCCTGTTCGCGTTCGCGCGCGTCGCGCTGTCGCTAGCGGCAATGGATGTCGGCACGGCATTCGGCACGCTCGGCGCGCGCCGCGAGATGCTGGTCGGTTTCCTCGCGGAACCGGCCCTGCTGATGGTGCTGCTGTCGGCCTCGCTGATCACGCAGTCGACCCTGCTCACGAGCATCGTCGCGACGCTCGGCCACAGCGAGCTGACCATCTACCCGAGCCTGGCGTTCGCCGGCATAGCGTTCACGCTGGTGTCGCTCGCCGAGAATGCGCGACTGCCCGTCGACAATCCAACCACTCACCTCGAGCTGACGATGATCCACGAGGCGCTGATCCTCGAATATTCGGGGCGGCACCTCGCGCTGATGGAATGGGCAGCCAGCCTCAAACTGTTCGCCTACTCGTGCATCGGTATTGCGCTGTTCATGCCGTGGGGGATCGCCGCGGCGGGTAATCCGCTCGCGCTGCTGTTCGCGGTGCCGGCACTGTTCGTCAAGCTGATGGTCGGCGGCGCCGCGCTGGCGGTGGTCGAGACCGCCAACGCGAAGATGCGGATTTTCCGGGTTCCGGAGTTCCTTGCGACCGCCTTCCTGCTCGCCGTGATCGGCATGCTCGTCCATCTGCTGCTGGGAGCCTGAATGCACGCGTACGCGACGCAACTGATCAATTTCCTCGCGGCCGTGCTGCTGATGCTGTCGTTCGCGATGCTGAGCCAGCGCCGCATCCTGTCGCTGATCCATCTCTATACGTTGCAGGGTGTGGCGCTGGTGCTGGCAATCCTGATCCTCGGTTTCGTGACGGATGATGCGCATCTGTACGTGTCGGCCGGACTGACGCTCCTGCTGAAGGTCGGCGTGATTCCGTGGATTCTGTATCGGCTCGTGCGCAGGCTCGACATTCAGGCCGACGTCGAACCGCTGATCAACATTCCGACCACGCTGCTGATCGGCATCGTGCTCGTGATCATCGCGTTCAACGTCGCGTCGCCGATCAGCCAGCTCGCGACGTCGGCCGCGCGCGGCACGCTCGGGATCGCGCTTGCGTGCGTGCTGTTGTCGTTCATGGCGATGATCACGCGCGCGAAGGCGGTTCCCCAGGTGATCGGCTTCCTGTCGATGGAAAACGGGCTGTTCTTTGCGGCCACGGCCGCGACCAACGGCATGCCGATGATCGTGGAACTCGGCATCGGACTCGACGTGCTGGTCGGGATTCTGATTCTGGGCGTCTTCATGTTCCAGATTCGCGAGCAGTTCGACAGCCTGGACATCCATCACCTCGAGAAACTCAAAGATGAATGACGCCCACGTCGTGCTCGCCGTGCTCGGCATTCCGCTCTTGGCGGCCGCATGTCTCGCGGGCGTGCGCCCCGCTCCGGTCGCGCGCAACCTGAACGCCGGCTTCAGCTTCGTGACGTTCGCGGCGACGCTGGTGCTCGCCGCGCGCACCGTCGAACGCGGACCGTCGTTCGCGTTCGACCGTGCATTCTTCGTCGATCCCCTGAACGTGTACCTCGTCGCGCTGACTGCATTCGTCGGCTGGACGACGTCGCTGTTCTCGCGGCCATACATGCAGATCGAAGAGGCGCGCGGGCGGATGACGGCCACGCGGATGCGCCTCTATCACAGCATGTACCAGTTGTTCATGTTCGCGATGCTGCTCGCGCTGCTGACCAATAACCTGGGCGTGCTATGGGTCGCGATGGAGGGCGCCACGCTCGCCACCGTGCTGCTCGTCAGCGTGTATCGGACCGCCGCGAGCCTCGAGGCCGCCTGGAAGTACTTCATCCTGTGCGGTGTCGGCATCGCGCAGGCCTTGTTCGGCACGATCCTGCTGTACCTCGCCGCGAGCCGGCAACTGAGCGACGGCGATGCGCTGCTGTGGACGAGCCTTGCAGCCGCCAAGACGCACCTGGACCCGTCCATCGTGTCGATCGCCTTCGTGTTTCTACTGGTCGGCTACGGCACGAAGGTCGGACTCGTGCCGATGCACCACTGGCTGCCGGACGCGCATGCCGAAGGCCCGACACCGATCTCAGCGGTGCTGTCCGGGCTGCTGCTGAACGTCGCGCTGTACGCGGTGCTGCGCTGCAAGGTGCTGGCGGACGGCGCGCTCGGCAATGGCCTGCCGGGACGATTGCTGGTCGGGTTCGGGCTCGTGTCGGTGCTGATCGCGTCGTTCTCGCTGTTTCGGCAGAAGGACGTCAAGCGGCTGTTTTCGTATTCGTCGATCGAGCACATGGGACTGATGACGTTCGCGTTCGGCCTCGGCGGCCCGGTCGCGACGTTCGCCGGTCTGCTGCATATGACCGTCCATTCCCTCGTCAAGTCGGCGATCTTCTTTGCGGTCGGCCACGCGGCGCAAAAGGCGGGGACCCAGGCGATCGAAGGCATTCGCGGGCTGCTGCAGGTCAGCCCGACGGTTGGCTGGGGCATGATGCTCGGCGCGCTCGCGATTCTCGGACTGCCGCCGTTCGGCGTGTTCGCAAGCGAATTTCTGATTCTGACGACCGCGATGAACACGCTACCGTGGACAGCGCCGCTGTTGCTGCTGGGCCTCGCCGTTGCGTTCGCGGCGATCTTCGCGCGCGTGCAGCGAATGGTGTTCGGCGAAACTACGACGGCCAAGCCGCTCGAGCATCGCCCCGCACCGCTGCCGGTATTCGTGCATCTCGGCTTGGGGCTGATGCTGGGGCTCTATGTGCCACCGTATCTGGCAACGTGGTATCGCCAGGCCGCAACGATGTTGGCGGGGTGACGGATGCGACTCGAATGGATGCAACTTGCCGCCACCCGCCTCACACATCGTGCGGGCCAGATTCCAGCAGCAGTGGTGAGTGCTGATGAATCAGCGTGGCTCGAGCTTGCGCGCACCGCGGGAGCGGAGCAGCGGCGCCTCGTTGCAATGTGGGGCAGCGAAGCAGTCGAACACGGTTTCTCGGTGAACGCCGCGTACGAATGCGATGACGGCATAGCGTGGGTGCGCCTGCCGATCGGGCGTCAGCAGAATGCCGGTGGAGACTATCCCGATCTCGCCACCGTTTTCCCGTGCGCGACTCGCATGCAACGAGCGATCTTCGATCTGATCGGCCTGCGCGCGCGTGGCGCCCAGGACACGCGCGCGTGGCTCAATCACGGCAACTGGCCCGATGATTATTTCCCGCTGCAAAGGCAGGCGACCGGTGTCGAAGCTTTCGAATCGAGCGAGGCGGACTACCCGTTCGTGCAGGTTGCGGGCGATGGCGTACACGAGATCGCTGTCGGGCCGATTCATGCCGGCACCATCGAGCCGGGGCATTTCCGCTTCTCGGTCGTCGGCGAGAAGGTGCTGCGCCTCGAAGAACGTCTCGGCTATGTGCACCGCGGCGTCGAGCGTCTGTTTGAACGTACTCCCGCATCGCACGGTCATCGGGTTGCCGCGAGGATTGCGGGCGACTCGACCGTCGCGTTCTCGTGGGCCTTTTGCATGGCGCTCGAGCAAGCCAGCGGCACGCAACTGTCGAAGCGCGCCCTGCATCTGCGTGCGCTTCTGCTCGAACGCGAACGCGTGGCCAACCACCTTGGTGACCTCGGCGCGCTCGGGAACGACGCTGGGTTCGGCTTCGCACTCGCGCAATTCTCGCGGCTCAAGGAGGACTGGATACGCACGAACGCCCGCCTATTCGGACATCGGTACCTGATGGATCGGATCGTGCCGGGCGGTGTATCGGTCGATGTTCGCCCCGACGACGCGGCGGTGGTGACCGAGCAATGCGAACGCATCGAACGCGAGGTTCACGTGATGCGCAAAGTCTACGAAGACCAGTCCGGGCTGCAGGATCGGTTCCTCGGCACGGGACGATTGACGCCCGCTGTCGTCGAGCATTTCGGCGTGCGTGGCATGGCCGCCCGCGCCAGCGGCCGAACCTTCGACGTTCGCGCGAACTTGCGCGCTGCTCCGTATGACGACATGGCGGTCAATGCGGTCAGCGATGCGCGCGGCGACGTTGCCGCACGCGTCGCCGTGCGCTTCGCCGAAATCGATGAATCCCTGCGCCTGATCCGCACGCTGCTGACCAATCTTCCCGATGACGGTCCCGCGGTCGTCGCCATGACGCCTGCAACGGCGCACGCGCAAGGCGTAGGCTGGGTGGAAGGCTGGCGAGGGGACGTATTCGTCGCCCTCGATCTCGCCCCGGGCGACGTCATCGGCCGATGCCATTGCCACGATCCGTCATGGCAGAACTGGCCGGCGCTCGAGCACGCGATCATCGGCAACATCGTTCCCGATTTCCCGCTGATCAACAAGTCGTTCAACCTGAACTACGCGGGGCACGATCTCTGATGTGGCAACTGATCCGGCAATTCGCGCGCACCGATTTCCCCGACGAACCCGCGCCGGCGGCGGAAGACGCATGGCTTCACGAGGAGCGACGCATTCGTGGGGACATACTCGATCTGCTCGGGCGGGCGCTGTGCATCCGGCAGATCGATGCGGGTTCATGCAACGGTTGCGAGCTGGAGATTCACGCGCTGAACAACCCGTACTACAACATCGAAGGGCTTGGCATCAAATTCGTCGCGAGTCCGCGGCATGCGGACCTGCTGCTCGTGACCGGGCCGGTGACGCTGAATATGTGCGCGGCCCTGCTCGCCGCGTACGACGCGACCCCCGCTCCGAAACTCGTCGTTGCCGCCGGCGAGTGCGCATGCACGGGCGGCATTTTTGCCAATAGTTACGCGGTGTGCGGCCCGGTTTCGTCGATCTTGCCGGTCGACGTGACGATCCCCGGATGTCCGCCGCCGCCGATCGATTTGCTGCGAGGCATCCTCACAGCCTGCCGGGCGCGTTGAGCCGCAGGTCGTTTTCCCCAGTGCAAAACGTGCAACTTTGCCCGTTTTGCGCGACTCCACACGGGCTCCATCCTGATCATTGCGCATATTGGCCTGCGTTTATTGCGCGGATCGGCTTTGCGTTTGCAGCGCGTCTTTAATACCGTTGTAGCTGCACCTGCAACGGCACTTAAATTGCTGCTCAATGGTTTGTGTCAACGCGATGCGTTGGACATCGACGCGTCGTCAGCCTGCATTGACCTTTCAATGGAGTCAACAGATCGTCATGACCACCACGCCTACAGAATGTCAGCATTGCGGGGACACCCCCGCTTCAGAGTCGGCCGCCGAGCAAACCATCACACCTTCCCAACCGTCACGCCGCCGCTTCCTGCAATCGGCGGCGGCCGCCGCGACGATCGGCGCGGCGCCGAATCTGCGCGCGCAAGCGCAGGCACCCGCCGCACCCGCGCCGCAAAGCAACCCCGTGGTGCCGCCGCACCCCGTTACATTGACCGTCAACGGCCGCGCATACGCGCTACAGCTCGAACCGCGCGTGACGCTGCTCGACGCGTTGCGCGAATACGCCGGTCTGATGGGCACGAAGAAAGGCTGCGACCGTGGTCAATGCGGCGCCTGCACGGTGCTCGCCGACGGCCGCCGCATCAACTCGTGCCTAACGCTCGCGGTCATGCATGAAGGCGAGAACATCACGACCGTCGAAGGACTCGCGAGCAACGGCACATTGAGTCCTGTGCAGGCCGCGTTCATCGAACACGATGCGTTCCAGTGCGGCTACTGTACGCCCGGGCAGTTGTGCTCGGCGACCGCCCTGCTCGGCGAATTCCGCAGCGGCACGGCGAGCACCGTGACCGCCGACGTGCGCTGGCGTCCCGCCGCGCTCACCGACGACGAAATCCGCGAACGCATGAGCGGCAACATCTGCCGCTGCGGCGCGTACGTGAACATCGTCGCCGCGGTGCGCGCCGCGCACGAGCAAGCCTGACGGAGACCGACATGGATGCGATCTCCTACGAACGCGCCAGCGACGTCGCCAGTGCGGTACGCGCCGCGCAACAGCCCGGCGCGGTGTTCATCGGCGGCGGCACGAATCTGCTCGATCTGATGAAGGGCGGCGTCGCGCGGCCGGTGCGGCTCATCGATATCACACACATCGGCGGCCTCGACTCGGTGACGACGCTGCCGGGCGGCGGCCTGCGCATCGGCGCGCTGGTGCGCAATAGCGACGCGGCCAATCACGCGCTGGTGCGCGAGCAGTACCCGCTGCTGTCGCAAGCGCTGCTCGCGGGCGCGTCGCCGCAGTTGCGCAACATGGCGACGGTCGGCGGCAATCTGCTGCAACGCACCCGCTGCGGCTACTTCTACGACACCGCTTTCACGCATTGCAACAAGCGCCTGCCCGGCAGCGGCTGCGCGGCGCTCGACGGCCATAACCGCGGACACGCGATCCTCGGCGCGAGCCCGCAATGCATCGCGGTCAACCCATCGGACATGAGCGTCGCGCTGGCCGCGCTCGATGCGCTGGTGCGCGTGAGCGGCCCCGGTGGCGAGCGCACGATCGCGTTCGCCGACTTCCATCGCCTGCCGGGCGACCGGCCCGACGTCGATACCACGTTGCAGCCCGGCGAGCTGATCACCGCGGTCGATCTGCCGCCGCCGCTGTTCATCGCGCATTCGCACTATCTGAAGGTGCGTGACCGCGCGAGCTATGCATTCGCGCTCGTATCGGTCGCGGCCGCGTTGCAGATGGACGGCGAGCGCGTGCAGAGCGCGCGCATCGCGCTCGGCGGCGTCGCGCACAAACCGTGGCGCGCGAACGTGGCCGAACACATGCTGAGCGGCCAGCCGCTCAGCCAGGCCACGTTGAAAAACGCCGCCGCGGCCGCGTTGAGCGGCGCGCAGCCGCGTCACGACAACGCCTTCAAGGTCCAGCTCGCGCAGCGCGCGATCGTGCGCGCGGTCAACCAGGCCGCCGGCAATGCGGGAGGTGTCGCATGAATCTGATCGGACAACCGCTCGATCGCGTCGACGGTCTGCTGAAGGTGACCGGCGACGCGCGTTATGCAGCCGAATTCCCCGGGGCGCGCCTCGCGCATGGGGTGCTCGTGACGAGCACGATCCCGGCCGGCACGATTTCGTCGATCGATGCGAGTCGCGCCGAGGCCGGGCCCGGCGTGCTGCTCGTGATGACCTACCAGAACGCGCCGCGTCTGCCGAACGGAGGCAAGTCCGCGTTCTCGCCTCCGGCCGGCCGGTACCTGTCGCTTCTGCAAGACAACCAGGTGCACTACAGCAACGAGCCGGTCGCGGTAGTCGTCGCCGATACGCTCGAGCATGCAACCGATGCCGCGCGCCAGCTGCGCATCGTCTATCAGCCGGGCACCGCGGCGCTCGACTTCGAGCAGGCGAAAGCGCACGCGCATGCGCCGGACAAGCCGCAGGGCCGGCAGACCGATACGCAGCGCGGCAGCTTCGAAGACGGCATGCAAAGCGGCGACGTGCATATCGAGGCCACCTACACGACGCCGATCGAGCATCACAACCCGATGGAGCCGCACGCGACGATGGCGCACTGGGACGGCCCGCAGCTGACGGTCTACGACTCGACCCAGGGCGTGAGCGGCACCGCGCAGGTGCTCGCGAAGACGTTCGCGATCCCCGTGTCCGACGTGCGCGTGATTTCGCCGCTGATCGGCGGCGGCTTCGGCTGCAAGGGCTCGTCGTGGTCGCACGTGTCGCTGTGCGCGATGGCCGCGCGGCAAACCGGGCGGCCCGTGCGGCTCGTGCTCGAACGGCCGCAGATGTTCGGCCCGGTCGGCGCGCGGCCGCGCACCGAGCAGCACTTCGTGATCGCCGCGCGGCATGACGGCACGCTGACCGCGATGCGCCACGACAGCATCTCGAACACGTCGATGATCGAAGACTGGACCGAGACCTGCTGCATGGTCACGCGCATGCTGTACGCGGTGCCCAACCAGGTGACGACGCACCGGCTCGTGCAGCTCAATGTCGGCACGCCGACCTTCATGCGCGCGCCGGGCGAGACCACCGGCTCGTTCGCGCTCGAATCGGCGATGGACGAACTCGCGGTCGCGCTGGAGATGGACCCGCTCGCGCTGCGCCTGAAGAACTACGCGGACAGCGATCCGCAGGAGCACAAGCCGTGGTCGGGCAAGTCGCTGCGCGAGTGCTATCAGATCGGCGCCGAGAAGTTCGGCTGGTCGCGCCGCTCGCACACGCCACGTTCGATGCGCAACGGCAACACGCTGATCGGCATGGGCATGGCGACCGCGACCTATCCAGCCAACCGCAGCGAGGCGTCGGCGCTCGCGCAGATTCTGCCGGACGGCACCGCGGTGGTCGCCTCGGGCACGCAGGACATCGGCACCGGCACCTACACGGTGATGACCCAGGTCGCCGCCGATGCGCTCGGCTTCACGCCCGAGCAGATCCACTTCGCGCTCGGTGATTCGTCGCTGCCGCGCGCGCCGGTGTCGGGCGGCTCGCAGTCGGCGGCCAGCGTGTCGCCCGCGGTGCGCGACGCGGCGAGCCAGGCGCGCAGCCAGCTGATCGCGCTGGCGCTCGCCGATGCGGCCTCGCCCGTGCATGGCTTGCCGCTCGACGACGTCACCGTCGCAAGCGGCTGGGTCGTGAGCCGCTCGCAACCCGACAAGCGTGATCCGGCCGCGGCGATCATCGCGCGCGCGGGCGGCAAGCCGATCGAGGCGACCGCCACCGTGAAGCCAGGCGACGAGAAGCAGAAGTACTCGTTTCACTCGTTCGGCGCGGTGTTCGTCGAGGTCCACGTCGATGCCGAGTTGGGCACGATCCGCGTGCCGCGCGTGGTCGCGGTGTACGACGTCGGCCGCGTGCTGAATCAGAAGACCGCGCGCAGCCAGATGATGGGCGGCATCGTGTGGGGCATCGGCGCGGCGATGCAGGAAGAAAGCACGCTCGATGAGCGCTTCGGACGCTTCACCAACGCGAACCTCGCCGAGTATCACGTGCCGGTGAACGCCGATATCGGCACGATCGACATTGCGTTCATCGACCGGCCCGATCCGTACATCAACTCGCTGGGCGTGCGCGGGATCGGCGAGATCGGCATCACGGCCGTGGTGGCCGCGATCGCGAACGCGGTGTACAACGCGACCGGCGTGCGGGTGCGCGATCTGCCGATCACGCTGGACAAGGTGGTGCGGACCTGAACCGGCGGTAGCGGCGGAAACGATGCAACACCGAAAGCCGGAGCGGCGGGCGGCTGGCATCGGGCTTGTCCTGCCGCGCTTGCCTCCCGCCCCGTTGCATCGCACAATCGGGGCACTCCTCTCTACCGGTATCCGCCGATGGCCTATGCCTCGCTCGCCACTGGCGTGTTGCTCGCCGCCGGTTCCGGCTCGCGCTTCGATCCGAGCGGGCTGCACAACAAACTGCTCGCACGCATGCCCGACGGCACCCTGGTCGCGCATGAAGCCGCGCATCGGCTGCTGCAGGTCGTCACGCGAGTGCTCGCCGTCGTGCGGCCGGGCTCCGACGCGCTCGCCCGCGTGCTGAACGATGCCGGCTGTGATGTCGTGTTCGCGGCCAACGCCGAGCGCGGCATGGGCGCGAGCCTCGCCGCCGGCATCGAAGCGTGCGACGACGCCGAAGGCTGGATCGTCGCGCTCGCCGATATGCCGCGCATCGCCATTCCGACGATCGAAGCGGTAGCCCGCGCACTCGACAACGGCGCGCCGCTCGTCGCGCCGTTCTACGACGGCCAGCGCGGCCATCCGGTCGGCTTCGGCAGCGAGTGCCGCGACGCGCTGCTCGCGCTGGACGGCGACACCGGCGCGAAGGCGCTGCTCAAGTCACGAGCGCTGACGCGCATCGACGTCGACGATCCCGGCATTCTGCGCGACGTGGATACGCCGGATGATTTGCGCACGCTCTAGCAGGCGGTCAATCTCAGCCTAGCCGCGACGGGCTGCTGACGCCTTTCGATCTCAACTGCGTACTGCTTTTGCTGATCTGGCGGACAGTCTTCGGAGAATTCGCGAACTACACAAAACACGTGCGCTCCCAGGGCCACGACAGCGACGCTCGACGAGCCGAAAAGCCGCGACCGTCGCTGGATGGACAGATTGAGCGCTCGATCCGCGGCCTTCCAGGCACGCGAGTTGCGCGCTGCAAGTTTCGCGCGCAAGCCGTGCCGATTACGCCTAAGCTGAGGTGACGCCATGTTTTTTTCACATGCGGCGCCTTGACGACCGACGGCCTCGACGCCTCATCCGCCCCGCATCGAACCCCCAGACGCAAGCCCATGAGCGAAACCAGTCCACGCCTTTTCATCGTCTCGCCCCATTTCGACGACGCCGTGTTCAGTTGCGGCGCCTTGCTCGCCGCCCATCCTGACGCTGCCGTCTGCACCGTATTCGCCGCGCCGCCCGAACACGACATGCATACGGAGTGGGACCAGAAAGCGGGCTTCGCGAACGCTCATGAAGCGGTGCGCGAACGCACGGTCGAAGACAACCGCGCGCTCGAAGTGCTCGACGCCATTCCGCTGCGCATGCCGTTTCGCGACAGCCAGTACGCCGACTCGCCGTCGATCAGCCAGATGGCGGCGGCGCTGGAGGAAACGATTTACCGCACGACCGCCAACACGCTGCTGATGCCGCTCGGCCTGCATCACGAGGATCATGCGCGGGTATTCGAAGCGTGCTGCGAAATCCTGCCGCGCCTCACGCATCTGGACTGGTTCGGTTACGAGGAAGCGATTCACCGGCTCACGCCGGGCGCGGTGCAGGCGCGGCTCGCCGATCTCGCGCAGCGCGGCATCGTCGCGACGCCGGCAACGCCGAGCGCGGGCCACACGATCGACATGCAGCGCCGCGCGCATCTGAAACGCGAAGCGGTCAACGCGTACGCGAGCCAGTTGCGGGCGTTCGGCCCCGGCAATTACGAAGACGTGTTCGCGACCGAGCGCTACTGGCAGCTCAGCGTCGGCCGCAAACGCGCGAGAAAATAGCAAAAAAGGAGTGAGCAGGAAGCGCGGCGAGCGCCTACGCTTGAAGACAGATAACCGACGCGGCGGCGGGCATCGACGGTAACAACCGCCCACGCCGGACCCGCGCATTTCAACCGCAAGGGTGACGCAATGAGCTACGACATGCACACCAGCCCGATTCCCGACCCGAACGCCGATCCGAACCGCGACCCGGAAGCCGACCCGCTGGTGCCGCCGTCGCCGGGGCATCATGTCGAGGAGCCGCAGCGGCCTGACGGGCCGCCGGACAAGGACCCGGTGTAAAGGGAGCCGCGCTCGACGCGGCGTCAGCCTGTCAAGTCGCTGAAGCCCTGCAGCAGGCGGTCGATATCGGCCGCGTGAATGTTGCCCATCGTCGAGATGCGGAACAGCTCCGCCGACAGCCCGCCCTGCCCCGCATAGATAACGAAGCCGCGCGCCTTCAACGCGTCGTGCAGTTGCGGATACGCGATACCGTTGGGCAAGCGGTACGCGCGCAACACAACCGACGACTCCCCGGCCGGCAACACACTGCCGATGCCGCGCGCGGCCAGGCCCGCGCGCACCTGCCCGGCAAGCGCCGCATAGCACGCATGACGCGCGCGCCAGCCGCCTTCGTCGGCGAGTTCACGCAGCGCCTCGACCAGCGCGTAGTACGCGTGCACCGACGGCGTAAACGGCGTGTTGCGCTGATCCTGCAAACGCGCGAGCCGCGCGAGATCGAGGTAGTACGTGCGGCTCGCCGCGCGTGCGAGCGCCGCGCGCCGCACCAGTACGAACGACGCGCCCGGCACGCCATGCAGGCACTTGTTGGCGGTCGCCGCGAGCGCGTCGAGGCTCGCGTCCGAGAAATCGATCGCTTCGGCGCCGAAGCTGCTGACACCGTCCACCAGCAGACGCAGGCCGCGCTCGCGGCACAATGCGCCGAGCGCCACGATGTCGTTCAGACGGCCCGTGGTCGTTTCGTGATGAATCACCGCGACGTGCGTGAACGACTTGTCGGCGTCGAGCCGGTCGGCGATCTTCGCGAGATCGGGCGCGGCCATCCAGTCGTGCTTCAGCGCTTCGTGCGCGATGCCGTATTGCGCGGCGATCTGCGCGATGCGCTCGCCATACACGCCGTTTTCGACGACGAGCAGCTTGCCGTTTTGCGGCACCAGCGCGGCCGTCATGCTTTCGACGGCGGCCGTGCCGGAACCGGTCATCAGCACTGCCTGCCATTCGTTCGGATCGAGCCCGTACACGTCGACGAGACGCGTGCGCGCCTCTTCCTGCAGGTCGAAAAATTCGCTCTCGCGATGGCACAAGTCCGTCTGCAACAGGCTGTTGCGGACACGTTCGGTGAGCGTCACCGGGCCGGGATTGAGCAGCAGCATTAGCGCTCCTGTTGGCATAGGGTTCAGATCGCGCCGATGTGGCGCATCAGGCGCGTCTTCACATCGGGCGGCGTAATGGTCGGGCGCGGCAGGCCGTCGGGCGTGCCGCGGCGGATCGTCAGGCGTGCGAAGCGCGGCCCGTCGAGCGGCGGCGCCGCGAACAGTTCGTCGATGACTGCCGGATCGTCGCTCTCGACCGCCGACGCGTAACCGCACGCGGCCGCGACACCCGCGAACGACACTTGCGGCGACACTGTCGCCTGGCCGCCGGTCGAATCGTGCGCGCCGTTATCGAGCAGTACGTGCGTGAGGTTCGACGGACCGTACGCGCCGAGCGTCGCGAACGCGCCCATGCGCATCAGCGCGGCGCCGTCGCCGTCGAGCGCGACCACGTGCAGGTCCGGGCGCGCGAGCGCGAGGCCGAGCGCGAACGGCGTCACGCAGCCCATCGAGCCGACCATGTATAGCTGGTTCGCGCGATCGTCGATCGCATAGAGTTCGCGGCCGCAAAAACCGGTCGACGCGAGCACCACCGTCGAGTCGAGCGGCGTATGCGCGATGACTTTTTGCAGCGCGTCGTGACGCGTTGCGAGTTCGTTCGCGGCGATATCGCCGAACTGCGCACGAGCCTCGACCGGCGCCCGCCGCGCGGGCGCGCCGCCGTCCTTCAGTTCATACGGTGCGACGCTGCCCTTCTGCATCACGAGCGCGTACGGACGGCCGGTGGCGTCCATATGCGCGATCGCGCGATCGAGCGCCGGGCCGATCGCGTCCGCCTCGGTCGGGAACGTCTCCCACGGAATTTCCATTGTGTCGAGGATCGCCGGCGTGATCGGGCCCATCAGCGCGTGTTGCGGCTCGTCGGCAACCCCCGGCTGGCCGCGCCACGTGACGATCAGCAGTTGCGGCAGGCGGAAAGTCCAGGTCAGCGAGGTCAGCGGGCTGACCGCATTGCCGAGCCCGGAGTTCTGCATCATCGTGATGCCGCGCCGGCCGTTCTTCGCGCCGAGCGTGACGCCCGCGATCAGCGCGACCGCGTCGCCCTCGTTGGCCGCCGACACGTAGTGCAGCGATTCGTCCTGCAGCACGTAGTTGATGAACGGCGTCAGATACGAGCACGGCACGCCCGCATACCAGTCGAAACCGCGCTCGCGCGCCGCCTCGACGAACTGTGCTGCTTCGATCATTGCGCACCTCCGTGTGCATCGTGCGCCGTTGCGCCGCAGACGGCCGACGCGAACGGAGCCTGCGCGTGCGCGAAGTCGCCCGCGCGGCGGAAATCGTCGAGATCGTTGACGCCGCGCCAGTGCCCGTGCACGTATTGCACCTCGATCGACTCGCCCGCTTCGATCAGCGCGTTCAGCAGCGCGGGCATGTCGAGCGACGCGAAATCGTCGCGCGTCCGCAACCCGCGCATCACCGCTTGCAGGCGTTCAAGGCCCGCGCCGCGCACGTTCAGCAGCCCCACCCAGCGACCATGCGGCACCTGCGCGGCGCTCGCCGCCGACGACTGCTCCCGCCCGCTCGCGACATGTCGCAGCACGACCTTGTTGCCGAACAGACCGCGGTCGTCGGCGGCCGAGCACCAAGCGAAATCGCGCACGCTCGCGTTCTCCGTATCGGTCAGCGACGAATCGACGACCACGCTGAAGGCGGCCTCGCTTTCCACCAGATCGCGCAGGATGTAGCTGCGAAACAGCAGGTCGCCGTACGAAATGACGGTGTCGCCGCTCAGTTTATCGAGTGCGCATGCGAGCGACGCGAGTTCACCGGTCTGCGCATGCTGCTCGTTGACGACGAGGCGAATGCCCGCGGTATCGATCGCGTCGGCGCGATAGCCGCCGACCACGGTGATGTCGTTGACGCCCTGCTTCTTGAACGCGTCGACGAGCCAGCGCAGCAGCGGTTTGCCGGCGATCGGCAGCATCACCTTCGGACGCTCCCCGGTCACCGCTTCAAGGCCCTTGCCGCGGCTCGCGGCGAGCACGACGGCCGAGCCGGCCGCGCGGCCGCCCGACAGATAGCGGTCTTCGGCCTCCGAATATTCGTCGGCGTCCTGCAAACGGAAGATTTCGTTGACCGCCGCGATGCTGTCCTCGACATTGACGAGCGTCTCGCTCGCATGGATTTCCTTCGCGACCGCCTGCATCGCCGAGGTCGCCGCGCGGATCAGATGGTTCGCCCAGATCACGGTGCTGATGCCCGCTTCGCGGAACACCTCGGTCGGCGTGCTGTAGTACTTGGTCGGCACGATCACGAGCGGCGCGCGGCCGGCCCATTCGCGCGCGAATTCGAGAATCTCGTCGGGGCGCGACAGCTTGCTGTGAATCAGGATCGCATCGGCGCCTGCCCGTCGATACGCTTCCGCGCGGCGCAGCGCTTCGTCCATGCCCCAGCCCGCGATCAGCGCCTCGACGCGCGCGACGATCGAGAAATGCTCGTCGTTCTGCGAGTCCTTGCCGGCCTTGATCTTGCCGCAGAATTCGTCGATATCGGCAAGCGGCTGCGCCTCGCCATTAATGAAGCTGTTGGTCTTCGGAAACTGCTTGTCCTCGATG
This sequence comes from Paraburkholderia sp. BR13444, assembly GCF_040948755.1. NCBI lineage: Bacteria > Pseudomonadati > Pseudomonadota > Betaproteobacteria > Burkholderiales > Burkholderiaceae > Paraburkholderia > Paraburkholderia sp. BR13444. The sequence goes on along the minus strand of NZ_JBFPKM010000005.1, from coordinate 323,344 downwards.
CACACGCCGGCGATGCCGCGCTGTTCGAGCTTGCGCACGAGGCGGCGCACATTGTTGAAGTTGCCGTAGCCGGTATCGCCGTCGAGCAGGATCGGCAGATCGCTCGCGTCGGCCATGAATTCCAGCGTATCGACCACCTGCGTCCAGCTCGCCTCGTTGTTGTCGCGCACGCCGAACTGCGCGGAGATCGCGAGGCCCGAGCCCCAGATCGCCTTGAACCCGGCTTCGCGAACGATGCGCGCGGACAGGCCGTTATGCGCCTCCATCATGAATTCGAGTTCACTGCTGACGAGCATCTGGCGCAGGCGCGCACTGCGGGACTGGGAGACGAAAGCGGGTTCGCGTGCATTCATTCTTCGGGACTCCTGGTGGCGGGCGGATTGACGTTCTTCTATGCCCGGCTGGCAATCGGAAAAGGGCGACTATAGCGGAATTTTTTATGGCGAGTCTTTTGGAATGCCGCAGCGATTTTTCGTGGTTGCTCTTAAGTGGAAAAATGTGTCGTTTTTTGGATACTCTATCATTTAATGGGATATTGGCGTTTTGTGGATGTCGATGCGAACCTTGCAGGGTTTGGCTCGGCGGTTTATTCGGCCCTTCGTGCTGGCCGTTTTTATGTCGATTTTCGTGCGCATTTTTCAATGCCCTGCGCTTTATCGCAAATCGCCAGTTAATTCAGATTCGCGAATACTTCGCAAATGCCTTTTTTCGAATTGCGCGCATACCAGCGCCGCTAAAACGCTCAATAAATCCGCTTATTAATCAGATGAATGGCGATGTAAAACAGAGGGTTTCCCCTGCCTCGACCAACACCATTTCCCGCCGTTAACACAGCGAGCGGCATCCGACCGCAAACCACTAGACCCTAAGGCCAGAAATCCCATTCCCCTCGCTATGACTCTGAACCGAAAACTGACGTCGATGATCGCCGTGCTGTGGGTTGGCCTGATCCTGATCGGCGCGTTCGGCGCGTGGCAGAACCGCGCGTCGATGATCGCGGACCGACGCGAGCAATTGCGCTCGCTGATCGAAGAGGCCAACCACGTCACCGCCCATTACTACGCGCTCGCGCAGCAGCACGCGCTGTCCGAGGACGACGCGAAAAAACAGGCGCTCGCGACGCTCGGCGCGATGCGCTACGGCAAGGACGGCTACCTGTCCATCAACGACTCTCAGCCGGTCATGCTGATGCATCCGTTCAAGCCCGAACTGATCGGCAAGAACCTCGCACAGTTCGCCGATCCGGCCGGCAATCATCTGTTCGTCGATATCGTCAACGCAGGCAATCACGACGGCGGCGGCTTCGTCGACTATCTGTGGGCCAAACCGGGCAGCGAGCAGCCGGTCGCGAAGACCAGCTACTCGATGCACTTCGCGCCATGGGACTGGTACCTCGTGACCGGCATGTATATGGACGACGTGCAAAGCGCGTTCTACCGCAACCTGCTGCGCTGGCTGGCGATCACGGTCGCACTCGGCGCGCTCTCCACGGTCGTGATGCTGGTCGTGCTGCGCAGCATCCGCCGCTCGCTCGGCGGCGAACTCGAAGCGGCGGTCAAGCATGCGCGGCTGATGGCGCAGGGCAATCTCGCGACGCCGGTGTCGATCGCGCCGCACGACAACAGCAGCCTGCTGCATGCGCTGCGCACGATGCAGGCGGGACTCGTCGACACGGTCTCGCGCGTGCGCCAGGGCACCGAGAACATCAACGTCGGCGCGAACGAAATCGCCGCGGGCAACACCAACCTGTCGCAGCGCACCGAGGAGCAGGCGGCGGCGCTCGTGCAAACCGCGTCGAGCATGGATCAGATGACGGTCAACGTGAAGCAGAACGCGGACAGCGCGAGCCAGGCCGCGCAACTCGCGAGCGACGCCGCGAACGTCGCGACGCGCGGCAGCCGCGTGGTCGACGACGTGGTGCGCACGATGGGCGAGATTACCGCAAGCTCGCGGCAGATCGGCGACATCATCGGCGTGATCGACGGCATTGCGTTCCAGACCAATATCCTCGCGCTGAACGCGGCCGTCGAAGCGGCCCGCGCCGGCGAACAGGGCCGCGGCTTCGCGGTGGTCGCGGCCGAAGTGCGCAGCCTCGCGCAGCGCTCGGCGACGGCCGCCAAGGAGATCAAGGCGCTGATCGAAACCTCGACCGATACCGTCGAGACCGGCGCGTCGCTGGTCGCCAACGCGGGCGCGACGATGGGCGAGATCGTGCAGTCGGTGCGGCGCGTCAACGAAATTCTCGAAGAGATCAGCCACGCGTCGCGCGAGCAGAGCGCGGGCATCGAGCAGGTCAATCGCGCGGTCGGCGAGATGGACCAGGTCACGCAGCAGAACGCGGCACTGGTCGAAGAGGCCGCGGCCGCCGCGCATTCGCTCAAGGATCAGGTCGGCGTGTTGCGCGACGCGATTGCGAGTTTCGCGTTGCCGGCTTGACGCTTCTGCGCCGCGCCCGCGACGGGCGCGCATAAAAAGAAGGCGCTCCACAGGCAGGGAGCGCCTCATCAACACGCCGCGTCGGAGTCGACGCATCAATCGAACGAATCAGCCGCGCGGAATTTGCAAGTCCGCGCGGCTTTTCGTTTTTGAGCTTCGGCTCGGCTAGCGGTTGCTCGAAGACAAACACTTCGCCTTTCACACTCCTCGCATTTAAATTACGTTTTGTTTACACTCGGCCCAGCGAAAGTCCTTGCCGCCAGGCCACGTGGTCTTGGCGGCCCTGTTCAATCGAAGGTACGTAACGTCCGCTGCCCGCCGCCATGATCCGCCAGAAAAAACCTCCGTCACCCGATCCTTATGCGTTAGCCGCGAAGAACCCGCTGCTCGATGCGCGGCTGCCCGCGTGGCGCTCGAAGTTCATCGTGCTGCTCGTGTTCGCCGCGTTCGCGACGCTCGCCGCCCGTGCGTTCTGGGTGCAGGTCGTGAATCAGGACTTCTACGTCGACCAGGGGCAGAAGCGCTATCAGCGCCTGCTCGAACTCGATGCGACGCGCGGCCGGATCGTCGATCGCAATGGTTCGATGCTCGCGGTCAGTCTCGCGACGTACGAAATCTGGGCCACGCCGAAGCTCGTCGACGAAAGCGCGTTCGCGCCGCTCGCCAGGCTGCTCGATCTGCCGCCCGCGGAACTGCGCAGGCGTCTGAACGGCGAGCGCAGCTTCGTGCTGCTCAAGCGCCAGCTCGATGCCGACACCGCCGAGCATCTGTCCCGACTCGGGCTCGCCGGCATCACGCAGGTCGCCGACACCAAACGCTTTTATCCCGAGGGCGAGTCGGCCGCGCACGTGGTCGGCTTTACCGACATCGAGGACAACGGCCAGGAAGGCGTCGAGCTCGCCGCCAACGCGCAGCTGCAAGGTGTGCCGGGCCAGCGCGAGGTGATTCGCGACCGGCTCGGCCGCGTGATCTCGGAGACGCGGCCGCTCGTGCCCGCGCGCAACGGCGCGACGATCCAGCTGACGATCGACCGGCGCATCCAGCAACTCGCGTATACGCAACTCAAAGCCGCGATCGCGGAGCACCGCGCCGAAGCGGGCAGCGTGGTCGTGCTCGATGCGCGCAACGGCGAGATCCTCGCGCTCGCCAACTACCCGAGCTTCGATCCGAACGACCGCACGCACCTGTCCGGCCGGCAACTGCGCAACCGCGCGGTGATCGACACGTTCGAGCCGGGCTCGACGATCAAGCCGCTCGTCGTCGCGCTATCGATCGACGAAGGCAAGGTGCGGCCGCAAAGCATCATCGATACCGCGCCAGGCTGGTATCGGATCGGCCCGGCCGTGATTCACGACACGTCGAATCACGGCGCGATGACAGTCGCCGAGGCGGTGCAGAAGTCGAGCAATATCGCGCTCGCGAAACTCGCGCTGAACCTGCCGGCCGAAACGATCTGGACCAAGTACCAGCAATACGGGCTCGGCATGAAGCCCGAGCTGCCCTTCCCCGGCGTGGCCGCCGGCAAGCTGCGGCCATATGGCCGCTGGCGCCCGATCGAGCAGGCCACGATGGCGTATGGCTACGGGCTGTCGGTATCGCTGCTGCAAATCGCGCAGGTCTACACCGCCTATGCCGGCGACGGCACGCTGCGGCGCGTGAGCCTGCTGCGCGAGCCGCGCGATGCGGATGAGCCGACGTCGTTCGCCGCTCGCAGCGAACCGGTCACGACGCCCGGCACCGCGCGCGCGATCCGCAACATGCTCGAAATGGCAACGGGCGATGGCGGCACCGGACGCGCCGCGAGCGTGGCGGGTTATCGCGTCGGCGGCAAGACCGGCACCGCGCGCAAGCAGATCGGCGCGGGCTACGCGCCGAATCGCTACCGCGCGCTGTTCGTCGGTATGGCGCCGATGAGCGATCCGCACCTGATCGTCGCCGTGATGATCGACGACCCGGCCGGCAAGGCGTTCTATGGCGGTACGGTCGCCGGACCGGTGTTCAGCGGCGTGATGGGCGGCGCATTGCAGCTGCTCGGGGTGCCGCCGGATGCGGCCGGAGTGTGACGCGCAGTTTGTGTTGGGGTTGGCGCCGCTCGCTCAGCCCTGCTCATCGAGCGCATCAGCGTGCGTCTCGATGCGATTGCGGCCGTTGCGCTTGGCCTGATACATCGCGCGATCGGCCTCGTCCATCATCGCCTGACCCAGCGACATCGCGTCGGCCGGGCTGCCCGCGACCACGCGTGCAGCCACGCCGATCGACACCGACAACGCGATGCGCTCGCCGTGCACGCCGCGCACGTCGAGATTCTCGACTGCCCGCCGCACGCGCTCGGCGACGGTCAGCGCGTCGCTGCGATCGCCTTGCAGCAGCGCGGCGAACTCCTCGCCGCCATAGCGCGCGACGGTGTCGCCAAGGCGCACCTGCTGTCGCACGCAGGCCGCCACCGCCGCGAGCGCGCGGTCGCCGATCTGATGGCCGTGGCTATCGTTGATGCGTTTGAAACCGTCGATATCGATGAACAGACACGCGACCGGCGCGCGATAACGGACCGCGCGCATCAACTCCTCGCGCAGCCGCTCGTCGAAATAGCGGCGATTCGCGAGGCCGGTCAGCGCATCGGTCATGCCGAGTTGCTTGAGCCGCTCGCGATGCGCGACGTTGTCGAGACTCGCGGCGACGATGCTCGCGAAGCGCTCCAGGATGTCGGTGGCCATGCCCGCGCCGAAGCGCGCGGGGTCGTCGCTGCCGAGGCATAGATAGCCGCTGACGTTCTTGTCCGCGGCGAGCGGCAGCAGGATCGCGCTGGCCGGCACCAGGGCCGGCACGGCGCCGAAGAACGCGCGGCGCGCGTCGCCGTCGAGCTCGCCAGGGCGGCCGAGCCACGGCCGATCGTGTTCGCACAAAGACCGCGCGATGAGACCACCCTCGCGCGAGGTCTTCAGCTGCGCATGACCGAGCGCTTGCAGGTTGCCCGGCTCGAGCAGTTCGAGCAGCATCGGCGCGCGGTCGTCGAGCCACAGCACCACGTTCGCGAGAGCGAACTCGCGCGGCAGATGGCTGAACAAGGTATCGAGAAACGACGCGAAATCCTGCGCGCCGATCAAATGCAACTCGACGTTCTGGAAGCGCCGCAACGTGCGCTCGTTGTGCTGCACGGTGTCGACGAGCGAGCGAAGGCGCTCGGAAAGCGGCGTTTGGGCGAGTTTCGTCACGGTATCGGCAAGGCGGCCCTGAAGGCGAACGGGGTCGACGCCCCAACTCTACTGATAACGGCCGATCCGCCGGGGTCTTGAGGGCAGGCTCGCGACGCGTCGGCCGGCATGCGAGCGTGCGCGCCCACCGTTGTCAACGCTCGCTTGCATTCGCTTGCACTCGCTTACACGCTGCGAGATCCGTTTGCGTAATGATTGCGGTTCTTAAGTTTCGCTTAATTGTTCGCTGCAAGTATGTACTTCATCCCCTGTTGAGCCGCCAGAACATCGGCGGCGTTTTTTCTTGAAGGGTGCCGAAGACGCGGCCGAGCATGGTCCCGCGCACAAGAAGAAGGAGGTAAATCATGGTTGAAGAGATGGTAGTCGAACACCTGCGTGCGATGCCCGGCCATCAATGGACTCGCCAGATTCATTCCTGCAAGGTCTCCGATCCGCTGCAACAGCCTTGGGGCCGTTCATACCGGCTCGTCGAATGGACGATGAAGCACGAGCCCGAATCGAGCCGCCGCGTCGTTCCCGCCGAAAGTACTCCACTCGAAATTGCCCAGGCCGTGGTCTCTCATGTCCCGGGCCGGCGCTTCTGTCAGCAGGCTGATTGAGCGCTCCGTTCGACGTTCATTGGCGCGCCGCGATCGTGTCGCAGTAGTCCAACGCGTCCTCCAGCCTGTCGTTTCCCCAGAACATCTCGCCGCCGACAAAAAACGTCGGCGCACCGAAGATGCCCTTGCTGATGGCCCGTTCGGTCTGCTCGCGCAAACGGAGCTTGTTCGCGTCGCTTTGCGCGGCGTCGATCACGCTCTGCACGGGTAAGCCAAGCGAGTCGAGCGCTTCGCTGACGACGTCGATCGAGCCGATGTCGCGGTCGCCGACGAAATTCAACTGCATGACCTGGCGGCACCAGGCGCCGATCCACGGCTCGTTCGCACCCAGCAGCGCGATGCGCATCGCGAGAAGCGCCGCGCGCGGAAACGTGCTGGGACGCGTGAGCGCAAGGCCGTATTTGCGGCATTGACGCTCCATGTCTTTCCACACGTATGCGCCTTTTTCTTTCTGCAATACGAAGGGCGAGTTCTCGAACCCAAGCTGGCGAAATACCGGGCCGAGCAGAAACGGCCGCCAGACGATCGTCACGTTGCGCGCGGCCGCCAACGCTTCGACCCGCATCATGCTCAGATAGCTGTAGTTGCTGCCGAAGTCGAACCAGAACTCGATCGCGCGCGCCGTCGAGGTTGAGCCTTCATTCATCGCGGTCTCCTGAATCGCGCGTGCCAGTCGCGCATCCGCACTCAGCGTGTTTGCACCGCCACGCGCAGGCCGAGCGAAATGAACAGTACGCCGATGAGCTTGTTCTGCCAGCGCGTCAACCACGTCAAACGCTTCACGAGTTTGCCCAATGGCCGCATCGTCAGGACGATCAGCGTCGTGTAAAGCGCGCTCATGGCAACGAAAATCAGCCCGAGCGTCGCGAACTGCAGGAACGTCGAGCCATGCTCGGGCCGTACGAATTGCGGCAGAAACGCGAGGAAAAACAGCGCGGTCTTCGGGTTCAGCACTTCGGCGGGAATCGCCTGCAAGAACGCCTTCGAACCCGACACCGGCGCGACGACCGGCAGATGCGCACTCGCCTGCTTTTCGCGCAACGCGCGAATGCCCAGATAGACGAGATACGCGGCACCGACGAATTTCACCGCATTGAACGCGAGCGCGGACGTCATCAGCAGCGCGGAGAGGCCAACCGCGGCGCCCAGCGTGTGCACGAAATCGCCGGCTGCGATGCCGAGACCGGTCAGAATGCCGGCCTTGCGTCCACCGTGCATGGTGCGCGTCAAAACCAGCAGCACGGCCGGGCCAGGAATCAGAAAGAGCCCGAGCACGACGGCAACGAAAGTCCCCAACGTGGATAGGTCGAGCATGTCGTCTCCTCGCGATGCGCAGCATCGAAATGATGGGCGCGCGTTCAGCGGACCATTGTAGTCGAACCCGCGAACCTGCCCTCGGCGCCTCGCTCGCATGGACGATCCGTTACCATGTCGGACATCGCGGCGCGTACCGCGTGCTTTCTTTCATCCACCGACGTTTCCGCCTTGCCGACCTATACCCTGCCCGCGCCGCTGAGCGCGGAACTCGAGATTCGCAAGAGCCGCTTCATCGCGTATGCGCTCCCGGTCGCCGATCGCGATGCCGCGATGGCCGAATTGCAGCGTCTGCGCGACGAACATCCGGCCGCGAGGCATGTATGCTGGGCGCTGCTCGCGGGCGGCCAATCCGGCATGTCCGACGACGGCGAACCGTCCGGCACCGCCGGTCGGCCGATTCTCGAAGTGCTGCGGCATCACGATCTGGATGGCGTGCTCGCGGCCGTCGTGCGCTATTACGGCGGTGTGAAGCTCGGCGCGGGCGGTCTGGTGCGCGCGTACACCGATGCGATCGCGTCCGCGCTGCTCGACGCGCCGCGCGTCGAGAGGATTGCCCAGGTTTCGCTGAGCGTCGAAGTCAGTTATGCGGACGAAGCCAAAGTCCGTCGTTGGATGGACGCCGAAGGCTATGCACTGGTGGACAGCGCCTACGGCATGCTGGTGAAGATGACGATGCGCCTGCCCGCCAATGCGCTCGACGGCGCCAAGGCAACGTTGACCGATATCACGCAGGGAAAGGCGGGCTTTTTCTGAGCGGCAGCGGTCGAACGCCCTTCGGGCGTTGTCCCGATGTCCATCGCAATTGCGGCCCGTTATGATGGCCGGGCTAGCCAGCCAGACGCAAGGTTCGCTGCTACCATGCTGTTCTTCACCGGGCTGACTTTACTTAAAAGGGCAACTCCTCTGACTTCGACCGCCGCTTTCTCCCGCATGGCTGCTGCGCGTTCGCCGTTGAGATCCGTCGTGCTCAAGGGCTGCGGCGCCGTGCTGCTGCCCACGCTGTTGTCCGCGTGCTCGTGGTCATGGTTCGGCCTGAACAGCAGCGCCAGCGCGACGCACCCGAAGACCCACGGCACGGGCTCGCTCAGCGTCGCCCCTGCAAGCGACTTCGCGTATCTGCCCGCGCGCGACGGTCATGTCTCCCCGAACCGCATCGAAAACACCGGGATGACCGGGCTCGTCTTGAAGGACGAGGTCAGCCTGGTCGTGCGCAATGGCGTCGCGAACAGTCTGCGAGTGGCCGGTTTCCGGATCGACGACAACAAGCGCGTGCTCAGCGGCAGCATCGAAGCCTTCACGGTGGACGATAAGCGCTCGCCGGCGCTGTGGACACTGAAGATGCACTACGTGGTCGTCGATGCGGCGACCCAGAAAGTCATGTACACGACCACGCGCACCGTGAAGCAGAAGTCGCCGAAATTCACCAGCAACACGATCGCGATCGAAGACACGGTCAAGCTCAGCGTCGATACATTGATCGGCGACCCTGGCTTTATCAAGGCGGTGAACTGAACACGCGGCCGGCGGAAGCGCGGCGCGGTTTCGCTACAATCCCGGTAACGCATCGCGCGCGATCCTCCGCGCGATGCATCGTGATCTCCCGTTCGGAATGCAGCCGTCATGTCCCTTACCGCCTGGCTATTCTTCTTGCCCGCCTGCTTTGCCATCAACCTCGCACCCGGGCCCAATAACCTGCTTTCGATCAACGTCGCCGCACGGCATGGCTTCATCAAGGCATTCGTCGGCGGCAGCGGCCGGCTGCTCGCCTTCGCGATGATGCTGGCGCTCGCCGCGACCGGTCTCGCCGTCGTGCTGCATGCGTCCGAGTGGATCTTTCTGACGATCAAACTCGCGGGCGCCGCTTATCTGATCTGGCTCGCGGTCCAGTTGTGGCGCAGCGACGCGCCCGCCATCGATACATCGCAACCCCAGGAAGCCGCGCTCACGCGCATTGCGCGGCACGAGTTCTTCGTCGCGGCCGGCAATCCGAAGGCAATTCTGGTTTTTACCGCGTTTCTGCCGCAATTCGTCGACGTCGCGCAACCGATACTGCCGCAATTCGCCGCGCTCGGCGCGAGCTTCCTGGTACTCGAATGGGTCGCGATCGCCCTGTATTCGTGGGCCGGTATGTATCTCGGCAAGTGGCTGATGCGCGCGAAGATCCGCCGCTGGTTCAATCGCTGCTGCGGCGGCTTTCTCGCTGCGATCGGCGTGAGTTTTCTGCTGGTTCGGCGCGCCTGAGGCGGGGCCTTTTCATAACGAATAGCTAATACATCGGCGGAGAAACTTTAACTATCAGCTTTCGTTGCTCCACCTTATGCTCGAACCGTGACCGGCCGCGAAGTGGTGCAATGCGGCATTGGGCGAACGGCTTTTTCATCGTCACGGAGCGACATCATGAAGATCTGCATCTTCGGAGCGGGAGCGATTGGCGGTTTAATGGGCGTGCAATTGGCGCGCGCCGGCGCGGACGTCAGCTTCATTGCGCGCGGCCCGCATCTGGCGGCCATGCGTGAGCACGGCGCGCGCCTCATCATGGATGGCGAAACATTCAGCGCGCCGGTGCGCTGCACTTCAGATCCAAGCGAACTCGGCGTTCAGGACGTGGTCATCGTCACGCTGAAGGCGCATTCGCTGCCGGGCGTGGTCGATTCGATGCAGCCACTGCTCGGCAAGCACACGGCGATCGTTACCGGCGTCAACGGCATTCCCTATTGGTACTTCTATCAGCATGGCGGACGCTTTGCCGGGACTCGCCTTGCGAGCGTCGACCCCGACGGTTCGCAATGGACCAAGCTCGGACCCGAGCGCGCGATTGGCTGCGTACTCTATCCGGCGGCGGAAATCGTCGAACCGGGGGTGATCAAGCACGTGTACGGCAAGAAGTTCCCGATCGGCGAACCGAGTGGCGAACGCACCCCGCGCATTCAGCAATTGCACGAAATCATGCAGGCAGCCGGCTTCGAAGCGCCGATTCGCGACAACATTCGCGACGAGATCTGGCTCAAGCTGTGGGGCAATCTGTGCTTCAACCCGATTAGCGCATTGACGCATGCAACGCTCGATGTCCTCACGAGCGACCCGGGCACGCGGGCGGTTTCACGCACGATGATGCTCGAAGCGAAGCGAATCGCGGAACAGTTCGGCGTGCACTTTCGTGTCGACGTGGAAAGGCGTATTGATGGCGCGGGCGCGGTCGGTGCGCACAAGACGTCGACGCTCGTCGATCTCGAGAACCGCAGGCCGATGGAAATCGATCCTTTGCTGACCGTCGTGCAGGAAATGGGCCGACTCGTTGCCGAACCGACACCCACCATCGACGTCGTACTCGCACTGATCAAATTGCGCGAGAAGATGGCATTACAGGGTAATTGACCAGATACTCATTTTCGTCTTGCACCACGACTCAAAGGATCGGATGCCATGCATCCGATCCTTTTTCACATTCGCCGCTATTGATCGATCGCCACCCACACCGCTTTCGGTTCAGTGAAATTCTCGATCGCGACATCGCCGTGCTCGCGACCGAAGCCCGAATCGCCGGCACCACCCCACGGCAAACGCACATCCGTATAGCCGTAAGTATTGATCCACACCGTGCCCGCCTTCAGGTCGCGCGCCACGCGATGCACGCGGCTCAGGTCAGCGCTCCATACGCCGGCCGCGAGACTATACGATGTGCCATTGGCGATGCGGACCGCGTCCGCTTCGTCATCGAACCGAATCACGCTTGCCACGGGCCCAAAGATTTCTTCCTGCGAAATGCGCATCTCGTGCTCGACATTCGCGAACACGGTGGGCTCGACGAAAAAGCCGCGATTGCCGACGCGCGCGCCACCCGTCACGAGCGACGCGCCTTCCGAGCGACCTGTGTCGACATAGCTCAATACGGTTTTCATCTGCGCGGCCGAAATCAGCGGTCCCATCGACGTTTCGCGCAGCGACGGATCGCCGACCTTGATCGACTTCGCGCGCGTAGCCAGACGCTCGACCACTTCGTCATACACGTCACGATGCGCGAGTATCCGCGACCCAGCGGAGCACACTTGCCCCGTATTGAAGAACACGCCCGACGCTGCGGCACGCACCGCATTGTCGAGATTCGCGTCGGCAAAGATCACGTTGGCCGACTTGCCGCCGAGCTCCAGCGTCACGCGTTTGAAGTTGCCCGCCGCGCCCTGCAGGATGCCTCGTCCGACCGAAGGCGAACCGGTGAACGTGACCTTGTCGATACCGGGATGCGACACCAGCGCGTCGCCCACCACACTACCCTTGCCGGTGACGATATTGAGCACGCCCGGCGGCACGCCCGCTTCGAGCGCCAGCTCGCCGATGCGCAACGCGGTGAGCGGCGTGATCTCGGCAGGCTTGACGATCAGCGTGCAACCGCATGCGAGCGCGGGCGCGATCTTCCACATGCCGATCATCAGCGGAAAATTCCATGGCACGATTGCAGCGACCACGCCGACCGGTTCGCGCAGCGTATAGGTCAATGCATCGGGACGCGTCGGCACCACCTGGCCGTTGATCTTGTCGCACCAGCCTGCGTAGTATTCGACGGTATCGATCGCGGCGGGCACGTCCTGACGCATCACCGCGGCAATCGGCTTGCCGCAGTCGAGACTTTCGAGCGCGGTGAGTTCTTCCATGTTCTCGCGCATCAGACCCGCGAGCCGTTGCAGGATGCGGCCGCGTTCGGCGGCGCGAATCGAGTTCCATACCTTCAATGCGCTGCGCGCCGCGCGCACCGCGGCATCGACGTCGGCGGCGCTGCCTTGCGCGACCAGCGCGATCGGTTCTTCGGTCGCGGGGTTGATATCGACGGAATATTCGCCGGTGCCTGGCGGCATGCGCTTGCCGTCGATCAACAGATCATGTTGCCTGAGGTCGGACTGGATATCCATCATGAAGCTCCTTGAGTAGGACGTTATGTGGCTGACTGGCGGCGCATCGATCGAATGCCGCGGCAGGCACTTCCTCCGCGTGACCGGTCGTCGATGCGACGAACTGCGCCCACGCAGCAGCCGCATTGGGACGAAGCGAGCGGTTTCTGCGGTGCATGAGTACCGTCGTCAATGTCGTTTCGGGAACCAGCGGACGACTCACCAACGAAGCGCCCGGCGAAGGCCAATGCGCATCGACAGGCAATACGCCGACACCCAGTCCCAATTCGACCATGCGCGCTACCGCCGCGACGTGTCCGAGTTCCTGCATCGGCCGGCGCTTCAATTCGTTCGCGGCGAGTACGGGTTCGAGCGCGGCACGCACGCCGGTATCGGCATTCAGCGTGATCAGCGGACAATCGCGCAACGCGTGCCATTCGATGCTGTCGTTCTGGGCTAGCGGATGTACGGATGGAAGCACCGCATGCAGTGGCGTAGTGAAAAGTACCTGAGCATGTAAGAGAGGACTATCGACGGGTGCGGTCACGCAGATTGCGCCGAAATCCACTTCACCCTGCTCGACACTGGCCAGTACGCTGCATTGAGGCTGATCCTTGACCGACACGACCAGTTCGGGATAAACCGACGCGCACTGCGCCAAAGCACGCGGCACCCAGCCCGTCGACAACACCGGATTACTCGCGAATAACACGACGCCCGTGTGTCCGTCGTAAGCAGCGCGCTCTTCGAGCAGCGTCAATTCGATTTCTTCGAGCAGCCGGGCGATTCTTCTCTCGAGACTCGCACCCGCATTCGTCAGTTCGACCTGGCGTGTCGTGCGATCGAATAGCTTCAATTCAACTGCGTCTTCCAGTTCACGCACACAACGGCTGATGGCCGACTGCGTCAGATCGAACTCGCGCGCCGCGCGCGTGAAACTGCGCTCGCGCGCGACCGCGACGAATACCTTGAGCTGCTGCAACGAAACATTCATGGCGTCGGTTCCGGGCGCGCGACGCTCACGTCATTCGCCGGATTGTTCCGGCCAGTGACTCATTCTCGACGCATTGCCATTGCCATTGCCATTGCCATGACCTGCGACGGCCAGCGCGCCCTGAGGTTCATCGTGCGATTCGATCCAGCGCGTGCGCATCGGCTCGAGGATGAACTTCGCGGAAATGCCCGCTGCGATCGTGATGACGGCGGAAACGATGAAGACGAGGTTCCAGCCGCCCGTCGCCGCGAGTACCGACGCGATCGGCACCAGCAACGAGGCCGTACCCTTCGCGGTGTACAGCGTGCCTGCATTGGCGGCCGCATACTTGCTGCCGAACGTATCCGCGCACGTCGCCGGGAAGATCGAGAAGATCTCGCCCCAGAACAGGAAGATCAGCGCGGCAAAGACCATGAAGGCATATGGATTGCTGCCGAACTGCATCATGCCGAGCAACGCGAGTCCCTCGCCGATGAAGATCACGAACATCGTGTTTTCACGGCCGATCTTGTCGGAAATGAAGCCGCACAGCGGACGCGTCAAGCCGTTGAAGATATTGTCGATCGACAGCGTGAGAGTCAGCAGCGGCAACGTCAGGCCGAAGGCCGACATCGGAATGCGCGCTATGCCCCAGTCTTTCGCGATCGGGCCGATCTGTGCGGTCGCCATCAAACCACCCGCCGCGACCGCGACGAAGGACGCGTAGATCACCCAGAACACTGGCGTTTTGATCATCTGTCGCGACGTGAAATCGACTTTCGACACCGCGAAGCGGCTCTTGCGTACCCCTGCCTGACGCAAGATCGGCCGCGTCAGGAGCATCGCGAGCAGCAGAATGCTGACGCCTTGCACGATGCCGAAGAACAGGAACGTCTCTTCATAGCCGCGGCGCGTAATCATGTTTGCAATCGGAATCACCGTCAGCGCCGCACCCGCGCCAAAGCCCGCGGCCGTCAAACCAGCGGCGAGACCGCGCCGGTCGGGAAACCATTTGAGCGCATTGCCGACACATGTTCCGTACACGCCGCCCGCGCCTATGCCGCCAATCACCGCGGCGAAATACAACATGCCGAGCGTCGTCGCATACGAATTGAGAATCCACGACAAACCCGCGCATAGCGCGCCGCCTGCCACAACCGGGCGCGGCCCGAATCGATCGACGAGCCAGCCCTCGAACGGCACGAGCCACGTCTCGGTCAGAATGAAGATCGAGAACGCGAGCTGGATCGACGCCTCGCTCCAGTTATGCCGCGCATGCATCGGAGCCACGAATAACGTCCACGCATATTGCAGATTCGCCACCAGCGCCATGCATATCATGCCGATGACCAATTGCGACCATCGGTTACGCCATGACATACCCGTCGTCGATTGCTGGGTGAGATTGTCCATGAGCCTTGTCTCCACTATTTATTTAGTGCAGCCGGCTTACGCGCCGCGCTGGATGCGTCCCGCCTTATCGTTATGGCCCGAGAACTTCGCTATTCGGGAAACCTCGAAGTCGATGCTTTCATGCTTTTCCGCCAATCCCCCGAACCCGCGTTTCGATGATAGTTCTTGCTTTATTCCGACCAGAACCACGCTTCGGCCGGTAAGCATTGCAGCTTATTCCCCGCTTATTGGGTCCGCCGCACCACATATCTATGCGTTAACCCGCGTATTACAGTGGCTATTGGGCTTGTTATTGGTTTCATGCTAGGGTCATTGCTGAATTACTCATAATTAAAGTTTGTTATTATGTCGATTCACGTTTCCTTATACATCGACCATGACGATGCGCAATGCAACTCTGCGGCAACTGAAGGTCTTTGAAACGGTGGCGCGCCACCTGAGTTTTTCGCGCGCCGCGGAGGAATTGCATCTGACTCAGCCAGCCGTTTCCACCCAGGTCCGGCAACTCGAAGAACATGCGGGGCTGCCTCTGTTCGAGCAACTCGGCAAAAAGATCTATCTGACGCCGGCCGGCACCGAAATGCTTCACTACAGTCGCGCGATCATGCAGCAGTTCCATGAAGTCGACGAAGCGATGAGCCAGTTGAAGGGCGTCTCCGGCGGCAAGCTGAATGTCGCCGTGATCAGCGCAGGCGACTACTTCTTTCCGCGCCTTCTCGCCGAATTCACGCGTCGCTATTCGGGTGTCGATCTGAATCTCGCGGTGCACAACCGCGAAGAACTGCTGCATCAGTTGGCGACCAATCAGACCGACCTCGCGGTGATGGTGCGTCCGCCGCACGAAACCGACGCAACCAATGAACCGTTCGCGCCGCATCCGTACGTGATCGTCGCGGCGCCCACTCATCCGCTTGCGCACAAGCGCAATATCCGCTTCAGTCAACTCGCGAACGAGGCGTTCATCGTGCGCGAACGCGGCTCCGATACGTGGAATTCGATGGAAGAGGGTTTTGCCGGCCGACTGTCCAATCTGAAGATCGCGATGGAGATCAAGAGCACCGAGACGATCAAGCAGGCGGTCATTGCCGGAATGGGCATCGCGTTTCTGTCCGCCCATACGATCAGCCTCGAATTGCAACTGGGTCATCTGGTCGTGCTCGACGTCGAGAGCTTTCCGGTCATGCTCAATTGGTACGTCGTGCATCGGAAGAACAAACGTCTGCCGCCGGTCGCCGTCGCCTTCAAACGCTTCCTCGTGGAGGAAGGCGCCAATCTGATCGAAAAGATCACGCGCGCGAAGGAACTGAGCGTGCATAAGCCTTAAGCTATGGAAAGCCAATAAAACTTTAACTATTACAAATCGATCGCGACTTCTATGCTGCAAACGAGTTCTCTCACTTGCGAGCCGAGGAGGCCGATCATGAACCACACTCCGGTTGAATCCCGTATTAGTACGCGCAACGCTCGCACAGCGGCGGCGGATTACCAGGACCATCCCGACGATGCGCATCTGAGCGCCTACAATGCCGCGTTCAGCGATCTCGGGCTGCGGTTTCGCTGGGACCGCGCGACACTCGACATGCTGAAAGAGTTCAATGGCGAGTTGGCGCGAATCACCGCTTATATCGAGCGCTATCACAGCCATCTGCATCGCGCGTACGATGCCGACTTTCTCGCGCAACTCATTCTGCACAGGAAGACGCAGTACTACAGCGAATTCGCCGCGGCAGTTGGTGACTAGAAGCATTGAACAAGACTCGGGCGGCGGGATCATCATCCCGCCGTCTTCGCTATTGGCAATCAGGTTTGTCAGGGGCGTATGCATCGTCGATTAGCGGCGCGTAGTGAAATGAACCGGCCGCTTGTGCGTACATTTGCGTGAGCCGTCGCGCTGGCGCCCATTGCTTCGTCTACCGTCACGCGCATTCCGACGATCTGCCCAGGCGCTCAAGCGCATCATCGCCGGCGCGACATCGCGAAGCGCCCACGTCTGCTCTTCTCCACCATGCCACTCGAGGTTCGCGAGCAGGCCCGGCTTGCCGATCGCCAGGCCCTCGCTGCGCGCGGCGACCGCACGCATGCGCGGTGCGCAACCGTCGTGATGCGCCGCGTGAGCGGGGTCGGCCGAGTACTCGCGGCTCAGCATCAGATGCACGCCCATCGCCATTGCCAGCGCGCCCGTGGCGAGCAATGCCGCGAGTCCGAATGGCTGTGCCTGTTCGGTGACGAAGCTGTAACCGAGCCAGCCGCATAACAGCAGCGCAAACAGATTGACGACGTGATGGCCCGGCAGCGCGGCCGCGTCGCGTTGCAATACGCCGCGCATTTTGCAGAACGCGATCGCACAGGTCGCGAAGATCAGCGCGCCGATCAATACGGCTGAAAATAGTTCGATGCGTTCGGTGTTCTCGCGCGTCGCGGCCAACAGGTAACCCATCAAGCCTATCGACGCGACCGCCAAACCAATGCCGCCGCCAAGCAATGCAAGCATCCGGGCCCTGTGTGTCGGATCTCGTTCGCGCACGCATGTGTGCCGATGCGCCGAACGCCCGCCGAACTGTCGTCGCGTGAGCGCGGTCACTGCCACCGTCAGCACGGTGACCAACGCCATCGCGACGGCCACCGCAAGCAGCAGCAACAGGTCCATCAACACGGCACTCCCACAGGCTTGCGGCATGCGTGATCCTCCGTGATGCGATGAAAAGGCAAGAGCCCGAGGTCCCTGCCCTCGTCAACCGGCGTTCGCGGTATCGCCCAAGCGCCGTGGCTCGTCGCGCGGCGCCGCGCTCAAGGTATTGCTCAGCGTGCCGATCCCATCGATCGTGATCGACACCGTTGCACCGTCCCTGATCGAACCCACGCCCAACGAAGTGCCACACGCGATCACGTCGCCGGGCTCGAGCGTCAGATCCTGCGAAATCAGGCTCACCTGCTCGGCCGGCGAAAAGACCATATCGGCGAGCGGATAGTTCTGACGCTCGACCCCGTCGAGCGTCGTCAGCAGGCGCGCGGCCCGCCAGTCGAAACCGGAGACGATGGCCGGACCCAGACAACAGAAAGTATCGAAGCTTTTCGCGCGGCACCACTGCGGAAAATGCGGATTCTCGTTGAGCAGATCGGCGGCGGTGACGTCGTTGACGAGCGTGAAGCCGAAAATCGCCGCCTCCGCCTGCTGCACATCCAGATCGCGGCAACGCTGGCCGATCACGATACCGAGTTCGCCCTCGTAGACGATCTTGCCCGCATAATGCCGCGGCCGGCGGATCGGCTCGCCCGTGCCGATTACCGACGCCGCCGGCTTCATCAGAAACAGCGGATGGGTAGGCACGGGTTTGTCGAGCTTCGCCGCGAGCGCGTGATAGTTATTCCACAGTGCGACGATCTTGCCCGGCGCGCACGGCGCCAGCGGCGTCAGTGCGCGCAGCGACAGAACCGCGCCGGTCGGCACCGGCTGCGCGAGACTTTCGTACTCGTGCAGGTAGGCGCCTTCGACACGACCGAACACGATGCCGCCGTCGCCCGACATGAACCGCATCCACGTCTGCATGCCTCGCTCCTAGATCGCGCCAGCCGTGCGCAGCGCCATGATCTGCTCGGCCGAATAACCGAGCTCGGCCATCACTTCATCGGTATGTTCGCCAAGCAACGGCGAGCGTTTGACGTCGGTCGGGCTGTCGGACAGCTTGATCGGATTGCCGACGGTCAGATACTTGCCGCGCTGCGGATGATCGACTTCGACGATCGTGCCGGTTTTGCGCAGCGACGGCTCCTCGGCAATTTCCTTCATCGACAGAATCGGCCCGCACGGAATGTCGTATTTGTTCAGGATCTGCATCGCCTCGAACTTGGTCTTCGTCATCGTCCAGCGTTCGATTTCGGCGAAGATCTCCTTCAGCCGCGGCAGGCGCGCGGGCGCTGTCGCGTAGTCGGGGTCCGTGGCCCACTCTTCCTTGCCGATCACGTTGCAGATCTTCGCCCACACGGGCGCCTGCGTGATGAAGTAGATATATGCGTTGGGGTCCGTCTCCCACCCCTTGCACTTCAGAATCCAGCCCGGCTGCCCGCCGCCCGACGCATTGCCCGCGCGCGGCACCGCGTCGCCGAACGTGCCGTTCGGATATTGCGGATACTCTTTCAACACGCCGGTGCGGTCGAGCCGCTGCTGATCGCGCAGTTTGACGCGGCACAGATTGAGCACGCCGTCCTGCATCGCGGCGAGCACGCGCTGGCCGCGTCCGGTATGCGTGCGTTGATAGAGCGCGGTGACGATGCCGAGCGCGAGATGCAGCCCTGTGCCGCTATCGCCGATCTGCGCGCCGGTCACGACCGGCGGCCCGTCGTCGAAGCCGGTGGTCGACGCCGCGCCGCCCGCGCATTGCGCGACGTTCTCATAGACTTTGCAGTCCTCGTAAGGACCGGGACCGAAGCCCTTCACCGATGCGACGATCATGCGCGGATTCAGTTCCTGAATCCGCTCCCACGTGAAGCCCATCCTGTCGAGTGCGCCCGGTGCGAAGTTTTCGACCAGTACGTCGCATTTCTGGATCAGCGCTTCGAGCACCTGCTTGCCTTCCGGATGCTTGGTGTCGATCGTGACCGAGCGCTTGTTGTGATTGAGCATCGTGAAGTAAAGGCTATCCACGTCGGGAATATCACGCAGTTGCTCGCGCGTGATGTCGCCCGCGCCTGCCCGTTCCACCTTGATCACGTCCGCGCCGAACCATGCGAGCAATTGCGTGCAGGTCGGTCCCGATTGCACATGCGTGAAATCGAGGATGCGCACACCGTCGAGTGCCTTGGCCATGTCGTGTCTCCTGAACGATGAAGGTTATTTGTACATGGTCTGGTTCTTCGTGCCCGGTGCGTATTCACGCGGGTCGACCCAGATGTTGACCACCGCCGAGCGGCCCGTGCGATGAATCGCTTCGCGCGCACGCTGTAGCGCGCTCGCGATCTGCGCGGGATCGCGCACTTCCTCGCCATAGCCGCCGAGCATTTCGGCGAATTTGCTGAACGGCACGTCGCCGAGCAGATTGCCGACGTTGCCGCGTTCGTCGCCATATTTGGCGAGCTGGCCGTAGCGGATCTGGTTCATCGCCGAGTTGTTGCCAACCACCGCGAGATACGGCGCGCCGAAGCGGTTCGCGGTTTCCATGTCGAACGCGGTCATGCCGAACGAGCCGTCGCCGTAATAGCAGAGCACTTCCTTGTGCGGATGCGCGAGCTTCGCCGCGAGCGCGAAGCCGGTGCCGACGCCGAGCGAGCCGAGCGCGCCGGGGTCCATCCACTGCCCCGGTCGGCGCGGCCGCACCGCTTGCGCGGAGATCGTCACGACGTCGCCGCCGTCGCCGATATAGATGGTGTCGTCGGACAGGAATTCGTTGAGTTCGTACGCGACGCGGTACGGATGAATCGGCGTGCTATTCGAGCGGAACAGCGGCAGCAGTTTTTCGGTCGCGGTCGCTTCGGCGTCACGCAACTGCGCCATCCATTTGCGGCGCGCCTGACGCCTGTCGTCCTTGATACGACCGCTCGCGGCTTGCAGCACGGCAGCGAGAATCGCGCCCGGATCGCCGACGAGGCCCAGATCGATATCGCGATTCTTGCCGACGGTTCGGTAGTCCATATCGATCTGCACCAGCGTCAATTCCTTGCTGATGCGTCGACCGTAGCCCATGCGGAAATCGAACGGCGTGCCGACCACGATCAGCACGTCGGCATTCGCAAACGCCTGCGAACGCGTGCGATCGAAGTGATGCGGATCGCCGGGCGGCAGCAGTCCGCGGCTCGCGCCGTTGAAGTAGCCGGGAATCTCGATGCCGCGCAGCAGCGCGATCGCTTCCTCGTGACCGCGCGCGGTCCACACCTGCTGACCGTACAGGATCGCGGGGCGTTCGGCGTTGACGAGGATATCCGCGAGTTTTTCGATGTCGCGCGGATCGCCGATCGATTTCGTCGACGCGCGATAGCGGCCCGGCCGCGGCACGATCGCGCGCGTCGCGTCGACTTCGCGGTCGAGCACGTCGCGCGGAATTTCCAGGTAGGCGGGACCGGGCGCGCCGTTGAAGCATTCGCGAGCGGCCATCGAGATCATGTCGGCGACGCGCTCGGTGCTCGATACGCTCGCGGCGAACTTCGTGATCGGCGCCATGATGTCGACGTGCGGCAGGTCCTGCAGCGAGCCCATCTTGTGCTGGGTCAGCGCGCCCTGCCCGCCGATGTGCAGGATCGGGCTTTCCGAGCGGAACGCGGTGGCGATGCCGGTCACCGCGTTCGTGCAGCCGGGGCCGGCGGTGGTCACCACGCAGCCGAGCTTGCCGGTCTGGCGCGCGTAGCCGTCGGCTGCGTGCGCGGCGACCTGCTCATGGCGCACGTCGATGATGCGGATGCCTTCGTCGACGCAGCCGTCGTAGATATCGATGATGTGGCCGCCGCACAGGGTGAAGATCGTGTCGATCCCCTCGTTTTTCAGCGCCTTCGCAACCAGATGGCCGCCCGACACGATGCCCGCGTCGCGGGTCTTCTGCTTGAGCGTGTCGTCGGCGGTCGTGGTGGCCGTGGCCGGACTCAGGGATGAAACAACTGCAGACATGGTCATCTCCTCATCTATCGGATGTGCAACGGTTATCGACGGACGCGTCCGCTTCGATATACGTCCGGCTGCACCGACGTCTCACGGCTTCGAAGATACCGTATGTGATATATCACATTGGTTCAAGCCAATTTTCGAGACAGAAACGGCGCGAGGTTCTTGCTGCTCAAGCTTGCCAGGCGCAGCTTTGCGCTGAATCTGCAAGGCTTTGCGGCGGTTGTTTCAAGGGAAAACACCGAGTCGCGAATGGCGGCTGTCGTTGTTGATATATCACATACCATATTTTTAAGACCGTCAAGCACGATTTATCCCGCAGCGGGGTGCTCGCTCGAAGCTCGCGAACGCAAAAAGCCCGCGTTGCTTGCACACCGCGGGCTTTCGACACCAGCAGGCAATCAGGCGTTTACGCCGCCATCAATCGAGAAAATCGCAATTGGCTTCGACGAACGCCGCGAGATCGAGCGAATGCTGACGCGTGAGCCGCTCGGCCAGTTCGGTATCGCGCTTCTCCAGCGCCTCGATGATGCGCAGATGATCGACGATCGAGCGCGCGGCCCGGTCGCTCTGCGAGATGGTCATGCGCCGGATCGCGCGCACGTGGATGAAGATGTTTTTGATGGTGTCGAGAATGATCTGCGACTTCGACAACTCGACGATCGCCTGGTGAAACGCGATGTTCGCGTCCGAATACTCGGCGATATGCTCGGCCGGCGTCGTGTCGCGGAAATTGTCGAACATATGACGCAGGCGGCCGATTTCCTCGTCGGTCGCATGCAGCGTGGCAAGACGCGCGGCCATGCTTTCGAGCGCGGCCCACATCTGGATCATCTCGACGATTTCGCGCTTGCTCTTGCGCACGATGTAGATGCCGCGCCGCGGCACCATGCGCAGAAAGCCCTCCTGCTCGAGCAGTGTCATCGCCTCGCGCACCGGCGTGCGGCTCACGCCGAGCGATTCGCTGAGCACGCGCTCGTCGAGACGGATTTCTTCGCGATTCTGGTAGATATCCGCGTCGGCGATTGCCTGACGCAGCATCGCATACGCCTGATCGCGCAAGCTCGCGCTCGCGCCGATAGGCTGCAAGGAGAGGGTCAACGGGGTGGCCACTGTTTCAGTTGGAAGTTCTGACGACATTCATCGCCTCTGCTTGAACACGCGCGCGATTCGGCGCCGCCGCTTTGCCGCGCTGCTCGCCGAGCCCCACGAAGCGGCCATGCTGCGATGCACGCGCTCCGATCGAGTCGGGAATCCAGTCGGTCAGCAAAACGGTGGCGGCACAGCCCAACCCTACGACAGCGACGGCGAACAGCGCGAGAGGTACGAATTCCACGTGCAACTCCGAAGATTGAGAAAGATGATTCCTCAATCATATGCTGCAACGCCGCATTTTTCAATATTCGGTATGTAGTATATCAATACCTGTTGTTTTTAAGATGCCCCACGTTAGCACGCCGTAGGGCTCCGTGGCTCGCCCATCATTGCCCGCGATGGGCTCCTTGGCGCTTGGTGTAAACACGCACTG
This sequence comes from Paraburkholderia sp. BR13444, assembly GCF_040948755.1. NCBI lineage: Bacteria > Pseudomonadati > Pseudomonadota > Betaproteobacteria > Burkholderiales > Burkholderiaceae > Paraburkholderia > Paraburkholderia sp. BR13444. Next base: position 300,397 of record NZ_JBFPKM010000005.1, on the reverse strand, counting down.
CGCGGATTGTGGATTGCGGGTCGCGTCATTAACCTTCCGGACATCCTGCCGCGCAGCGATCGCGTCGAATGCCCTACCGGCGCGGCGCGATCGACTCAAGCCCATGTCACGTTGAAGGAGACCCGATGAGCACCACCCACCCGCAGGCCGCAGTGGCCACTCACCGCAAAGCGCGCAATCAGGCTCGCAATGCCGCGCTCGGCAGCTTTGTCGGCGCCGTGGTCGACTGGTACGACTTCCTGCTGTACGGCATCGTCGCCGCGCTCGTGTTCAACGCCGAGTTCTTCCCGAACGTCGGCCCGGCGATGGGCACGCTCGCCGCGTTCGCGACCTTCGGCGTCGGCTTCCTGTTCCGCCCGCTCGGCGGCTTCGTGTTCGGCCACTACGGCGACCGGCTCGGACGCAAGCGCATGCTCGTGCTCACCGTGATGATGATGGGTCTGTCGACAGCCGCGATCGGTCTGCTGCCGGCGTTTTCGACGATCGGCTGGCTGGCGCCGGTGCTGCTCGTCACGCTGCGCGCGATCCAGGGCTTCGCGGTCGGCGGCGAATGGGGCGGCGCGGCGCTGATGGCCGTCGAAAGCGCGCCCGAGAAAAAGAAGGCCTTCTACAGCAGCGGCGTGCAGGTCGGCTACGGCGTCGGGCTCGTGCTGTCGACGGGTCTCGTCGCGCTGATCAGCCGCTCGATGGACAACGCCGCATTCCTCAGCTGGGGCTGGCGTCTGCCGTTCCTGTTCAGCGTCGTGCTGGTGCTGATCGCGTTGTGGATCCGCTCGAGCATGGAGGAGTCGCAGGAGTTCGTCGAGAAAGTCGGCCGGCATGGCGAGCGCCGCGTGCGCCTGCCGATCGTCGAGGCGCTGCTGCGCCATCCGAAGGCCTTTCTGCTGATCATCGCGCTGCGGCTCGCCGAGCTGTTCACGATGTACATCGTCACCGCGTTCGCGCTCAGCTACTCGACCACGAACCTGCACATGCCGCGCGAATTCTTCCTGACGATCGGCTTCGTCGTCGGCGCGCTCAGCTGTGTGACGATTCCGTGCTTCGCGTGGCTCGCGGATCGCTTCGGCCGCCGTCGTATCTATATGATCGGCGCGCTGGTCGGCGTGTTCAGCGCGGTGCCGTTCTTCCTCGCGCTCGAAGCGCGCTCGACCGTATGGATCGTCGTATTCGCGGTGATGCTTGCCAACATCGCGCACGATATGGTCGTCAGCGTGCAGCAGCCGATGTTCACCGAGCTGTTCGGCACCGAGTACCGCTATAGCGGCGCGGGTGTCGGCTATCAGGTGGCAAGCGTGGTCGGCGGCGGCTTCACGCCGTTCATCGCGGTCGCGCTGGTCAGCTTCGCGGGCGGCTCGTGGCATCCAGTGGCCGCATATCTGGCGATCGGCTGTCTGATTTCGGTACTCGTTGCAGCGCGCATGAAGACCGGCCGCGGGGTCGATTGATACCGGCGAAACTCGCTGCCGATACACGACGGGCCGACGTGGCAAAGAAGCCGCGCCGGCCCGTTTCTTTTTTGTGCCGGGCGACCTGCGCGGCTCGCTTATCGCGCACTTTGCATAGTGCCTCTAGTCGGAAGTTCGGGGCGACCTGTTCGGCGCGTCCCACGATTTGCAGAATCGCGTCAAGAGTCGTCGCGTTTGACCAGAATCACACCTTATGTCCGCGCGCTTCATATTGCGAAGCCATCGTCCACGTCCTATTGTCGAGCCAGGCTGATTTTCGGGTGTGTTGGACCGGTCATATGAAATAAAAGTACATATAGCGATGACGGGAACGCCTGCGCAAGTTACACTCCGCCGCCTCAGGTAATTGCACGAAACGCCGATAAACAGAACAACTGTAAGGAGACCCACTTATGAGTAGCATCAGCGAGCCGGGCAGCCAACAAGGTTCAGCCCCATTCTTTTCGAAACAGGCCACCATCGCGCAGCCCGGTTTCTCGCGCTGGATGGTGCCTCCCGCCGCTTTGGCCGTGCATCTGTGCATCGGCCAGGCCTACGCGTTCTCGGTCTTCAACGGACCGCTGACCAAGGTGATCGGCATCACGCAGTCCGCGCCCGATGACTGGTCGCTGACCGCGCTCGGCTGGATCTTTTCGCTTGCGATCGTGTTCCTCGGTTTGTCGGCGGCGTTCGCCGGCAAATGGCTCGAACACGTCGGTCCGCGCCGCACGATGTTCACGGCCGCTTGCTGTTTCGGCGGCGGCTTCCTCGTGTCCGCGCTCGGCGTGTACCTGCATCAGATCGTGCTGCTGTATCTCGGCTACGGCGTGATCGGCGGGATCGGCCTGGGGCTCGGTTATGTGTCGCCGGTGTCAACGCTGATCCGCTGGTTTCCGGACCGCCGCGGCATGGCGACCGGCATGGCGATCATGGGCTTCGGCGGCGGCGCGATGATCGCGGCGCCGTTGTCGGTCGCGCTGATGAAGCACTTTCAAAGCGCGACGAGCATCGGCGTCGCGGAGACCTTCATCGTGCTCGGCATCGTCTATTTCATCTCGATGACGATCGGCGCGCTCGCGATCCGCGTGCCGCCGGCGGACTGGAAACCGGCCGGCTGGACACCGCCCGCAGCGACGCAGCACCGGCTGATCACGAGCAATCACGTGCATATCGACCAGGCGCTGAAGACACCGCAGTTCTATCTGATCTGGCTCGTGCTGTTCCTGAACGTGACGGCTGGCATCGGCATTCTCGGCCAGGCCTCGGTGATGATCCAGGAGAGCTTCAAGAACACGGTGACGGCTGCCGCGGCGGCCGGCTTCGTCGGGCTCCTGTCGCTGTTCAACATGGGTGGGCGTTTCGTGTGGGCGTCGGCGTCGGACTGGATCGGCCGCAAGAACACCTACTACATCTTCTTCGCGTTCGGCGCGGTGCTTTACTACCTCGTGCCGAGCTTCGCCGCGAACGGACAGATCGCGCTGTTCGTGCTGACGTACTGCATCATCCTGTCGATGTACGGCGGCGGCTTCGCAACGGTGCCGGCCTATCTTGCCGACATGTTCGGCACGACGTTCGTCGGCGGCATTCATGGACGTCTGTTGACCGCGTGGGCCGCGGCCGGCGTCGCGGGTCCGGTGCTCGTCAACTACATCCGCGCGTATGAAGTCGCGAACGGCGTGGCGAAAGCGGACGCGTACACGATGACCGTACACATCATGGCCGTGCTGCTCGTGATCGGCTTTATCTGCAACCTGCTGGTCAAGCGCGTGGACGAGAAGCACCACATGACCGATGCACAAGTCGCCAAGGGCGCGTGAGGAGATCCGTATGTCGACCGTTCAAACCGTACATCCGACCAACAAGGTGATGCTCGCGGTGTTCTGGCTGTATGTGATGATTCCGCTTGCGTGGGGGGTCATCAATACGCTGACGCAGGCGACGAAGTTGTTCAAGTGACGATGTGATGTGGTGCGCACCCCGGCCTGGTTGAAGGACGGGGTGCCGAAAAGAGGCCACGCCGCGGTGCACCTCTCACCGCCCCAACCCGCTATGCGCGATCTGCTGCTCGACGAACTGCGCAAACAATGCGTGCATATGCGTGGTCGGATGCAGATCATCGGCGAACATGTAAGTCCGATCCGCGTTGGCGCTCACATAGGTCGCCGGCGAGCATAGAAGCGAGGTGTCATCGGGCGTTTTCTTCGGGTCGCAGGCCTGCCCCGTGTTCGACACGGTAAAGCCGTTCGCCTGAAAGTTTCCGATCACCTGATTCGTCCACGTGTACGAATCGATCTCGATCACCTTCGATTGCAGTCCATCGGTTTGCAGCGCGCTATTCAACGTAGCGTTGAATAGCTGCGACAACTGCGTGAGGTTCGCGCCACCATCGGCCGAAGCGAGCCCCTTCGGCGACAGCCCGATATTTGGCACATTGATCACTACCACATGCACGCCGCCGTTCTGCACGATCTGCCCGACGAGCTGGGCGAGCGTGGTAGCCGCCGCCTGCACGACCGGCGCAGCGGCGGGCAGGTTGCCGGCGCGCAGCACATCGTTCGAGCCCACCCACACGAGCACGAGCTGATTGGCGTTGAAGCTGCCGTGAGCGCCCAGATAGCTTGACAGTTGCTGATTGACCGGCATTTCGATGTTGCCGATGACGTCGCTCAGGTAGTCGTACTGGTTCGCCGGTGTCGCCACGGTCGAGCCGCCTTCCGCATAACCGAGGCCGCTCTGCGCACTCAGCCTGTGCGTGAGATCGATCGTGAACGCGGCGCTCAGCGTATCGCCGTAGTATTGCGCGACGTTCTGGGCCCATACCTGGCCGGGGTTGGTAGTGAAACGCCCGCCGCCCACCGCACTCGCCAGGGGCGCATAGGTCCCGACGTCCGACAGGCTGTCGCCGAACGACACCACCTGCAGCTTGACGCCGCCGGCCGGCTCGGTCGCCGTGCCGCCGCCGTTACTCGAGCCGCCGCTGCCGCTGCCGCCCCCGCCGCAAGCCGACAGCAGCACGATCGACATGGCAAAAACTACAGCGCGGACCTTGTCATTTATGCCTCGCATTTGCTCCTCCTCGCCGGGCGGGCCAGACGGTGCCGCGTGCCTGACGTGCGCGGCCGGTACCCGACCGCACGCGGCTCTTCAGCCAAGCATCGCGTATGCCCAGCGAGGAAGTGCGGCCCGCTCAAAACCTCTCGAACACCACCTCCTGCGCACCCTCCCAGAGCACCTTCGTGCCGAGTTCGCGCAGTTTCTCCTTGCCTTCGACGATCGTCAGAAAATGATTGCCCGCGAGTTGCCCCATCTTGCTCGCGAAGCAGCACGAGCCATAGGCAAGGATGATCTCGGTCTCGCTATAGCCGCCCGGATAGAACAGGATGTCGCCGACCGACGGATGGCTCGTGTGATTCTCGAAGCCGACCGCGACCCCGTCGTTCTCGAGCTTGAATTCGCCGAGCGGCACCCAGCAGCCCTCGCCGCTCCAGCGCACGTGGACCAGCTTCTGCCGGTACGGCAGCAGCTTCACGAACGCGGCCACGGTCTGCGGCGCATCGGGATGCGTTTCGGCGATGAAGGTGTGGCCGCAGGCGGTCATCTTGAGTCGGGTCATGGCGCGTTATCCGGTGTATGAAATTGACAGGCACTTCGATTCTGTCGTCCGATGCAAGGTTTCGACAGGTACACTTGTCCGCGTCGCGGTCAGTCCAGTTAGACCAGATACGATCGCGGGTGGCGGGCCGAGCCGCAAAGCCTTGCGCGACGCGCGATGCCAGTTTGCAGCGCGCGCCGCCACGAATGTTCGTAGTTTGCAAGCCGCGCAATGCAACGCACACTGCGCAGGTGCGTGATTCCGACTGGAGAAAAAGCAAGCCGTTGCGGCTCGTCCATCTCAACCGCGCAGCCGGTAGGCGAGCGGCGTCGCGCCATAGCCACGCTTGAATTGCACGGAGAAGTGACCGGCATTCTCGAAGCCGACTTCGAGCGCGATTTGCAGCACGGTTCGATCCGTGGCGCGCAGCAGCCTCGCCGCTTCCTCGAGCCGTAAGCGCGTGACGAACTGGTGTGGCGTCTCCCCGGTCTCGCGGCGAAACACCCGGGCAAAATGAAAACTGCTTAGGCCGGCCTGCTCGGCCAGTTCGGCGATTGCCAGATCTTCGGCGAGATTGGCGCGGATGTAGTCGATCACCCGGCGGATGCGGCGCGGCACCAGCCGTTCGGGGCCCGTCGCGCTGCCGCGGCGCGCGCCGTTGCCGCTCGAATAGTGCTGCAGCAGGTGCGCGGCGAGCGCGTGAACCAGCGTATCGACATACAGACGCGAATCGGCGGGATCGCGGGCGGCGCGATGCAGTGCGGCAAGCATCGCGGCGATCAGCGGATCGTTGAAGCGCATCGCGTCGCCGAGCGACAGTTCACGCGACGCGTCGAGCCCCATCTGTTGCGCGACGCTGTCGATTAAATGGCGCTCGATGTGCACGTGCAAGGTAGACAACGGCTCGTCGCTGATCGAATGCCAGCGCCACGAGATCGGCGTGGGCGGCACGAACCACAGGTCGTTCACGCGCATATCGGCGCTTTCCCAAGTTCCGCCGAGGTTGCGTTCGAGATGCTCGGCGCCGCTCGCGAGCGTCATCAGCGTGAAGTCGCGCAAACCGGGCGCTTCGAGCAGGTCTTGCCGCACCGGTTCGAGATACGAGCGCAGCACCAGATGCCGCCACTCGCGATCCACGCTCGACACGAGCCGCTGGCCGGCCATATAGCGGTCGTAGGCGAGCGTCGTCGTGAGCTTGGGAATTCGTGCCATCACATCCCTTCGAAGGAGGTGCCGTATGGAAGGAGAAGCGCCGCCGTACCCGTATTGCCGGTCCACTGTCAGCGCAAGATCACAAAAATGATAGCAAGGAACCGGCTACCGACATTTCACGAAATCGCTAATCATTGAGGTTGTCGTATTTCACGCGTTTAGAACGCCGGAGCTACCGTTTCATGGAACATGAATGCGATACGCTGCCGCAATGGCTGAACGGCTCGCCGCAAGGCGAAGCCGGGCACGCGTCGGCAGCACACCCGAGAGCGGCATCCGCCCAACCGGCTTACCCGGCCGGCGCGCGGCACGCCGCGAAATCAGCCCACGCGGCTGAAGCAGTGAAGATGTCTCCCCGCACCGTGAATGGCGCGGGGCGCAGTGGCTTTCTGACTCTGTTTACCGAGGAGGAGATCGGCACGCCGTCGCCCGCGGCGCGCCGCGCCGCGCCGCTGATCAGTCCGCTCGGACGGTTCGGCAGCGCGCAGGACCGCATGGAGTTCGTGCGCCAGCGCATCAGGCAGCTGGGCTTCGACTCGTTCAGCTATACCGCCACGCGCACGTCGTCGCATCACAAGACGATGTTCGTATTGACGAGTTACGAGTCGCAGGCATGGCTCACGCGCTATTTCCGCGAGCGCTATTTCGAGCTCGATCCGCGCGTCGCGCACGCGTCGCCGACCGGCATGCCGTTTCTGTGGAATACCGCCGATCTGCGCGCCGATCTGCCGCGCGCGCAGTTGCGCAGCGAGCGGCTCGGCGCTTTGATCGACATGCTGGAAGCCGCCGGGCGCAAGAGCGGCATTCTCACGCAGATGCCGCTGCCGGAGCCGGAGCTGAGCGCGATCCTGTGCTTCAACTCGGCGATTGGCAACCCGCGCTGGATGACCGAATCGATCGTCGCGGAAACGCTGATGTTCGCGCACTCGATTCACGAGTTCATCTGGACGCACGCGAAAAGCGTGATCGGCATCGCGCCCGCGCAGCAGCAGCGCATCGCGCTGAGCAAGCTGCAGCATGCGGTGCTGAAGGCGGTCGTGCAGGGGCAGCGGGACAAGGAGATCGCGTATTTCCTCGGGCTGTCGCCGCATAACGTCGACTATCATCTGCGGCGCTTGCGGCAGTTGTTCAACGTGCGCAACCGCGTGCAGTTGATCAATGTCGCGCAGGCGTATCTGTCGTAGTCGGCGTCCCCGCGTATCGATGAAGAGGGCGCGACGGCTTTTCGCCGTCGCGCCTTCTCGTCTATCAACTTTTCAACCGGTAGCCGGTCCTGAAGATCCAGCCGACGATCACGAGGAACACCGCGAGAAACAGCAGCGTCATGCCGAGACTCAGGCCGACGCCGACGTCGCCCAACTCGAAGAAACTCCAGCGAAACCCGCTGACCAGATAGACGATCGGGTTGAACAGCGTGACGGCATGCCAGAACGGCGGCAGCATGTCCACCGAATAAAAGGCGCCGCCTAAGAACGTGAGCGGCGTGACGATCAACAGCGGCACCAGTTGCAGCTTCTCGAAGCTGTCCGCCCAGATGCCGATGATGAAGCCGAGCAGACTGAACGTGACCGCCGTCAGAACCAGAAACAGCACCATCCAGAACGGATGCATGATCTGCAACGGCACGAACAGCGCGGCGGTCGCGAGAATGATGAGTCCGAGCAGGATCGACTTGGTGGCCGCCGCGCCCACATAGCTGACGACGATCTCCAGATACGATACGGGCGCCGACAGCAGCTCGTAGATCGTGCCGGTGAAACGTGGAAAGTAAATCCCGAACGACGCGTTCGCGATGCTTTGCGACAGCAGCGACAGCATGATCAGCCCCGGCACGATGAACGCGCCATAGCTGATGCCCTCCACTTCCTTGATGCGCGACCCGATCGCCGAGCCGAACACGACGAAGTACAGCGAGGTGGAAATGACCGGCGCGATGATGCTTTGCATCAGCGTGCGCCACGTGCGCGCCATTTCGAACTTGTAGATCGCGCGCATTGCGTAGATGTTCATGGGTTCCCCCGCAGCAGGCTGACGAAAATGTCTTCAAGCGAACTCTGCGTAGTGTGCAGGTCCTTGAAGCGGATGCCGGCATCGTCGAGCGACTTCAGCAGCGCGATGATGTCGGTGCGGCCGCCCTCGCCTTCATAGGTATAGATCAGCTCGTTGCCGCCGTTCGCGACCGCCAGCCCGTAGCCGGCGAGCGCAGCCGGCACATCGTCGAGCGGGTACTCCAGTTGCAGCGTCAACTGCTTGGTGCCGAGCTTGCGCATCAGCTCGGTCTTCTCTTCGACCAGCATGATCTCGCCCGCATTGATCACGCCGATGCGATCGGCCATCTCTTCGGCTTCGTCGATGTAATGCGTGGTCAGGATGATCGTCACGCCGCTCGCCGCGAGCGAGCGCACGAGCTTCCACATGTCGCGCCGCAGCTCGACGTCGACGCCGGCGGTCGGTTCGTCGAGAAACAGCACGCGCGGCTCGTGCGACAGCGCCTTGGCGATCAGCACACGCCGCTTCATGCCGCCCGACAGCGTGATGATCTTGTTGTTGCGCTTCTCCCAGAGCGACAGGTCGCGCAGCACTTTCTCGATGTAAGCGGGGTTCTTCGGCTTGCCGAACAGGCCGCGGCTGAACGACACGGTGGCCCAGACGGTTTCGAACGCGTCGGTGGTCAGCTCCTGCGGCACGAGGCCGATCAGCGAGCGGGCCGCACGATAGTTGGCGCCGATGTCGTGGCCGTCCACCGTCACGCTGCCTTCGCTCGCGTTGACGATACCGCAGACGATGCTGATCAGCGTGGTCTTGCCCGCGCCGTTCGGCCCGAGCAGCGCGAAGATTTCTCCACGGTGGATTGCCAGATTGATGTTCTTCAGTGCCCGAAAACCGCTGGCATAGGTTTTCGACAGATTCGTGACCGAAACGATAGGCTGCATGGACTCGATGATGGCAGACACCGCTGTTGAATGAGGGAAACCGGCGTGAACGGACGCGCCGCATCCGCAATGTAATGGAAAGTGGGAAAGCCTGCAGAGCACGGAACCACGCGGCCGCGGATTCGCCGCGGCGCGAGATAGTTCGGCTTACTGATGGGTTCGGACGCAGACCGAGGCCCGGCGCGGCCATCCGGGCGCGCGCGCCGGCAGCCTTTTACGCCGACGCGCTGTGTTGCGGGCCCGGAAAGCGGCTTGCGATCACATTCTGGATTTCCTCGACCGACACCGGCTTCACCAGATGATGATCAAAGCCGGCCTCGCGCGAGCGCTGCCGGTCGGTGGCCTGGCCATAGCCGGTCACTGCGATCAGCAGCGCGCCCGCGGTGGCCGGACGGCGGCGCATCTCCTGCGCGAGCTCGAAGCCGTCCATGCCGGGCAGGCCGAGGTCGAGCAGCACGATCTGCGGCCGGAAGTGCGCGGCCAGTTTGAGCGCGGTGTTGGCTTCGTGCCCGACGCGCACCTCGTACCCGTCCGCCTGCAGCACCAGCGACAACGCGAGCGCCGCATCGACGCTGTCGTCGACGAGCAGCACGCGCAGCGCCTGGCCGCCGTGATTCGGCACGGCTTGGGGCGCCCCCGTCGACGCTTGCTCGGCGTCGGCAAGCCGCGTCAGCGGCAAACGCACGACGAACTCGCTACCGCGCCCCAGTCCCGCTGAGAACGCCTCGATCCCGCCGCCGTGCAACTCGACCAGCGTACGCGCGAGCGGCAGGCCGATGCCGAGGCCGCCTTCGGAGCGTTCGATCGAGATTTCCGATTGCACGAACAGATCGAAGATGTGAGGGATCGTTTCGGCGCCGATGCCCACGCCGTTGTCGCGTACGCTGATCAGCACGTCATCGCCCGCTTCGCGGACTTCGATGCGGATGTCGCCGCGCTGCGGCGTGTACTTCGCCGCATTCGACAGGACATTGCCGAGCACCTGCGCGATCCGCACGCCGTCGCCGACGACGAACAGCGGCTCGCCGGGCAGATCGGTGGTGAGCGTATGGCCCTTGCGATTCAACGCGGGCCGCACGGTTTCGATCGCGGCTTCGAGCGCGGCGGCCAGCTCGACGATCCCGTGGCGCAGCGTAATCTTGCCCTGCCTGATGCGCGCGACGTCCAGCAGATCGTCGACGAGCCGGCTCAGATGCTTGACCTGGCGCCCAATCACCGCGCGCATCGCCTCGAAGCTTTGCTGCGACGGCGCACGGCTCGGGTCGAGCAGTTCGATCGCGTTGCGGATCGGCGCGAGCGGATTGCGCAGCTCGTGCGCGAGCATCGCGAGGAACTCGTCCTTGCGGCGATCGGCGTCGCGCAACGCCATCTCGTTGGCCTTGCGATCCGAAATATCGTTGACGATGCCGGCGAGCCGGTAGATGCGCCCGCGCGCGTCGCGCACCGGAAAGCCGCGCTCGACGGCCCAGCGCGTCTCGCCGTCGGGCCGCACGATCCGGTATTCAATCTCATACGCGACACCGGTCGCGAGCGCGCGATACGCGGCCTCGACCGCGGCCTCGTCCTGCGGATGAATGTGGTTGGCCCAGTGGCGCCCGCTCGGCGTCGGCTCGTGCGCCGCGTCGCCCCACAGACGTCGATACGCGGGGCTCACATACAGCAGTTGGGCGCTCGACGGGTCGAGCATCCAGAACACGTCGTCGATGTTCTCGGCCATCTGCCGGAAGCGTTCTTCGCTCTCGCGCAACGCGCCCTCCGCGCGGCGCACGCGCAGCAGCGCGCGCACCTGCGCGATCAGTTCGGCCGGCTCGACCGGCTCGGTCAAATAGCTGTCCGCGCCGCCTTCGAGGCCGCGCACCCGGTCCATGCTCTGCACCGCCGCCGCCGACGTGTGGATCACGAGCACGCCCGAGCTCTCGGGGGCGGCCTTGATGCGTCGGCACACTTCGAAGCCGTTCAGATCGGGCAGATTGACGTCGAGCAGCACGAGGTCCGGCTGCGAAATGCGCGCGCGCTCGATCGCTTGCGCGCCGTTGCCGGCCTCGATCACGACGAAGCCCGCGCGCGACAGGATGCGCGTTTTCGCGTAACGAGCGCCTTCGTTATCGTCGACGTTGAGGATCAGATTCGCGTTTGCATCGGTCATGAAAAGGCGTGTCCGTAGGAGAATGCCCGCGCGCCGCCCAGACCCACGCCCAATCCGTTGCGGCTCGTGAAACCGTCGGTCAACGCCTCCTGAAGATCAGCAATTCCCGGACCCCGTTCGATGAAGGCGAGCCGCGGACCGATGCGGCCATTGCGTTGCACCGTGCAGCGCGCCATCGCGGCGGTCTCGTCGATCATCGGCCGATGAACCCCGAGGCACACCCCTTGCGAGGTTCACATGACACCAACCCTTTTCGTGGAGGTGAATCATGAAACGCATGACCAGGACGATCTTTGCTTCCGCGCTCGTGATGGCGTTGTCGGGTGGCATATACGCGCAGGCGGGCGGTGCTGGCGGCGCGGGCGCCGGCGGTAGTGCAGGAGGCGCGGGCGGCGGTGCTGCCGGCGGCACGAGCGGCGGTGGCGGTGGCGCGGGGGGCACCGGCATCGGCGCCGGTGGCGGCACGACGGGCGGCGCGGGCGGTACGGCCACTCCGGGTGTTGGCCCGGGCTCGGTCCGCACGCCGGGCAACACCGGCTCCGGCTATGGTTCGCCGGGTGTGACCGGCACCGGCGGCGGGATGGGCACCGGTACCGGCGCGAGCCCGAATAGCCCGGCGACCGGCGGCATGGGCAACAACATGAACAACGGCACGCGCAGCGGAACCGGCAACAACATGAACAACGATAACGACATGAACAACGGCAGGATGCAGAACGGGCAGTAACGGCCGTTGAGCTTCAGCGGGCGACGCGGCGTCGAGTGGCCGCGTCGCCGTTTTCCTGTGCGGCCCGCTCGTCCACACAGGCGCTGCGACCACTCATACCTCAAGGCTGCGCACAGACAAAACTACTCGCCAGATTTACATTGCCTTTGCCGATATAACGCGGAAACGCGGGATAGCGGCACAGCGGCCGCGAACGTCCATTCGTCGCCGCGGCGAGATCGGTGGCCGTCAGCGTTTCCGGCGCGACCCCGCGCGTGACCCACGCGTCGAGCGCGCCGAGCAGATCGACCGAGGGAACGAACACGCCGTTGCCATGCTGGAAGCCCGGCACCATGTAGAGCCGCATGAAACGATCGACCTCGTCCTTGCCGAAACGCGCGATCAGCGCGTCGTGATACGCGATCGTCTGGTTCGGGCTGATCACTTCGTCGGCGAGACCTTGCAGCGTGATGAGCTTGCCGCCGCGCGCGATATAGCGCGACAGGTCCGGGTTCATCGAGCCGATCGTGGCCGACAGCGCGATCAGTTGCGAGCGATATTTGCCGGGCCGTTGCGGATCGAACGTCAAGGAATCGAACTGCGCGTCGCGCGCGACGAAGTAGCGCAGATAGCCGTCGCCTTGCGCGAACAGATATCCGTTCGCGCGGAACGTCGGCACCGGCTGACGCCGCGGTTGATGCGCGAGCCCGAGCGCGCCGGTCAGTTGCGTGCCCTGGAACACGTTGTAGCCGCGATAGCCGCTCACGCCCCACGCGAGCCGATACGGCAGCGACAGTCCATCTCGCATCACCAGCAAGGTGGCCAATTGCGCGTCGGTCAGACACGCATCGTGCGATGAAGGGCGCAGCGCGCAGCGCAGCGAATCGATAATCTGCGCCTCGTGCGCGCGGCACGCTTCGACATCACTGACGATGCCGTCCTCCGTGCCGTCGAGCCGGTCGCATACCTCGAGCGTGCGTTGATGGACGGCTTCGAGCAGCGCCTCTGGCACGAAGCCACCCGGCGTGCCATATTCGGCCTGGCCGAGCTTCACGCCGAGCAGCCGCACGCCGGAAAAATTCAGCGCGGGCGAATTGGCGATCACGCCGTCGTAGTCGTCGGGAAAGCGCTGCATCACCGTGTAGCCTTCGCGGCCACCCGTCGAGCCGCCGGCAAAATACATGCGCTGCGGCGGCCTGCCGTACGCGTTCGCGATCAGCGCGAGCGCGACGTCGTGGGTTTTCTTCAGATGCGCGTAGCCGAAGTTGGTCACCGCTTCATCGACGAGACCGAACTCCGCGAGCGACGAATCGCCGACATGCCCCGAGTCGTCGCCGAACGTCGCATAGCCTTGCGCGAGCGGCGCGCGATCCGGCGAGAACGGCATCACGCCAATGCCGCTGACGACCACGCCGTTGTACCCGCCACCGCCGATCTGCAACGCGCGGCCATTCCAGCGGCGCGGCAGATTCAGATCGAAGCGGATGTCGGGTGTGGTCGGATTCAGTGCCTTGATGCGGCCCGTGATGCGGCAATACTCGCCGCCTTGCTGATTGCCCTGCGCGGTCGCGCCGATCATCGCCGCACTTTCGATCAGCGCGCCGGCCGTTGGCATCTCGATCAGTTCGGGCGACAGCACCGCGCCCGCGAACTCCGCGCAGTGCATCGCGAACGGTGTTTCTTTGGCCTGTGCGGCCGTGCGATGTATCGCAAGCCACGCGAGCACCACGACGCTCATCACGGTTGCGAGTCCAACGAGCTTGCGCGTGGTGCGCATCGTAGTCGTGACGCGCCCACGGCGCTCGCGTCGTGTCATCCGCAACCCGCGCCTTTCGCTTGCGCGCGCGGCTGCTGCCCCTTCCAGCCGCTCCACCCGCGCGCGATCGTCAGCAGCGCGCCGATCGCCGCGAGGTCGCCGCCGAGCCCGACCAGCACCGCGCGAAAACCATGAAAGGTGTGCGGTGTCGCCGTGTCGATCATCAACGACACCAGCGTGCCGGTGACGAAGCACACGAGCCCGGCGCGCCCGACCGTCACCACGACGGGCAGCCGCCTCGCGAGCCACGCGATGCTGCCCGTCCGCACGAACTGGGCGGCGAGCCAGGCGATGACGATGAAATTGATCACACGTTCCACTGAAAGATTCTGTTTGTGCGTGCCGGGCAAAGGCTGCGTCAGCACGAAAAGTTTGACGATCGCGAAGGCAAGCACCGCAACGACCGCGACGCGCGTGAGCCACCGGGCGGCGCAGCTCGCATGAAAACGTTCGCTGATCGGCTGCATACGACACAGCATGCCGAGCACGAACATCAGCTGCCACGCAAATGGATTAAAAGCCCAGCCGGCGACATCGTCAATGCTGAATAACGCGGCAAGCGGCCGCGCGACGGCCCACAGCGCGAGGCTCACGGCAAGCGCAAGCGATACCGAGCGGCGCGCGAGCGGCACCATCACCGGCACACATAGCGCGAACAGCACATACATCGGCAGCACGCTCGACAGATACGGCTGCCGTCGTAGCAGCGCGATGTCGAATGCCTCACGCCACGGCTGCAACGCAAAAGGTGGCCAGCCGGTCATTTCTACCATCGCCCGATTCAGATCGAGCCGCGCGAGAACCGCGCCGGACACGAGCATCAGCATCGCCGTCAATAGATACGCGCGATAGATTTCCCAGCAGCGTTTGACGAAACGCAGCTGCGCCGCGTGTTCGCCGCGATGCGAAAGCACCGCCGTATACGCCGCCGCCGATGCATAGCCGCCGAGAAACACGAACACCTCGGCTGAATCGCACAACGCGTACGCGTGCAGCATCAGATGCGATAGCGTGCTGCCGGGAATGTGATCGAGCACGATGACGATCAGCACGATACCGCGAAAGAAATCGACTTCGACCGATCGTCCACGACCACGGCCAGATGTTTCCATTCGTCTTCTCGAAGAATGCGCGCGCCGACGGCACGCAAGAACGTGAATGGCCACGCGTCAGCGGCCAATGCCGTGCGAACTGCAAAAGGTTAATTCGTTCCCCGCATCACCTATCTGAAATCGAGTCGTTGGCGACTGGTAATACTCGGTGCGTCTTTAACGAACGCGCGGAAAGTTTTGCGGCTTTTGATGCACGAAACAGGGACGCCCGCATTGATGGGCGAACGCAAGCCTCGAAAAAAAATCATCGAACGCGCGCTGCGATTTTTTTCGCATTTTTTCCCCGTACGATGTTTTCGTGCTTTTCAGCCGTTTTGCGAATAGAGGTTTATGAAAAACAGAATTGCCGGATTCGATGGGCTGCGCGCGATCGCCGTGCTCATGGTGTTTCTGCAGCATCGTCTATTCGGCGGCATCGGCGAAATCGGGCATCTCGGCGTGTGGATCTTCTTCGCGCTGAGCGGCTTTCTGATCATCGGCATCCTGTCGTCGCAACGTGCGCGCATCGAATCGGGCGACAGCCGTTTCGGCGTCGAACTCGCACGCTTTCTGTTTCGTCGTACGGTGCGCATCTTTCCGATCTATTACCTGATGCTCGTCGTGATGTGCGGGTTGATGGCATTCGGCCTCGCGAATCCGGAACTCGCGAGCGGCATGCCGTTTCACTTTGCGTATCTGTCCAACTTCTGGATCGGCTCGGTGCTGCGCTACTGGCCGGGCCGCTATTCGCACTTGTGGAGCCTCGCGATCGAGGAGCAGTTCTATATCGTGGTTGCGCCGCTTTTGCTGCTGCTTGCCGCGCGGCGACATCGAGCGGCATGTTGGGCGATCGTGGCCCTCGGCCTTGCTGGGTTGTTCGCGATGCGTGCCGCGCATTGGGATGAGATCGCGATCTATACGCACCCGTTGAGCAATGTCTGGCTGCTCGCGTTAGGTGGTATCGGTGGCTTGGTGATCGCGGACGATCGCGGCCGCGTGCGTGCCTGGCTCGGTCATGGCCTGACGCTGTTCGCGCTGAGTCTCGTCGTGATCGGTTTGTGCGCGGCCGAACCGGGATGGAGCACGCTCGACGATCCGTTGCGGTTTACCGCGATCAGCGCAATGTACGGGATCGGTATCGCGGCGCTAGTGGCTTCGATTGCGTGTTGCCGCAATGCTGCCGTGATGGGTCTGCTGCAGACGCGTTGGCTCGCCGGTCTTGGGCGCATCAGTTACGGCTTTTATCTGTATCACAACCTGATCCCCGATCTGACGCGCAACCGTCACGCCGAAGCGTTGTTCGGCGGCACCGTGCCGATGTGGGCACATATGCTTGGCATCGTCGCATCGTTTGCGATTTCGCTAGGCATCGCGTTGCTGTCGTGGCGGCTGATCGAGGCGCCGATTTTGCGGCTACGCGGATCACGCCATCGTTCGGCCTCACCATCCGGCCGCCCCTCACCTGAGGCACTGCGCGGGACCGAACCGGCCAAACGATAGAAGCGCGCCTGCTTCAAACTTCCGCCACGGGACCGTGGCACGCGCATTGCTGCCCGAGGGCTTATCTTCAGCAACTGGAGAGCATCGTGTCGAACACCGCGAACTCCCCGAGCGAGCCCGATCGCCCGGCGAACGACGATCCCGGCAGTCCACCCGCCGAGGTCTCGAAGCCCATCGGCGATGCACTCCCCACTCCGGTCGAACCGGGCCTCGACCAGCCTCTGCCGAAAAAAGGCGAAACCCCCGAACCCGACCCGAACAAATCCGGCCCAGGGGGCGGCGACCCGTCAGGTGATACCGATGCGCCGCCGGGCGTGCCCGATGCGGGACCGTCCCACCTCGCGTAGCGCTTCGAAGCGACCGTCAAGCCGCCGCGGGCTCATGCACGATCTTCAACGTGCTCTTGTGCTCGGCAATGAGCCGATAGACGGTATCGCCGGGCACGGTCTCATGCTCGAGCAACTGCTCTGAAATGTCGCGCAGTACCGGCTCGTACGCGTGCAACAGCTTGTAGCAAAGCTCGTTGAGCTCCTTGAGCAGCACGTTCGCATGCTCGATTGCGCTCTTCATTTGCAGGCCCGCGTACTGCGACGGCAGCGCCGCGAGACTGAACAGATCGCCGTCGCTGTTGAAGCCGAACTTCGACACCATGTCGAGGCTGATACGCGAGGCCTCCTGCAAGTCCGATGCGGCGCCGCTCGATGCTTCGGAGAACATCAGAATCTCCGCGTTGCGTCCGCCGAGCAGCACCTGGATTTCATTGCGGATCTCCGTTTCGCGGTACAGGTGCTTGTCCTGCGCTTTCGTGATCAGCGCGACGCCGAGCGCGCCGCCGCGCGGCAGGATCGTCACCTCCTCGAGCACGCCGGTGCCCAGCAGCGCGGCGACCAGACCGTGACCCGCCTCATGCACCGCGATGCGCTTGCGCTCGTCCTCGGTGAGCGCGCGCTCGGCGCCGCTCACGTCGCCGATGCGCGCGATCTTGATCGCTTCCATGAAGTGCTTCGCGGAGATTTCGTTATCGCCCGCCTTGCGCGCGATCAGCCCCGCCTGATTCACGACCATCGCGACGGTGGCCGGCGACAGTCCAGTCGTCAAACGCGCGAGCTGGTCGTAGTCGATATCCGTCGCTTTCGACTTCAGCCGCTGCGCGTAGAAACGGAAAATCTTCGCGCGGTCTTCGCGGTCCGGCAGACGCACCTGCACCGTGCGATCGAAACGGCCGGGGCGGCGCAACGCTTCGTCGAGATTGTCGGGATGGTTGGTCGCGGCCACCACGATCACGCCCTCGTTCGATTCGAAGCCGTCCATCTCCGCGAGCAGCTGGTTGATGATCCGGTTGCTTTCGGCTTCGACCGGGCCACCGCCGGTATCGGTGCGTTTCGCGAGACCGTCCGCTTCGTCGATGAAGATGACCGTCGGCGCGTTCTTGCGCGCGAGTTCGAACAGGTGCCGCACCTTCTGGATGCCGACGCCGTAGTACTTCGCGCTGAAATAGCTGCCGGTGATCGAAATGAAGTTCGCGCCGCATTCGCCGGCCAGCGCCTGAGCGAGCCGCGTCTTGCCGACGCCGGGCGCACCCACCATCAGGATGCCGCACGGCGCGCGCACGCCCAGCGACGAGAACTGCTTCGGATCGGACAGGTAACCACGGATATCGGCGAGCGCGGCCTTCGCTTCGTTCGCGCCGATCACGTCGTCGAAACGCAGCGTTGGCGTTTCGCTGAGCAGCGTCGCGCCGCCCTTCATCTCGCGCCGCATGAACCACGCCATGCCGCCGATCAGCGCGAGCGGCAGCAGTATGCTCAGCACGTCGCGCAACTGCTCGAACAGTTGCGTCCAGCGCGCGCCATCGCTGTGAATATCGACGTCGGGCAGCCACACGAGTTGATACGCGGCGGCGTCGGAGCGCTCGCCGAGCAGCAGCGCGTGCGAGAAGGTGGCGTTGTGATCGGTGACGAAGTACTTCGAGCCGTCGCGCAGCGACACCAGAATCGCGTTGGGACTCACGCCGATCGCCGCGACGTTCGCGTCGTGAATGTCGCGCAGCATCGTCGACGCGTCCTTCTCCTGATGCGTCCACGCGGACGCATCGTGACGCATCTGGCTCGCAATGCCGTTCAGCGCCGGGGCCTGCGGCACGGCGCGATGCTGGAAATACCAGCCGCCCCAACCCACCAGCACCGCGATCAGCACCGCCACAGCCGCCAACGCAATTTTGCGTGCGCGTTTTTTCGCAAGCGAATTATTTCCCGGCTTCATGAGTCATTTCCAAAATGAGGACTTGAACAAGCCCTTACTGAATCAAGCTGTCTGTCAAAATTACCTGTCGAAAGCGCAAGGTGGAGTCTGCGGAAAATCGGCTGAGGCGAAGCGCCACACGGAGGGTGGCTTAAAGGACAATCCAGAAGGACGACAAGAAGTGCGTCCCGGTGAGCCGCGGTTGCCGAAGGCAGTATGCCCAGGTTACGCGTCTGTCAAATTCGCGGAAAAGGCCTATTTGTACCGTCTATCCGGCCGTCGACATGCCGGAAGGGGGATGCGGCGAGCGCGCGAAAGGCGTCGCCGCATTGGCTCCGGCGCACAGTTTATCAGTGTAAAAAGCGGCGCGTGTTTTCAATGTCTATATCTAACCGCACCCCAATTAAGATCAGTCAGAATTACTGGGAAAACCGCGATTTAGAAAGACATAATTGATCTGAAAAAACAGCTCGCGATTAAGTCAGGATTTTGAAATCCGGCGGCCATATCGGGCGGATGCGCGACGGGCCTCTGCGGGCCCGTTCGCGTCATCGCCGCTTTTCTCTCAGGTTCTGCTTTTTTGACGTCGGCGCCGAGCGGCGTCGACGGTACTCTCCTCCACTGCTTCGGTCCTCGCGGACCACCCCGACATCTCAGGCCGCCGTGCGCCGCGCGACGCTGGCCTGCGCCTGCTAGCGCAACATGCCGAGCAGCTTCGCAATGCGCGAGCGCTGGCTCTCGACAAGATGATGCGTATCCTCGAGCGCGCGGATGCGCCGCTCCCAATAGACGTGGTCGAGTTCACCGGATTGCGTCGCGCGCTTGCGCGTCGCGTAGCCGAGCACACTCTCGAGATGCTGCAAATGGCTATCCGCGAACCTCGCCGGTAGCCGCCCGCCGCGTTGCGCGGCTGTTTGCCTGCTCGTAAGGCTCATCTTCGCTCCCCCCGCGTCCTGCCTGTTGGCCCGATGACCTCGCCGCATCGATCGCTCACGCCGAAAGCAATCTGCAATCTACGCGTGTGACGTTAGCGCACTTTTGGGGCACGGCTTGACCGTGCGTCTCAAAATTCGGCGCTTGCGTCAGAAATGCCGACTGGTATGGCCGTATTTGCATGCGCAAACGGCTCGGCGCACGGGATTGCCCGGCTGCGCGAAGCGGCGGACGAGCTGGTGCGCTGCCCGCTGCTTCAGATCGTGGAACTCGCGAATGGATTCGGATGGGCAGCGCTCAGGCCGCGCGCGGCCGGCCCTTGCGCTTCGGCTCGACCGGCCGCACGACCGCCACTGGCCGCGCGACGCGCGGCGTGCGCTTGAAATACGGCGAGCTGAGGGTGGCCGCGCTCATGTCCGACGCGGCTTCGAGCAGCGCCGGCGCGAGTTCTTTCAGCCGCGCGTCCGGCAGGCGGCTCGTCGGCCCCGCGAGGCTGACGGTGCCGACCACCAGCCCGGTCACCGGATGGCGGATCGCGGCGGCCATCGACGTCATGCCCGCCTCGTAGGTTTCGCTCGCGATGCCGTAGCCGCGCTTGCGCGCGCCGGCCAGGTCCTGCAGAAACTGCTGGATCGTCTTCGGCGCCTTCGGCCCGCGCGGGCCCGCCTTGCCGATGCCGCCCTGGCGCGACACGAGTTCGAGCGCTTCCTCGTCGCTCATGGTCGCGAGCCACGCCTGGCCGCTCGCGGTGCAATGCAGCGGCGGACTGCTGCCCATGTCCGGGTCGTAGCGCAGCCCGGAGCGCGCGCCCTGCGCCTTGCCGACGAACGTAATGTGATCGTCCTCGATCACGCCCAGGCGCGCGAGTTCGCCCGACGCGCTCGCGAGCCGATCCAGCACCGGCTGCGAAATATCGAGCACGCCGGCCGTGGACAGCCACATCAGCCCGAGCGATACCAGCTTCAGCGCAAGCACGTACTCGCCGTGCTCATCCTGACGCACGTAGCCTTCGTCGCTCAGCTCCGCGAGCAGCCGATGCGTGCCGCTGCGCGGGATGTTCAGCGTGTCGGCGATCGCGGCCAGCTGCATGCTGCCGCCCTGCTTCGCCAGCAATTCGATGATGGCCAGCGCCCGCTCGAGATTCCCTGCCATGATCCACTCTCATTCGATTCGAATCCCACATGAGAACATGATTCCACATTGGAATTCAAGGGCGCGGCGGGCGCCGGTTCCGGCTTTCGTGAAGGACCAGCCGGGGGTGAACTGCGGTTTGCGGTTACATCATGACGTGATGGATGACGGCGTCGCCGTATAAGTCCGTTCGAGCAGAGCGAGTGTCGCCTCGCGCAGCCTGCGTGCGCGTTCGAGCGCGGAGGCGGTTTTCGCCCATTGCTGCATCGGCACTTCGAGGCTGATCGGCAGATCGTCGGGCAGCGCGCGCAGAATGCCGGCGAGATCGAGGCCGCCCTCGCCCGGAATCATGCGCTCGCAACGTGCCTGATGCAGCAACGTGTCGAGATCGGCTGGCCGTTCGGCCGGCGCGTCGCAGAACTGCACGTAGCCGAAGTACTCGCGCGGCAACGCGCGCAACGTATCCGTCGGCGTCCCCGCGCGATCGAAGTGGATCGGATCGACGATCAGCCCGGTATTGGGTCGCGCGGCCGCCTTCACGATGCGCGCACCTTGCGTGACGTCCTTCACGTCGGTCCACGGCATCGGTTCGAGCGACGGCGCGAGGCCGCGCGGTTCGGCCAGCTCGCACAATCGTGCAAGCCGCTCGGCGGTGCGCGCTTCGTCGGGATCGTTGCCCGCGACCAGCACGTAGCGTGCGCCGAGTTCGGCGGCGGTGTCGAGCATCGGCAGAAATGCGTCTACGTCGGTGTCGGGCTTCAGGCGCAGAATTTCGACGTCGAGCACCTTGACGCCGGTGTCGCGCACACGCGCGAGCGTTTCGCGCTTCAATGCGCGCGGGCTAATGATGTCGTGGCGCACCTCGTGATCGGTGGCGGGCACGAGGCGCAGGCCGACGCAGTCGTAGCCGGCCTGCGCGGCGCACTCGACCATCTGCGGCGGGCTCAGTTCGAGC
Source organism: Paraburkholderia sp. BR13444 (assembly GCF_040948755.1). Taxonomy (NCBI): domain Bacteria; kingdom Pseudomonadati; phylum Pseudomonadota; class Betaproteobacteria; order Burkholderiales; family Burkholderiaceae; genus Paraburkholderia; species Paraburkholderia sp. BR13444. The sequence continues at coordinate 278,696 of NZ_JBFPKM010000005.1, read as the reverse complement.
ACGGTCAACGCCGACAGCGACAGCTCGCGCGAGTTGGGCGGGGTCATGTCGTTTCCTCGAGTTCAGCGCAGCGGCGAGAACGGCGCCGGCACGCAGATCGTCGACTCCATCGTCGTCAGATGGGCCGGGCCGCCCTTCGGCGGCCAGATGCCGTCCTTCACCGCTTCGGCGCGAATCCGCGAACGTTCGTCGACGCTCGCATACGGCCAGATGTTCAGGAAGCGCGGCACGGCGCCGTCGAGCGCGTACATCGCGCCGACGAGCGGCGAGCGCCGCGCTCGCTCGGGCACCGCCTTTTCCCAGGCGTCGATCGTGTGCTGCAAGCTCGCGAGCTTGGTGCCGTACACGCGCATCTCGTAGATGCCGCCGTGCACGGCCGGCTCGATCGGCGGCAGAAAGGGGAACAGCGCATAGCTGTCGATCTTCACGTCGGTGATGAATTCGCCGCAGCCGAACGGATCGCCTTCGAGCAGCATACGCTTGCGCCCGGCGATCAGCGACGCTTCGGAATCGAAGCCGCGCAGCACCAGCACCTGCCCGAGCGTGCCGATATCGGAGTACCAGCAGCCGAGCAGCTTCGAGCCCGGTGCGTCGCCGTGGGCCTGGATGTTTTCGAACACCTGTGCGTTGGTGCCGATCTTGACGGTGAGCGTAACGAGGTCGTAGAGAGTCATCAGATGCGTCCTTGTGACGGGATGGAGGAATTCGGAGTGGGTTCGGTGTGCGCGGCACGGGCCGTACCATCGGCCTGCGCCGCGCCGGCGAGCGACAGCCCCGCCAGATACCCGAAAGTCATCGCGGGTCCGAGCGTGATGCCGCCGCTTGGATAGCAGCCGCCCATCATGCTCGCGCTGTCGTTGCCGACCGCGTACAGACCCGGCACCGGCTGGCCTGCGTCGTCGAGCACGCGCGCGGCGGCATCGGTCGCGAGACCGGCGAACGTGCCGAGGCTGCCGGGCAGCAGCTTCACCGCATAGAACGGACCGCGTTCGAGCGGCGCGTTGCAGGGGTTCGGCTGGTGGCGTACATCGCCCTGCACGCGGTTGTATGGCGTCGAGCCTTTGTGAAACTGCGGATCGAAGCCGTCTTTCACGTAGCTGTTGTAGGCGGCGACGGTCGTTTGAAGTCCTTGGGGATCGATGCCGCACTGGCTTGCGAGTTCGGCGAGGCTGTGCGCGCGCCGCAGATAACCGGAGCGGCGATATGGCGCGGTCGGGAATGGAAACGGCTTCGAAAAGCCGAGCCCGTAACGGCGCTGGAAGCGGTGATCGCAGATCAGCCATGCGCAGACTTCCTCGCCCTTCGGCGTCGTGCCGATCAGCGCATTGATGAAGTCGTGATACGACGACGCCTCGTTGACGAAGCGCCGACCCGCGCGCGTGACCGCGATCACGCCCGGCTTCGCGCGCTCGATCAGATGCGGAAACGCGACCGCGGCCTCGCCGCTCTTGCGCGGCACCAGCGACACCGGTGCCCACGCCGCCGGCGTTTCCAGCGACGCGTCGAAATGCGCGCCGACCGCTTCGCCGAGACGAATGCCGTCGCCGGTATTGGTCAGTGGTGCGGCGGACCAGTGCTCGCGACCCGACGGCGTATAAGCGAAGGTTTGCGCGCGCCGCGCGACGTCATGCGGATAACCGCCGCATGCGAGCACGACGCCGCGCGCGGCGCGCACCTCGTGAGCGACACCGTCGATCTCGACGCGCGCTCCAGTGACGCGCCCGCCCCCGGCCCCGCCTTCGCGCAGCAAAGCAACCGCTTTCGCGCTGGTACGCAAATCGACCGCGCGGTCATACGCCGATTTCAGCAGACGCGCGACCAGCGCATTGCCGTTGACCAGGTGCATCGAGCGGCCATAGCGCAACTTGTCTCTCGCGAATGCGGCGAGCCGGCGCAGCACATGCACGGCCGAACGCGGCGAGCGCGTCGCATTGAAGAAATGCGCGAGGTCCTGGCCCGACGCAATCGCCATGCCCTTCAGCGTCACCACGTCGAGCGCGGGACGCAAGCGCTCGATCAGCGAACCGAGCTCGCGGCCATCGAACGGCATCGCGCAGACAGATCGGCCACCTGTCATTGCACCCGGCGTCGTATGAAAGTCGGGAATACGATTGCCGTCGATAAAACGCACCGCCGTCTCGCGCTCGAAAAACTCGATCATTTCCGGACCGCGATCGAGCAGCGCGTCGACCTTGTCGGGATCGTAGTGGGAGCCGAGTTCGTTGCGCAGATAGGTGCGCGATGCTTCGGATTCTTCGACGAGGCCCGCGCGCGTCGCGAGCGGATTGCGCGGAATCCACATCCAACCGCCCGACCATGCGCTCGTGCCGCCGAACACGTCGGCCTTCTCGGCCACCATCACGCGCAGACCTTGCGTGGCTGCCGTCACCGCGGCAGACAGTCCCGCCGCGCCGGAACCCAGCACCAGTACATCGCATTCGAGGATCGGTTCGCGCTTCATCGCCATTCGCTTCGTCGGTTGGGAAAATTCCGTGATGCTGCATTTGTTGAATACTATTCCACTTCTTAACCTGGTTCGAACCAGGCGTGCCCCTGGTTCGTCAGACGATCTTTTCGTTGGCGGTCTCAGTCGTGCCGCGCGCAACGAACGACGCCGCATCGCCCCGCGCGGCTTTGGCGCGCATCGCCGCATCGCGCGCCGCCAGATACGCGAACGCGAGCCCCGGTCCAAGCGTGATGCCGGGTGCCGGGTAGACACCGCCCATCACCGATTGCAGGTCGTTGCCGCACGCGTACAGGCCGCCGATCGGATGATCGTCGCGATTCAGCACGCGAGCCTTGTCGTCGCCGACGAGGCCGGTCGCGGCGCCGATATCGCCGGGATAAAGCCGCACCGCGTAAAACGGCGCGCGCACGATCGGGCCGAGGCACGGATTCGGGCCGGGCCGGTTCGCGTCGCCGTTGGCGCGCTGATAGTCGGTCGTGCCGCGCTGGAATTCCTGGTCGACGCCGGTTTTCGCGTAGTCGTTGATCCGCGCGACGCTGTCGGCGAGACCGGCCGCGTCGATGCCGAGCTTGGCAGCGAGTTCGTCGAGCGTCGCGGATTGCGTCAGATAGCCGTCCGCGAGAAACGGCGCGAGGCCCTTGCCGCCCGGCCGCACCATGCCGAGACCGTATTTGCACAGGCCGTCCGCGTCGGTGACGAGGTAGGCAGGCACCGATGGGGTCTTGCGATGTGCTTCCTGCATCGCGATGCCGAACAGGTGATACGACGTGTTTTCGTTCAGGAAGCGCCGCCCCTGCTGATTGACGACGATCATGCCGGGCTTGCCGCGATCCATGATGAAGTGCGGGAACACCGCGGTCGTGCCGTCCGCGCGCTGGCGTATCGACACCGGCGCCCAGAACCCGTTGCTGAGCGCGCCCTCGCCGTAGCGCGCGCCCGCCGCGAGCGCGAGATCCTGCGCGCTGCCGGTATGGCCCGGCGCGCCCGGGCACCACGTGAGGTCCGCATCCGGCAGCATCGCGCGGCGCCGTTGCGGATGCCGGTTGAAACCGCCGCTCGCGAGAATCACACCACCTGTGACCGAGATTTGCCGGCGCTGCCCGTTCTGACTCAGCGTGATGCCGTCGATCGCGCCGCTCGCGTTCGTGCGCAACGCTTCGAGCTTCGTGCTCACGAGCACTGTGACGTCGCGCGCGAGCAGCGAAGAGAGCAGCCGGCCGATCAGTGCATTGCCCATCACGAGACGCGTGCCGCGCGGCCAGCTGATGCGGTCGCGCGCATGCCGTACAAGCAGTTTCACCGCATGGCGCAGCGACCGGAACGACTTCGTCATATTCAGCAAATGCCCGACGTCGTCGCGATCGACCGTCATGCCGCCGAGCACCGTGAACTCGGGGATCGGCGGACGGATCAGCGCGAAGTGACGGCCAAGCTTGCGGCCGTCGAACGCGAGCGGTTCGAGCGCGCGGCCGCGCAGCGTCGATCCTTCGAGCTCCGACAGATAGTCCGGATGGAACGGCCGCGCCCGATACTTGACGTCCGAATTCGCCTCGATATGCGCGACCGCCTGCGGCCCCGCCTGCAGGAACGCACGACGCAACGCTTCGCTGCTGCGCTCGCCGACCGCGCGGCGTAAAAAGCCCTCGGCGTTGGCGCTGCTGTCGTCGGGATTGATCGACGGGCCGTGCGGCGAATTCGGTATCCAGGTGGTGCCGGCCGAGTACGCGGTCGTGCCGCCCACGTATTCGGTGCTTTCGACCAGCAGCACGCGCGCGCCGTCGATCGCCGCGAACAGCGCCGCCGACATGCCCGCCCCTCCCGCGCCGATCACCACGACGTCGAAGGCTTCGTTCTGCTGCAAATCGCTCAATGTCTCCGCCATCTGCTGCTCCTTGTGTGCTCGTCGTTGCATCCAGCCGCAGCGGCGGTTCCGTATTCTTCGCAATATCTAGAATTTGCTTTGTTATTGGAATACTATTCCAGTATTGAGAAAAAGCAAAGTTTTCTGAACCCACTCGACAACAGCAACACATCGAACCCCGCATCGGGCACGATGCGAACGGGCACCCATCTCAGGAGATTCGACTATGCAGCAGGCTGGAAACTCTTCGTTCGCGGCGTCGCTCGACGCGGGTCTGAGCGGCGCGACGCGCGTGTATTTCATCGTCGGCGATCCGATTGCGCAGGTGCGTTCGCCGTCCGGTGTGACCGCCGCGTTGCGTTCGGCCGGCAGGGATGCGCTGGTGGTGCCCGCGCACGTCGCGCCCGCCGATCTGCCCGCGTTTTTCGCGGGCATCGCGCAGATGCGCAACGTCGACGGCGTGATCATCACGGTGCCGCACAAATTCAGCGCCGGCAGCTATTGCGCGACGCTCGCCGAGGAAGCCGCGTTCCTCGGCGCGGTCAACACGCTGCGCCGCAATGCCGACGGCGGCTGGCATGGGGGCATGTTCGACGGCACCGGCTTCGTCGCCGCGCTCGTCGCCGCGGGCTGCGAGTTGCAGGGCAAACGCGCGCTGCTGGTCGGGGCGGGCGGCGCGGGCTCGGCGATCGGCCATGCGTTGATTCAGAGCGGCGTCGGCTCGCTCGACGTGCGCGACAACGACGTCGAACGCACCGGCTCGCTGACCGCGCGGCTCAATGCGCTCGGCCGCGGTACGGCGCACGGCGCGGCGGCCGAACTGGACGTGACCGGGTACGACGTGGTCGTCAACGCGTCGCCGCTCGGCATGCGCGCGGGCGATCCGTTACCGATCGACGTCGCGCGCTTGCCGGCCACGACTTTCGTCGGCGATGTCGTCACGAAACCGCCGCTCACGCCGCTGATCGAAGCGGCACGCGTGCGCGGCTGCCCGACCGTGACGGGCACACAGATGTTCGAACGCGTATGCGATCGGATGGTGGAGTTCTTGCTGGAGACATCGCCGGCTGCGTAACGGCGCAAAAGAAGCAGGTGCACGCTGCTACACTGGCGCGAAATTACCCGCACGAAATGCGGCGCAATCCTGCGCCGCGTTCACATCGCCCTTTGCGCGCCAACCTATGCTTCGATTCGACAACCTCAGTAAGCGCTATAGCGACCGAGTCCTGTTCGAAGGACTGCACTTCGACACGACGTCCGGCTGCGTCGCGTTAAACGATGAATCCGGCAGCGGCAAATCGACATTGCTCGCGATCCTCGCCGGTGCGCTCGAAGCCGATAGCGGCGACGTATGGCTCGGCGGCCATTCGCTGCGTACCGCGCAGCATGCCGCGCAAGCGCTGCTCACGTACGTGCCGGAAGACAGCATGAGCTGGCCCGATCAGACCGGCCGTGATTATCTGCGGCAGATCGCGTCGGCGCGACACACCGCGCTGACCGACGACGTGCTCGCGCTCGCCGAACGCTTCGGCCTCGCACCGCATCTGGACAAACGCTTCGAGCAGATGTCGTATGGCAGCCGCAAAAAGGTGTTTCTGACGGCGGCCGCGCTCGGCGACACCCGAGTGCTGATCGCCGACGAACCTGCCGGCGGACTCGACGCGTCCGCGCGCACGGTGCTCGCGGAACTGTTCAGATCGCTCGGCACGACGCGCACGGTGTTTTTCACGAGTTACGACGAAGGGTTCACGCAGGCCTGCGAGGCGACGCGAGTCTGTTTCGCGGACCTCGCGAGGCACTCTTGAGCTAGAACGGCCGCGCGCGCCATGCCGGGCCGCGCGCGAGCATTCCATCCTCAGATCGCCACGCAAATCTTGCCGAAGTGCGCACCCGATGCCTCGTGCCGGAACGCGTCGGCGAGCTTGTCCAGCTCGAACGTGCTGTCGATCACCGGCTTGATGCCGGTCGTCTCCAGCGCGCGCACCATGTCGATCTGATCCTGCCGGCTTCCGACGATCAGCCCTTGCAGACGCTGTTGCCGCGCCATCAGATGCGCGGTCGGCACCGGGCCCGAGCGGCCGGTCAGCACGCCGATCAATGCGATATGCCCGCCGATGCGGCATGCGGTGATCGACTGCGGCAGCGTGCCTGGACCGCCCACTTCGATCACGTGATCGACGCCGCGCCCGTTGGTGATGTGACGCACTTCTTTGCCCCACTCGGGATTGTCGCGATAGTTGATCGTATGATCGGCACCGAGTTCGCGCAGCTTCGCGAGCTTCGCATTCGACGACGACGTCGCGATCACCGAAGCTCCCATCGCCTTCGCCATCTGCAAGCCGAAGATCGACACGCCGCCGGTGCCGAGCACCAGCACGCTGCTGCCCGCCTTCAACTGACCATCGACGACCAGCGCACGCCACGCGGTCAGCCCCGCCGTGGTCAGCGTCGCCGCTTCGGCGTGGCTATAGCCGGCCGGCGCGTGCGTGAAGTAGTGGCTCGGCAGCACGACGGCTTCGCGCGCGTAACCGTCGATGCCGTCGCCAGGGGTGGTCGAAAAATCGCCGACTGCGGGCGAGCCGTTTTCCCAGTGCGGGAAGAAACACGACACGACATGATCGCCGGGCTTGAACTCGCGCACGCCCGCACCGACCGCTTCGACGACGCCCGCGCCATCGGCCATCGGAATGCGGCCCGCTTCGGCCGGCAGATTGCCGCTGACGACGCCGTAGTCGTGGTAGTTCAACGAGCTTGCGCGAATGCGCACGCGAATCTGCCCGGCCCCGGGCTGACCGGGATCGGGCAGATCGACGACCTGCAGGCCATCGACGGTGGCGGGGGAACCGATTCTGACGGCTTTCATGTTTTTCGTTCCTCGATGAGTGATGCGTGATAGGTGTCGGACGCGCATGCGCCGTGCCCGCGAGCGCTGCGCTATTTGACGGTCTGGATGACCTCGAAGCCTTCGAATTCCGGGTGGCCGAGATACAGTACGCGGCTTTCGTTACCGGCACTGCGATGCGCGGCGCGAAACGCGTCGGACCTGGTCCATGCCTCGAACGACGCGTGGTCGCGCCAGATCGTATGGCTCGAATAGAGCACGTGATCGTCCTTGCGCGGTCCCTTCAGCAAATGGAATTCCACGAAGCCCGGCACCTCTTTCAGATGGGTGTCGCGCGTGGTCCACAGATGCTCGAAGGCGTCCTCGGAGCCCGGCGCCACTTTGAAGCGGTTCATCGCGATGTACATACGGTCAGCCTCGTCGAGTGAGTGATGCTGCCAATGATGCTGGATTGGTGATCCGGTAGCATTTCATTATAGGCGTGCATTGCTTTGCCTTCGCTTGACCTTACCACGGTGGGAAGCCCCACGATGTCCGACGTGACCGCTAGAATCGCGCGGATCACGTCGCCACTCTTTTCAACAACGGAAATCGAATATGAAAAATCTTCGCGCGGCGCGCGCTCTCTGTGTGTTCGGCGGTTTGGCATTCGCGGCGGCGGCTCTGCCCGCTCACGCGCAACATCAAGGCATGCCCGGCATGAATATGCAGGATTCGGCGCATGCGGACGCGGGCGCATCGACGCAAGCCTTCAAGGCCGCCGATGATCGCATGATGCATGACATGAGCGCCCCCGAATACATAGGCGACGCGGATCGGGATTTCGTCGCGCACATGATTCCGCATCACCAGGGCGCGATCGAGATGGCGCAGGCGGAGTTGAAATACGGCAAGGACCCCGAGATCAAGAAACTCGCGCGCAACATCATCAAGGCGCAGCATGACGAGATCGCGTTCATGCGGCGCTGGCAGGAAAAGCACGGCGGCAAGTAACGCGCCGCGAGCGTCACCAGCGTGGGTGCTTGCGCAGCAGCGGCGACATCGCGATCAGACCGATGATCGGCCCCGGCAGCAGCAGCCACGCGACGCGCACGTCGAGCGCGTGAAACACGCTCGTCGACCACAGGATCGAGCATGCGGACAGGAAAAAGCCGAAGCTATTCTGCAGCGTCAGCGCGCCGCCGATCTTGTCGGCGGGACAGGCCTTCACGGAGAGCGCAGAAAACTGCGGCGAATCGGCGATCACGCTGATGCCCCACACGAGTAGCAGCGCAAGCTGCGCGGCGGTGCCGAGCCCGGTGGTCAGCGGATAAATCGCGCACAGCGTGCCCGATATCGTCAGCGCAAGCGCGGCGGTGCGCGCGCTGCCGACCGCCTGGCTGAGTCTGCCCCCGAACAGGCAGCCGAGCGCGCCGATCGCGATGATCAGGAACGACCACAACGCGACCGTACCCGGTGCCGCCGGCGCGCCGCTCGCGAACGCGCGCTGCACGAGGAGCGGCGTCAGCGTCCAGAACGCGTACAACTCCCACATGTGACCGAAATAGCCGAGCGCGGCCGAGCGAAACTCGCTGATGCGCACGACCTGTCCGACGCCCGCCGACAGACCGAAGCGCCGGTTGCCCGCGCGCCGCGCGTGCGGCCCCTCGCCGAGCACGAACACCAGCAGCGCGCCGATCACCGCGAGCCCCGACGAGGTGAGCACCACGGTTTGCCACGGCACGCCCGAGAGCAACGCGCGAATCGCATGCACCGACGCCGTGCCGAGCGTCAGCATCGCGACGAGCAACGCAAGCGTCTGCGCGGCGCGGCGCGGGTCCCACGTCACGAGCAGTTTCATGCCGAGCGGATAGATGCCCGCGAGCGCGACGCCCACGCCGAAGCGAAACACGAGCGCCGACGCGAGCCCGCTGCTGCACAGCGCGAATAGCGCATTCAGGGTCGCGCCGAGCACGCCGCAGACGGCGAACACCTTGCTCGCCGACAGGCGATCCGCGAGTCCGGTGGTCGCCGACAGCAAGGTCCCGACGATAAAGCCGGCCTGCACCGCATTCGTCAGCCAGCCGATCCCGGACGCGCTCAATTGCCACGCGATCTGCAGATCGCGCATCGCGCCGTTCGCGCTGAACCACAAGGAGGTGCCGAGCAATTGGGCAATCGCGATCACGAGCACCGCGCGTTTGGCACGCGCGTTATCGCGCGCCGCGTCAGCGGAATTCGTTGCGTCGGCGTCCAGCCTGTTCTGCATCGTGCCTCCTCTGCGTCGGGTCTGAGCCGGCCGCTGGGAGTCGTTATGGGAGCGGCCGTCTCGAGCGGCCATTGTAGATGACGCGTCGGTTCACAGCGGCGGATGCGACGGCTGCGGCACCCGCACCCAACCCTCCATCAACACGCGCGCGCTGCGGCTCATCATCGCCTTCGTGACGACCCACTCGCCGTCCTTCAGGCTCGCCTGCGCGCCGACGCGCAACGTGCCCGACGGATGCCCGAAGCGCACCGACTCGCGCTCGCCGCCGCCCGCCGCCTGATTGACGAGCGTGCCGGCGATCGCCGCCGCAGTGCCGATCGCGACCGCCGCCGTGCCCATCATCGCGTGATGCAGCTTGCCCATCGACATCGCGCGCACCAGCAGATCGACGTCGCCCGCGCGCACCGGCTTGCCGCTCGACGCCACGTAGTCGACCGGCTTCGCGACGAACGCGATCTTCGGCGTGTGCTGGCGCGTCGCGATCTCGTCGAGATTCTTGATGAGCCCCATGCGCAGCGCGCCGTGCGCGCGGATCGTCTCGAACATCGCGAGCGCTTTCGCGTCGCTATTGATCGCGTCCTGCAACTCGGTGCCCTTGTAGCCGATCGCTTCGGCGTCGACGAAAATCGTCGGGATGCCCGCGTTGATCATCGTTGCCTTCAGCGTGCCGACGCCGGGCACTTCCAGGTCGTCGACGAGGTTGCCGGTCGGGAACATCGAGCCGCCCGCGCCTTCTTCGTCGGCGGCCGGGTCCATGAATTCGAGCCGCACTTCGGCGGCCGGGAAGGTCACGCCGTCGAGCTCGAAGTCACCGGTTTCCTGCACCGCGCCATCGGTCATCGGCACATGCGCGATGATCGTCTTGCCGATATTGGCCTGCCAGATCCGCACGATCGCGACGCCGTCACGCGGCACGCGGCTCGCATCGACGAGGCCCGCGCTGATCGCGAACGGTCCCACCGCGGCCGACAGGTTGCCGCAATTGCCGCTCCAGTCGACGAACGCCTTGTCGATCGACACCTGACCGAACAGATAGTCGACGTCGTGATCGGGCCGGCTGCTGCGCGAGATGATCACGGTCTTGCTGGTGCTCGACGTCGCGCCGCCCATCCCGTCGATCTGCTTGCCGTACGGATCGGGACTGCCGATCACGCGCATCAGCAGCGCGTCGCGCGCGGCGCCCGGCCGTTGCGCGGCCTCGGGCAGATCCTGCAGACGAAAAAACACGCCCTTGCTGGTGCCGCCGCGCATGTAGGTGGCCGGAATCCTGATCTGGGGTGAGCGCATGAAAGTGTCCTGATGTGACCTGTTCTTTGATGAGGAAGGGCGATGCGGCGTATCGAGCCGCATCGCCCTCTTCTGCTGTGACGTTCAGTGCAAAACTCGCTTCAAACCATCAAGCCGCCGCCCTGGCCGACTCGAGAAAGTCCTGCGCGAAACGCTGCAGCACGCCGCCGGCTTCGTAGATTGACACTTCTTCGGCCGTATCGAGCCGGCACGTCACCGGCACTTCGACACGCTCGCCGTTGCGGCGATGAATCACCAGCGTCAGATCGGCGCGCGGCTTGCGCTCGCCGATCACGTCGAAGGTCTCGGTGCCGTCGATGCCGAGCGTCAGGCGATTCACACCCGGCTTGAATTCGAGCGGCAACACGCCCATGCCGACGAGGTTCGTGCGGTGAATCCGCTCGAAGCCTTCCGCGACGATCGCTTCGGTGCCCGCGAGCCGCACGCCCTTCGCGGCCCAGTCGCGCGACGAACCCTGGCCGTAGTCTGCGCCCGCGATCACGATCAGCGGTTGCTTGCGCTCCATATACGTTTCGATCGCTTCCCACATGCGCGTGACCCTGCCCTCGGGCTCGATGCGCGCGAGCGAACCGGCCTTCACCTGGCCGTTCTCGATCACCATCTCGTTCTTCAGCGTCGGGTTCGCGAAGGTCGCGCGCTGCGCGGTCAAGTGATCGCCGCGGTGCGTCGCGTACGAGTTGAAGTCCTCTTCGGGCAGGCCCATCTTCGTCAGGTACTCGCCGGCCGCGCTGTCGGGCAGAATCGCGTTCGACGGCGACAGGTGGTCCGTCGTGATGTTGTCGCCGAGCACGGCCAACGCGCGCATGCCCTTGAGCGTGCGCTCGCCGGCGAGCGCGCCTTCCCAGTACGGCGGACGGCGAATATAGGTGCTTTGCGCGCGCCAGTCGTACAGCGGGTCGGCCTTCGCGCCGGTGTCGGCGGACAGCGCGAACATCGGTTCATACACCTTGCGGAACTGCTCCGGCTTCACGCTCGAGGCGACGATCGCATCGATCTCCGCATCCGACGGCCACAGATCTTTCAGCGTGACCGCATGACCGTCGGCATCGACGCCGAGCACGTCCTTTTCGATGTCGAAGCGGATCGTGCCCGCGATCGCATAAGCGACCACCAGCGGCGGCGACGCGAGAAACGCCTGCTTCGCATACGGATGGATGCGGCCGTCGAAGTTGCGGTTGCCCGACAGCACGGCGGTCGCATACAGGTCGCGCTCGATGACTTCCTTCTGGATCACCGGGTCCAACGCGCCGGACATGCCGTTGCACGACGTGCACGCATACGCGACCACGCCGAAGCCGAGCTGTTCGAGTTCCGGTAGCAGCCCTGCCTCTTCCAGATACAGCGTGACCGCCTTCGAGCCCGGCGCGAGCGAGCTCTTGACCCACGGCTTACGCACGAGTCCGCGCCGGTTCGCGTTGCGGGCGACGAGGCCCGCGGCGATCATGTTGCGCGGATTGTTCGTGTTGGTGCAGCTGGTGATCGCGGCGATGATGACCGCGCCGTCCGGCATCAGACCGGGCTCGTTCTCGACCTTGCCGCTGACGCCGCGCGCGGCCAGCTCCGACACCGGCAAGCGGCGATGCGGATTCGACGGCCCCGCGAGCGTGCGCACCACGGTCGACAGATCGAACTTCAGCACGCGCTCGTACTCGGCGTGCTTCAGCGTATCGGCCCACAAGCCGGTGTGTTTCGCGTACGTTTCGACGAGTTTGACGAGTTCGTCGTCGCGGCCGGTCAACTTCAGATAGCGAATGGTCTGCTCGTCGATGTAGAACATCGCGGCGGTCGCGCCGAACTCGGGCGCCATGTTCGCGATCGTCGCGCGATCGCCCAGCGTCAGGTTCGCCGCGCCTTCGCCATAGAACTCCAGGTACGCGCCGACCACCTTCTGCTTGCGCAGGAATTCGGTCAACGAAAGCACCACGTCGGTCGCAGTGATGCCCTCGCCCGGCTTGCCGCTCAGCTCCACGCCGACGATATCGGGCAACCGCATGTACGACGCACGGCCGAGCATCACGCTCTCCGCTTCGAGGCCGCCGACGCCGATCGCGATCACGCCGAGCGCATCGACCATCGGCGTATGCGAGTCGGTGCCGACCAGCGTGTCGGGAAACGCGACGCCGTCCTTCACCTGCACGACCGGGCTCATCCGTTCGAGGTTGATCTGATGCAGGATGCCGTTGCCCGGCGGAATCACATCGACGTTGCGGAACGCGCGCTTGGTCCAGTTGATGAAGTCGAAGCGGTCTTCGTTGCGGCGGTCTTCGATCGCGCGATTCTTCGCGAACGCCTCCGGATCGAAACCGCCGCACTCGACGGCGAGCGAGTGATCGACGACCAGCTGCGTCGGCACCACCGGATTCACGAGCGACGGATCACCACCTTGCGCGGCGATCGCATCGCGCAGGCCCGCCAGGTCGACGAGCGCGGTCTGGCCCAGAATGTCGTGGCACACGACGCGCGCCGGGAACCACGGAAAGTCGAGCTCGCGTTTGCGCTCGATGATCTGTTTAAGCGAAGCGGTCAGCGTCACCGGATCGCAGCGGCGCACCAGGTTTTCGGCGAGCACACGCGACGTGTAGGGCAGCTTGTCGTAGGCGCCGGGTTCGATCGCGTCGACCGCGGCACGCGTATCGAAGAAGTCGAGTTCGGTGCCCGGAAGGCGTTTGCGGTTGGCAGTATTCATGACGTAGGGACAGGACGGTTATCGGCCGCCAGACGGTATGCCGGAGGCCTCCGGGAGCGCGTCGCTCGCGCGGCCGGACGGGCAGTGCAGGTAGTTTAGCTCGCTGCTGACGGGTTGCTGATTTGCGGTTGTTCGATGCTTCCAGCGGAGCGGCCGCGCGATGCGTGCCGCTCCAGGCTCACGTCAAACGCGCTTCGCCAGCGGCACGAACGGCAGGTCGTCCGGACCGGTGTAATTCGCGCTCGGCCGGATGATCTTGTTGTCGACGCGCTGCTCGATGATGTGCGCGCTCCAGCCGGCCGTACGCGAGATCACGAACAGCGGCGTGAACATCGCGGTCGGCACGCCCATCATGTGATAAGACACCGCGCTGAACCAGTCGAGGTTCGGGAACATCTTCTTCGCTTCCCACATCACCGATTCGAGGCGCTCGGCGATCGAGAACAGCTTCATGTTGCCCGCTTCCTTCGACAGCTTCTTCGCGACTTCCTTGATGACCTTGTTGCGCGGGTCCGAGATCGTGTACACCGGATGGCCGAAGCCGATCACGACTTCCTTGTTCTCGACGCGGCGGCGGATGTCGGCTTCGGCTTCGTCGGGCGTCTGGTAGCGCGACTGGATGTCGAACGCGGCTTCGTTGGCGCCGCCATGCTTCGGGCCGCGCAGCGCGCCGATCGCGCCGGTGATTGCCGAATACATGTCCGAGCCCGTGCCCGCGATCACGCGGCCCGTGAACGTCGACGCATTGAACTCGTGCTCCGCGTACAGGTTCAGCGACACGTGCATCGCCTCGACCCACGCCTTCGACGGCTCGACGCCATGCAGCAGATGCAGGAAATGGCCGCCGATCGAATCGTCGTCGGTTTCGACCTCGATGCGCTTGCCGTTATGTGAATAGTGATACCAGTACAGCAGCATCGAGCCGAGCGAGGCCATCAGCTTGTCGGCGATGTCGCGCGCGCCGGGCAGGTTGTGATCGTCCTTCTCCGGCAGCACCGTGCCGAGCACCGACACGCCGGTGCGCATCACGTCCATCGGATGCGCGGCGGCCGGAATCCATTCAAGCGCGGCCTTCACGTTGGCGGGCAGGCCGCGCATCGACTTCAGCTTCGTCTTGTAGGCGGTCAGTTCGGCCTGCGTGGGCAGCTTGCCGTGGACCAGCAGGTAAGCGATCTCCTCGAATTCGCACGCGCCGGCGATGTCGAGAATGTCGTAGCCGCGATAGTGCAGATCGTTGCCGGTCTTGCCGACCGTGCACAGCGCGGTGTTGCCCGCGGTCACGCCCGACAGCGCGACGGATTTTTTCGGCTTGAAAGCGCCTGTGTTCGGCGTGCTGTTGTCTGCTTCGCTCATTTGGATTGTCTCCGGGAAAGGATTGGAATTTGGCGCATTGCCTTGACTGGGCTGCCTAGAACGCAAGGAATGGGCCAGCCCGCACGCCGCCTGCTAAGTGCCTGATTTGACGCAGGTGTGGCGAACCAATCACGCGGGCTCGCCACACACTCGATTTCATTAATGGAACTGCGAATTTCAAATTGGGAACGAATGCTCGCATAATGGAGCCTCCGAACCAACCCGCCGTCGCGAGCCGCCCACCTTGAGCACCTCTCTTTACGAACCGCCACAGCGTCCGCGCGTCTGGGCGCTGAGCATCAGCCGCCTGCGCGATCTGTTCTTCGACATCGCCGGCGAATACGTGGATCGCGCGGACGTTCGCATCGTGTCGCACGCGTTCGAAGACGCGGTGCGCGAAATCGAAGGCGCGGGCGCCGCGCGGCCCGATGTCGTGCTAGCGGGCGGCTCGAATGGCGCGTATCTGAAGACGCGCGTGTCGGTGCCGGTCGTGCGCATCAGCCCGACCGGCTACGACGTGATGCATGCGCTCGCCCGCGCGCGTCGCGAAGGGGCGCGCGTCGCGCTCGTCACGCACGGCGACACCCCCGACGAAGTGCGCCGTTTCACCGCCGCGTACGCGCTCGACGTCACGTTCGCGTCGTATCAGTCCGCGCAGGACGCCGAGAGCGTCGTGCTCGATCTCAGCGACCGCGGCATCGACGTGGTGGTCGGCCCGGGCATGGTCACCGATCTCGCCGCCAACGCGGGCATGGACGCGGTGTTTCTGTACTCGCGCGCGTCGGTGCGGGCCGGCTTCGACACCGCGCTCGAAGTCGCGCAGGCGACGCGCCGCGAAACCGTGCGACGTCAGCGGCTCGACACGTTGCTGCAGCATCTGCGCGACGGCGTGGTCGCGCTCGATGCGCAAGGCCGCGTCGAACTGATGAACCAGCGTCTCGCGAGCGTGCTCGGCATCGATGCCGCGAAGGCCGTCGGCCGCGCGCTGCTCGAACTCGCGCCCGATCTCGCGGGCAGTCTGCCCGACGCGGAGGGCGACAGCTTCTGCACGGTACGCGGCGCGAGCTATGTCGTGCATCGCGGACCGCTCGCGAGCAGCGGCGCGGCGCCGGGCACCGTGCTGACGTTTCAGGAATCGCGCGCGGTCGAGCGGCTCGATCGCACGTTGCGCGCGCGGCAACGTGTGCAGCAGTTCACCGCGCGCTACCGGCTCGACGATATCGTCGGCGCGTCGGAATCGATCGAACGGGTGCGCGCGCTGGTCGCGCGTTATGCGAGGTCGGACGCGACCGTGCTGATTCTCGGCGAGAGCGGCACCGGCAAGGAGATGGTCGCGCAGAGCATGCATCAGTTGAGCGCGCGGCGCGACTTCGCGTTCGTCGCGATCAATTGCGGCGCGTTTCCGGAGGCGCTGCTCGAAAGCGAGCTGTTCGGCTACGAGGAAGGTGCGTTCACCGGCGCGCGCCGGGGCGGCAAGGCGGGGCTGATCGAGGTCGCGCATCGCGGCACGCTGTTTCTCGACGAGATCGGCGAGATGCCGTTGCCGTTGCAGAGCCGCCTGTTGCGCGTGTTGCAGGAGCGCGAGGTGGTGCGGCTCGGATCGACGGAGCCGATGCGCGTCGATATCCGCGTGGTCGCGGCGACGCATCGCGCGCTGACCGACGCCGTCGCGGCCGGCAGTTTCCGCGCCGATCTGTACTACCGGCTCAACATCCTCAGCATCGCGCTACCGCCGCTGCGCGAGCGGCCGAACGACTTGCTGCCGCTCGCCGCCGAACTGTTGCGCCAGGCGGCCGCGCGCGAGCCGAGGCTGGCCGCGCGCGTGCCCGACGCGCAGAGCGCCGCGCGCATGCTCGAAGGGTTGGGCGCGGCGCTGCGGCGCTATGCGTGGCCGGGTAATGTGCGCGAGTTGCAGAACGTGATCGAGCGGATCGTGGTTGAACTCGCCGATAGCGACGCGGGCACGGATGCCAGCGCGGCGCTCGTCACGCGCGACATGCTGCGCGTGATCGCGCCGGAAGTCGTCGAGCCCATCGCGCGCACGAAGCCGGCGGCGCTGACGCTGCGCGAGCGCAGCCGTCATGTCGAGGCCGATGAAATCCGCGCGGTGCTCGCGTCTCACGAAGGCGATCGCGATGCGGCTTGCGCCGCGTTGGGCATCAGCAAGACGACGTTGTGGCGCAAGTTGAATGGGGGGCGGTAGGTGTGGGGCGTGGTTGCCAACGGTGCGCCGGAGCTACGGCTGCACTGCCCGCACGATCACGCCGTTCCAGCCGAATACGACGCGATGCGCATCCATGCGGAATATGGCCGCGCAATTGTCGCTGTCCAGCAGTAGGGTCTTCTGGGGCAAGCCCGTATCGTCGAGGTTGATACCGTAATAGCCCTTGAGCTTCGGCGCGGTATCGACGGTGCGGACACTGAAACCGCCGTGCGGACGACAGCGCTCGCCGGCGAATTCGATCTGATCGGTCGATATGCTCAGCACCTTGCCGAGCAGTCTTTTTGCCTCGGGTATGCCACCGGAAACGTCGCTGTATCCGACCACATCGGTAACGGTCCATTTTCCGTTGAATGATGATGGGGTGGTCGTGGGCCCGGCCGCGAAGCAGGTGGTGGCAGTCAGGCAAATTGCTAACACCAAGTACAGTGATTTGAGCATCACGGCCGCTGCTTCCTGAAGGGCGCCGATTCCCGCACTCGTCGATTCGCAAGTCCCTGGCTCCTGCGCGGCGAGCCAATCGGGCGCCCCCGCCGATCGCGTGGGGTTACCATCACATTGAGAGACATATGCTGCGCAACCGCTTCCATATCGCCCCGATTTGCAGGGTCCAACGCCTCTCGTGTATTCCGATTCGTCGAGTTGTATGCGAAAGAGACTGCCGCGTCGAACTGCGCTTGAGTCAGTGCGTACTCTGTGACCGTGGCCCTAACGAGCCGCTCGGCGTCGTGAACGCGCGCCGTCAAGATAGCGTTCACCTGCTCAGGTAAGACCGCGCGCTGCAACCCTGCAGGTGTGCAGGGTCCGAAGTGCGCCAGTGTTCCCACGCCCCATGGCAGTTTCCGTTGATGGGCGCATCGTTGTAATAGCGCATGACCATGCCCTCGTTGACCCTCAGTGCAGCGTAACCTTCTGGGCTCATCTTCATTGCGTCGTTTGCGCGCGGCGTATCTGCTGCCGTGTCATCTCCCTGAAAAACGAATTCCCAAGTGAGCGCGGTGGACAATGTGCTCGCCGCCCGCAAGAGGAAGGAGAATCTACCACTGCTTTCCGTGTATGAGGTGCGACGCACTTCATTTTGGGCCGTCGCCTATCGTGGCTTCATCTCTCGCACAATCGGCTGCCAGACTATCATGCGGCCTCCTTGATGCATCACGCATTGCGCTTTTGACGCCTTGCGTTGGCATCGCACGAATCACCTACCCAGCGTCGATCT
The DNA here is from genome assembly GCF_040948755.1 of Paraburkholderia sp. BR13444. NCBI lineage: Bacteria > Pseudomonadati > Pseudomonadota > Betaproteobacteria > Burkholderiales > Burkholderiaceae > Paraburkholderia > Paraburkholderia sp. BR13444. Next base: position 260,494 of record NZ_JBFPKM010000005.1, on the reverse strand, counting down.
CGAGCGTCTCGAATTCCACAGCCAGCTCAGCGCCGGCAGTTGCGAGGACTAGTGCTACTTGCGACCCGGGTGTCTTCGAAAATCGCTCGCTTTTAGAAAGCATGGCGCGCGCGAGATCGTAATTCGTGTCCCCTGGCGTGAGAATCTTTATCTCAAAGACAATGTTATTGGCCACGCTGAAATGTTCAACGGTGCAGCGACTAGTTCCGCTAAAAGTTGCCGTTGCTCGCTTCCCTTCATCTTCCAACATAACAATTAGTTTATGCCTATCCGGAACCACGAGAGCTTTGATATACCAGTCGTGGAAATGGCCGAAGTCCTTGAGCCTGTCTATCATTTTTCGTTGCGGCAAAAAGGCATCACAATGATTCAACGTTCATGAAGTCAAACTCCACTGCGATTTCAGTCCCTCCGCTGGAATACACGCTGGCTACGTGCCCGGCACGGCTTCGGGCCGTGAGCTGATCGTTCCTGACGCGCGCACCGGACGCGCAGCAGCAGGTTTGATAGTTCGCGACTGCCCGTTGCTCGCACAGCGCGTGAGTACGCGGGCGGCAGGCTACGTCTGTGAAGGCTTGTCGATCGGCTCTTGCGTAACCGACATGTACTGCTTGATGTCAGGCTGTCCGAGCGCAATCACGTTGAGTATTGCAACGCCGAGCCTGCGCGCAAATTCGTCGTCGAGTTTGAAATCGTACTCATCGAGAAGGTTCGGCATTTCGATGTTCCCGGCCAGCAGAGGAGCTAGCCTGACGGGGTCAACGGTTTGCACTGTGAGCCGTTGACGGTCCTCTGTATAGGTTAAAACCACGGAATACGGCGGATGAGTAGCCATCAATATCCTCTGCACTGTTGATAGTTCTGGAATGCCTGCGTTTTGCAAAGCGAGATGCAGTACGGGCTACGACTATCCTTGGCATCGCGCTACCACCGACGCGCGAGGCGCCGAACGACCTGCTGCCGCTCGCCGCCGAGTCACTACAAGGACGAGGGATCGACCTTGCCGCCTTCGATCACAAAGTGCTTCGCATCGGGATTCGACGGGAATAGGCGCCAGTCTTCATCGTCTGGTATCGCATCCGCAAGAATTACTAGACACATACCTCCCGTCAGCAAAATGACGGCATCACCGTCCTCGCCCGCCTCGATATCCAAAACAGCTATTGGGCCTTGAGTCACAAGGAGATCGCGGATGCGTTGTGTTGTTCTTCTCGTACTCTCTTCTGCTGCTGCAAAGTCCGAGTAAGACGCAACGATCGCGCTTCCTTGCTCGATGCGCCAGTCACACTGAATATGTAGCGCCCAATCGCCCAGACGCTTGATGCTGCCTCTGCTTGTTCTTACCTCCCGAAGCGGCCCGAACTGTAACGTAAGCATGTCAGTCGCGTGCGCCACTCCGCTAACGTCAAGCCCGATCAAAATGGAAAGGTGACGTGCTACCTGCTCTTTTGTATCGATCATTCCGATTTGTCTCCAAACAAGTCTAGGGCGCGCTCCATCATGCCGTGAAATTCAAGATCATCTTCCTGGATATCGTAATGAAGGCGGCGTGCCTGATCCTTGTTCAGTCCAAGTGCCTTGACTACCGCCTTAAATTGCTTGTTCTGTGCCTGATTGTTACCGGGCCGACCATCGGCGCCGGCGAGCTGCATAGCGTCGCCATCCGGCATGTCGGGCTGATAGTCGAACGGCTGGGCATTGCTGAGATTCTGCGGCGCGCGCGGGTTCTTGCCATACAGCAAGCTTGCCATTTCCGTGCTAGCCGGTTGGGGGCGGGCTGGGGCTGGCCGCGAAGCCATCTCCCGCTGCTCCCGTATCGCCTGCACGCACTTTCGCATCTCGTCCCGCTCAGGGACAAAGATCAGACTACCGCCCTTCACCTCGTTGTACAGGGCTTTCGCAACCTCATCGTCTTTCATCCTGTACATATGAAAGCGGTTGTGACTCCGGCCGAGCATATCGCGCAACTCGTACGACTGGTGCGACAGCAGCATGGATGGGCTATATCGCAGCCACGCTGCGCGCGCTTCCTCCATGCCCTGTACGATGTCATCGTGCGACTCGCGGGGCACGCTCGCCGGCAATGCAAAATGGAACCACCGGTCAACGTCAAACAACCAGTTAGATTCGATGTGAAGGTTGAACGATCTGTAAAGACTGATCGAGAAGAAATGTCCGTGCCGCCTTTCACGGACCTCATGGAAAGAACCGAGGGAAAGTGAAGTCATCGTGCCTCACAGCCAATGAAGGAGGCCCGATTGTGCAACAAGACACCATCCCAAAAAACCCCTCGTTCAGCCTCGCATGAGATGCGTGCCGCGCCTTCCTCGTCGCGCAGATTCTCAAGTCATCGGATCAATATGCACATCCATCCCCGCCTCCGCCCTAACGACAAACCGCACGAACGAACGCGCCACGAATAAAATATCCGTCACCGAATCCCTAACCCATTCCCCAAGGAGGAGACCAGCATGTCGAACAAATACCGGATTGCCGTGATCCCCGGCGACGGCATCGGCGTCGAAGTGATGCCCGAAGCGCTGCGCGTACTCGAGGTCGCGACGCAACGCTTCGGTATCGAACTCGAGTATCAGCACATCGAGTGGTCGAGCTGCGACTACTACGCGAAGCACGGCAAGATGATGCCGGACGATTGGAAAGCGCAACTTCAATCGGCCGATGCGATCCTGTTCGGCGCGGTCGGTTGGCCCGCCACCGTGCCCGATCACATCTCGCTGTGGGGGTCGCTGCTGAAGTTTCGCCGAGAGTTCGACCAGTACGTGAATCTGCGTCCAGCGCGCCTATTTGCAGGCGTGCCGTCGCCGCTCGCGGGACGCAAGGCCGGCGACATCGACTTCTGGATCGTGCGCGAGAACACCGAGGGCGAGTATTCGTCGGTGGGCGGCGTGATGTTCGAAGGCACCGAGCGCGAGTTCGTGCTGCAGGAGTCGGTGTTCACACGGCACGGCAGCGAGCGCGTGCTGAAGTTCGCGTTCGATCTCGCGCGGCGCCGCGCGCGCAAGAAAATCACCGTCGCGACGAAGAGCAACGGCATCGCGATCAGCATGCCGTGGTGGGACAAATGCGCAGCCGGCATCGCCGCGCAATATCCGGACGTCACGTGGGACAAGCAGCACATCGACATCCTGTGCGCGCGCTTCGTGCTGAACCCGGACCGTTTCGACGTGGTCGTCGCGACCAATCTGTTCGGCGACATCCTGTCCGATCTCGGCCCCGCGTGCACGGGTACGATCGGCCTCGCGCCATCGGGCAACCTGAATCCGGACCGCAAGTTTCCGTCGCTGTTCGAGCCGGTGCACGGGTCGGCACCCGACATCGCCGGCAAGCACATCGCGAATCCGATCGCGATGATCTGGTCGGCCGCGATGATGCTCGACTTCCTCGGTCATTCCAGCGGCAAGGAACGCGAGGCGCACGACGCGATCCTGAAAGCAATCGAGGCGACGCTGATCGAGGGTCCGCACACCGGCGACCTCTGCGGCAACGCAAGCACGAGCGAAGTCGGCAAGGCGATTGCTGCGAAACTCGCGTGATATGAAGCAAAGACGGCACGCGCCCTACCTCGCGCAACTGTGCGGCATTCCCGTCTACGTGATCGCGGGCTTTCTCGGCAACCGGTATTGGGCGATACGCGAACGCACACGCTGAAAATGCGCATCGTATCCACACCTCATTGATATCTGTTCACGATTTTGTCGATGTCGCGGGATACGGTGAGCACATATCGGAAGAACATTTACTGTCTTTTGCGCAAGGCGCCGTACATAGCGACGTCTTACGGAAAGATTACCCATGCCATTCACCAGGGACGCCGCTATGAGCCGAGAAGCCTATCCGATCGAAGTCGAATTCCCCGATATTGCGCAGCACGAGCAGTCGTCGTCGGGCATCGCATACGTTCACACGTTCGATTCGGGCGTGCCCGGCCCGCACGTGATGATCAACGCGCTCACACATGGCAATGAAGTGTGCGGTGCGATCGTCATCGATGAGTTGCTGCGCCGCGCGCTGCGGCCGCGACGCGGGCGGCTCACGCTGTCGTTCGCGAACGTCGCCGCGTACCGGCGTTTCGATCCCGCGAATCCGGACGCCGCGCGCTTCGTCGATCAGGACTTGAACCGCGTGTGGACGGCGGCGGTGCTCGACGACACGTCGCGCACGTCGAGCGAACTGAAGCGCGCGCGTGCGATGCGCCCGGTGATCGACACGGTCGACGCGCTGCTCGACCTGCATTCGATGCACGAGCGGTGCAAGCCGCTGATGGTCGCGGGACCGCTGCAAAAAGGCATCGACCTCGCGGTGCGGCTCCGTACGCCAGCCACAGTGATCTGCGACGAAGGGCATCCCGAAGGCCGCCGCATGCGCGACTACGAAGGGTTCGGCGATGCCGCGAGCCCGAAGAACGCGCTGCTGATCGAATGCGGCCAGCATTGGGAGCGCGGTGCGGTGGCGGTCGCACGCGACACGACCGCGCGTTTCCTGTTGCTGGCCGGCATGGTGGACGAGACGGATCTGCCGCCGGGGTGGCTCGCGCCGTTGCCGCCCGAGCAGAGCATCGTGCGCGTGACACAGCCGGTCGTCGCGACCAGCATGGACTTCAGCTTCGCGGCGGCGTACACCGGCCTCGAGGTTTTCGCCAAGGCAGGCGCCGTGATCGGCTGGTCCAACGGCGAAGAGGTGCGCACCCCCTACGACAACTGCATGCTCGTAATGCCTTCGCTGCGGCAGTTGCGCCCCGGTGTGACCGTCGTGCGGCTGGGACGAATCGAGCGGACGGTGGCTCATCCAGCGGTGACGAGCTGACCGGCGGGTCTCTCGAAGCCGTTTGCCGCTTGTTTCGGCGCTGAGCTTGGCGCGCCTGGCCCTTTCTCCGGCCCGTTTGCAGCGCGGCGCCCTGCCACGCATCGACAGCGCGAAAACTCGGGTATTCCCCCGTTGACCGGATTGATTTCATTCCTTACAGTGGCGCGCGTTCGCGTAGAGAATCAGCGTTCTGTATACGAACAACATTCCTCGCCCGGCGCGATTCCGTCAAGCCGATCCGTCCGGGTATGATTCATTGCCGATGCATGGCCAATTCGGCCGCTGCAGGCAGCGTGCGCCGTTGCCAGACGGCGTACAGTTTGAGAAGAATCGCTCGTCGTGTCGGGCCTTTCGCTGTCAGGAGACCATCATGAACCGCAGCCCCGCTGTGAACGTTCAAACCTTCATTAACGAGCATCCGTTTTCGCCGTTCCAGTGGCTGATCTTTTTCATGTGCTTCGTCATCGTCCTGCTGGACGGTTTCGACACTGCTGCGATCGGCTTCATCGCGCCTTCGCTGGTCACCGAATGGGGCATCCAGAAGCCCGCGCTCGCGCCGGTGCTGAGCGCCGCGCTGTTCGGCCTCGCGTGCGGCGCGCTCGGCTCGGGCCCGCTGTCCGACCGCCTCGGGCGTCGCTCGATGCTGGTCGGCTCGGTGCTGCTGTTCGGCCTTGCCTGTCTCGCGTCGGCGTTCTCGGCCAGCATCGACCAGCTGACCGTGCTGCGCTTCATCACCGGCGTCGGCCTCGGCGCCGCGATGCCGAACGCGGTCACGATGATGGGCGAATACTGTCCGGACAACCGCCGCGCCACCGTGATCAACCTGATGTTCTGCGGCTTCCCGCTCGGAGCCGCGTTCGGCGGTTTCCTCGCCGCGTGGATGATTCCGCATCTGGGCTGGCGCAGCGTGCTGATCCTCGGCGGCGTCACGCCGCTGCTCCTGTTGGTGCTGCTGCTCGCCAAGATGCCGGAGTCGGTCCGCTACATGGTCGCGAACAACAAGCCGGCCGACCGGATTCGCGCGGCGCTTGCTCGCATTTCCGGCGACGCGGTGCAGGCCGTCGGCTTCACGATGACCGAAACCGCGCCGCAAACCGGCGGCAAGGGTCTCGGCGTCGTGCTGTCGCGCTCGTACATCGTCGGCTCGGTGATGCTGTGGCTCGCGTACTTCATGGGCCTCGTGATCTTCTACGCGTCGATCAACTGGATGCCGATCCTGCTGAAGGACGCCGGCCTCACGCCGCAACGCGCGACGCTGATCTCCGCGCTGTTCCCGCTCGGCGGCGTCGGCGCGGTGCTGGCCGGCGTGCTGATGGACCGCTTCAACGCGAACCGCGTCATCGCGGTCTGCTATGCGCTGACCGCCATTAGCGTGTACTTCATCGGTCAGGCGGCCGGCAACGTCGGCGCGCTCGTGCTGATCGTGTTCATCGCCGGCGTGCTAATGAACACCGCGCAATCGTCGATGCCGGCGCTCGCCGCCGCGTTCTACCCGACCGCGGGCCGCGGCACGGGCGTCGCGTGGATGCTCGGCGTCGGCCGCTTCGGCGGCATCGCGGGCTCGTTCCTCGTGGCCGAGCTGACGCGCCGCCACTTCTCGTTCGGCGGCATCTTCACGACGATCGCGGCCGCGGGTGCGCTGTCGTGCGTCGCGCTGCTGATCAAGCAGGCGGCACGCCCGCATGCGTCGGAAGCGGGTGCGCCGAAGACGCAATCGTTCGGCCATTGAGCGTGCAATGAAATGCGTCCACTAGCGGACCGGTAACGGTTCGATCGAGTGGTGACCCAGAAGCCGCCCTGCGATCCGCAGGGCGGCTTTTTATCTGGCTGAACGCATGGAATCTCGCGCCTATTTGAACGCGAGGAGCTGCTCGACAAACAGCAGCACGGCAATCAGAACCATCGCCGCGCCCGAAACCTGGCTAACCCTGCGCGCGACGCTCGGACGCGTGCGCAAAACCGCCTTCGAGCCGAGTCCGACGACCGAATAAACCACCGCGCAATTGGCCATGTGCAGCAGGCCCAACGCGCCGATCTGCACCGGAATCGACCACGCGTCGGTCGCACGCGTGAATTGCGGCAGCAGCGCGAGAAACAGCAGCAGCGCTTTCGGATTGAGGCCGCTCACCGCGAAGCCGCGGATGGACCAGTCCAACGCCGCGCCGGGTGCGCGCTCGGCCGCTACCGTCGGCACCGCGGGGCGAGCAAGAATATTGCCGCCGACCCACAGCAGATAGCCCGCCCCGACGAACGTCAACACGGCCAGCACCGCTGGCGCCTTGGCGACCAGCGCGCCGACACCGGCCGCCACCACTGCAGTGATCGCCAGATAGCCGGACAACATGCCGGCGATGGCGGGCGCAATCGCCCGCTCGCGCAATCCAGCCGAGATCGCGTAGGCCCAGTCCGCGCCGGGTACCAGCACCAACGAAAAGGACACGAGCCAAAAGGCCGTCAACAAGCTCACTTCCACAGCCTTCTTCTCCCCGACGAGCATTTTTGAACGGAGGGAATGTTACGGCTTTGGCTGTCGAAGGTGCTCCCTCTTTCTTGCCGCTACAAAGCGCTCTGCGCTAGAATTTTTCATATGGACGAGATTGACCGCAAGATTCTTGCTGAATTGCAGCAAGATGGACGACTTACCGTCACTGAACTCAGTGAGCGGATCGGTCTGAGTCTTTCGCCGTGCCAGCGGCGCCTGCGGGCTTTGGAGAAAGCCCGGGTCATCAGCGGCTATCGCGCGGTTATCGATCCGGCAACGATCGGTTTGAACTTCTCGGCAATCGTGTTCGCGACGTTACGGGAAGGCAGTAGCCAAAACATCGAGTCTTTCGAACGCGCGCTGTCGGACATCCCGGAGATCACCCGGGCGGAGCGCCTGTTTGGCGATCCGGATTACATGCTGCACGTCGTCACCCGCGATCTGAAGGCGTTCCAGGTGCTTTACGACCGCTATCTGTTGACGCTGCCCTGCGTGCTGCGACTGTCGTCGACGCTGGTCATGAAGAGCATTTTCGAGGATCGGCCGCTGCCGTTGTGACGCAACGACGTCACGCCCGTTCGCCTGCGGCGTTGTGATCCACCGCGGCAAAAAGCGCCCCGGCCCACTTCCCGATACACTACGCAACAATTTTTCCGCGCGCGGCCCGGCGCGGCGACCACCGCCGCTTCCGCGCCGCCGCCGTCTCATCTCAGGATTCCGGTAATGAAACGCGTCGTCGTATCCGCGCTCGTCGCGCTGTGCGTCGCGCAGCCGGCCACTCAGGCCGTTGCGCAGACCATCAGCAATCAATGTTTCGCGCTCGGCGACATCGCCGGCCAGGTCGCGTCGTGGCGCGCCCACAAGAAGACCAAAGCTCAGGCGCTCGACCAGGCCGCCCGCTACTACAAGGACCCGTCCGACCGCGCGGCCGTCGATGCGATCATCGAAAAGATCTACCGCCCCGACGCGCCCCACATGACGCCCGATCAGGCGAGCATGGCGATCACGTCGGAGTGCGTGAACCAGCACAAGGGGCAGGCAGCGCCGGCACAGTAATGCCGGTGTGTCGCCCGCGATGCGCTAACGCCGCCGGAACGCCTCCAGCGACGACAACGCATTGCCGTGGAAATCGAACAGCGTGTTGTTGTCCCACTGATCGCCGGCGCCGACTTTCCAGCCGACGTTCAGCGTCGGAATCCACTCCGGCTCCTACCAGAACACGCCTGCAGGTCGCTGAATGAGCCCTGCCACTCCGGGTACTACGACAGGCAGATCACGTCGAACGTGACGCCGCGCTGCGTCATGCTGCACGCACCACGTCACGCGTCTTTCCACACGCAAACGTCGCAGGAATTCAGGCGCGGCTCGCCGAGCACGAACGTCGCATGGCGCGGCGCCGGCACCTGCACCGGTTGCGCGCCGAAATTGAATGCGAAGGTCAGGCCGCCACGGCGGCGCAGCCGCAGTCCGTCGGCGAGCATCTGCGTATCGAGTCCCGCGTCGCGCGCCGCCTGCCGCAACACCGTGCGATGCAGTTCATGCGACAGCCAGCCGGCCACGTAGCGAACGTTGCCGTGCATCAGCAGCGCGGGCCACGCATCGTCGAAGCGCGCGGCAATGCGTGTCTCGCCATTGGCGCGCACATGCTCGCGCCAGTGCAGCGCGTGACCCGTCGTGCCGTCGAGCGACAGCGCGGGCGCGAGCGTCGAGCGCAGTGTTTCCACTTCGAGCACCTGGATCGGCAGCACGCGCTGCAATGCGCCGGGCGGCAGATTGCCCGGAATCGCGAACGCGTCGGTTTTCGAGCCGCTGCGCGGGCCGAACACCCATTGCGCGTTCGAACGCGCGATCTGCTCGAGGAGTGCGGCGTCGACCACCGCGAGACTCGGCACCACGACTAGCTGGTAGCCTGAAAGATCTGCCCGGCCCGACACGATATCGACATCGAGCCCGAGTTCGCGCAGCGACTCGTAGTAGTCGAAAGCGAGCGTCTGATAGTCGAAGCCGTTGCCGTGACGCTGGATGTCGAATATCCACTGCGTCTCGTAGTCGAATACCAGCGCGGTGGCCGCTCGTGCGGGCGCGGCGAGCGTCGACAGCGCCGTACTGCCCGCGATTTCACGCGCGGCCCGTTGCACCTCGAGACCGCCCGGCGACAGTTCGTTGTTCGGCAGGTTGAGCCCGGAATGCATCTGCTCCTGCGCATATGGGCACTGGCGCCAACGGAAATACGACACCAGCTCCGCGCCATGCGCGAACGCCTCGTAAGCCCACAGCCGCACCATGCCCGACGCCGGCACCGGATTCCACGACGCCCAGTTCACCGGACCGGCCTGCTGCTCCATCACCCAGAAGCGCCCGCCGCCAATGCCGCGGTAGCGGTCGTGATCGAACGCGGACACGTCGGGATGTCCGGTACGCGCGAAGCGCGCCTTCTGCTCCTCCGGCAATGCGATCGATTCGGTGCGCGCGATCGGATAACTATCCCATGCGGCGATGTCGATCGCGTTGTCGGCGGCGAAGCGATAGTGATCGAAGGTCGTGAAAAAGCCCATGAAGTTGTGCAGCAGATCCGCGTTCGGCGCATGCTCGCGCAACACGTCGATCTGTTCGCGATGGAAGCTCGCGACCTCGTCGGACATGAAGCGGCGGAAGTCGAGCAGATGGATCGGATTGGCGTCGGTAGGCGTCAGCGTCGGCAGACCGATCGCGTCGAACGACGGGTACTCCATGCTCCAGAACACGTTGCCCCACGCGTCGTTCAACGCGCCGATCGCTGCATAGCGCCGTTGCAGCCACGCGTGAAAGCGCTGCAAAGCCGCGGCCGAATAGCTCGGCACCGTATCGTGGCAGCCGAGTTCGTTATCAGTCTGCCACGCGACGATCGACGGGTGCCGTCCGTAGCGCTGCGCCATCGCGGTGACGATGCGCACGCATTCGCGCCGGTACGTGTCGCTCGAAATATCGTAGTGACGCCGCGAGCCGAAATTCCAGCGCGTGCCGTCCGCGCGCACCGGCAGCACGTCCGGATGCGCGTCGACGAGCCATTTCGGCGGCGAAGCGGTCGGCGTGCCGAGCACGAGTTGCAGGCCCGCTTTGGCCAGCGTGTCGACGGCTTCGTCGAGCCATTGCCAGTCGTATTCGCCGGCGCGCGGCTCCATGCGGCTCCACGCGAATTCGGCGATCCGCGCATGCGTGATGCCGAGTTCGACCATACGTTGCGCGTCGTCGGCCCACATCGCGCGCGGCCATTGTTCCGGGTAGTAGCAGACACCAAGTTGCATGTGAAAGTCTCGTGGTGAGTTGACGTCGAGCCGTCGTTTCAATCGTGTTTCAGGCGCCGGTTAGCCCTTGCTCGCGCCGAACGTGAGTCCGGCGACGAAATGCCTTTGCATCCCGAAGAACATCAGCACCGAAGGCAATGCGGCCAGCACCGAGCCCGCCGCGACCAGGTTCCACGCGGTCGTCCATTGCCCTTTCAGCGCGGCGACGCCGACTGTGATCGGCGCGGCGTCGTCGCCTTGCGTGAGACACAGCGCCCAGAAGTAGTCGTTCCACACGAACGTGAACACGAGGATCGCGAGCGCGGCGAGCGCGGGGCGGATCAAAGGCAGCACGATGCGCAGGTAGATCGTCCACTCGCTCGCCCCTTCGACGCGCGCGGCCTCGATCATCTCGAACGGCAGCTGCTTGATGAAATTGCGCAGAAACAAGGTGCAAAAGCCGGTCTGGAACGACACATGAAAGATCACCAGCGCCCACACGGTGTTGAACAGGCCGAACTTCAGCGCCATGTCGCGCACGGGAATCATCAGGATCTGGATCGGCACGAAATTGCCGGCGACGAACGCCAACAGCACGGCCGTGTTGCCCGGAAAGCGATACGTCGCCAACGCGAAACCCGCCATCGACGCGAGCACGATCGCGCCGATCACCGAAGGCACCGTGATCAGCACGCTATTGGCGAAGTAATGCAGCATCGGCGTTTGCGTGAGCGCGGTGCCGTAGTTCTCCAGCAGCGCGAAGTGTTTCGGCCATGTCCAGTAGTCGCCCTGCGACAACTCGTCCGTCGAGCGGATCGAGGTCAGCAAAACGGCGAGCATCGGCAGCAGCCAGATAAACAGCGCAAGCGGCAGCGAGGCCTTGTAGAGCGTGCGATTCAGCGGTTTCCAGCGTTCGACGGGAAGCGGATACATGAGCTGGTACTCCTGACGTACACAGAATCAGCGTTCCTCGCGCAGCATGCGGCGCAAATGGAACACGATATAGACGAGCATGATCGCGAACAGCACGACCGCAATCGCGGCGGAATAGCCTTCGCGGTAATACTTGATCGCCTCGTCGTACATGAAATAGGCGAGCACGGTGGAACTGTCGAACGGACCGCCGCCGCTCATCACCGCGATCAGATCGAAGCTGCGCAGTGCGCCGATCACGGTCAGCACCACCGCCATGAAGGTGGCGGGCCGCAGTTGCGGCAGGATCACGTGCCACAGCAGTCGCAGCCCTTTTGCGCCTTCCATGCGCGCCGCTTCGACCACCTCGGGATTGATGCCGGTGAGTCCGGTCAGATACAGGATCATGCAGAACGGTGCCTGCGGCCACAGCGCGGCGAAGATGATGCCGAACGTGACCGTGTGAGGATCGCCGAGCACCGGAATGCCGCGACCGACGATCAAGCGCAGCAGCCCGAATGTCGGATCGTAGAACCAGCTGAACACAAGGCCAACTACGACGCCCGACAGCACGAACGGCGCGAAAAACAGCGATTTCACGACGCGCATGCCGCGCACATGCTGGTTCAGATACAGCGCGAACAGCAGACCGAGAGGCGGCGCGAGCAGAAACAGCGCAAGCCAGATCAGGTTGTTCTTCAGCGCCGTGTAGAACGTATCGGACTGGAACAGCTCGACGTAGTTGGCAAGACCCGCGAAGGTCTTCGGCGTCATGCCGTCCCAGTTGTAGAAGCTCAGCGAAATACTGCTGATGATCGGATAGATCACGCACAGCGTGAACAACGCACAGCCGGGCAGCAGAAAGAAAAACGCGGCGCGATGCTGATGACGACGCGTCGTCGAGACGCGACGGTGCCGCGCCGCGGGCAGGCGGCGCGCTGCGGTATGAGACATGGAACGGCCTCGTCGGAAATCGAAGGCGGAGTTGATCCGGAAGCAGGACCCAGAAGCGGGACCCGCAAGCCGGCCGCACTCAAGCGGCCGGCGCCGTGGGACTTACTTCTGGTAGATGCGCTTGCGGGTCGCTTCGAGATGAGCGAGCACGCTGTCGAGTTGCGACGGATCGCTGTAGAACTGCTGCATGGCCTTCATGCCTTCGTCGGCCATTTCCTTCTGCATGTCGCGATCGTAGAACTGCGCGATGCCGCCCTTCGTGTTCGCGAGCGTCTGGAAGCCGACCTTCGAAATCGCATCTTCAGGCGGAGCGGCCTGGCTGTTCGACGGCAACTGTCCCCAGCCCTTTGCGAGTTCCGCGTTGATCTTCGGCGTTTCCATGAACGCGAGCAGCTTGCGCGCGTCGGCCTTGTTCTTTGCCTTCGCCGGAATCAGCAGCACGTTGACGGGACCGTCTTCTGCCATCGGCACGTTTGCGTCGATCACCGGAAAGCGGAAGAAGCCGATCTGATCCTTGACGGACGGCGGGAAGCTCGCCGAGAAGAACGTGCCCATCAGCATCATCGCGGCCTTGCCGTTGTTCAGGATCGGGCCGATCGAATCGACGTCGTACGACAGCGCGTTGTCGATGAAGTCTTTGTTGTCGAGCAGCGTCTTCCACGTCGTGTAGACCTTCTTCACGCGCGGATCGGTGTACGGAATTTCGCCGGCCATCAGCTTCTGATGGAACTCGTTGCCGTTGATGCGCAGATTCAGATAATCGAACCACGCGGCCAGCGTCCAGCTATCACGTGCGGCCACCGCGATCGGCGCGACACCGATCGCCTTCAACTTCTTGTTGGCTTCGAGCAGTTCGTCCCACGTTTTCGGCTCGCTCTTGATGCCGGCCTTCTCGAACAGATCCTTGCGATAGAAGAAGCCGTACGCGTCATAGCCGAGCGGCGCCGCATACTGCTTGCCCTTGTACGTCGATGCGTCCTTGACCGACGCATACTGCTGCGCCCAGCCGTTCTTCGCCCAGTCCGAGCTCAGATCTTCGAGCAGACCACGTTGCGCGTAATAGGCCATCCGCTCGCCGTCGTGCCACGACACGACATCGGGCGGATCGGTCGCGAGCCAACCGCCCATCTGCACCTTGTACGCTTCCTCGGTCACGTAGGTGATTTTCAGGTCGATGTCGGGATTGGCTTTCTTGAACTGATCGAATGCGTCCTGCCAGGTCGAGCGCTGATTACCGCGCGCCGATACGTTGACGTTCAGCGTAGCCGCGTCGACCACGGCACTGCCGAGCGCGCCGGCCACCACGGCGGCGGCGATCGACACCTGGGCAAGACGGCGAAGGCGAAGAGCAATCATCTATGTCTCCTTGTCTACCTTGTTGACCGGCTACGCAGCGTGGCCGGCGATGTAACCCGCTCTATGGCGGAATTCGATCAGGCGGCCGCGCGTTCCGGTTCGAACGTGCTACGCCGCAGCGCGAGTCCCTGTTCGTCGAACAGATGGCAAGCAGCGGGCGGCACGTGAACGCGGATGCGTTCGCCAGCGACGAGCGGCGTATCGCCGGGCGCTTTCGCGATCAGCGTGCCGCCTGCATGGTCCGCGTGGATATAGCTGTGCTCGCCGAGCCGCTCCGACACCACGGTCGCGCACTGAATGAACTGTTCGTCGCCGTCGAGCCGCAGATGCTCCGGGCGCACGCCGAGCGTGACGGGCTGGCCGCGTTGCAACCGTTCTCCATCGACGTCCGCGACGAGCTTTTGCGCGCCCGCCGCCAGCGCCACCGTCACGCGGCCCGGCTCGATCGATTCGACCGCTGCATCGATGAAGTTCATGCGCGGCGAGCCGATAAAGCCCGCGACGAAGCGCGACTTCGGCCGGTGATACAGCTCGAGCGGCGCACCGCTCTGCGCGATGCTGCCGAAGCGCTCGGCATCCGCGCCCGCATGCAGCAGCACGATGCGATCGGCGAGCGTCATCGCTTCGATCTGATCGTGCGTGACGTACACCACGCTCGCGTTCGCGAACCTCTGATGCAGACGCGCGATCTCGACGCGCGTCTGACCGCGCAGCGCGGCATCGAGATTCGACAGCGGCTCGTCGAACAGAAACACGCCCGGCTCGCGCACGATCGCGCGGCCAATCGCGACGCGCTGCCGCTGGCCGCCCGACAGCGCTTTCGGATGCCGGTCGAGCAGGCTGTCCAGTTCCAGAATCCGCGCGGCTTCGCGCACCTTGCGCTCGATCACGTCCTTCGGCTGCTTCGCGAGCTTCAATCCGAACGCCATGTTGTCGAACACGGTCATGTGCGGAAACAGCGCATAGCTTTGGAACACCATCGCGACGCCGCGCTCGGCGGCCGGCACGTCGTTGACGAGTCGCCCGCCGATATGCAGCTCGCCTTCGCTGAGGTCCTCGAGACCAGCGATCATAATAGCGCGCCGATTCTGCTCGCGATGTGGGAGCACCCAGAGTCGCCGCCCGCGCTACCGTGCATCGCGGTCGACTTCGCGCGCGCGGGCGAATTGGCCGCGCGGCATCTGCTCGGACTAGGCCATCGCGAGATCGGCTTGCTGATCGGCGACGGCTGCGGCGGCTTGCAGGACGCGCGCTCGAACGGTTTTCGGGCGGCGATGCGCGCGGCCGGCATCGAAGCCGACGCGGCCGCGGTGCTGCAAATTCGCGACTCGATCGACGCCGGCTTCGCCGCCTGCATGGCGCTGATGGCGAATCGCCCGCAACTTAGCGCGATCTTCGCGACCAACGACCTGCTCGCGATCGGCGCGATCCAGGCGTTGATCACGCTCGGCCGTTCGGTTCCCGGCGACGTGTCGGTGATCGGCATCACCGACATTCAGCTCGCGCATCAGGTGCATCCGGCGCTGACCACGGTCGCGATTCAAACCGCGGCTGTCGCGGAGTTGTCGATCCAGAGTCTGATCCGTTTGATCCAGACGCCGGAGCGGCAGCCGTCGATGGTGCTCGGGCCGCCGCCCGAGCTGGTGGTGCGTGCTTCGACCGGGCCGCGCAGGAAACGCTGACGCGCCTTAGGTAGCTCGCTCCATCGCCATCAGCGTGACGATACTTTCCTCGGGTCTGTCGATTCATTCGACGATGTTGAAATCGGCAAGATGCTTGTCGCTCAACTGGATGCCCAGGCCCGGCACGTCGTCCGACAGTTGCAGATAGCCATTTTCCGGTTGCGGCTCGCCTTCGAAGATGTAGTAGAACAATTCGTTGCCCACTTCGACGTCGAACACGGGGAAGAACTCCGACATCGGACTCGCGGTGCTCGACATCGTCAGGTGATAGTTGTGCATCTGTCCCGCGTGAGGGATAACCGGCACCGACCACGCTTCGGCCATCGCATTGATCTTGCGCGCGGCCGTGATGCCGCCCACGCGATTCGTGTCGTACTGGATCACGTCGATCGCGCGGCGTTCGAGCAGATCCTTGAAGCCGTAGCTCGTGAACTCGTGCTCGCCGCCCGACACCGGCATCAGGTTCATCTTCTTCAGCTCCTGATAGCCTTCGATGTCGTCGCCGATCACCGGCTCCTCGATCCAGCGCGGATTGAATTCGGCGAGGCGCGGCAGCATTCTGCGCGCGTATTCGAGCGTCCAGCCCATATAGCATTCGAGCATGATGTCGACTTCGTCGCCGGCCAGTTCACGCAACAGACGCACCTGTTCGATGTTTTTCGCCATGCCTTTCGGGCCGTCTTTCGGGCCGTAGCCGAAGCGCATCTTCATCGCGGTGAAGCCGCTGTCCAGGTAGCCTTGTGCTTCGCCGAGGAACGCATCGCGGTCGTCGTTGTTATAGAGCTTCGACGCGTAACACCAGATCTTTTCTTTCGTGCGGCCGCCGAGCAGCTTGAACACCGGCTTTTTCACGGCCTTGCCCATGATGTCCCACAGCGCGATATCGATCGCGGAGATCGCCGCCATGCCGATGCCTTTGCGGCCCCAGGCGAGCGTGCGGCGATACATCTTCTGCCAGATGTACTCGTTGTCGAACGGATCTTCGCCGATCGCGATCGGCGCAAGGTATTCGTCGATGATCTGCTTCGCGATGCGCGGCGCGAGCGCGCAATTGCCGATGCCCACCGTGCCGTCGTCGCATTCGATTTCGACGACGAGCCAGCCGTGAAAGCGGAATGAACCCATCGCGTCGCCGCGCTCGTACAGAATATCGACCGCGTTCGTGCAGAAATGCGCTTGCGGCGGGACGACTTTGCCTTTCCACTCGAAAACACGTGTACGGATATGCTTGATCTTCATGTTCGACGATTTCCTTCTGAGAGTCGGTGAGTCAGTGGCCCGTGCGTTCGCCGAGCGGGCCATTGCGATGAGAGATGGAACTGGAAGCGGCAGCGGACGTGAAGCGGAACGTCAGCAGCAGCAATGCGCCGATCAGGCCGACCACCGCGAGCGAGAACATCCCCGCCTGCGACGAGCCGATCGCGCGCTCGGCTAGCCCCTTCAGGTTCGGTGCGACGAAGCCGCCGAGATTGCCGATCGAATTGATCAACGCGATGCCGCCCGCGGCCGCGGCGCCGCCCAGGTAACCGGTGGGTAGCGTCCAGAACAGCGGCTGCACGCAGACGAAACCGATCGCGGCGAAACAGTACGCGGCAATCGCCAGCGTCACCGACGACGTCATCGCCGAAGCGGCAATGCCGAACGCCGCGAGCGCGAGCATCGCCGCGGCCCAGATACGGTGATGACCGTGACGGTCGGCGTAGCGCGTCACACAGAACGTGCCGATGATCGCGGCGATCCACGGAATCGCGGTCAGCAGTCCGACCTCGACGCCGACATGGCCACCGCTCGCAAGCCCGGCGATGCGCGTCGGCAGATAGAACACGACACCGTACACGCTCATCTGCACCGCGAAGTAGATCAGGCCGCAGAACAGCACGCGCGAATCGCGCAGCGCCGCCAGCACCGAAGCCGGACCATGCGCGAGCTTCTGGCGGTCTTCCTGGCGCAACGCGTGATCGAGCGCATCACGCTCATCGGGATCGAGCCAGCGCGCCTCGACGGGCCGGTCGGTCAGATAGAAGTATGCGACGACCCCTACCACCGACGCCGCCAGCCCTTCGACGACAAAGAGCCACTGCCACGGATGCATGCCAAACGGATTGCCCGCATCGAGCAGCAGACCCGATATCGGGCTGCCGAGCAACAGCGCGAGCGGGAAGCCGAAATAGAACATCCCCATCGTCTGCGAGCGCGTTTTCGCGGGAAACCAGTTCGACAGGAACAGAATGATGCCGGGGAAGAAACCGGCTTCGGCGATGCCGAGCAGCGTGCGCAGCACATAGAAGCTCGTGGCGCTGTCGACGATGGCGGTGCACGCGGACACGATGCCCCACGTGACCATGATGCGGCTCATCCAGACGCGCGCGCCGAAGCGGTACATCAGCAGATTGCTCGGCACTTCGAACACCGCATAGCCGACGAAGAAAATGCCGGCGCCGAAGGCGAACGCCGCGTCGCTCAAGCCGGTGTCGGCCTGTAGCACGTTCTTCGCGAAGCCGACGTTCGCGCGGTCGATGAACGCCAGTACGTACATCAGGATCAGAAAAGGCAGCAGCCTCGTGCGCGCTTTGGTAATCGCGCTGTCGAGCGCGGGGCTCGCGGTCATCGTCATGCGTCGTCTCCAGTTTGGTCTTGTCAACGCGAACGGCGTCGCGATCGCCGTTCTGCGATAAGCGCTAGTGTGCGAAACTATCCGATAACTGACCACTGAATAATTCGTATCGGCCGATTCCTTAAAGTTATCGCTCATGATCCCGCCCGCCTCTACCATCCGCAAGCGTCTGCGCCTACGTCATCTGCAACTGATGGTCGCGCTGTCGGAAACCGAATCGCTGCGGCGCGCCGCGGACGATCTCGCGATGACCCAGCCCGCAGCGACCAAGGCCTTGCAGGAACTCGAAGACACGCTCGGCGTATCCCTATTCGTGCGACATGCGCGCGGCATGGAGCCGACGATCTTCGGCGAGGCCGTGATGCGCTATGCGCGTGTCGTGTTCGAGGATCTCGACGAACTGCGCGAGGAGTTGGCCGGCATCGAGGCCGGCGACATCGGCAAGGTACGCATCGGCGCGGTGATGGCGCCGTCGCCCGAATTGCTGACGCACACGATCGTCAAGCTGAAGGAGGCGCATCCGCGCCTGCAGATGGCGGTCACGATCGACACCAGCGACGTGCTGGTGCAGTCGCTGCAACAGGATCAGCTCGATATAGTGATCGGTCGGATTCCCGATGGTTTTCCGGCACTCGACCTGAGCTTCGAGACGTTGGCGGAAGAGGCGCTGTCGATCGTCGTGCGGCCCGATCATCCAGCCGTGAAAACAGGCAAACAAGCTCGGACGCCGCCGAAGCTGGCGGACCTTGCACGCTATCCGTGGATCATCCAGCCGCATCCGAGCCCGATGCGCCAGGTCATCGATCAAACGTTTCGCGAGTCGCGGGTCGCGCCGCCGGTCAGCACGGTCGAGACGTCGTCGATCCTGACCACGCTGTCGTTGCTGCGCGATTCGGACATGCTCGCCGTGCTGCCGAGTTCGGTCGCGCAGTACTACGTCGCGCTCGATGCGATCGCCGCGGTCGCGACGCCGTTGCGCGGCCGGCTCGCACCGTATGGGCTGATTCTGCGCAGAAACCGGCGCGTCACGCCGGCGATGCAACTGGTCATCGATTCGATTCGCGCGGGGTGAGGGCTTCTGTGAAACGCAATTCGCCGCTCGCATTCAGGCCTACCAGATTCGGGCGAGGGAGCCGGCTTGGATACAGCGATCACTGCGGGTTGTCACTTTCATCCTTCGCCCATAGCCAACAGTCAAGTATCACGTTAGCTTCGGGGGTTCCCGTTGTGGGGATTCAGGAGCCATATATGCCCAAACACCGTCGGAACAACGCGAACGTAGGCGATACCTATGTTTCCAACTTCATTCATGACCACCTTTCCACCGCGCAGAATATACAGCGCAAATACGGAATACCAGCAGGTGTAGTCCTTGCGCAATCCGCGCTGGAAAGTAACTGGGGGAGGACCGTCAGCGGCAATGCATACTTCGGTATCAAAGGCCGCTCACCAAATGGAAAAAGTACAACGTTCAGTACACATGAAACCGTAAACGGCGTATCCGTCGCAACCACGGGCACCTTCAGGGCCTATAGTAGTTATGCCGAGGCCGCGGACGATTACGCCGCCATGCTCAAACACAACGCCCGCTTCCGCTCCGCTTTCCTGCATGTTGACAGCATTGGATTCGCTACTGAAATAGCCCGCAACCATTACGCGACCGACCCTCAGTACGGCTCTAAATTGATCAGTATCATTCAATCACGCAAACTTGATCAATATGACGTTCGTTGAACCGGCAAAAACCATGCGGGCAAGAATGGTGACCTTCGCCTTGCTGCTCGCCAGCGCGCATGCAGCGGCATCGGCGCAAGCGATCTCCACCGCGGATCAGGCCGCGGAGCGGGCAGCGAAAGTCACCCAAACGCATCACCTCTCCTCCAACCGAACCCAATGCCTGCTATTCGACGTCTCGGATGAGAAGAACTATTTCATCGTCGGGGTTCACGAGAACCATACGCTCGAATGCGGTGGCGATCCGAATACGGCGCCAGTGCTCTTCTTTCTGAAGATACGCAAGCGAGATGGCTATGTCGTCACCAACCGACGTGACGGCGAACATTTCGCCCCGCTTCCGCGCAAACCCTAACACCGCTCCCGCCATCACTGCGTTGGCGGGAGCGCACGGTGTCTCATGGCAGTGCTTCGTCATTCTCGCGGAGAAACCGATCTCCAGCCGCGTCCCAGAGCGGCTACATGAGCCGGCACCGTGAACCCTTCCTGATCGCAGCGGTTAGCTGACGAGCATCGAGACCCTGAGAACGGGCAGGATCAATGCAACGCGTAAACTTCCATGCGCGTCGCAAGCGAGCCCAGCCACGCTCGAAGCGTTGCGCGAGCTCGCGGTGTCGCTGCTCAGCGGCAACGTAGCGAGCGCAAGCGGCGCGATCGGCTTGCGGCCGTATCATCGGCCCAAGCCGTTGGCCGGCACCACATTGACGACCCATACACGCCCCGGCGACAATCTCGCGATTCATCGCGCGTTCGAATTCTGCCACCCCAGCGACCTGCTCGTGATCGACGGTGCGATTCGCGACGCAGCGCGACCGGATGATGAACGGCTCATGAACCCCTTGCTACTAGCCACATGGCGCACTACCTGAACACTGCAACCCTTCTCGACCTCGCGCGCGCGGCGCAGCGGCGCCAGGAACAACAACCCGCCGCCGCGCCTTGCGAATGCACGCGCACTCCCCTCGACGGCTGGCAATCGCAACCGCTTTCACTCGACGAAACCTTGCTGGAGGAGATCGGCACGTTGATGCCGGAAGACGATCCCGAGCCGACCTTCAGCGAATATCTGCCCAATAAAACGAGCTACTGGTCGGCCGATGCGCCGATCGCGCCGCGCTATTTCCCGTACAACCGCTGCGGCGTATGGCAATGCTCGACGTGCGGGCGACTGTACTTGCGCTACGTCGAAGGCGGCGGTTACTTTGTCGACCGCAGGATTCGCGCGGTGAACGCGGATCTGATCGAGGACGTGCTGCTGCCCGCATAACGCGGTTTGCCATCGCCACGGTTCAGGCATCGTCCCTGTCCGCGCGTGCGACACCCAGCAGTTCCTTGACGCGCCGCGCGAGATTCGACAGCACGCTGTCGGGGCGCGCCGCAGCCTGCTGTCTATGCGGCATATGCTGCAGATCGTGCCAGTCGGTGTCGAGCGCTCTGGCGTGACCGTCGGCGCTGAACGGCCATTCGACCACCACCGCGCGCAAACGCGCGGCACGCGACCTTCTGTCGGCGCGATCGATATACGCATTGATCGCCGACGCCTCGTGCCGCGCCGATTCCTCCGAATCGACGGCAATGAAGTCGTTCAGCCCTTCGATGTGGACGCACCATAACTGTTCGCTCACGTCGCGTCTCCCGCTGCGTTTATTGTCCTGCCCGGTCAGACCGGTGGCAGTCGTCCCAAGTCAGGTTCGGCCCTGAGCCGTTCCCAGTTCAGATCCGCGAAGCACGGGCCTTGCGTCGCCTCGCTGAATTTGACGTCGTTGTGCTTGCCGTTCCACTCCATCAACTTGACCTGGTCGTTCGCGTCGACCGTGAGATCCCAGCCGATGCAGCGCGCAAACGGAATCTTCCTGTGCAGGCGCAGGACCGTCGCCATGCACTTGTCGAAACACGGAATCTTCACGCCCGCAAAGTGCACGCCCGAGTCCGGATGCGCGTCCACCGCGCCCCAGTCGCTCATATACCCCAGGTCGCACAGTTCGCCCGTCTCCAGATTGACCGACACGCATATTTCGCGATTCGCCAGCACATGCGTATCTTCGGCTCTGCCGAGCCGCAAGTAGCAGGCTCGAACGGAAATGCGGCCGGCGTCGTCCACCACAGTCGTGAAGCGCAACGTCGCCACCGGTTTCGAAGCAAACGCAGTGAACAAACTGTGCTGGTCGATGAAAGTCTGAATCACGCCATTGCCGAGCGACCTGATGACCGCGGGGTCGAAGTGGGCACGGTCGAAGAAGTAGACACCATTGCCCTGTCCGGAACCGTCGAGCTTGAAGGCGACGCGCTCGGTATGCTCGAACACGACGTCCTTCAGATCGCGCTCGGGTACCACGACGCTTTTGTCCGTAAAGAACAGCCCGTTGGCAAAGTACGCCAGGTCCGGCAATTCGTCGCCGTCGAAGATTAGCCGTGAAATCGGCTTAAGGCTCGAAATCTTGCCGTACCAGCCTTTCAGATGCGGCACGACGACGATCCCATAGTAGTTGTCCGGAATCCAGCCTTCCTTGAATGTGCCGCAAAACGCGGTATAAACGCGCAGCCAGGGCGCGTAGACCGGGTCGCCGAACACGTCCCGCGCATAGGCGTCCGCGAGCCGCAGGTTGTTCGGGTCGGCCTTGCCATATCTGCTTTCCAGTCGCTCCAATATTCTTCTCGCCTGCATGCCGTGATCGTGGTGAAAGCGGTAAAGCGAGACCCGCTTTGCTGATCGTCTCACTACGTTTTCAACTCCGGATAGCATCATGCTTAGTACGCGTTTGGATGATGAAGCCCCTTGAAAATCGTGGCCAGAATGATCTTCATGTCGAGCCAGAATGACCAGTTGCGCAGGTAGTACAGATCGTGTGCAACACGGCCTTCCATTTTTTCGAGGCGATCGGTCTCGCCGCGATATCCGTTGATCTGCGCCCAGCCGGTAATGCCGGGTTTGATCCGATAACGCTGAATATAGCCCGACACGATGTTCTGATAGAGATCGTCATGTTCGAGCGCATGCGGACGCGGCCCTACCACCGACATATCGCCGCGCAGCACGTTGAAGAACTGCGGCAGTTCGTCGAGACTCGTGCGGCGCAGGAACGCACCGACGCTGGTGATGCGTGGATCGCCGCGCGTCGCCTGTTCGAGAATGCCCGGCTTCTGCTCGTGCAAGCGCATCGTGCGGAACTTGTAGATCGTAAATACTCGGCCGTCGGCGCCTTTGCGGCGCTGCTTGAAGAACACCGGCCCGCGCGAACTCAGTTTGACGGCTATCGCGCAGCCCAGCAGGATCGGCGAGATCGCGATCAAAGCGACGAGCGCGAACAGACGGTCGAACAGGTCTTTCTGCACCAACGCGTTGGGCGGCAGCGGCGACGCGGCGAGATTGATCGTCGGCAAGCCGAGCAACTCGGTCATGCTGCCTTCGAACAGCGCAAGCGAGCGCACGTCGGGCATGAAGCGCACATTGATCAGGTCGTTGCGAAACTCCGCCACCAGCTTGAGAATCGCGCGCTCCTCGGTGAGCGGCAGTGCCAGCCACACTTCGCCGATCTGCTGCTCGCGCACGTAGCGAGCGAACGCGGACTGTTCTTCGAACATCTGCACCGACGGGTGCGGCGGCACACAACAGTCGGGGTGCAGGTTATACAACGCATTCGCGCGAAAGCCGGCAGCGGGCGAGGTCTCGATCTTGCGAATGATCTCGTCGCAATGATCGCCGCACGCCGCCACCGCGACCTGCTGCAAGTTCATCCCCGCATGGCGCATGCGGCCGAGCAGCGCATGCGTGACCAGCCGGCCGGACATCATCGCGGCGCCCGAAATGCCGGTCCAGTACACGAACCAGAGCCGCGACACGATGTCGATCCGGTGCAGCGAGAACATCAGCACCATCGCGCACGCCTGCACGACGAGCCAGCCGAGCGCCACCTGGCTCGCCAGCACTCTTTTCGAGCGGCCCCGCCAGGACTGATATACGCCGAGCGCCGGAAAGACCGCGAGAGCAAACGCGGCGGCAAAAGCGACGAACGCGAAATCGAAGCTCCGTTGCGAGCCGCCGTCGAAGCGCACCTGTGAGGCCGCGAAGGCCCCAGCCACGATCATCGCGACGTCGAACGCTCTCGCCAGCAGACCAGTCAGCAATCGCATCACAGCCCCCTCATAGGACGTATCAGGTCGACTTCGTCGCATCAGCCACAACGCCCGTACTTGTCGTCGAAACGCACGATGTCGTCTTCGCCGAGATAAGTGCCGGACTGTACTTCGATGATCTGCAGCGGTACGCGGCCCGGATTTTCGAGCCGATGGCGAACACCTAGCGGGATGTAGGTCGATTCGTTTTCGCCGAGGAGAAACTGCTCTTCTCCACGCGTGACGAGCGCAGTGCCGCACACCACCACCCAATGCTCGGCGCGATGATGATGCATCTGCAACGACAGACGGCCACCCGGCATCACGACGATGCGCTTCACCTGAAAGCGCTCGCCATGATCGATCGAGTCATAGAAACCCCACGGGCGACGGACTTTTCTGTGAGCATCGGCTTCCGGTGACTTCTCGGCCCTGATCCGCGACACGAGTCCCTTGATGTCCTGCACATGCGAGCGATCCGCGACGAGCACCGCGTCGTCGGTTTCGATCACGATCATGTTGTCGGTGCCGACGCAAGCGAGAAGCCTGCCTCCTTGCGAGCGTGCGTAGGTCGCGGTGGCTCCTTCGAACAGCACGCGGCCGCTGGCCGCGTTACCGCACTCGTCCTTCTCCATCGCTTGCCACACGGCATCCCACGAGCCGAGATCGGACCACCCCGCTTCGAGCGGCACCACCACGCCCGAAAACGCCGACTCAGGTTTGCCTAGCTGTTCCATCACCGCATAGTCGATCGAGTCGGACGGCGAACCGAGAAACCCGTCGGCGTCCGGCATGATGCATTCTTCAGTCTTCTTCGCGTCGCGATACGCCTGAATGCAGGCCGTGTGCATGTCCGGCTGAAACTGCTGGATGACCGAAAGCCACACCGACGCCCGCACGACGAAGATGCCGCTATTCCACCAGTAATTGCCCGACGCGACGTACTGGGCCGCGAGTTCCGCCGCGGGCTTCTCCACGAAGCGCTCGATGCGACGCGCGCCGTCGGGCAATGCATCGCCGAGCCGGATATAACCGAAGCCCGTATCGGCCCGTTCGGGCGGCACGCCTAGCGTAACGATCGCGCCGTTGCGCGCATGCGTTGCGGCGATTTGGAGCGAGTGATGCAGCGCTTCCAGATTCGCGATCGCATGGTCGGCTGGCATCGCGACGAGAATCGCATCTCCGTCTTCAGTGCATGCCGTCAGCGCGGCAAGCGTCAGTGCCGGCGCCGTATCGCGACGCGCAGGCTCGACCACGATCCGCGCGTTCACGCCGATCTCGCGCGCCTGTTCGTAAGTGGCGAAATAATGCTCGGTGCCGCAGACGATCACCGGATCGGCCGCGACGTTCCATGCGGCATCGAAGCCCGCCATGCGCCCCATGGTCGCTTGCAGCAAAGTCTGCTTACCGATCACGTCGATCAGTTGCTTGGGAAACTGTTCGCGCGACACCGGCCACAACCGGGTGCCGGAACCACCGGCGAGAATCACCTGCACGAGCGTCGGGAACTCCGACTCGGCGGCATCCTGTCGAATCGTTTCGACATCCACTGCGGCTGCTGCCGCGTTAACCTTACCCATCGCAAACTCCTTCGCATTGAAACCGGCTCGGGAACGCGTTTTCCTCGACGACACCGAACAACGCGGTGTGCCGCGATCCACGCAAATACCGTCTGATTTGATTTATCGACAGGGCGTCCGCGTCAAACGGACCAGACCAGTAGTTCAGTTCACAGTGATAGAGGCACGCGCCGACGGCAAATCCGGCGCGAGCTGGAAGTACGGAAACTGACTGGCCGAATCGCAGTGGTCTGCTCGACAACGACGACCGGAAAACGATTTGAAAACGAAAGAACGAATGTGGCAACGACGTACATCGGATCTGGTCGACGCCGTGCCCCGATGAATTCATCATAGTGAGAGCGCCTTGCGACACAGGGCATCTGGCGCGAAGCGCGGAAGTTTTGGCGGCGCTCGCGGACCGTATTTCGCAAGCTTGCGAACGAGCTTGCACTTCTATTGCAGTGTGCACGATGGAAATAAGCAGCGACACGTGCTACCGTTTAATGAACGTCCCGTGGCATTCCTGTCAAAGACAAACAGCTGTGTGATCCCGCACGGCCACACTGTAAGTCTTTCGCTGTTCCCAATCTCGCCATCATCCAGCGCATGGGCACAACCCCAACCGGCGCGCCATCCGTTTTTCTGGAGTTGCAATGGCCTATCTTTCGCTACTCGCACTTTTTATGACAGTCACGAACTTCGTGCCCATCAGTGCGATAGGCTTCGTCCCGCTGGTATTGCTGGCATGGCGCTTCTACGGTCGCACTTATCCCGCGTTCATCACGCCGCTCACCGCTTTCACGGTGCTCGCGTTCATCTCGACGCTGCTCTATGATCCGCAGTCGTTCCTCGAATTCGACTTCTATCGGCGCGACGGCAATTTCTTCATCTCCTATCTGCCCATTTTTGCCGGTTGCGTGTATGCGCACCGCTGGGATCTGAATAAGGTGCTGCGTTCGTTGTTCATCTTCGCAGTCGTCATCAATCTGCCGATGTACGCGTACTACATCGCCACGAACGGGCTGTTCAGCATCTTTATTCACCCTAACGACACCTTCGGCAGCTATTTCATTGCCCGTAATGCGGCCGGCGGCTTCCTGGCGATGCTGTTCTGTCTGGGTGTGGCGTGCTACCTGCAAAAGCGCAGCAAGCTGATAATCGCGCTGCTCTTCTGCACGGTGCTGATGCTGTTTTCGACCTACAGCCGCGGCTCGCTGCTCGGCGCGGTGGCCGTTCTGCCCTACCTGTACTTTGGCCGCAAGCGCTGGATTCTCGGTACGCTGATCGCCGTGCTGCTGATCGCCTCGGCCGCCATCGCGATCTACCATACCCAGCCGAACGTCGACTACATGGGCTATACGTTCGCGATTCACGCCAACGACGCCAAGGTCAACAACCTCAACATCCGCTACGAGTGGCTATGGCCACGAGCGCTCGCGTATTTCGTGCAAAGCCCGCTCGTCGGTCTCGGCTTCGGCTCGTTCGACGACCATATCGGCAGCCTCACCTCGTACTTTCATCTGTTCGCGGTACCGTCCGACATCGTGATCGAGCACAGCGACTCACACGCTCACAACTCGTACCTGAATATCCTCGCCGAGCTCGGCGTCGTGGGCTTGACGCTGATCCTCGCGTTCTTCTGGAAACTGGTGGAATGGAGCAAGCAGGGGGCGGCGTATGCCGCGTTGGTCGAGGGGGGCCGCCACTTCGCGGCGTTCCGCTTCGTCGAGATTTCGTCGGTATGCCTGCTGGTGATGTCGGCAACCGAACATCGGCTGGTCACGCCGTCGAATGTATTGATTCTTTCTCTTGTAATCTCGCTGCTGCTAGCCGCGCGTCCGCTGGCGGTCACTGCATTCAGGCCCGGCCCGCGCGGTGCGCGCAAGGCGGGCGTCGTGGGTGCGCGAGCTACACAGCCCGTGCCGCGGCGCCCGACTCACGGCGCAACGTCGGCAAGATGACGCTCTTCGGCCGGCAGCGACTGACTCGGCGCATAGGGAAGGAACTGCTCGACGCACGCATAGGGGAGCCGGGCATCGACGAAGCCCATCAGCGCCTTCTTGAAGTTCTCAGACGAAAAACGCTCGGCATTCTTGCGGCACACACGTGCATCGAATAAGGCGGCGTTGCTCTCGAAACGGGTAACTGCTTCGAGCAAGGACGCGGTGCTTTGCTCGCCGAAGAAGACCCCGGTGGGCCGCTCGAGCGGCAATCCCACTACCGATTCAAGCGCGCCGCCGCGGCCGAAGGCAATCACCGGTGTACCGCATGCCTGCGCTTCGACCACGGAAATGCCGAAATCCTCTTCCGCCGCAAACACGAATGCACGCGCGCGCCGCAAATGATCGACCAGCACGTCGGACGGCTGATGCCCGAGGATCTTGACGTTGTCGCCGGCCACCGCTTTGATTTTCTTCATATCGGGACCGTCGCCGATCACGACCAGCTTGCGCTCGGGCGTTTGCGAAAAAGCCTGAACGATCAGATCAATACGCTTATAAGGCACCATCCGCGACGCCGTCACGTAGAAATCCTCTTTCTCCGTACCAATGGACATATTCGCCAGATCGACAGGCGGATAGATCACGGTCGCTTCACGCTGATAGGCCTTTCTGATTCGCCGTGCAATGAACTGGGAATTAGCAAGCAGATGATCGACGCCGTTCGCAGAACGCGAATCCCAGCCGCGAATGTAATGAAGCAGCACTCGCGCCAACGCGGAGCGCAGTCCTCTGTCGAGATGGGATTCGCGCAGGTATTGATGTTGCAGATCCCACGCATAGCGGATCGGCGAATGAATGTAGCTGATGTGCACCTGGTTCGGCCCGGTCAGCACGCCTTTGGCGACCGCGTGGGAGCTCGAAATGACGAGATCGTAGCCGGACAGATCCACCTGCTCGATAGCAATCGGCATCAACGGCAAATAGGCGCGGTATCGTCTTCGCGCAAATGGCATCTTCTGGATGAAGGACGTATTGACGGACTTCCCCTTCACGCAATCGCGGTCTTCGAGAAAATCGACAATCGAAAAGACGTCCGCATCCGGGAAGCACTCGATGATGTTCTTCAACACTTTCTCGGCGCCGCCGGACACTACCAGCCAATCGTGAACAATAGCGACTTTCACTTCGACCTCCTGTGACAATCCACCCAAACTCCCGCACACCCACGCGCCACTTCAATCGTCTTTTGCGCCGCCCGCCTGCGTACGAAGCCCACACACCACCCGCACCCGCGCGAGCGCCCGCTCGGCGCCGGGCAACAGCCCGACCAGCTCGAGGCGAATCAGCACGCTGAGCAGCGTGACCGAGAGCGCTGCTTCGCCGATCACCCGAGCAGAGGCCATGCCAATCGCGCCGAAACGCGGCGCGAGAACGAGCGCCGCCGCGAGATTGACCAGCGCTGAGGCGACGCCTGCAATCGCGAGTACCCGGTCTTTCCTGCGCGGTACGAATACATAGAACGCGACGAACTCATTGAAGGCCGCGAACGGGAACATCCATGCAAATACCTGCAATACGTGCACACTCGGCTCGAACGCGGCGCCGAGAATCAGCGGCAACACGAAAGGCGAAAGCGTCAATGCGCCGCAGAGCACGAGCACGCCATAGCCGAGCAGCAACAAGGCGCCGCGCCGCGTCGTTACATGCGCGCCCGCCTTGTCGCCTTGCGCGAGTTGCCGGGTTATCGTCGGAATAAAGACTTGCGCGGCGGGGGCCATCAGGCTCAGACCGATCGTCGCGAAACGCTCGGCCGCGCCGAAATAGCCGACCTCCGCGGGCGTCGAGAACAAGGTCAGCAAATACGTCGACGATGCCGTCAGCACGACGGAGCCGGACGAAAAGCAGAACAGCATCGTCGACCTGCGCACGAGCGGCAGGACGCCGGAAAACGCCAGACGCGGCCAACCGAGTTGCCACGTCGTCAAACCATACGCAATGAGCAGCGACGCGACGCCCGCAATCAGCAGGCTCGCCAACACCCATACGGCGTCGTTCGGACCTTTGACGAGCGCCAGTACCAGCACGAGACTCAGCGCGAAGCCGAACACTTCGATCATGATCGGCGTGCGAATCTGCTGCCGCCCCTGAAACAGCCAGCCGAGATTGCACGCCGACACGATCCCTAGCAGGGTTGCGAGCATGCCGATCAGAGGCTGCTCCGCCAACAACGGTGAGCAGAACGTCGCAACGATTCCTATGCCCGCGCCAATCACGGCGAGTGCGAGCCGCGCGCTGACATGCAGCGAATAGATCGCATTGCATTCCTGGGTCGACTGCGCTTTCGCCACCTCGCGCATGCCGACGAAGGTGAAGCCGAAGCTGACGAACATCCATATCACGTTCATCAGCGACATCGACGCGAGTACCCGCCCGTATTCGGCCACGCCAAGCACCCTGCCATAGAACGGCACCACGATCATGAGGTACACGTACCTCATGAAATAGCCGGCGTACACAAATACGATCAGGTTGGTGCTCGTTCGTCTATCCATGCCGTCCTCCTTCGCCTAGCGTCCGGCGATGCGACGGCGCGCAAGCGGGTTCGCGATATAACGCACCGCGAAATCCGACAGCGGCGAGTACGGCACGAGACACAGGCTCGACAGTACGAGGGTGCCGAGCTTCTTCTTCAGGCTCCAGAACGGATTTGCAATGATCGTGTGCAGGTAGTTGCGCGAATCGCGGAGCATCCAGTGCCAACGCCTGAAAAACGTCGCGCGATAAACGGAAGAGCAGAATGTCGCTTTCTCGTGTGAAAAGTCGAGAAATGTGGCCGGTAATTCAATGTCGAGGCGGTCTTTTGCAATATTGCGCAGAATGGCCCAGCGCATGTTGAACGCGCGCGGCGCTTTCGTCAGTTGTTCCGAGTTTGCGAACGACACCGTATCACTGCCCGCGTTATGCACACGGTAGCCGCCTAGCGACTTCGACAAGGTCGCAATCGGTCCAGCCAGCGCGACGCCATAGATCGCGTAAAAGTCCGCGCCATAGCGATTCACGCCCTCTTCGGGGACCGGGAAGATCTGCTTGAGCGCACTCACCCGGTAAGCGTTGCCAGACGCGGGCGGCGACGGATAGAGCCAACCGCCGCGCAGCAGACCGCTGCAGTCGGGGGGCGGCTCGCTATTCGGCACGTAGGCACCCGTCAATTCTCCATTGCTGTCCATCACGTCGAGGCGGAATTGCACCTTGGCCCACTCGCCGTCCTCGAAAAAGCGCATGACCTCGGTGACTGCGGATGGGTACAGCACGTCATCCGAATCGAGAAAGATCACAAACTCGGTGGTGAGCGACGCGATTGCGCAGTTGTAGGCGGACACCTGTCCGCCATTTTTCTTGCACATCGACACGACGCGGTCGCCGTAGCCTTCGATGATCGCGCGTGACCCGTCGGTCGATCCATCATCGACGATCATGACCGTGGTCGCCGGATAGTCCTGCGCGAGCGCCGAGTCGATCGCCGCCGCCAGATAGTGCTCGTAGTTGTAATTGCAAATCGCAATGGTGACCTGTCTCATGATGTGTCAACACTATCCATCAGGTTCGGTCCGCCGGCTCCCGGCGGCCGTAAAGTTCGCGAAATCTCGCTATGCCACTGCCTGCGCCGCACTCCGAACCACCAGATAAGCCAGATGTTTGGGCGGATTGTTGCCAGCACCATTCACCTTGTCGGGTACCTTGAATCGCACGTTCATCAAATCGTTGTCCCAACTCAATGCAACATTGTCCGGTGCGCTCGCCTCGCCACTCACCGCGTCGATGAAATCGGCCTTTATCGCATGCGAGCGCAGCGCCTGCAGCCCGCCGATGGAAATGTTCTGCCAGCCCGGGCTGCTGCTCACCTGCATCACCAGGTCGTTGCCGGAAACCAAAGCATTTGCAGCAACACCCGGACCGCATTGCAGCGGTTTCGAAAAACTCGCCAGATGCCCACCCACGGTTTGTCGCAACACGACCAAGCTTCGACCGGAAACGTTGTAGGTTCGTTCAGGCGGACCGGGGTGCGTGAGACGATACGGTTCATAGCCCTCCCAGTGATAGATCATCGAGACGTACTTGTTCGGATCGTCCCAATTCCTGCCGAGCGCCCACACCGCGAAGTCGAAGAAATAGCGCGGCAAATAGTGCGGGTCTTTGATGTACTCGTTGCCGATCTCGGTTTGCCAGATGCCGCGCGCGGGACCGTTCTTCACGTACCTCTGGTACAGCGGTTCCATGTCGGCAACCGGCAAATAGTGCGTGTCGATATAGTCGACCCAATCGAGCATGCGCTCTTTCAATTCCGGACTGCGATATTCGAGCCAGCGGTAGAAGTTATCGAGGCCGCCCTGGTCGGGCCAGCCGCCATACACCACGTACGCGTGATAACTGCGAATGATGCGGGCGGCCGGAATATGAACCCGCTCGACGTAATCCTGCATCGCGCGTTCATACGGTTTCGAGCGTTTTTCGTCCTTGCTGAACCCCGGGCCGCGCCAGAACACCGACTGCTGCAAGCCGCCGGACAATTTTCCAGCCGCCTCGTTCCAGATCTGGAAATAGCGCAGGTTATAAGGCGGCGCGGAATACTTGCGGACCACCGCGTCGACGTACTGCTTCCATGCATCCACGTCGACGGGTGCCGAATTGTTTTCGCCCGGCACGCTCGCATTCCATCTCGGCGTAAAGCCGAGCATCAGCAGCGAACCGATTCCATTGCGTTCATTTCGCAACAGTCTGGACGGCAGGTCGACATCGTACGCCGAGCTGGTTTTGTCGATGCGCATCGGCTCGCCGCGCCGATCAGGTTGGCCCGGGCCGACCGTGTCACGCCCCCAGGTGATGCCCATCGCTCGCCACATCTCGATGTCGGCAACCGATCCGGCCCAGCCGTTCACGCCGATCAGATCGCTCATCATGCGGCCGCGCGCGCGCGCGTGCGCAGGGTCCTGTACCAACGCGAGAGCGGGCCTGATATCCGACAATGGCGCGGCCGCGCCCGCCGCCAACGCGGCGAGTGTGCGCAATGCACGTCTTCTGCCAGCACGGGTCTTCATGCGATCCATGTTCGTGGCCATCCATCGCTAGCTCGCTGACGCGCGCGGTGCCAGTTCAGGCAGCCGCTCGCCGGTCTTTACATCGAGGATTTCGAGCACCTGTTGCGCCGCGCGCTCCCAGCGAAACTCGCGCGCATGCAGCAGCCCAGCGCTGCGGTATTGCTGGCGAAGATCGGCATCGCTCATCATCTGCTCGATCTTTGCGGCGATGTCGTCCGCGGAGGCCGCGTCGCAGTACATCGCGGCATTCCCGCACGCTTCCGGTATCGACGTACGCGCCGACGCGATCACCGGACAGCCGCAATACATCGCTTCCAGAGGCGGCAGGCCGAAGCCTTCGTACAACGACGGAAACACGAGGCATCCAGCGTTCTCGTAGAGTCCCTTCAGTTCCTCGTCGGACACGAATCCGGCCCACACCACCTGCCGCGACTGCAGCGGATGCTCGACGCCGGCACTGCTGAAGATGCGCGGATACTGTTTTCCCACGATGACGAATTTCACGTCGCGCAGATGCCCGAGCCGCGCGATTGCGTCCAGCACGCCGCGCAGATTCTTGCGCGGGTCGAGACTGCCGACGATCACGCAATACGCGTCCTTGTTCAATTCGAGCCGTTGCAGCACCGACGTGTCAGCCACGATCCGGTCGAGATGATCCGCGCCGGGCGCCACCACTTTCACACGCGATTCGTCGATCTTCAGGTGATGGCAGATCCGCCTTTTCGAATACGTCGACACCGTCAGAACGATCGGATGCGTGCGCGGCAGTAGCGTGAAGACGATCCGATACCAGAGCCGGAATTTCCTCGAAAAGCCTTCCGGCACGTCGAAGACGGCCATGTCGTGAACCATCACGACCTGACTGTGCTTGAACAGCGGATTCGTATTGCACAGACTGAGCAGCGGGATCCCGCGAGCAGCGATCGGCAGCGTGATCTGCTCCCACAACGTGCCACGCAGCCACGGAAAGCGCCGCTGCGGTCTGAGCAGCGCCCCGGGCTCGACCGCGTTTTGTGGCACGAACAATTCCGGTTCGTCGCCGGGCGCGGCGCGCATCTGCATGGCCCGCGTCAGCTCATACGCCACGCGTTGAACCCCCGTGATGGACTGCGAAGTAAACTTTCCGTTGATTGCAAAGGCCATCTGGTTCTCCGTTTTACGCCATCGCGAACGCGCGTTACCGCGTTGAGGTCCCCACACGCTCAGGCGCCTCGCGGCGCTTGCTGCCCGGCGTCGTTTTCGCCGAAATCGCTGGCATAGTTCGTTTCGTAGCCGTAATTCTTCGTGCTTCGACGCAGCGGTATGCCGTTGAACACAGCGCCCGCGATGCGCCCTTCCGCGCGTTCCACCTTTCTGATCGTGTCGGCGATCTCCTCCTCGCTCTGCATACCAGAGCGCAGCACGAGCAGGGATGCGCCCGCCTCGTTCGCGACGATCGAGGCGTCGGTGACCGCGAGGAAAGGCGGCGTATCGATGATCACCAGATCGAACTGGCTCGACAGCCGCTCAAGAACATCCTTCAGGCGCGGCTTCATCAGCAGCGCGGCGGGATTCTCCGGGCGCGCGCCGCACGACAGGAACGTCAATCCTTCGATGCGGGTGGAGCGCAACGCATTGCGCAACGGCAAGCGTTCGGCCAGCACTTCGGATAGGCCTCCACGATTGCTCTCGTTGAATAGCGAGGCGAGATGGCCACGCCGCATATCGGCATCGATCAGCACCACACGCTGACCGACTTCCGCGTGCAGGATCGCCAGATTCGCGGCGACGAAGCTCTTGCCGGCGGACGGCGTGGGGCCGATGACCATGACGATGTTGTTGCGTGCATGCGCGAGATCGCGCGTGACGGCGGTCCGTACGCTGCGCAGCGCTTCGACCGACGCGTCGTGTGGAAAGCGCGCGGCGAGAATCCTGTTCGGAATGCCCGTATCGAGCTGAATCTCGTGCAGACTCTTCTGCAGCGGCGGATGGGCACGCCCGGTCGCTGGCGGCAGAGATTTTCGGCCTGCGGTCGCATCGCGATCGAGCAGCACTTGCTGATGGCTGAACAGAATCTCGCCAAACACCGGCACGCTCATCTGGCGCTCGACGTAGCGCGGATCAGTCACGCCGATCATCACGTGGCGGCGCATGAAGACCAACACGACGCCGGACAGGATACCGAGCACCAATCCGCCGCCGAGCACGAGAACCGGCTGCGGCATGACCGGCATATGCGGTCTCATCGCCGGATCGAGAATATGCGCACCGCCCGTCGTGCTGGCGCGGCGCACCTGCAATTGCTCAGCCTTCTGGACCATGCCGAGATACACCGTTTCAGCCACCTTCTGCGCGCGGATCAGATCGACGCTCTCGCGCTCCGACGCCGGCATGCCGTTGAAATGGTCAGAGAATTTCGCTTTCGCTTCTTTCAATTGCGCCAGTTGCTCGTCGATGTTCTGCACCCAGCGGCTCTGCGGCGTATAGCGCTCGAGCATTTGCGTGCGCTGCAATTGCAACGTCGCGATCTGCTTGTCGAGATCGAGGCCGCCCTGCAAATAGGCTTGCGCCTCGTTGGTCGGCTGCATCGATTGCGAGTTCGAGCGGAAGCTCTTCAGCGCTTCCTCGGCTTTTCGCAGATCGGCGAGTAGACGCGGGAGTTCGCCGTTAATGAACGCGAGCGTCTGCGTGTCGTTCGATTGTCGGCTCGCCACCGCGGAGGCGAGGTATTGCTGTCCCAATGCATTGGCGACGGCAGCGGCTTTGTCCGGACTCTTGTCGCGGTACTGAATTTGCAGCAACCCCGAGTCTTTCACCTTGTCGCCGATCTTGATCAGACTCTCGAAGCGCTTGATCGCATCGAGATCATTCCAGCGGATCACTTCGAATTTCGTGCCGGGCCGCGCAGCGAGTTCCTTCACGAGCATCGACACGCCGTTCTGCTTGACCGGCATGCCGACCGTGCCACTCGCCAGCAACTCGCCGGACGGGCCATGCAATTCGAAGCCGCCATTGTCGAGCGCGGTCAAGGTCAGCTTCTCTTCCTCGAGTTCGCGCGGCACGTCGAGCGCCGCGATCTGCACGCGCTCACCGCCCCATGCATACGATTTCAGGCCGAGCCACGGCGCCGAAGGCTGTCCCGGTGTAGCAAATTTTTCGGCGATGTCGCCGAGCACCGGAAGCTTGTGCGGCTTTACCGAAATGTCGAAACGGAACTGGTCGATCACCGGCTGCAAAACCGACCGGCTTTCCATCACCGCCATTTCCGTTACCGACGACGGCGTCGGGGGCGGCAACAGATCCTGGTTCTGCAACGCAAGTCCGAGCGCATTCGGCTCGGGCGGGTCCACACGAACGATTACGTCGGCGGAATAGATGGGGGTAGTAATCAGAAGATACGCGACCGCGAGCGTGAGGACGACGACCGTCGTCACCACGATCTCCCAGATGTGGTCACGCATTAGCGTAAGCATCCCGCTGGCACTGAGTTGTCTGCGCTCGGTATCAACAGCGGGATAGAGCGAGTTTTGCGGATAGTAATCCACCGGTCTGATCCTTGCAGGTTGATGAAACAAAGCGATCGGCGATCGCTTTGCGTCGCCACGTCGCTATTTATGCCGCCGGCCGGATAGACCCTGGATTGGCTGGCAGCACGGCGAAGCGACGTGCTGTGTCGGGTTAGGTCGGGGAGCCGTGTTCGGGACCTCTCGAACCACGGAAGGCTACACACCTATTGCTTATCCACCGCGGCATTGCCGATTGTTCTTCTCACGAATCAGCGAATGCGGTACCCGCCATTCACGTAATTCGCGATTGACAATTTCTCTCTCGATGTTGCGGTGAAGCATAGTCCGCAAAGGATCGGGGCATTCGCCGGCGGCCCAAAGTAAGGTGCTATTGGCCGATAATGCGGAGCCTTTTACAAATGAAACAGATGCTGGAAAGCCTTGTTGCGATCTGCAATTGCTGTAACAGAGTTATACGATAGCCGCCGTACATCGCGACAGAACGCCAAATGGGCGGTTCGTGTGCAAAAAATGCCGTTGATATCCCGCAAATCGTGCCGAATCCACGCTGCTCGGCGCATTCCGCCGATGCCCTGGCTTCTCGCCTGCAAAAATCGCGCTAATCGTGCTGGAAAAAAATTCCGCCCAACGTTAATTAGTAGCACGCAATTTAGCGAATAGTGAGGTAAGAATTTCTCGAATCTTGACGATTACGCCAAAACACCCGCGCATGCCGGCCAAGCTCGTCCGACAGAATTCGATGCGCTAATCTCAATGCGTAGATTTTCCTGTCTGGAGAAGCTGGCGTGATGAAGCACATTGGTCTATTCGTCTTTCAGGATTGTTCGATGGCAAGTACCGGCGCGATCGGCGACGCGTTCCGGCTTGCCAATGAGTTCAAGAGAACGGCTGGCGAAGAGGCGCCATACCGGTTTACCGTGGTATCCGATGGCGGCGGTCTGGTGACCAGTTCTTCCGGTATATCGATCTGGACGCAAGGCCTCGAACGCTATTGCCTCGCGGATTTCCACGCGTTCTTCGTGGCCTGCCGCGACGTCACCGAAGTGGCGGAATCCAACGATCGGTTTCTGTCGTGGATCTCACTGCAAGGATCGATCGCATCTTTCGGCATGCAACAGGGTGCGAATCTCGCGGTCGTCTGCAACGATCCGCTGCAATCGATCGTGCCGATTTTTCTGTTCGACGACAGCGGCGATGCCGCGCGCACGCAAAGCAATGTGACGCCGACCGATCTCGCGCTCGCGCAGATCGAACGCGACATCAATACCGACACGGCCCGCAAAATCGGCCGCATCCTGCAAACCGGCTACGCCGAGAGGAGCCGTTCGGAGCTCGACGACGTCAATATCACGACGACGACCGAGAAGATTCGCGAATCGGCGCGCTGGATCAAGGAGAACTACAGCAAGGCTATTTCGGTTGCCCAGGCGGCCGAGTCGGTGGCGATGAGCAAGCGCAATTTTCAGCGCCGTTTCAAATGCGAGTTCGGCATGACGCCACTCGAATATCTGCTGCGCACACGCTTCGAGATCGTTCGCTCGATGCTGAAGAACACCGATTTGCCGGTCGATAAGATCGCGCGTCGCTGCGGAATGGGCGACGGTAATCGGCTCGGGCGGCTATTCAAGGAGCGCTATGGCATGTCGCCGACGCAATTCCGCGCGCAACAGCATGTGGACGCGGAAGAACGCTGGCTGACACCGGAGGAAAGCTGGAGTGCCGCGACCGAGATGTTGCGGCAAGCGCCGCTGACGCTTTAATTTCAATTCCCTATTACTCCGAGCACGAATCGCCGGCTCGACCGCAAAAGGGATAAGAACATGACGATCATCAAAACCGCCGAACTGGCCGCGGAGGACGCCGCCGTCGCGCCGGAAAACATGGCCTCCCTACAATCCGTTGACAGTGCCGTGGCTGCGCCCTGTGAGATGCCGGGCCTGCACGCAAGCGCGCATTTCGCGCAAGGGCAAGCGCCATCTACCGTGAGAAAGATCAAGGAAGCGGCGAAGACCTTATTGCCGGATGCCCTTTTCCTAAGCCTGTTACATCACAAATGCACTGGCCGCTATCCGAATCTGATTCGTCCAGTGACGTTCAATGAGAAGATCCTGCAGCGCAATCTTCACCCTGATCCTCGCTATATCGAGCTGACCGACAAGCTGCTGGTGCGGGACTATATTGCCCGGAAGATCGGTGACAAGCATTTGATACCGCTGATTGCAGCGCCCGATGTATTCACGCCCGAAGTGTTCGACGCGCTGCCGGATGCTTTCGTAATGAAAGCCAATCACGGCAGCAGCTTCGTCGAAGTGGTGAGAAACAAATCGGAGACCTCGTTCGACAAGCTGAAGAAGCTTGCCGACCAGTGGCTGCGCACCGAATTCTATTACGTTGGGCGCGAGCGCCACTATCGGTCGATCGAGCCTCGCGTCTTCTTCGAGAAGCTGCTGCTCGATCAGCGCGGCCAGATTCCGGCGGATCTCAAGATGCACTGCTTCGGCGGCCGGCCTGGGGGGCCGATCATCTATATCCTCGTGATCTCCGACCGGTTCGGCACCGCGACGCACGGCGACGTGTACGACGTCGACTGGAATCACCTCGATATCGCAATCGGCGACTACAAGCGCAGTGCGGCACCAGGTCCGCGCCCGCCCAATCTGGATGCCGTGCTCGATATCGCGGTCCGTCTGTGCGAAGACTTCGACTATGTGCGAGTGGACCTGTATGCGCCGGACGACCGCGTTTATTTCGGCGAACTGACATTTACGCCCGGTGCAGGCGTGCTGCCCTTCACTCCGGACAGTATCGATTACGAGTGGGGCAAGCTGATGGCTTGAATCCGCTTTCATTCGCGGCGTTTGGATTCCGCCATCGAGCCAGGGCGAGCGCCGCTCCCCCATCAAGCCGGCGACATGCCGTTTTGCAGCTTTGCGCCATCGGCCTCGCGCGAGACCAGAAACGCCAGCAACGCCTGCGCCGCTTCGCGGTGGCGCGCCGCCGTGCAGATCGCGGCGGTGAAAGTCGTGGTGGACTGGATGGCGGCAGGAAGCTCGCCGAGCACATCGATACCCGGTACGTGAATCAATTCGCTCATCTGCTGAAAGCCGAGCGCGACGTCTCCGCGCGCGACGAGCGTGCCGACCGGCACACCCGGCGGCGCCTTCACGATACGCGAAGCGATCTGCCCGGCAATGCCCCAACGTTCGAACAGCTTCAGCAGATGCGTGCCGCTCGGCCCCGTCGAGTAACCGATGCTGCGCGCACCGAGAATCGCGTCGCGCAGCGCCGCTTCGGTCGCGATGTCCGGGTGTGTCGCTCCAGCCGCGACCGCGACCGCGATGCCTGAGCGCGCGAGCCCGACGCGGCTCGCCGCTTCGACGCAACCCGCCACCACGAGCCGCTCGATCGCGTCCGCTGCGAGCACGACGATATCGAAGACTTCGTCATCCTCGACCCGGCGCGCCGCATCGACGCCGCCGACCGATTCGATCGTGACGCCCTGCCCGGTGCGCCGCTCGTACGACGCGGCGAGTTCGGCGAGCACCTGGCGCGTGGCCATCGACGAAATGCCGGTGATCGGCGCGCGCGCGGCTTGACCGTTGATCTCTGCGACCACGCCTGTCAGTCCTTGTAACGCAGTCCAGCCTGCTCGAGCGGCCCGCGCATGTTGTACATATCGAGACCCAGCACGCCGGAGGCGAGTTTCGCGCGCTTCTCGGCTTCGTTCGACTCGCGCGCCGCAGCCTTGTCGAGCACCGCTTGCGCGGCGGCCGCCGGCACCACGACCACGCCGTCGTCATCGGCAACGACGACGTCGCCCGGCGTGACCAGTGCGCCCGCGCACACGACCGGAATGTTCACCGAGCCGAGCGTCGCCTTGACCGTGCCCTTCGCGGAAATCGCCTTGCTCCAGACCGGGAAGTTCATTTCGGTCAGCACGCCGACGTCGCGCACACCGGCGTCGATGATCAGCGCATGCGCGCCGCGCGCCTGGAAGCTGGTTGCGAGCAGATCGCCGAAGTAGCCGTCGGTGCTCTCCGCGGTGACACCCGCGACGACGACGTCGCCCGGCCGGATCTGTTCGGCCGCGACGTGCAGCATCCAGTTGTCGCCCGGTTGCAGCAGCACCGTGACGGCTGTGCCGCTCGCGCGCGCGCCGGTATAGATCGGACGCATATACGGCTGGAGCAAGCCCGTGCGGCCCATGGCTTCATGCACGGTGGCCGAACCGAGCGCGCCGAGTTTCGCGGCCACGTCCGCATCCGCGCGCTGGATGTTGCGATACACGACTCCGATTTCATACATGATTACAACCCCTTCGTTTTCAGCAAGGCATCGAGACGCGGATAGACGCGCCGCGCGTTGCCTTCGTAGATCTTGTAGCGCTGCTCCGGGTTCATATCCGCGGCTTCAACGTAGCGCTTCGTGTCATCGAAATAGTGGCCGGTTTCCGGATCGATGCCGCGCACCGCGCCGATCATCTCGCTCGCGAACAGGATGTTGTCCACCGGAATCACGCGCGTGAGCAGATCGATACCCGGCTGATGATAGACGCAGGTGTCGAAAAACACGTTGTTCAGCAGATGGTCCTTCAGCAACGGCTTCTTCATTTCCTGCGCGAGGCCGCGGAAACGACCCCAGTGATACGGCACCGCGCCGCCGCCGTGCGGAATCACGAACCGCAGCGTCGGGAAATCACGGAACAGGTCCGAGGTCAGGCATTGCATGAACGCGGTGGTATCCGCATTCAGGTAGTGCGAACCGGTGGTGTGGAAGCACGCATTGCAGCTCGTGCTCACGTGAATCATCGCGGGAATGTCGTACTCGACCATCTTCTCGTAGATCGGGTACCACGAGCGGTCCGACAGCGGCGAGCTGGTCCAGTGGCCGCCCGACGGATCGGGATTCAGGTTGATCGCGACATTGCCGTACTGCTCGACGCATTTGACGAGTTCAGGAATACAGGTGGCCGGATCGACACCCGGACTTTGCGGCAGCATCGCGGCCGGCACGAAGTTCGCGGGAAACAGCTGGCTCACGCGATAGCACAGTTCATTGCAGATCGCGGTCCACGTGCTGGAGACTTCGAAGTCACCGATGTGATGCGCCATGAAGCTCGCACGCGGACTGAAGATCGTCAGATCGAGGCCGCGTTCGCGCATCAGTTTCAACTGGTTGTTTTCGATCGACTCGCGCAGCTCGTCGTCGCTGATCTGCAATTCCGACACCGCCGGCATCTCGGACGGACTCTTGATGCCTGCGATCTGGCGGTTACGCCACGCCTCCAACGCTTTGGGCGCGGTGGTGTAGTGGCCGTGAATGTCGATGATCACCGTGATTCCTCAGTAGATGAATTTAACCAGCGACGCGCGCGAACCGCACGCGCGCCACGTACCTGCGTGCGTCAATGCGCGGTATTCGGCTGCGCCGCCGTACCGGTGCCGCCCGCGCGCTGGCTCACCAGGAT
The DNA here is from genome assembly GCF_040948755.1 of Paraburkholderia sp. BR13444. NCBI lineage: Bacteria > Pseudomonadati > Pseudomonadota > Betaproteobacteria > Burkholderiales > Burkholderiaceae > Paraburkholderia > Paraburkholderia sp. BR13444. Next base: position 218,986 of record NZ_JBFPKM010000005.1, on the reverse strand, counting down.
GGCGATCGCGGCGAGCGTAGCGGGGATCGCAAGCATGGCGAGGATCGCGCCGAACTGCCAGCCGAAGCCGAGCAGCGCGCCGCCGATCGCCGAGCCGAAGATGCTGCCGAAGCGGCCCATGCCGAGCATCCAGCTCATACCGGTCGCACGCGCAACGGTCGGGTAGCGGCCGGGCGCAAATGCGTTCAGACCGGTTTGCGCGCCGCTCATGCAGAAGCCAGCGGCAAACACCAGCAATGCGAGCGACGACGACATCGCGCCGATATGGCCGAGCCCGAGCACGCACACTGCCCCGCCGATATACGCGGCGCTGATGACCGGCGCCGGACGCGCCTTGTCCATGACCCAGCCGACCAGCACCGCGCCGATCGTGCCGCCGATCTGGAACATCGCCGTGATGTTGGCCGCGGTGGTGACCGACAGACCCGCATCCTTCATCAGCGTCGGCAGCCAGCCGGTCAGCAGATAGATCACGAGCAGGCCCATGAAATACGTGACCCACAGCGCGATCGTCATCGAGCCATAGCCTTGCGAGAACAGCACGCCGATCGGCTTGCGCGTCGGCAGCGGCGGTTCGTTCGACACGAACACTTCATTGCCGGCGAAACGCACGCCGCACATCCGGCCGAGCACCTTGCCGATACGCTGCGCAGGCGCGCCGCGCACCGCGAGGAGACGGGCCGACTCAGGCAGCAGCCAGATCTGGATCGGAATCAGCACGAGCGGCAGCGCGCCGCCGAAAATCAGCACCGAGCGCCAGCCGTGAACCGGAATCAGCCAGCCGGCCGCGAAGCCGATCAATGCCGAGCCGAGATTGAAGCCCGTGAACATCACGGTGATCAGCAGCGCGCGCTTGCGTTGCGGTGCGTACTCGGACAGCAGCGTCGTCGAGTTCGGCATCGCCGCGCCGAGGCCGACACCGCTCAACAGACGCAGCGCCGCCATCGAAAACGGCGATTGCGTGAACGCAGTTGCGATCGTAAACACGCCGAACAGAAACACCGACGTAATCAGCACCCACTTGCGGCCGATGCGGTCCGATGCCGGACCCGCGAACAATGCGCCAATCACGAGACCGATCGGCGCCGCGCTCATCACGAGTCCGAATTCGGGACGCGAAATACCCCAATCATGAATGATGGACGGTGCGACGAAACCCATGATCGCGACGTCCATGCCATCGGCGGTCACGATCAGAAAACACAGCACTACCAGCAGCCACTGGTAGGGCGAGATTGGCCGTTCATCGATGAACTTCTTGATATCAATTCTGTTACCGCTGGTAGTACTCATCAAAACTCTCCTGTCTCCTTCAATGGCGTCATCGCGCGCTGGACGCGGGTTGCTTCGCAAAGGCGTCGTTACCATCGTGGCGATGCGGCCCCTACACGCCCTACTCAAACAACTGGCGTGACGGTACGTTTCGTCCTTCGCGGGCCAAAGCGCGGGTTAACCATATGGTCGAAGCGAGTATCCGCATTTTCAGCGTTCCGCATAGCATCGTTGAAGTCTGTCCGATTTGCGCAAAGCGGCGCCGGACAGGCGTTCGACCTAGGGCCACCGCCCTTCGAAGGGGCCTTGCCGAACGCCAGTTGGCACACCAACTGATAAACAAAACAGATGACGCGGGAACGAACTCGCATAGAACCGCAGCGCGACGCCCCGCTTTTGCGATCGACGTGAATGCGCCGCGCCGGCAGCGGATTTGCCCCACGAAAAAAGGGCTCAAAAGAAAAAGAGGATGACCGTGCCACGGCCATGCAGCTTCGGAATGAGCCGGCCTCGCGGACCGGCTCGTACTCAGTTAGCGCTGCGCGAGACCCGGTTCAGGGCGCCGCGACACCGCGCGTCGCCGGCGTATCAGGCGTGGCGTAGAAGCTCGAACCCGCCCACGTACGCGAGGCTGCCGTGTAGAGCGGTGCGCCTTGCGTGTAGTTCGCGCCGTCGTGCCAGTCGCCCGAACCGGTGCACTTCGCGACCGCCGGGTACGGATAGACCGGACGCGAGGCCGTTACGTTGTTCGACGAATCGGTCCGATACGTCATCACCGAAGTCGGCACCTTGGATTCTTCGACCCAGTTGGTGATCTTCGACACGACTTCGCTTTGCATGACGAAATATAAAAAGGAGATCAAATCAATGAAGAAGATGCAGATCGCGCTCGCCATTCTCACGGGTGCACAACTCGGCGAATGGCGGCTCGGTCTATGAAGCCTCGGTCGGCGTGCAGTACCGGTTCACACCGGCACTCGCCACCGGCGCGTCGTATATGTACATGAAGGGCAATTCGGTCGTCGACAACAATCACGCGCACCAGGTCGCGGCGATTGTCGACTACTCGCTGTCGAAGCGCACGAGCGTCTACGTGATGGGCCTGTATCAGCGCGCAAGCTCGGTCGGCTTCGCGCAGATCAACGGCATGAACAGCGCGGACGGCACATCGAGCGGCCAGACCCAGGCTATCGCACGAGTCGGCTTGCATACGCACTTCTGATACCGGGAAACGGTCGACGAGTTGGAGACGATCGCACGCACGTTCGATACGCCGCTGCTCGTGAACATCGTCGAAGGCGGGCGCACGCCGCAACTGACGCCGGCTGAATTGCGGGAGCTCGGTTTTTCGATTGCGATTTATCCGGCATCGGGCTTTCTGGCGGTCGCGAAAGCGCTGCAGGATGTCTACGGCCAGATCAAGGCGCAGCGCGGCACCAGGCACGTGGAAAACACCATGTACCCATTCTCCGAAATGTGCAAGTTGATGGGCTTCCCAGCGGTATGCCAGTTCGACCGTGAGCACGCCGAATGACGACGGGCTGACAAAATATTACGTTTTTTGCCGTGCTAGACGCGTAGCATATCGGGGGCATGTCCCGCGAGCGCCCCCACTCGCATTCGTCATTCAACCGCGGAGATTTCGGAAATGAGTATTTTTGGTGACATCGTGCACAAGCTGTTCGGCAAAGCGAAGCCGGACCAACCTCCCCCCGCGACGGAAGCCACCCCCGACCCGGCCGCCGCGCAAGCCGCGACGCCCAACGCGCCCGCCGCACCCGCACCGCTGACCGACGTCGACGTGGCCGCCGTGATGGATCAACTCGTCAGCGAAAGCGGACAGACGTTGAACTGGCGTACGTCGATTGTCGACACGATGAAGGCGCTCGGCGTCGACAGCAGTCTCGAACACCGCAAGCAGCTTGCGCAGGAATTGAAGTACAGCGGGGATATGAACGACTCAGCGAGCATGAACATCTGGCTGCACAAGCAGGTGATGCAGGCGCTCGCTGCAAACGGCGGCAAGCTGCCGCCCGATCTGGCAAGCTAAGCACGACAAAGCAGGCGTCTCGCAGAAAGCGAAGCGCAGCGCAGTGGAAGTCCCGCAGTAAAAATCAATCGCTCAAACGAAGTTGCCCGGTCGGATCACTGAACCGGGCAACTCGAAACTTCACGGCGCGGCAATCAATGCTCGCGCAATCGGCTGGCAAAAAACGCGCATTGCACGCGCCCTGGACAGCACGATTGCCGTCAGCCCACGTATTCAAACGCGGCTGACCGAACAGATTGCGATGGAATATACGCGGCTATTGCGCCGCGGTGAGCTTGAGTCCCGGCCGCAGTGGCTGGGGGGGCTCCAGAGGAGCCTTGCGTTCGTCCGATACCTGTTCGATTCCCTTTCTCGTAACTTCTTCGAGGAAGGTCAGGCGAGCCCGATAGTAATCGGCACGCAGCTGTGCGTCGAGCACAAGCTGTTCGGCCTGAAACAGTTCCATGCGCAAGTTGTTCAGCGCACGTTCGGCCTGTTTCTCGGGAGTAGGAGCATGTTGTGAAGCCCAGTTAGCAAGCCACCTTATCATGGTGAATCCCTCCTTGAGTTCAATGCTCTGCTGCGACAAAGGCTATCAAATAATGGACGCGGCGTGTGTTAAATCGTTACAGGCGTTGCAAGCTTCACTACTGATACCACAACCCGCGCGACAAGAAAAAAGCCCGCACAGCAAAGGCGGGCAATCCCACTCTCTTTGAAAGCGTGTCACGAGGATGACACGCCACAAGTTTAACCGTCGTGCAACCCGCACCTACGTGTGCTGGCGATCAGTTCCGCACGAATATATCGATCGCCATTGAATCTATTGAAGCGCCGCCACGTTTTTCGCAATGGCCCGCGCAAACTGCGCGATTTGCCGGCCCTGCTCGATCAGATCCATCGCGAGCCGGAATGTGACGACGTCCGTCTTGTCGGCCAACTGAAGCTTCGCGAGCACGACCTGACGCGCGGTCGCGGCGAGTTTCTCGATGCCGGGTTTCGCGTCGATGACCTTCGCGACTTCCTCCGGATCGGGCGCCTCGATCGTGCGGATCGCCTGCTCGAGATTGCGGATCACCGCCTCGGAAAACTGCGTGGTCGCCGCATCGCGCAGGCGCAACAGGTCGATCTGCTGCGTCATTCGCTGCTGCGCGACGCTGAGCAGCGTCGTGCCGACAATGCCGCTGATGCTTTCGAGGTGGCTCGTGACCTGCGTATAGCCGACCATCTGCTGACCTTCCTCCTCCGAGTGCTCCCCCTTCGACAGGCGGCCGATATATTGAAGAATCTCGAAGGAAAGCCGGTCGCTTTCCTTGTCCTTATCGAGCATCTGATTGATCTCTTCCATCGTGCCCGTCGACACCATCTGGGAGCCGCGTTGCACGACTTCGAGCACCTGCATGCCGAGCCGGGTCAGCTCGATGCGCACGCGCTGCAATCCAAGCGCCGGCACCGTCAACACCGACTCGTCGAGATACTGCGGATCGCCCGCGGGTTTGGCGGGCTTCGCGCGCTGCGGCACGACCAGTTGCGCGAACCGCGCGATGGGACCGGTAAACCAGATCAGCAGCAGCGTATTTGCGACGCTGAACAAAGTATGCACATTGGCTACCTGGCGCGGCGCCTCGGCCGCGAGGCGCTCGAGGCCCTGCAGGTCCGGATGCGACGGCGATATCCAGCGCACGAATTCCGCCATCTGAGGAATCAGGAAGAGCGCGATCACGACGCCGAGCACATTGAACACCAGATGCACGACGCCGACTTGCACCGCCTCCGGCGGCTTGCCGATCGAAGCGAGCAAGGCCGTGCCGCAGGTGCCGACATTCGCGCCGAGAATCAGCGTGATGGCGGCTTCGAGCGGCATCAGGCCCTGCCCGCTCAGCGCAATCACGACCGCGAGCGTCGCCGCCGAGCTTTGCACGATCGCCGTAAAGACCGCCCCCACGATGACGCCGACGAGCGGATTGCGCATATCCTGCATCGCGTCGATGAACGGCTGGTACGTGCGCAACGGATGCGTGGATTCGCCCATCAGCTGGATGCCCATGAACAGCAGGCCTAGCCCCATCACGACGCGGCCAATCTGCCGCAGCAGTTCGCGCGGGGCAAACGCGTGCAGCACGAAGCCGATCGAGAGCATGTAGGGCGTCAGACGCGAAACGTCGAAGGCGATGATCTGCGCGGTGATGGTCGAGCCGATGTTCGCGCCCATGATCATCGGCACCGACTGGGCAAGTGTCATCAGCCCGGCGGACACGAAGCCGACCATCAGCACCGTCGTGATGGTCGACGAGTTCAGCAGCGCGGTCACGATGGCACCCGCCAACACGCCGCGAAACCGGTTCGCGGTCAGCACGCCGATCAACGACTGCAACTTCGATCCCGCGATCGCCTTAAGCCCGCCCGTCAAGAACTCCAGCCCGAGAAGAAACAGCGCGAGGCCGCCGATCAACAGCCCGAAGATCCCAAGGATGTTCAACTTGTCGGGATCGATGTCAGCAAGATAATCAGTCATCCTGATGTGCCTCTGATGATCACACGAATAGATGCGGGAGCAAGGGACGGCTTCGCTCCCCGGGATCGACGACCGTGCCGGCGGTCTGCCGCGCTGTTTCCGGGGCAGCTACTTAAGGCTAACGCTAAGGGTATGAGGAAGACGGCGCGCAGGCAAGGACAGGAAAGCGGCCGGCGGCATCGGGACCGCGGAGTTCGCAGAGCATTCAACCGTCAATCAAGATAATTAATTGCCTCGTCAAACAACGATTCCGGCATCCAATTGGCAGTTAACCCGTAGGTGAAAATGCCCATCGTCCCGGCCGTTTGCCGCTGCCAATAATAGGTCCATCCTCCAATCAAACTTGCTCAACTCACCCCTAACAAGAAGGAGGACTTATGGCAAATCGTGTTGCATACGTAACCGGCGGCATGGGTGGTATCGGAACCGCCATCTGCCAGCGCTTGCACAAAGAGAACTACACCGTCATTGCGGGCTGCGGACCGAACTCGACGCGCAAAGCCCGATGGCTGGAAGATCAGAAGGCGCTCGGCTTTAACTTCATCGCCTCGGAAGGCAACGTCGCGGATTGGGAGTCCACCGCGAAAGCGTTCGAGAAGGTCAGGACGGAAGTGGGCGAAGTCGACGTGCTCGTCAACAACGCGGGCATCACGCGCGACGGCATGTTCCGCAAGATGACCTACGAAGACTGGCAAGCGGTGATCGACACCAATCTCACGAGTCTGTTCAACGTGACCAAACAGGTCATCGAGAGCATGGTCGGCCGGGGCTTTGGACGCATCATCAACATCTCGTCGGTCAACGGCCAGAAAGGCCAATTCGGGCAGACCAACTACTCCACCGCCAAGGCCGGCATTCACGGCTTCACGATGGCGCTCGCGCAGGAAGTGGCCACCAAGAACGTGACGGTCAACACCGTGTCGCCCGGCTATATCGGCACCGACATGGTCAAGGCCATCCGTCCGGAGGTGCTGGAAAAAATCGTCGCGACGATTCCGGTACGGCGTCTCGGTACGCCGGAAGAGATTGCGTCGATCGTCGCGTGGATCGCATCGGATGAAGCGGGCTTTGCGACCGGAGCGGATTTCTCGCTGAACGGCGGTCTGCATATGGGCTAACGGGAACGGCGCCGCGTGTGATGCGGCGCAGCCGTGTTCCGTTATCGACGTTGTCAGGTTCCGTGATGGTTTAGCGGCCCGGCGCAAGCCGGCCGCCTCAGTGAGCATATGACCAGAAAAGCGAGCCCTACTCGCGCCGCACCCGCGAAGTCGCCGCGCACCCGCCCGAAGGCGATGCTGCGCCCGATCGTGCCTGCCAAAGCAGGCGAAATCTCGCTCGACTATCACATGACGCTCGAAGCATTACGCAGCGGCGTCGCCAATCAATATCACGTCGGCAGCATGGCGCAGGCCATTTACATGGCAATGCTGCTGAATCAGCGCGGCTATGGTTCGGCCGTGCCCGAGCTGTTTCGCGACGCGGAGGGCGTGATTCTGCGCTGCCGCCAGGCGGGACTCGAAACCGGCATCTGCGTGGTCGATCACGACGCCTACGCGCTGCTCGGTCAGGTCCTCACGCTCTTCGATCAGCAACTCGCGATGACGCCAGTGGGAGAGTTGATCGCGGTCAACGCGAAGCTGAAGACCCTGTTCAGCGCCGCCAATGGCCACGGTGACGTCGACAGCGAGAACACCGCATAACGACGCGTATTGGCATTTACTTGTGCAATGCGCCGCGCACATCAGATACATCGTTTCGCGTGACTGGTCCGGCCGCATTTCCCCATGTGGTTCGAACAAAGGTGAGCACACGGGCCATTTCCGTGTCCGTGAGCTTGCCGGCGAAAGACGGCATCTTGTGCGGCTCCGGTCCCGACTCGGTATGCGGACCGCTGCCGCCCTCGACCAGCAACCGCACCAGTGACGCGCTCGATGCCGACAGCACCGCGGGGTTGCCCGCGAGGCGCGGGTATTTATGCGGCACCCCGGCCCCGTCCATCTGATGACAGCGCGCGCAATACGACGCATAGATGCCCGCGCCGGGTCTTTCCACATCGCCGGTTTTCAGCGCCTGCACGGTTTGCTGCGCAGCGCTGGAGCGTGCGTTGAAATTGCCGCTCGGCGCGTGCGACGGCAGGCTCTTCAGATACGCGGCGATCGCCGCGAGGTCGTCGTCGTTCAGGTACTGCGTGCTGTCTTCGACGACCTGCACCATGCTGCCGAACGTGATGAGTCCGCCGCCGTGACCGTGTCGCAGGAAGTCGACGATGTCGGCCGCGGAACTTCGGCCGAGCCCCGAGCCTGGGTCGGCGCTCAGGTTCGGCGCAAACCAGTGGTCGTTGGTGCCACCCGTCAGATAGGCCGATGCAGACTCGTCATAGCCGCGCTCTTCGTAGGCGGGTCCGCGCGGCGTGTGGCAGGCGCCGCAATGGCCAAGCGATTGCACCAGATACGCACCGCGATTCCACTGCGCGTCATGTTTCGCATCGGCCTTGAACTGGCCTTTCGGTGCGAACACCCAGTCCCAGAACATCAACACCCAGCGCTGATTGAATGGAAACGGCAAGCGCGTTTGCGGTGCCGGCACCGCGACCGGTTGCACGCCGTGCATGAAGTAGGCGTAGAGCGCGTGCATGTCGTCGTCGGTGATCTTCGCGAACGACGGGTACGGCATCGCCGGATAGAGCCGCTTGCCCCCGGGCGCGAGACCCTCGCGCAACGCGCGCGCGAAGTCGTCATAGCTATAACGGCCGATGCCGTATTGCGGGTCCGGCGTGATGTTCGACGTATAGATCGTGCCGAACGGCGATCCCATGCCGAGCCCGCCGGCAAACGGCGGCGTAGCTTCAGGCGCCGCGCCCGGATGCGGGACGCGCGGCGCGGCGGTGTGGCAACCGGCGCAATCGGCGGCTTTGGCGAGATATGCGCCGCGGGCGATCTGCGCGGCGTCGTTGGCGGTGCTGGCGGCGTTTGCCGTCGCGTCGGCCGCGCTGGCGGCGTGTGCCGCCGCTGCTATCGTCAGCGCGCATGCGGCCACGATGCCGTATCTGACCGTGTCGAGAACGTCGCGCTTCATCACCACCACCTGCACGGCGACACGATCGCGACCGCGACATCCGTCGCGATCAATGCGAACAGAAATAGCATGCTGGTCATCACCGCGACGTGCGTCAGAAACCAGTCGAGTTCGGCGCGCGTGCGACGCTCGCCGTTCAGCCCACCGAGTTTCAGCGGCGCGACGCGGCGCAGATTGCGCCATGCGACCCACGTGCCGAACGCGCCCGTGACCAGACACACCGTGCCGAGCGCGACGATCGCCGGACGCATCCACGACACGAGCGGCGCGCCGAGCGGATGGTCGTGCGGATAGCAGGCCTGCGCGGCGAGCGTTTCCGCGAGCATCATCTGCAACAGCCACGCGAACGGTGCCGCGAGCAGACCGATCAGCACGTACCGCATCGAGATGTGCGAGTCTCGGGGCACCGTCGTCATGACCACTCCCGGAACAGATACGGCGTCAGATACAGCGTGCTGAAAATGAACAGCCACACGACATCGACGAAGTGCCAATACAGCCCGCCGATCGACAGCGCCGCGCAGCGCTTGTCGTCGAAATAGCCGAGCGCGGTCCAGATCGCCAGCAAGGTCAGCACGACGACGCCGACCAGCACGTGCGCCATGTGAAAGCCGGTAATCGTGAAGTACAGCGAGCCATACTGATGCGAGGTCAGGCCATAAGGGTGGTTGTGCCATTCGCGCAACTGAATGCCCATGAAAATGCAGCCCAGCACGATGCCCACCGCCATCGACGCGACACCCAGCCGCAACCGCCGCCGGCGCACGCAGCGCTCGCAGAACCAGACGAACACGCTGCTCGACAGCAGAATGACCGTATTCGCGCCGCCGAGCCCGAGCTCCGGCAAGCCCTCGGGCGGCCAATGCTGCTGGCTCTGCGACGCCAGATACAGATACGAAAAGATCAGATAACCGAACAGCGCACCTTCGGTGGCGATCAGCGTGAAGCAGCCCCACCAGCCGCTCGATCGCTCGCCCGCGCTGCCAACCGGCAATGCTCGCGCGGTCTGGTCCGGTTCGCTCGATGCGCGATTGAAATTCAGTGCATCGCTCATGTCAGCCTCCCGCGTCCTCGACCGCGACCGGCTCGCGCTGGAGCAGCGCTCGCTCGGGCCACAGCCACGTGATGATCGACACCGCGCAACCGGCCAGCATCGCGCCCACGAAAACCCACGCGGTCAACGCGAGCCCCGCGAACAGTAGCGCGGCGAAGACCGCGAGCCAGAACGGCGCGTATGAATCTTCGGGCATCTTCAGGATCACGTCGGGACTCGCCTCCAGTGCGGTCGTGCCCAACGCTTCGCGACCTTGCGCGAGCAGATAGCCTTCGTCGAGTTGCGAGCGCGCTTGAACCCCCTCCCCCGGCTCTTCGACGCGTCCTTCCCACAATGGATGCCGGCTCGCGAGCGTCGGCACCACCGCGAAGTTGTACGGCGGCGGCGGCGAGCTGACCGACCATTCGAGCGTCGGCGCATCCCACGGATTGTTGCCGGCGAGCTTGCCGCGCTTCAGGCTCACCGCGATATCGATCAGAAACAGCAGCACGCCGGCCGCAAACAGGAACGAACCGAGCGACGTGACGAGGTTCACCGTATTCCAGCCCATGTCGGCGGGATACGTGTACATGCGGCGCGGCATGCCGAGCAGTCCCGCGATATGCATCGGAAAGAACGCGACGTTGAAGCCGATGAACAGCACCCAGAACGCGAGCTTGCCGAGACGCTCGTTCGTCATCCTGCCGGTGAACTTCGGAAACCAGAAGTAGATGCCGCCGATCACCGGAAACACGTTGATGCCGAGCAGCACGTAGTGCAGATGCGCGACGACGAAGTAGGTGTCGGTGAGTTGCCAGTCGAACGGCACCGCCGCCGTCATCACGCCGGAGACGCCGCCGATCACGAACAGCAGCACGAAGCCCGCGAAAAACAGGAACGGCACCCGATACACGGGGCGGCCGGTCCAGATCGTCGCGACCCACGCGAACGTCGCGACCGCGCTCGGCACCGCGATGACCATGCTGGCCGAGCCGAAGAACGACAGCGCGAGCGCGGGGATGCCGGTCGCGAACATATGGTGGATCCACACGGCAAAGCCGAGCACCATCGTCGCGACCGTCGCCAACGCGACCGGCCCATAGCCGACCAGCGGCCGGCGGCAAAAGACCGGCAGCGCATCCGACACGATGCCCATCGCCGGCAATACGACCACGTAGACCCACGGGTGCGCGAAGATCCAGAACAGGTGCTGCCATAGCAACGGACGCCCGCCATTGAGCACGTCGAAGAAATGCGTGCCGATGCGGCGGTCCATCCACAGCATCAGAAACGCGAGGCTCACCGAAGGCACCGCCAACAGATTGCCGCCCGACGCGGTCAGCGTGCCCCACACGAGCACCGGCACGCGATCGAGCGACATGCCCGGCGCGCGCATCCTCAGCAGCGTGACGACGAAGTTCATCGAGCCGACCGTCGTCGAGATGCCGAGCAGCACCATGCCGAGCGCATACACGTCGATGTTCGGGCCGTTGCTGTATTCGAGCCCGGACAGCGGCACGTAGTTGAACCAGCCTGCGTCGGGGGCCTGGCCGGTCGGAAAACTCGCATACAGGAAAATGCCGGCGAACAGGAACACCCAATACGACAGCGCGTTCAGGCGCGGAAAGGCCATGTCGCGCGCGCCGAGCACGAGCGGCCAGATATAGTTCGAAAAGCCGGACAGAACGGGCAGCGCGTACAGAAAGATCATCGTCAGTCCGTGCATCGTGAACAGCTGGTTGTACTGTTCGGGCGTGAGCACCGTTGCGTTGGGACGCGCCAGTTGAACGCGCATGATCAGCGCTTCGACGCCGCCCATCAGCAGGAAGACGAATGCGGTCACCAGGTAGCGCAGGCCGATGGTCTTGTGATCGACCGTCGAGAACCAGCCACGCCAGCCGGGCCGCGACTCCCAGATTTCGCGCAGCCGCTTTTCCTGTTCGCTGCCGGGCTCGACGCGGCCGCGCCGCGGCGTGCGGGTCAGTGCGGGCAGCGAAGCGGAAGCGGGATGATCGGACATTGAACGGGCTCCTCGAGTGCGATGCGCTTCAATGCAGCGTCGCCAGATACGCCGACATCGCGGCGGCCTCGCTGGTGGTCAGCGCGATACTGGGCATCAATCCGTCGGGTTTGATTCGCTGCGCGTGCTCGATCCAGTCGAGCAGATGGTCGGGCGTGTTGCTGAGCGCGCCTGCCGCGATCATCCGGCGCGAGCCGAGATGCGTCAGATCGGGGGCCTGCGCGCCGGTGGCCTTGGTGCCGCGAATCGTGTGGCAGCCCGCGCAGCGCTCTTCGAACAGATGCTGGCCGGCCGCGACCGCCGCATCGCCGGTGGGCACGCTGGCCGCGCGTCCCTGCGCGTCGCGCCACGCGTTGAAGGCGGCAGCGTCCTGCGCGATCACCTCGAACGCCATATGCGCGTGCTGCGCGCCGCAGAACTGCGAGCACTGCCCACGATAAATGCCGGGCCGGTCGGCCTGAATCCACTGCTCGTTGGTTTGCCCCGGAATCGTCTGCGTCTTGCCCGCGAGTTGCGGTACCCAGAACGCGTGCACGACGTCCGCGCTTTTGAGCTGGATCTTCACGGGTTCACCGACCGGGATGTGAATCTCGTTCGCGGTACTGAAGTTGCGGGCCGGGTTCGGATCGTCGCTGTAATCGGCCTTCCACCACCAGTCGTAAGCGGTCACGGTGATCGTCAATTGCGAATACGACGCGGGCGACGCCACCGATTCGAGCGTGATAAGTGCGTAAACCAACATCGCCAGCAGCACGGCCGACGACACCGCGGTACCGATGAACACCCAGCGGATGCCGCCGGGCTCGGCGCTCAGCGCATCCGGTTGCGTCGCGGGACGCTTGCGGACCATCGCGCCGATCAACAGACCGGCGACGATCAGCGTGACCAGCGTCACGATCGCGGTGAAAACCCAGCCGAGGTAAAGCGTCGGACGGGCCGCCGGGCCCGCCGCGTGCAGGAAGTAGTTCAGCGGTGCCACCGGGTTGGCGTGCGCGGAGTTTGCGGACGCGCTAGCCAGCGCCGCTAACGACGTGACGCTGCCCCGCCTGATGCGCCGTCCTGACGTTCCGGATGCTTGCGCTGCTGCCACTGGGGACCCCGCTGGTGAATGAGCTTTCAACACGCGTCGTCCCCTGCGAACGAGACGACGCCCAAGCAGGTCAGCAAAAATCAGGCCGCGTGTGCCGAGCTTTTACCGTGAATAATTTAGTTTAATAGTTTCCTTCTCAAAAAAAATCGCCTTTAGAATGCCGCTCTGCATAACTTAATTATTTACGAGTTCACTGTTATCGGACAATCTGGAGGACAGGTGTTTCAATGCACGTTCGAATTGAATGGTAAGCCAATGAGCGAATTTAGGATTGGCGCTCTATCGTTTCCTGCATACTCCGGGCAGGGGAGTTATATCAATAAGGCGGCTGGAATGTGCACGCCGAGGATCGGCGCCATTCCCGTCGGCAGGTACTATATTTTGACCGTAGATCCGGCGGCATTCTGGGACCGTGGAAAGATCGGCTTAACCTGAATGGCAATAACAAGAGCGAATGGTTCGCGCTCTACGCTATCGACGCTAATATCGACGACGATAAAGTCTTATGCGACGGCATTATTCGTGGCCAGTTCCGATTGCATCCGAAGGGCCGATTGGGGAGGAGCGAGGGCTGCATAACTATCGACCGACTCGCAGACTGGCATCATATTCGTTCGATATTTACCAACACGCCAAAAGTATCAGTGCCTGGATCGGAACTTAAAGCGTACGGTGAGGTGATTGTGAGATGAAAAAAGTCCTAATTTGTCTCGCGGTCGGTTTCGCCTTACTGCTCGCAATCTTTGCCAATGCGCTGTGGTGGATGATGAATCCAGAAGCGCCCTTGAACTTTTCGAATCCGATATGGAAATTGGCGGTTCGTATGTACGGGGTCAAGACGGCATATCAGGAATCCGACCTCGCCTTCCTCATGTCGTCGGCCGCTATCGTGCTAGGTTTCGCCGCAGCAGTTCTGCTTGTGTGGCGAAGCAAGAAGCGTGGTCAGCGAAAGCTTGACAACTAGCCATCTCACGGTGGAAATAATCGCTGCCTCCGCATTAAGCGTTGCGCCCGAAGCCCGCCGACCAGCGGGCTTTGTCGTTTTTGGGCTTCACCACGGTGACCCGCCTTCAACTACCCGCTAAGCTCGCGAGATCGCCACGCGCATCACCACTCAACGTCCGCCCGGCCGAAAAAGCCATGCGTTCGAACGTCTCGCGGCTCCGCCGCCTCGCCGGCCTGCTGGTCGCTCTGCCCCTCGCCGCCGCTTTGCAAGGCTGCGCGAGTCAGGACACCGACAACGTCGCGCGTACCGGCCCCTATCGCGCCGATATCCGCCGCACCGCGCTCGGCATTCCGCACATCAAAGCCGACGACTGGGGCAGCCTCGGCTACGGGTACGGCTACGCGCAGGCCCAGGACAATCTGTGCACGATGACCGAAAGCTTCGTCACCTATCGCGGCGAACGCTCGCGCTTCTTCGGCGCCGACGCGCGCCCCGCGTTAGGCGCGACGTTCGGCCAGCCCGACAACCTCGACTCGGATTTCTTCTTCCGTTTCATCGTCGACGATGCGACCGTCGCGCGCTACCGCAAAAGCCAGACCGACGACATGCGTGCGCTGATCGACGGCTTCGTCGCCGGCTATAACCGCTACGTCGTCGATCTCGCGCATGGCGATTTTCCGGGCGCGCATGCGGCCTGCCGCGCGGCGCCGTGGCTCGGCAAGATCAGCAACGCGGACGTCTACCGGCGTCAGATCGCGGCGAATCTGGCCGGTGGCGAGGCCCGCTTCATCAATGCGATCGCGACCGCGCAACCGCCACAGGCGATGGCGAACCCGCCGCAAAGCGGGTTGCAGGGTGACGCCGCCGTCGCTGCACCGCTCGCCGACTTCGGCGGCCTAGCTGGCATCGGCAGCAACGCCCTCGCGTTCGGCGCGGACGCGACGCACACCGGCAGCGCGCTGCTGCTCGGCAATCCGCACTGGTTCTGGACCGGCCCCGATCGCTTCTACCAGGCTCAACTCACTATTCCCGGTAAGCTGAACGTCAGCGGCGTGTCGTTTGCAGGCGTGCCGCTGATCGTGATCGGCTTCAACGACAACGTCGCGTGGACGCATACCGTGTCCACCGCGAAGCGCTTCGGCCTGTTCAGGCTGACGCTCGAACCTGGCGCGCCGACCCGGTACCAGGTCGACGGCAACAGCGAAGCAATGACGCCGACGCGCGTGAACGTCGAAGTGCGCGCCGCCGACGGTTCGCTGCATACCGTGTCGCGCACGCTGTATCGCTCCCGCTTCGGACCGCTCGTCAAACTCGGCGCGATGTCGCCCGCGCTAGCGTGGAATGCGCAGCAGGCCTTCGCGCTGCGCGATATCAATACCGACAATTTCCGCACGTTCGAAAACTTCCTCGAATGGAACCAGGCGGCCTCGCTCGACGATTTCATCCGCATCCAGAAGAAGAACGCGGCGGTGCCGTGGGTCAACACGCTCGCGATCGGCCGCGACGATCCGCGCGTGTGGTACGCGGACATCGGCGCGATCCCGGACGTGCCCGACGAGTTGGCGCAACGTTGCACGCCGCCGGTCAGCCGGGCAGTGGCGCAGATCATGCCCGGCGTGCCGGTCCTCGACGGTTCGCGCAGCGACTGCGACTGGCGCAACGAGCCTGGCGCGGTACAGCACCGTGCGTTGCCGGTCGCGCGGATGCCGTCGCTGCTTCGGCGCGACTATGTCGGCAACTTCAACGACAGTTACTGGCTCACCAACCCGGCCGCACCGATGACGGGCTACGCGAAGATCATCGGCGCGACCGATACGCCGCAGACGCTGCGCACACGGCTCGGCCATACGATCGCCGCGCAATTGCAGAACGACCCGCATGGCGTTTCCGCCGATGCACTCGGCCGCGCGGCGCTCGACAGTCGCTCGATGTCGGCGTTGCTGTTCAAGCAGCCGGTGCTCGACCGTCTGTGCAACAACAGCGCGCTCGCGGCCCTGCCGGCCGACCCCAACCCGGAGCAACAGCACGCGGCGTGCAAAGTACTGGCCGCATGGGACGATACGGCCGCGGCGGGCGCAGTGGGTGCAACCTTGTGGGACGAACTGTGGCGACGTCTGCTGACGTTTCCGCCCGCGCAGCTATACGCGGTGCCGTTCGATCCCGCGAAGCCGTTGACCACGCCCGCGGGCATCGCCGCCGAACCGGCGAAGCTCGCCGCCGCGCTGCATGACGCGCTCGCGGCACTGCAACGCGCTGGCATCGCGATCGATGCGCCGCGTAGCGCCGCCCTCTACGTGCAACGCAGCGACGAGCGCATTCCGCTATTCGGCGGTTGCGACGCCGGTGGCTATTTCACCTCCGCGTGTGCCGCGCATCCATTCGACGCGAGCGGCTATTCGATGAACGTCAAGCCGATGGGCGACACGTATCTGCAGATCGTGTGGTTCTCGGGCGATCAGGTGACCGCCCGCACGCTGCTCGCGCCGTCTGAATCCGACGATCCGGCGTCGCCGCACTATGCCGACGGCACGCGCGATTACGCGGCCCAGCGCTGGACGATTTTTCCGTTCTCCGAAGAAGCGATTGCGCGCGATCCGGCGTTGAATGTGCGCACGGTTAGTTCGTCGGACTCCGAGGGGAAAGGGCAATAAGCGGTATGACGGGCGACCCGCCCGTCGTCCGCAGAAGATCACAGATCGAGCACCAGCAGCGGCGATCTGGCGCGCGAGCAGCACGGCAGGAACTGATCGTTCGCCGCGCGCTCCTCGTCGGTCAGATAAGAATCCTGGTGATCCGGCTCGCCAGACAGCACTCGCGTCAAACAGGTGCCGCACACACCCATCTCGCACGACGTGATCACTTCGACGCCATGCGCGGCCAGCGCCTGAACCACCGTGCATTCGGGCGGCACGTCGATCGTCGCGCCGCTGCTCGCGATGCGCACCTGGAAGCTGCCGCCCTTCGCCGGCTGATTCGCGGCCGCGCCGAAAAACTCGTAGTGCAGCCTGTTTTCCGGCCAGCCCTTTGCGCGCGCGGTCTCGAGCACGAAATCCATGAAGCCGCGCGGACCGCACACATACAGATGCGTGCCGGGCGGTGCATCGCTTAGCGTCTGTTCGATATCGAACGTCGAGCCGCCCGGATGATCATCGTGATGAAGCTGGACCGACTTCGCGAAGCCAGCCTGTGCAAGACGTTCGACGAACGCCGTGCGTTCCTTCGAGCGCGTGCAATAGTGCATGTCGAACGAAGCGCCCGTGGCGGCGAGCCGCTCGGCCATGCAAAGAATCGGCGTGACACCGATGCCGCCCGCGAGCAGCAGATGATGTGCCGCATCGTCAGCGAGCGCGAAATGATTGCGCGGCGCGCTGATCTGCAGGCGATCGCCCTCGCGAAGCAAATCGTGCACCGCTTTCGATCCGCCGCGCCCCGCTTCGTCGCGCAGCACAGCGATCAGATAGCGATGCGTTTCGCGCGGATCGTTGCACAACGAGTACTGACGCACGAGCCCGTTGGGCAAATGCACGTCGACGTGCGAGCCGGCGTCGAAAGCGGGCAACGCCTGACCGCTTTCGCTCGCGAGTTCGAAGCTGGCGATACCGGGCGCTTCGTCGCGCCGGCGCGCGACCACCACATTCAGCACGGGATGATTCATGTCGCCGTCCGCACCGGAATGACGCGCGTCGCTTCAACCCGGGGCGCGCCAGCCTGCGGCGCGCCGGTCTCCGCGCGCTCCTGCGCGACGAGCCGATCGATCACACGACGCGACATCACACCGCCCGCATCGATATTGAGTTTCAGCAGATTGCGCTCGGGCCAGCGCAGCAGGTTCTGCTGCTGACGTTCGAGCATCTCCAGATCTTCGCTGAAGATCTTGCCCTGTCCTTCGCGGATGCTGGCGGTCAGCGCGGCATCGTCGGGACGGAAATTGCGCGCCATGCCCCAGAAATACCAGATCGATGTTTCGGTTTCAGGCGTGATGAAATCCACCACGATCGACGACGCCTTCTTGTCAGCCGGCGCGTGATAGCCGCCATGCCCGGCATGCGCGACCCCTACCTCGATCAGCACGTGACTCGGCGGCGTGAAGTGGCAGATCTGCCAGCGGTCGACGGGCACGTCGTCGGCGAGACCATTGCCGCGCAACGCCATCTTCCAGAACGGCGGCGCCGCGACGTTTTCCATGAAACGGCTCGTGCGCACGGTATCGCCTTCGGCCACCGTCTTTGGCGCGGCTTCGTCGATTTCCTTTTGCCCGATGCTGTTCGCGTGCACATAGGTCTCGTGCGTCAGATCCATCAGGTTGTCGATCATCAGCCGGTAATCGCAGCGGATGTGATAAAGACCACCGCCATATGCCCATTCGGCACTCTCGGCCCATTCCAGATGATGCAGTTTGGCGGCATCGGCCTGCGCCGCATCGCCGGGCCACACCCAGACGAAGCCGTAGCGCTCGATCACCGGATAATGGCGAATCGACGGAAAGCCGTTGACGCGTTGGCCCGGCATGCCGGTCGCCTTGCCCTGACAGCCCATTTCGAGGCCGTGATAGCCGCACACGAGCGTGCCGTCGCGCACGAAACCGAGCGACAGCGGCGCGCCGCGATGCGGACAGAAGTCTTCGAGCGCGACCACGGCGCCTTCCGCGTTGCGATAGAAAACCATCGGCTCACCGCAGATCTGCCGGCCGAGCGGCTTATCCGCGACTTCATCGGGCATACATGCGACGTACCACGCGTTCTTGGGAAACATGTCAGTCTCACTCCTTGTTGTTAGTTCGCGCACTTCATTCAGTCCACTCATTGAGATTCAGTGTACTCAATGCGCCTTTAATGATTAAATGAAGGTTTTCCCCTAGACCAACTTTCAATCAGGTAACACGAAGATCAATTTGCCATTTCCATTCGCTACGAAAGGGCACCAGGTCTTCAGAACTAATATGGTCACTTCAACCGATACCAGCACTTCCGCGATCAGCATCGATCTGTACGACCAGCCCGGCCATCTGATCCGACGCGCGCATCAGATTTCCGTGTCCATGTTTCACGATCTGATCGGGCGCGAAGTGACACCAGTGCAGTATGCGGTGCTCAGAATGCTGCAGGAATTGCCCGGGCTCGATCAGGTCACGCTCGCGCAGCGAGTCGGTCTCGACACGTCCACCACCGCCGATATCGCGGTGCGGCTCGAAGCGAAAGGCTGGATCGTGCGCGAAGTTCTGCCGCGCCGCCAGCGTCGTCTGTTACTGACGCCGGCAGGAGAGCAGTTGCTCGATGAATTGATCCCCGGCGTCAACGCACTCAATCACGGCCTGCTCGACGGCATGGGCGACGAGGATGCGCGAGAGCTATTGAGGCTATTGAGAAAGTTCGTGCATCTGAATAACGACCAGAGCCGCGCGCCGCTGCGCAGTGCGAGCGACGACGCGACTCCGGACTAGCCCGCTGGCATCCTGCGCGCTGTCCGTGCTACGGCGCGATGTCCACCACGATCTTGCCGCGCACGTGGCCTTTCGCGAGCCGTTCCAGCGCCCTGGCCGTGGCATCGAACGAAAACCGTTCGGCGACCCCGACTCGCACGCTGCCGTTATTGATCAACGACGCGATCTCAGTCAATTGCCGCCCGTCGGGCCGCGCGGTATAACGCGCGGCCCGCGCGCCATGACTCGACGCCTCGGTCTGCGACGGCTCGTTGAGCGTCGAGATCAGTGCGCCGCCGGTCGCGACGGCCGACCAAGAGCGGCGCTGCGTATCGCCGCCGACCAGATCGAACACGAGGTCCATATCTCGCGCGACGTCTTCGAAACGCTGCGCGTGATAGTCGATCACGCGATCCGCGCCGAGCGAGCGCACGAACTCGATGCCGTCGCCGGACGCCGTCGCGTACACTTGCGCGCCCTTCTGCCTCGCGAACTGCACGGCGAAATGTCCAACGCCGCCCGCGCCCGCGTGAATCAGCACGCGGCAGCCCGCTTCGAGGCAGCCGTGCTCGAACAGGCCCTGCCACGCGGTCAACGCGGCGAGCGGCACGGCGCCCGCGGTCCCCGCGTCCAGTTCTTCGGGCGCATGCGCTAGCGCGCTCGCGGGCACGACGACGAATTCCGCGTACGCACCCTGCCCCTGGCCAACGAAGCCATACACCTGCTCGCCCGCGCGCCATTGCGCGGCGCCCTCGCCGACCCGTTCGACCACACCGGAAAAATCGCGCCCCAGCGTATAGGGCAGCTGTTCTTCGCGGATCAACGGGTACTGGCCCGCGCGTGTCTTCAGGTCGACCGGATTGACGCCGGCCGCGCGCACGCGCACCAGCACCTGGCCGGCGCCTGGCTCGGGGATCTCGATCTCCTCGGCCTTGAACACCTCGGGACCGCCGAAGCTGTGAATGCGATAAGCGAGCATCGTGCTCATGATGAGCCTTCTCCTTGAAAGGTCGTGTGTCAGCGGCGCTGCGTTTTCCGGCTGACCGCAAGCCGCGTTCCTCAACGAGCCCCCGAGCCGCGGCACGACATATGCGACACGTAACGATAGGCGCGCAGTCGTGATGTACTCATTCAAGGAGGAACCATGTCACAGCACCCCGCTCATTCCCAGGATCATCGTCATCCCGGCCAGCCGAATCCCGCTGACATCGAAAAGGCACTCAGTGGCGTGAATTACCCGACCACGCGCGAAAAGCTGGTCGCGCAGGCGCGCAAGAATCACGCGAATACCGACATCGTCGATCTGGTCGACCGTCTGCCCGATCACAATTTCGACAGTCCGGCCTCGGTCGCGAAGGAAATCGCGCGTATTCAATGACGCACGCCACACTCGACGCGCGAACGAAGAAGGCCGGCGATGTGCATATCGGCATTTCCGGCTGGCGCTATCAAGGTTGGCGCGGCAGCTTTTACCCCGAGGATCTGAAACATGCATCGGAATTGCAGTACGCGTCGGCGCGATTCGGCACGATAGAAATCAACGGCACGCATTACAGCCTCCAATCGCTCGGTAGCTGGCAGCGCTGGTATGCGCAAACGCCTGACGGCTTCGTGTTTGGCATCAAAGGCGCGCGCTATCTGACTCATATGCTGCGGTTTCGCGATGCGAGCGCGCGCGTCGGCATCGCGAACTTCTTCGCGCAGGGCCTGCTCGCGTTGAACGAAAAGCTCGGCCCGATCCTGTGGCAATTTCCGCCGTCCTTCCGATTCGAGCCCGACGCAATGGAGCGCTTTCTGCACGAGTTGCCGCCCGACACCGCGAGTGCATCGGCGCTCGCCAGTCAACACGATAAGCGGGTCAAGACGCCCTACGTCGACATCGATCGCAAGCGGGTGCTGCGTCACGCGGTCGAAGTGCGCCACGCGAGCTTCGTCGATCCGGCGTTCGTGGCCTTGCTGCGGCAATACGGCGTCGGGCTCGTCGTTTCCGATTCCACCGAACCATGGCCCGTCGCCGAAGATCTGACGGCGGACTTTGTCTACATCCGCCTGCACGGCAGCGAAGCCAAATACTCGGGTTCATATGGGGACGAAGCTCTGCAACGATGGGCCGAGCGAATCGATGCATGGCGCGGCGGCTCACAACCGGCCGACGCGCGATTGATCGCGCCGCAACTCGCGCCGCGCCGGCGGGCCACGCGAGACGTCTACTGCTACTTCGACAATGACGTAAAAGCGCGGGCGCCGTTCGACGCGCAACGATTGATGAAAAACCTCGGAATGCAAGCGACGAAAGCGCCAGCATTACCCTGATCGCTTGCCGCCGTGGGCCAGCTTCTGCGCGGTGCGCAGCGCCGCGACGATGCGCTCGTACACCTCGCGACGGGTTTCAGGGTCCGGCGCGCGCAGCGCATACGATGGATGGTACGTCGCGACCACACGCTTCTCGCCGCGTTCGAGCGTTTTGTCGAACGCGTCCTGCAAACGCGCGTGCGGATCGTCGACAACCGCTTTCAACGCGGTCGCCCCGAGTGCGACGACCACGCGCACATCCGGCATGTCGAGTTCCTGTTCGAGCCAGTAGCTGCATGCTTCGACTTCGCGCTGAGCGGGCGTTTTGTGCAAACGACGCTTGCCGCGCGCAATCCACTTGAAATGCTTGACCGCGTTGGTCACGTACACGTCGTTACGCTTGACGCCGGCTTCTTCGAGCGCTCGGTCGAGCAACGCGCCGGCCGGCCCGACGAAGGGCTTGCCCTGCAGATCTTCCATATCGCCGGGCTGCTCGCCGACCAGCACGATCGACGCATGCCGCTGCCCTTCGCCGGGCACGGCCTGAGTCGCGTTGCGCCAGAGCGCGCAGCGGCGGCAATCGCCGAGCTTCGCCGGATGCTGATCGGGTTCGACATCCGCTGGCTCCGATTGCGCGTCGCCATGCGCGCGCTTTTTCTGCGGTTTGTCGGTCATGGGTACGACCGCGCGTGCCGAAGCAGCTTATTTCTCGCTCTTCTTCGGAATCTTCGCGCCCGACTTGCGCGCCTGATTCAATGCGATCGCGACAGCCTGCTTGTGCGGCTTGCCATGCTTCGTCTCGGTCTTGATGTTGTGCGACACGGTCTCTTTCGATGTACCTTTCTTCAGCGGCATGATCTTCTCCGGGTGTAGATGACGAAAGGAAAAATCAGGACCCGCACGCAATGGCGTTCCTGCACCGAAACTGCGCAGCATACGCCGTGCCCGCGAGTTCGTCGAAATCACCCGGAAACACCCGTTGCCGACGCATTCAACGCCAGCGACACGCCCCCCACCAGAATCAGACTCGAGGCCCACACCGCATCGAGATTGAACCAGCTGCGCGACACGAACCTGAGTCCGAGATAGCGATAAACGAGCCACGCCAGCACGCCGCCGGCGATCGTCATCGTCGCCGCATGCACCGCGGAGACCGACAGCGCCATGCGCAGACTCGTTTCGATCAGCGCTTGGGCGGCTTGGTGCGCGCTGTCCATCGCGTCGGCGCGGCACAGACCGAGATAGATCGGCACCAGCATCAAGCCGGCCCCGTGCGCGATCGCCACCGCGAACGACCATAGCGCGAGCCGAGATGGCGGAATTCTCGCCAGCACGCGCGGATGACGGCGGCGCATCAGCAACACCAGACCGAAGCCGATCACCAGCAAACTCGCGCCGATCTGCATCTGACGCTGCCACGCAAGCAAGCTCGCAAGCATCGCAAACGGCAGCATCATCAGCAGTATCGCGAGCGCGTGTCCGGCCGCGAGATAAAGAAGCGCGACTACCAGCGCTTGCGAGCGTCGCTGCATCAGCGCGTTCGACACCGCGAGCGGCCACCCCATTGCCGGATTGAGCCCGTGGTACACGCCGCTCGCGACGACGGCGAGCCACAGTGCCGCTTGCGGCGACACCGAGCCGCTCAAATGCCCACCGACGGATAGCAGAAAGAATCGGTAGAACAGTCGCCGCCTTCGAGACGGATCTGGTGCGCGCGATAGCCAGCGGGAAATTCGACGAAGTAATCTTCGGCGAGTTTGAGACCGCCATTCGGATCGGCGTGCGCCATCACTTGCACGCCGGGCACACCGTCCGGATAGAACTGGTCGTCCCACGTCGAATAGAGCGAGTTGGTCCAGTAGACGCGCTTGCCATCGCGACTGATCTCGACCATCTGCGGACCGCCGGCGAAAGCCTTGCCGTTCGGATGCGGCGTACAACGTTCGATGCCGCCGATGCGCACCGAGCCCGTCAATTTCGGCTTGCGCGGTTCGGTCACGTCGTATTGGCGCATCTCGCCGGTGCCCCAGCACGAGACGTAGAGGAATTTGTCGTCGATCGAAAGATCGATATCGGTGACGAGCGGCGGCACCGCGCCGAAACCTTGCAGCAACGGCGGCAACTCGTCGGCGTGCGCGGGCTCCGGCGGAATGGTCGCGGTCTTTTCGATGTGGAAGTGGCCGCCTTCGCGCCACCAGGTCCAGATCGACCCTTCCAGATTCGTGGTATCGACCACGACGCCGATAAATCCGTATTCGCGGCTCGGATCGTGCGCGGGCCGCACTTCGAGCGCCATCTGATGGTTCGCGCCGAGATCGAGCGTCTGCACGTTGCGTCTTGCGCGCAGATCCCAGAAGTGCACGCGGTGGCCGTATTTGTTCGAAAGCAGGTCTTCAGGCACGATGCCGTTTTCGAATTGCGGCGGCAGCGCCCATTCGGTCGACACCATGTAATCGCGCGGCAGATTCCACCAGAAGTCGTAGTGCTTTTCCTGCGCGCCGCGCTCGATTTCCCAGCGTCCCAACACCTCGAACGTTTGGCAATCCATGATGAAGATTCCGGGCGGCCCGTCGGTGCCGTCCTTGCCGCCACCGCCGAGCGTGCTCACGTAGATGCCCTCCGGTCCGCAATGCACGGTGTGCGGACGCGAATAGCCGGTTTTGCGGAAGATTTCCTCTGGCTCGACGATCTTGTGAATCTTCGCCTGGGTCGGATGCGGCTTCGTATCGACGATATAGATGCGCGACGAGCGCATGCCCGGAATGATCAGATAGCGTCGCTCGAGAAATGCGTGGCCCGTCAATGGCGACAACGCGGACGAACACGCGTTCCAGCCGAAGTGATGAAATTCGTCGCCCTTGTTCGGCACCGGCACCGTGTGGACCACCTGGCCATAGGTCGGCGAACCGGGCTTCACGTCGATCACGGCGAGCGCGTCGGGCTGCGAGGAATCCGGACTTAGCAGCACCGTGTATGCGTATTCTTCCGCCGGCGCATCCATCGCAAGCTTCGGCGATGCATGAAAGGTAGGATCGGGGCGCATTCCCATGACGGCACTCTCCCTGTCGTTCTGAACGGAAGCCCGGCCCGCCAAAAATCGAGCCAGCGCGTAACCTTACATTTGTAGTTCACGACAGCGACGGACGCAACCGGATATTTGCACCCGAACGCAGGATGCGATCCGACAGCTAAGCGCACCGCGCCGCAAGCGCTCGCGCCGACGCCGCGAAGCGCGCATTCGAGCCCACGCGACGCGTTACTGCTGCACGCCCCAGCGCCGCACGGTCACGCGTTCGAGCGTATCGAACACGAGATGCTCGACCAGCAGACCAATCACGATCACGGCCGCGAGCCCCGCGAAAACGCGATCCGTATACAGCTCGTTGCGATTCTGAAAGATGTACCAGCCGAGCCCGCCGCTGCCCGAACTCGCGCCGAACACGAGCTCCGCGGCGATCAGCGTGCGCCATGCAAACGCCCAGCCCACGCGCAGGCCGGCCAGGATCGACGGCAGCGCCGCCGGCACGAGGATCAACAGCACATGACGCAAGCCCGTCAGACCGTAATTGCGTCCGGTCATCTTCAGCGTCGCGGGCACTGACTGAAAGCCTGAAAAGGTATTCAGCGCGAGCGGCCACAGCACCGCATGCACGAGCACGAACAGCAGGCTGCCGGTGCCGAGCCCGAACCACAGCAACGCGAGCGGCAGCAACGCGATGGACGGCAGCGGGTTGAACATCGCGGTCAGCATCGACAGCAGATCGCGGCCCACGCGCGTCGACACCGCGAGCGATGTCAGCACGAACGCAAACGCGGCGCCGAGCAGATAGCCGCGCAGCAGCACGGACATCGATACCGCCGTCTTCGCGAGCAGTTCGCCGGACCACACGCCTTGCACGAACGCGCTCAGGGTCGCGCCGAAGGTCGGCAGCAGCAGATCGTTGTTGATCACGCGCGCGGCGATTTCCCACGCGGCGATCAGCACGAGTGCGATCAGTGTCTTGCGCAGCCAGCCGTGCGCGAAGATCCGCCTCGTCGCTGGCAACGGCGCTTCGATCGCGAGGTCGCCGGGCGCTTCGAGCGGACGTTCGTATTCGTCGCGCACGGGCGGCAGCAACGTGACAGGCGTACTCATTGCACGGCCTCCGTCTGTTCGAACAGCAGGTGATGAATCCGCGCGACGCTGCGCTGAAAATCGGCGCGGCCGAAGCTGTCCTGCGAATATTGATGGCTGTTCAGTTCCGCGCGCACGCGGCCCGGATGCGGCGACAGCAGCAGAATCCGGTTGCCGACCACCAGCGCCTCTTCGATCGAATGCGTGACGAACAGCAGCGTGAAGTTCACCTCTTCCCATAGCCGCAGCAGTTCTTCCTGCATCTTGCGGCGCGTCAGCGCGTCGAGCGCGGCGAACGGTTCGTCCATCAGCAGCACGCGCGGCTGCATCGCGAGCGCACGCGCGATCGCGACGCGCTGTTTCATGCCGCCCGACAACGTGTGCGGATACGCGTGCGCGAACGCCGCGAGCCCGACCTTGTCGAGGTAATGCAGCGCGCGTTCACGAGCTTCGGCCTTCGACAGTTTCTTCGCGACTCGGAGCGGAAAGGCGACGTTCTGCACGACCGTCTTCCACGGCGGCAACTGGTCGAACTCCTGAAACACGACGATGCGATCGGCGCCCGGTCCGCGCACGCGCTTACCGTCGAGCGAAATGCTGCCCGCGCTCGGCTCGATGAAACCGGCCACCGCCTTCAGCAGCGTCGACTTGCCGCAACCGGACGGCCCGAGCAGCACGAAGCGGTCGCCGCCGTAGACGTCGAAGCTGACGTCGTGCGTCGCGCGCACGATGCGCTCGCGTGTGCGGTACTCGAGGTTGACGTTCTTGACCGCGAGCAGTTTGCCGCTGGTTGCCGCGGCGTTCCGTGCGGCGTCGTCGGGAAACAGAAGCGTGGGATTGGCCACCATCAAAGCGCTCCCTGCGAGTGAACCGGATCGACCGGCGAGTGTTGCCGCGTACCGCGCAGCGCCACGAAAACGCGCAACGCCATGCTCAGCTCCCCGCCGCCGTGGCCGGATCGTCGAAGAAATAGTCCTTCCACGACGACGGCTCGTTCCTGATCGCGCCGACGCGATACATGAACTGCGCGAGCCCGAAGGTGTTCTGCGGCACGATCTTGAACTGCACCTGCGGGTTCGTGATGACTTTTACGAGCAGCTCGCGATCGATCTTCGACTGATTGGTGCGGATATAGATATCGGCCGCGCCCTGCGGATTCGCGTTGATGTACTTCGCCGCATCGGCGAGCGCATCGACGAACGCGCGATACGTCTTCGGGTTGTCATGGCGGAATTTTTCGGTCGCATAGAGGACCGTCGCCGAGCTCGGGCCGCCGAGTACATCGTACGAATTGAGCACGATATGCGCCTTCGGATTGCCGGCCAGTTCCTGCTCCTGGAACGGCGGATTGCCGAAATGCCCGGTGATTTCAGTGCCGCCCGCGATGATCGCCGCGGCCGCGTCCGGATGCGGCAACGCCTGCGTGTACTTGTCGAGCCGGTTGTATTCCTTGTCGCCCCAGCGCTTCGCCGCCGCGTATTGCAGCACGCGCGATTGCACCGACACGTTGACCGCCGGCAGCGCAATGCGGTCCTTCTGCGTGAAGTCAGCGATCGTCTTCACGTCGGGATTGTTGCTGACCAGGTAGTACGGCAGATTGCCGAGCGACGCGACGCCCTTCACGTTCTGCTTGCCGTGCGTGCGATCCCAGATCGTCAGCAGCGGGCCGACGCCCGCGCCGGCGATATCGACCGCGCCCGACAGCAACGCATCGTTCACCGCCGCGCCGCCCGACAGCTTGACCCAATCGACCTTGATGTCGAGGCCCTGCTTGCGCCCTTCGCTTTCGATGAAATGCTGATCGCGCGCCACGTTCAGCAGCAGATACACGATGCCGAACTGCTCGGCCACGCGAATTTCGCCCTCGGCGTGCGCGGGAGCGCTGACGACGGCGCCTATCGACAGGCTCAGAAGTACTGCCGTCAAACGGCGGACAAACGACGGCCGTGCGGCGGTCGGGTGAAATCGGCTCAGCATTGAAACTCCGGTCGGCGTGCGGTGTGATGGTGTCGTTGTGATGGAAAGCGTCGCTCAGCGTGGCACGTCGCCCTCGATCGTCGTGCGATACAGCTTGCGGCGCAGATGGTCGGGCGTGCCGGCGGCGAGGTGCATCAACGAGCGGTTGTCCCAGAACACCATGTCGTGCTCGGCCCATCGATGCCGGTACAGATGCTCGGGCCGCACGCTGTGCGCGAACAGCTCGTCGAGCAACGCGCGGCTCTCGTCTTCCGGCAAACCGATCACGCGCGTCGTGAAGTGCTCGCTGACGAACAGCGCCTTGCGCCCCGTCTCCGGATGCGTACGCACAATCGGATGCACGACCGGCTTCACCTGCGCGATCTGCTCGGCGGACAGATTCGGCCGCCACGGGCTGCGCTTCTGCAACTCCGCGTATTTGGCCAGGTACGTGTGCTCCGCGCTGCGTCCTTCCACCGCGCTGCGCAGATGCGCGGGCAACGTATCCCACGCCAGGTGCATGTTCGCGAACAGCGTATCGCCGCCTTCGGCCGGCAGCTCCTGCGCGTGCAGCAGCGAGCCGAGGCTCGGCTTTTCCTTGTACGACAGGTCGGAGTGCCAGTAGTGGCCGGCGTCGCCGAGACCGATCGGCTTGCCGTTCTCGATCACGTTCGATACGACCAGCACCTCGGGATAACCTGCGAGGCCAAACTGATGCAGCACGTGAATCTGCAGCGGGCCAAAGCGGCGGCTGAACGCGATCTGCTGCTCCGGCGTGATGCGCTGGTCGCGAAACACGAGAACGTGGTGGTCCAGATGCGCGCGGTGGATCCGCGCGAAATCGTCGTCGCCGAGCGGCTGGCCGAGATCGAGGCCGAGCACTTCGGCGCCGAGCGGCGCATCGAACGCGCGAATCTCGAAGGATTGCGTCGCAGTAGCGGAAGCGGTAAAAGCAGCGGCGGTAGTCGTCACAGGCGTCTCTTCGTCGAAACTATTCAGCGGGCGCCTAACGGCGCGGTCAGTGCGACGAATGTACCGGCCCGCGCGCGCGATGCCAACGAAGCAAATCCGATACGGTTATCTGCTGGAGTGATAAACCCGATGCTGCAATGTCTTTCGGCGCATCAGAACTTCGGCAGACCCGGTGGATTGCTTTCGGAGCGCGCCAACGCTTCCGACTCGATGCCCCAGTGCGCGAGCGAGCGCCGATAGGCGCCATTCGCGATCAGTCCGTTCGTCGCGACCGTCAGCGCATCCATCAAGCCGCTGCCCTTGCGGGTGGCGATCGCCACATCCGCGCGCGCCGGCCAGCCGGCGTTCAGCGTACCCACCTCGCGGATCGCGCCGGTAGTGGCCGCATCGTAGGCAAGCGGCGCGTTCGGATTGAATACGACGTCGGCGCGGCCCGATAGCAACGCAATGCGGCTCGCGGCGTCATCGTCGAAGTACTGGAACTCGACCGGCTTCAAACCCTTCGCGACGTTCTGCCGGTTCCATTCGAGGATGATCTTTTCCTGGTTCGTGCCCGAGGTCGTAATAAGGCGGAGGCCCGCAATATCCGGCGGCTGAGCGATCTTCCTGATCGGACTCGCGGTTTTCACGTAGAAGCCGTGCAGTCCTTGCCGGTACGTCGTGAAATCGAACTTCTCCTTGCGCTGCTCGGTGACGCCGACGTTCGAGATCACCGCGTCGTACTTGCCCGAGGTGAGGCCGAGCGGCCAGTCGGCCCATGCGATCGGCA
Organism: Paraburkholderia sp. BR13444; assembly: GCF_040948755.1. NCBI lineage: Bacteria > Pseudomonadati > Pseudomonadota > Betaproteobacteria > Burkholderiales > Burkholderiaceae > Paraburkholderia > Paraburkholderia sp. BR13444. Next base: position 189,484 of record NZ_JBFPKM010000005.1, on the reverse strand, counting down.
CGAGGTTCAGCTTCAATCCGAGCGAATCGGCGATCAGTTGGGCGTAGTCGGCATCGGAACCGACGACGGTACGCGCATCGGTCGCATAGGTCGCAGTCGGCGGCAGGTGCGGCGAAATCGCCACCGTGAAGTTGCCGTCGTTCGCAAAGCGGTAGTGGTTGCCGATAGCCGCGATCGCTGCCGGATTCTTCGGCACGCGAACGCGCCCTGGCTGCTCGGGGCTCAGGTCCACCGTGCCGTGCGGCGCCTGCGCCGCATGTGCTACGTCGAGCGCATTACGCACGAGCAGCGCGCCGAGCGCCGTACCGGCCAGAATGAATTGACGTCGATTGGTCATTGATAGGGATCAGTCTGCAATCACAGGACGCGCGACAGAAACTCGCGCGTGCGCGCATGGCGCGGTTCGTTCAATACTTGCGCGGGCGGGCCCGACTCGATCACGCGTCCGCGATCCATGAACACGATCGTGTCGGCCACCTCGCGCGCAAAGCCGATCTCGTGCGTGACGATCACCATCGTCGTGCCGGAACGCGCGAGCGCCTTGATCACGTCGAGCACTTCGTTGACGAGTTCGGGATCGAGCGCCGAAGTCGGCTCGTCGAACAGCAGCACCTTCGGTTTCAGCGCCAGCGCGCGCGCAATTGCCACGCGCTGCTGCTGCCCGCCCGACAACTGACGCGGCCATGCATGCGCCTTCGCTTCGAGACCGACACGCGCGAGCAGACTCAGCGCAAGACTCTCCGCCTCCGCGCGCGACAGACGTCCCAACGCGACCGGCGCCTCGATGATGTTTTCCAGCACGGTCAGATGCGGGAACAGATTGAAGCTCTGAAACACCATGCCGACCTCGACGCGGCGTCGCAGGATCTCTGTCTCCTTGAGCTCGTACAACGTATCGCCATCGCGTCGATAGCCGATCAGCTCGCCGTCGATGTCGATCAGTCCACCGTCCACGCGCTCCAGATGATTGATCGTGCGCAGCAGTGTCGATTTGCCCGAGCCCGATTGGCCGAGAATCACGGTGACACTGCCGGGGCGCATCGTCAGCGACACGTTGTCGAGCACCTTCAGCGTGCCGAAACTCTTCGATACCTGCTGGATCGCGATACGCGCGCCGTCGCGTTGATCGGCCCAGCGTTGATCCAGGCAGGCGCCTGCACGTGCATTGTCTTTTGCTTCTCCAAGCGGCTCGGCGGGCGCAACGCCGCCACCGCGCGCAATACCCGCGCTTTTCAGCAGCGCGCCGAAAGCGGACGGCACCGCGCTACGCCTGACGCCGCGCGAGAAATATCGCTCCACATAAACCTGTATCGCCGACAACACGGTCAGAATGATCAGATACCAGACCGTCGCGACCATCAGCAGCGGAATCACTTCGAGATTGCGTCGATAGATGATCTGCACGGTGTAGAACAACTCCGGCATCGCGAGCACATAGACCATCGACGAGCCCTTCGCGAGCGCGATCAGATCGTTGAACGCGGTGGGCAGGATCGCGCGCATCGCCTGCGGCAGCACGATGCGCCGGGCCTGGCGCTCGCGCGGCAAGCCGAGCGCGGCGGCCGCTTCGAGCTGACCGTGGTCGACCGACTGAATGCCGCCGCGAATCACTTCCGCCGAAAACGCCGCGTGATTGAGCGTCAGGCCGAGCACCGCGGCGAGAAACGGGCTGATCAGCTCGGTGGTCGGCACATCGAGAACGACGAGGCTCGTGAACGGCACGCCTAGATGTACCGTCTCGTACAGATAGCCGAGATTGTTCAGGATCAACAGCAGCACGATCAGTGGAATCGAGCGGAACAGCCACACGAACGCCCACGCGCAGCCCGCAAGCAGCGGCGAACGCGATACGCGCGCGAGCGCGATCGGAATGCCGAGCGCGAAGCCGAACACCGCGCCGAGCGCGGTCAATAGCAGCGTGCGGCCGAGCCCGGACAATACCGGCTCGGACAGAAACCATTGCGCGAAGACATTCCAGCCCCAGCGCGGATTGCCCAAGACCGATTCGAGCACGATGCCGATCAGCGCCACGGCCGCCACGGTGCCGGCGAGGCGTGCGCGGTTTTTCGCGGGCACGATGCGATAGTCGGCGCGCTCGCGCAACGTGTCGGCGTGCGCGGCGGCGAGTTGCGGATTCGCGAGTTCAGCGGTGTCGTTCATCGTCGTCTGCTCCGCGCTTTCAGGCCACGGCAGCCGCGTTGGCCGTGTCGGCCGGGTTTGCCGGGTTTGCCAACCCCGCCGCCGCCGCCGCATAGCGGCTCGCCTTGCGCGGCAAGCCGAGATGATCGCGCAGCGTCGAACCCGTCAACGTGCGCTCATAGCGCCCGCGTCGTTCGAGCTCAGGGACTACGTAGCGCACGAAATCGGCGAGACCCTGCGCCTGCACCGCGAAGCCGAGGATGAAACCGTCGGCTGCGCCGGCGTCGAGCCAGCGGATCAGTTCGTCCGCGATCTGCGCGGGCGTGCCGAGAAAATGCGTGCGCGGCGTCGCGACTTCGAGCGCGACCTCGCGCAACGTCGAACCCTTGCTGCGCGCTTCGGCCTTGATGCGGTCGGTGGTCGAACGGAAACTGTTGCGGCCGATCTCTCCTAGCTCGGGGAACGGTTGGTCGAGCGGATACTGCGTGAAGTCGTGGTGATCGAAATAACGGCCGAGATACGCGAGCGCTTCGTCGATCGTCAATAGCTCGCGAATCGCGCGGTATTTCGCTTCCGCTTCCTCCTGTGTCGCGCCGACGATCGGGCTGATGCCGGGGAAAATCTTCACGTCGTCGCGGCTTCTGCCGTGTTCGACCGCGCTGTCTTTCACGCGCTGCGCGAACGCGCGCGTTTCTTCGATCGACACCGAATGCGTGAACACCGCGTCCGCGTATTTGCCGGCGAGCGCGATGCCGGCATCCGACGAGCCCGCCTGGAAAATCACCGGCTGACCCTGCGCCGAGCGCTGAATATTGAGCGGCCCCGCCACCTGGAAGAACTTGCCCTCGTGATCGAGCGTGTGCAGCCGGTCGCGTTCGAAGAACACGCCGCGCTCGCGGTCGCGCACGAACGCGTCGTCGTCCCAGCTATCCCACAGGCCTTGCGCGACGCTCAGGTATTCGTCGGCGATCTCATAGCGCAGCGCATGCTCGGGATGCGAGCCGCCGTAGTTCTTCGCGGTGCCTTCGAGCGGCGTCGTGACGACGTTCCAGCCCACGCGCCCGCCGCTGATCAGATCGAGCGACGCGAACTGGCGCGCGACGGTGAACGGATCGCTATACGACGTCGATACGGTGCCCGCAAGCCCGATCTTCGACGTGACCGTCGCGAGCGCCGACAGGATCGAGATCGGTTCGAAGCGGTTCAGAAAGTGCGGAATCGATTTCTCGTTGATGTACAAACCATCGGCGACGAACGCGAACGCGATGCCGTGTGCCTCGGCCTTGCGCACCGTATCGACGAAGAAGTTCAGGTTCACGCTCGCATCGGCGGGTCCGGCCGGGTGCTTCCACGAATTCATATGGCTGCCGGCGCCCTGCAGCATGATGCCGAAATTCAGTTTGCGATGGCTCATCGGATAGTCCGCCAATCGTTGAGTGTTCGTTGGAGAGATCACGCGTAGGCCGGCTCGATCGCGCTGCCGAGCAGTTCGACCGAGCGCAGGCGCGCCGGATAGTGTTGCAACGGCGAATCGATGACGAATTCGTCGATGCCGTAGCGGCGGCTCAAGGCGTCGAGCTGGTCGCGTACATCGTCGGCCGTGCCCTTGACGACGTGCGGATGGCGCTCTTCGATCGTGTAGCCGCTTGCGCCCGCCTGGCGCGCGTATTCTTCCGCGGCTTCGGCCGTCGCCAGATTCAGGCTTTGGCCGCTGGCCAGTTGCAGCCTGAAGATGCGCAGCGGCCCGGTGAGCCGCTCGGCTTCGTCGCGCGTCGCCGCGGCGACCGCGTACAGTGCGAGCAGCGGCGCACGGCCGCTCGCATCGCGGTACGTCTGCACGGTGCGCTCGAGGTTCGCCTCGTCGCCGTTGAAGTGTCCGGCGTAGCAGAACTGCCAGCCCTGCTTTGCCGCGAGCGCCGCGCTATCCGGACTGCCTCCGAGCAGAATGCGCTCAGGCAGCGTCGGCGGAGTCGGAAACGCGAGCGCGCCGGCGAGCGCATGGTCCGGTTCGACGCCGGCGCCGAGAAACGCATCGAGTTGCGCGAGCTGCGTGTTGAAGCCGGGCTTGCTCTTCTTGTCGTGCAGCCATTGCAGCGCGCGGGTGGTCTGCGGCAGTCCGCCGGGCGCCTTGCCGATGCCGAGATCGACGCGCCCGGGGGCGAGCGCCGCGAGCAGCCTGAAGGTCTCCGCGACCTTGAACGGGCTGTAGTGCTGCAACATCACACCGCCCGAGCCGACGCGGATCCGCGACGTATGCGCGAGCACATGCGAGACGACGATCTCCGGCGCCGAACTCGCGAGGTTGGGCGCGCCGTGATGCTCGGCGATCCAGAAGCGCTTGAACCCGAGCGCTTCGGCGCGCTTTGCGAGCGACACCGTGAAGCGCAACGCTTCGGCCGCGCTCGCACCCGCGGCAATCGGGCTTTTATCCAGCAGCGATAGCGAAAAGGTCATGGGATGGCAGATCGACGAAGAAAGAGAAAAAGCGCTGACGCACTCAGGATTTCGGCAATCCCGGCGGATTGGTCGCGGCCTTGTCGATCGCTTCGGAGCCGAGATTCCAGCGCTCCAGCACCGCGCGATACTGGCCTTTGCCGATCAGATCGTTCAGCGCGATCGTTACCGGCGCGGCGAGACCGCTGCCGCGGCGCGTCGTTACCGCGACTTCGGCGGTACGCGGCCAACCGCCGCTGACGGTGCCCACCTGGCGCGTCTTGCCATGTGTGGCCGAGTCGTACAGCAGCGCCGCGTTGACGCTGAAGATCGCGTCGGCACGCCCCGATTGCAGCGCCACCGATTTGACCGCATCGTCGTCGTAGTACTGCACCTGGATCGGCTTCAATCCATGCGCGACATTCTGCTTGTCCCATTCGAGCAGGATCTTTTCCTGGTTCGTGCCGGCGTCGGTAATCACGCGCAGGCCCGCGACATCCTTGGGTTCGCGGATCGATCTGATCGGGCTGTCGGTCTTCACGAAGAAGCCGACCTCGTCGCGCCGGTAGGTCGAGAAGTCGAACTTGGCCTTGCGCTCCTCGGTCACGGTCACGTTCGAAATCACCGCGTCGACCTTGCCGGAAGCGAGCGCGAGCGGCCAGTCCGGCCACGCGAGGATCACGACATTGAGCTTGCGGCCGAGGCTGTCCGCGACGAGTTGCGCGAGATCGGGATCGAAGCCGACCACGGTCTTCGCATCGGTGGCATAGGTGCTGATCGGCGGATGCGCAACGACGATGCCGACGGTCAGTTCGTCTTTCGCGACGAACGGGAAGTTCGCCGGCACCGCCTTGGTCGCGGCTGCATCCTGTTCGGCGCGCACGCGGCCGTGCTGGTCGGGACTCAGATCGAAGCCCGTCGCGGCGAACGCGTTGCCGCTGACGTAGAACATGGCCGCCAATACGAGCGACGACAACTGCAGACCTGTTTTCATGAGATATCCGTCGAAGTGTGAGGAGATAGGAGTGCGGCGTTTAGCGGACAACCAGATCGGCGTCTTTCGCGCGCAGGTCGTCGAGCGTGTCGATGCGTTGCGGCGCGAGCAGGTTCTTGCCGAAGCGAAGATGCACGTGCACTTCGGGAGGCAACGCGGCATCGAACAGCTTCGTATAGCCGGTGCGTTCGTAAAGCGCCCATGCTTCGGGCTGCTTGAAACCGGTAGTCAGATAGATGCGCGAGTAGCCCTGCGCGAGCGCACGCGCTTCCAGTTCCCGCACGACCTGTCGCGCGAGTCCCTGGCGGCGCAGAACGTCGCGCGTCCAGATGCGTTTGAGTTCCGCGGTACGCGCGTCGTAGCGCTTGAACGCGCCGCCGCCGATCGTCTCGCCGTCGCGAATCAGCAGAATGAATGCGCCGTGCGGCGGTGCGAACAGGTCGGCCGGATAGCGCGCCATCTCCTGCGCGGCGGCCGCGCCGCCGTCCTTTCGATAATCTTCGTAGCGGGTCGCGTATTCGTGCAGCAGCGCGTCGAGCAGCGGTTGCGCGCGGGGATCGAGTGGCGTGGTGTCAACGACGAGAGTGCTCATGAACGATCGACGCGAGGTCGTCGGATAGTCAGGAGCTCATACGATAGCGTGCAGCCGCGTTGCCGCTAACCAAGCAATTTCTCTATCTTTATCTGGTCTCACGATTGGCTGCGATTGCGGCAAACGCGCTGCAATTGCGTAGTGCAACGCCCATGTCACGCCGAGATGCTCCGGTCGAAACACGGTGACAATAGCTTGCCGGAAATATTACAAGCTGCTGTCAAATACCGTGCACCCTGACGGCACAGGTACGGTAAAGAAGCATTACTGCCTACGCCGCATTTCGCATGAGCTGATTCAGGTGATGCCCGACAAGCGCACCGTGCTGATGGGCGATGACGCGACCAACGGCGGCCTGTTCATGTTCATCGCGGACAAAGAAGCCGACCTGTCGGCAGGCACGCTGTATGTCGCCAAGTGGGCGCAAAGCTCGTCGGCGGGTGCCGGCGCCGCGACGCTGACGTGGCTCAAAATCGGTCACGCGACCAGCGATGAAATCGAGGCGCTCGCCGATACGCTGACCATCACGGACATCATGGACATCGTCACCGACGAGAAGAACCCGCCTACCGATCCGACGTTCACCCGGACTCACTTCGGCGCCAAATTCAACTGGATCCGCCTGAAGCCTGGCATGGAAAAAGCCGCCGCATTCCTGGAGGCGCACCGCTACGCCGCACTGCGCGGCGCGAGCATGGGCTTTACGAAACTCTAAGGTACGACGGTCAACGCGAAAGACAAGATTCTGTATTCGGCCATGTCGCAGATCACGGCGTCGATGGTGCGGGGCAACGACCATTCGCCCGATATCGCGCTCGACAAGGGCATTTCATCGGGCGCCGTCTTTTTGGTCTGGGGTAAAGAAGCTTCCGTGAAGTAGCTTCATCTAATTCGTGCGATACCACCGCCATATCTTGATAATTGCCAGATAGGCCAGCGCCGCCACGATCAGTTCGATCGTCACCCAGAACACGAAATACAGATCATCGGGATCGCCGACACCGAGCCAATCCGAAGCGCGCCACCATGCACGGGCTTCGCTTGCTGACCACTCACTCGATAGCGGGATATAACGAACTGAAATCAGAAACAATCCGATAAACAGCGCGATCTTTAACACCTTACGGGCAAGTGTTGCCATACGTTGCGACCTCAATAGTTCCGTATGCGTCAAGCCCGGAGTTACCGGCGGGGATTGTTTTCGTGTGCAGCAACCCCGAGCGGATTCTCAGGAAGTCAACACGGCTCGGCAGGGTAATGCACCCTAGCGAAACACCCCGACCACCTGCCGGATGCAACCGGAACTGCCCTCGCTTAACGCCGTTGACCCACGTCCAATCATCAATCCTCCCATCGTCCCGATACAGCGCGAACCACTCAGCGTGATCGGTCGGATTCCCCTTATAGAAATTCCATTCATCCAGTAACCACGATAAGGCCTTGGAGCGTACGCCGCCGGTAGGGCGTGCGACGATCCAGTATTTACCTGCAGGAATCGGACCGTTAGAGGGCACCGCCGTACAGCCGCCCCGATTGCGCTACTGGTTGTTGCCTGAATACGCGTTGAACGTGCCCAGACCGAAAATTGTTAGCGGTGAGAAATGCTCGTTATTCACCAAAAACTTGCCGTGATAGGCCATGTGTCACGCCTCCTGATTGGGCTGGATAGGTCATTGCGTGCTGCATAGGTTCCTCCCGTTGGTGCACCCTGACCGTAAGCGCGCATGCCGCTGGCGCGATACAGGTCGATTCCGGATTGGCCGCTGCTTTCACCGGGGCAAAAAAGACGCGCCACAGGGGCGCGCAAATCATTTGCATCTCAGATAGAAGAGCCAAAAGAACCGCCACCTCAGCGGGAACGACATACCGCGAGGCGACAGTTCAATACTAGGTGTATGTGCCGGGTGCAGGTTTCAGACGACTCCGAAAAGCCCGGGGCGTGGGTGATGGTCGTCAACTCTCCTGGGCGAATAAAGGTTCGTCGCAGGAAAATCGTGAAGCTCTGGGGAGCAATTGCGAAGGTCTGGAGGCAGACGATTGAACTGATCGTGGCGGCGCTGTCTTATGCGACGATCATGAAGCTATCGCAGTGGTATCGCGCGAGGCAGTCAATGCAAGGACCCGTTGCCGCCGTTTCTTTAGCGTGTGTGAGCGCCAATGATCGCGGAATACAGACGTTAAACCCGACTCCGACGACGCAGAGCGCGGAAGGGCCGTGCGAAATCCGGAATCGCGCACTTGAGCACATGCGCACATGCGCTCAGGCGCTCAACACCGTCAAGTTACGGGTGGTTGTACATCGCGTTCCAGTCAGCCCTCGACACCGCCGGGCGACCTTCGTCCGACGAACCACTTGCGGCACCGCCGTAACCACCGTTTGTTGCAACTTGCTGCGCGGCGACCGTCGCTTCCGCGGCCTGGATCGCGTCTGGATAGTGCGCTTGATCGCCATCACCACCGCGATAACCCGCCTTCTGAAGCTGAACAAGTTCCGCGCGCACCTGGGCGCGGGTAATCGGGCCATTCGACTGGGCGAACGAGGCAACCGGCACTACGACTGCAACGGCAACTGCAACGGCTTGGATGAGGGACTTCATGATGCTCCATCGACTTTCGTTAGCGGTGCGACGACGTGTCTGCACCGACAGCGAAAGTCTAGGAGCCTTCCGCCCGAGGGTTAACCCCTAGTATTCGAAGGCATTGTTCCAATTGGCAGCAGAATGCTGGCATCTTCGCGCGAATGCCCTTCCGGCGACGCGAAGCGGCCTTAGTGAGGGCAACTGGCTATCGCACGAACGCCAAGCGCGTGCCGCGCTGGCAGGTGCCGGCGTCTCGCGGACGTCGGTCGAGACAGCGTCAAGCGATCCAAATGCGCCCCCACCCTCTTCAGCGGACCACTTCTTCAGCGAGATGAAATAGGCAATCCCCTCGCCTGACAAGAGCGGGCACCCGCTTGCATACGACTTCGCCATCGCTCGCGAAATGACAGGTCACCGGCTCTTTGAGCGGCGTGTCCGGGAAATGAATGCGCGCCGCGGGCTGCCCTGCGACCACCCGCTCGCCGAGTTCAACCAGCGGCTCGAACAGACCGTTGTCGTAGGCGTACACATAGTGACGCGCGCCCGCGACGCGCAGGAAGCGCGTGTCGGCAGGCGGCGCATCGGGCACGAGCGGACCGCTCAATGCGCCGATCGCGCCGAGAAAGTGCAGCAGGCCGTGGCGCGCTTCGCGAAGCAGCGCCGCATCGACTGTCCCGCCACCGCCCAGCTCAGCCGTGATCGACAGCGCCCCTTGCCGGCGCGCGGCAGTCGCCGCATGCACCGGGTTCTCCGCATGCAAAAACGCGTTCGGCAACCCGAAAGCGCGTAATGCGCGTTGCAGCCGCTCATTCTCTGCGTCGTCGCGCGGATCGATCGCGAGCATGTTGTTGCCGCGATAAAGCAGCGAGCTGCCGCCGGAATGAAGATCGATCAGATAGTCCGCGCGCGCGAGCAGAACATGCTCGATGTAATGCGCGATCACCTGCGTCGGAGAACCTTGCGGATCGCCCGGAAACGTGCGGTTGAGATTGCCGTCGTCGAGCGGTGACGTGCGAAGGCCCGCCTCGGCCGCTGGCGCATTCGCTTGCGGCAACAGGATCAGCTGACCGGCAACCTGGGCCGCGTCGATTTCGCGGATCAGCGTCGACACGAGGATCTGTCCTTCGTACTCGTCGCCATGATTGCCGGCCATGATCAGCACGACCGGACCCGTGCCATTGCGTATCGAAGCGATCGGAATCGGCAGCCAGCCATACGCGGACCGATGCACGGAATGCGGCAGCCGCAGATAGCCCGCATGCTTGCCCTGAGCATCCAGATCGAGTTCACTGCGAATCGGATTGCTCGGCGTAACGGTTGAACTCATTGCTTCGCTCGCGCAAGTAACGGCCTTCTAGCCGTTGCAGCTAGACGCCGAATGGAAACTGCCATTTGAACTTCGTTTCGCCGTTCGCCGCCGCATGGCCCGAACGAAAGCGGCGCTTCAGCAGCCACGTCGCACCGTACTGCAGCGTCGAACACAGCAGCAGATAAACGACGCCGACGAACAGAAAGATCTGCACCGGATACACCATCAGCCGATTATTGACCTGATTGGCGAGAAACGTAAACTCGGGCACGCCAACGATATAAGCGAGCGACGTGTCCTTGATCAGCGTGACCCACTGATTGACGAACGACGGCATCATGATCCGTATCGCCTGCGGCAGTTGCACGTACCGCAGCGCCTGCCAGCGCGTCATGCCGAGCGACGCGGCCGCTTGCGCCTGCCCCGCGCCGACCGCAGCGATGCCTGCCTGCACCGAATGCGACAGATACGCGCCGCCGATCAGCGCGAGCGCGCAAACCACGGTGGCGAGGCCGGGCACGTCGATGTGCAGCAGTATCGGCATCAGAAAGAAGGTCCAGAAGATCAGCATCAGCACCGGGATCGCGCGAAAGAAGCCGACCAGGGCAGTGAGCGCCAGATGCGCGGCGCCGCGCGTCAGCGACAATGCAATGCCGCCGGCGAGACCGACCAAAGCCGACAGCAACGCCGAGACGATCGACATCACGACCGTCAGCGCCGCGCCGCCGAGCGGCCCATCGGGGAACGTGCCGAGCAGCAGATAACGCAGCGACGGCAGCCATTCGAGCGCGCTCATCAAAGCCCTCCTTGCCAGAGCCGCAGGGCGCCACGTTTCCACACCAGCAACACCGCTTCGATAACCGCGATGATCGCGATATAGAGCACCGTCGCCGCGCCGAATGCCTGAAACGTCTTGAAGGTTTCCGTATCGACCTGCCGCGATACATACGACAGTTCCGCGAGCCCGATCGTCATCGCAAGCGACGAGTTCTTCACGAGGTTCATGTACTGCCCAGCAAGAGGCGGCGTCGAGATCCGGATCGCCTGCGGCAGGATCACGTAACGAAACGCCGCGAGCGGCGTAAGGCCCAGCGCCGCGGCGGCCTGATGCTGCGCGTCCTTGACGCCGCGCATACCCGCGCGAAATTCCTCGCCGACAAACGCGGTCGTATAGCACGTAAGCCCGACCCAGCCCGCGACGAATTCGAACGACGGCCACGCAATCGTCCAGCCAAATAGCGAGACCGTGTGCGACGCATTGAGCCATTCCATCCACGGCTGCGGCAACAGCGTCGCAGCCCCGAAATACCAGAACAGCAATTGCACGAGCAACGGCGAATTGCGAAACGCCAGTACGTATAGCGCGGCCGCGCGCGCGAGCATGCCGTTGCGCGCATTACGCGCGAGCGCGAGCCCGAAACCGGCAAACGTCGCCGCCGCGCCCGCGCAGGCCGACAACACCAGCGTCATCAGAAAGCCATGCGCGATCCACCCGAGGTACTTCGGTTCCAGCCAGCCGTTCATTCTGCTCTTCTACTCCAGCGCTTTCGTTGCGCAATGAAAAGCGGCCCGCCGTTTTCACACGGCAGGCCGGCTCCAAAACTTCCGTCGGATCAGCTTTTCTGCGGATCGCCGATCTTGAACAGACGCGGCAACGGCGCGCGGCTCTGCGGTCCGAACCAGTGGTCGTAGATCTTCGCGGCGCTGCCGTCCGCTTCGAGGCCCTTCAGCGTATCGTCGACGACGTTCAACAGACGCGTCTCGCCCTTCGGCACGCCGACACCTTCATAGTCGTTCGAGATCGTGAACGGCGGGATCTCGTAGTTCGCCTTATCGGGCACGTTCGCGAGCAGCGCGACGAGCTTCGGGCCGTCCTGCGTGATCGCCTGCACGTTGCCGGCGCGCAGCGCGGCGAACGCGAACGGCGTGTCGTCGTAGGCGACGATCGTCGCATTGGGGAATTGCGCGCGCACCTGCTGTTCGTTCGTGGTGCCCTTGTCGGCACCCACGCGCAGGCCGTTCACCTGCTGCGGCGACGTCAGTACGCCCTTCTTCGCGATGAACTGCGTACCCGAGGCGAAGTACGGCGTGCTGATATCGACTTCCTTCTTGCGCTCGTCGGTAATCGTGAAGTTCGCGAACACGAGGTCGACCTTGCCCGACTTCAGAAACGCGATGCGGTTCGCCGGATTGGTCGGCTGGATTTCGAGCTTCACGCCGAGCTTGTTCGCGACCGCACGCGCATAGTCGACGTCGAGCCCGACAATCTGATTGGTCTTCGGATCGACGAAACCGAAAGGAGCGTTGCTGTCGAAGGTGGCGACGCGCAGCACGCCCGCCTTCTTGATGTCGTCGAGACGATCGGCGTGCGCTGCGCCGGAAATCGCGAGCAGCAACCCCATCACTGCTGCGCCAACGAATCTGATTTTCATGGTTAGGCCTTGGTATTGGATGTTTTATGTACGACGTGATTCACGACTGCCTCACGACAACGACGCACAGACTGTAACAACGCGCATCGCAATGGCGAACCAACTAAACGTCACGAGCTAAGCGGCGATTCAGATATGCGGCAGGTGCCTATTGCTTGCCTTTCCACGGCACCAGCCTGCGTTCGAGCGCGCGCATGCCGAGATCGAACAGCCACGCGATCAGGCCGATCAGCACGATCCCCATCACGACCACGTCGGTGCGCAGGAAGCTCGACGCGTTGAGCACCATCTGACCGAGCCCGGCAGTGGCGGCGACCATTTCGGCCGCGACCAGCGTGGTCCAGCCGAAGCCGATCGCGATGCGCAGGCCGGTCAGGATTTCGGGCAACGCGGCAGGCAACACCACGTGCAATACCACCTGGCGGAAATTCGCGCCCAGCGACCACGCCGCGTTGATCTGCTCGACGCTCGCGCTGCGCACGCCGGCACGCGCGGCCATCGCGATCGGCGCGAAACACGCGAGCCAGATCACGACGATCTTCGCAGTCTCGTCGATGCCGAACCAGATCACGACGAGCGGCAGATACGCGAGCGGCGGCAGCGGCCGGTAGAACTCCAACGGCGGATCGAGCAGTCCACGCGCGACGCGGCTCACGCCCATCAGAATGCCGACCGGTATCGCGGTGATGCTCGCGAGCGCGAACGCGCCGAACACGCGGATCGCGCTCCACAGCAGATGCTCGGACAACGGCAAGCCGCCCTGAATGCGGCCGTGCCATGCATCGACGAACGCATGCCAGACCGCGTCCGGTGCGGGTAGGAACAGCGGCGGTATCCAGTGCAGATGAGTCGCGGTCCACCACAGCAGCGCAAACACCGCGACGCAGATCACACTGAGCCACGCGGTCGGGCCTTCACCCGGCATGCCGCGATAAGGTCTGCGGCCGTGCGCCGCGCGGCGTAGCCGGGTCGAGCTGCGCGCTGTGTCCGGACGTGTCGGCGCGTGTTGTTGCGACGAATCGATCACGCTCATCAGGCGGCCTCACGCAATGTATCGTGCAGCCGCCGCGTCAGGCGCTCGCGCCACTCGATGAACGCCGGCGACGACTTGACCGCGCGCGCATCGCGAGTCGCCAGATATTCGCGCGCGAATGGCAGTGCGTGGACTTCGGCGATGCGTCCGGGCCCCGGTGTCATCAGTACCAGACGCGTCGCGAGAAACAGCGCTTCCTCGACGCTGTGCGTGATGAAGAACACGGTCTTGTGCGTGCGCGTCCACACGTCGAGCACGAGTTCCTGCACCGTCTCGCGCGTCAACGCATCGAGCGCACCCATCGGCTCGTCCATCAGCAATATCTGCGGATCGCTCGCCAACGCGCGCGCAATACCCACGCGCTGCTGCATGCCGCCCGACAGTGCATGGATCTTCGCGTTCGCATGCCGTTCGAGCCCGACGAGCGCCAGCGTGCGCCGCGCGATCTCGTGTCGCTGCGCACGCGCGATGCCGCGAAACCGCAAGCCGAGCGCGACGTTGTCGAGCACGTCGAGCCACGGCATCAGCGCATGCTTCTGGAACACGACGCCGCGCTCGGCACCGGGTCCGTCGATGGGCGTGCCGTTGAGCCGCACCTCGCCTTCGCTCGGATCGACGAAGCCGGCGATGCAGTTCAGCAACGTGGTTTTGCCGCAACCCGATGCCCCGAGCGCGACCACGAACTCGCCGCGCTCGATGCGCAGATCGACACCCGCGAGCGCGGGCTCGCTCGCACCGGCGTAGGTCACGCGCAGTCCGCGGATGTCGAGCATGCTCATCGCGCGGCCTGCTGCGCGAAGCGCGGATTCACGGCCGCGGAGTAGTCGGGTAACACGTTCTGGATCGTGCCCTGCGTCTTCAGGAACGCCGCCGTGGCCGCGAGCGATTGCGCCGCGCCCGACTGCTTGCCGCCGCCGAGCCAGGTCGGCGACGCCTGCTCCGCGGCGCTCGGGAACGCGTACAGCGCGAGGCTCGCGGGCACGTCGGCCGGTGCCGCGCCCGACTCCTGCGCAACCGCCTGCACCTGCTGCGAAGCCGCGGTCCAGTCGGCCTTGTGATCGCGGTACAGCGCGTCCGTATCGGCGAGCACCTTGACGAGACCCGCCATGAAGGCCGCGTTGTCGCGCTCGAACTGCCGCGACGCGACAAAGCCGTCGAAGGTTGCCTTGCCGCTTCCCTTCGCGACTTCGCCCGACGTGATCAGCACCTTGCCGTTCTGCTTGACCTTCGCGAGCACGGGGTCCCAGATGTAGGTCGCATCGATATTGCCGCGCTGCCAGGCGGCGGCGACCTCTGGCGGACGCAGGTTCAGGATCTTCACCGACGACGGATCGACACCCGCCTGCTGCAACGCGACCAGCGCATGAAAATGCGACGTCGACACATACGGCACGCCGATCGTCTTGCCCTTCAGGTCAGCGATCTTCGTCACGCCCGAACCGTCGCGCGCGACCAGCGCTTCCGCGTCGTTGATGTTGTCGAGAATCCAGAACAGCGACAGGTCGACGCCTTGCGACAGGCCCGCCGCGATCGGGCTCGATCCCGCCTCGCCCAGCTGGATCGAGCCTGACGCCAGCGCGCGCACCACATCCGCGCCGCTGCCGAGCTTGCGATACGTGACCTTGTAGCCGGTCGCTTTTTCCACGGCGCCGGTGGCTTGCGCGTAACGCCACGGCACGACCATGTCCTGATAGCCGATCACGACTTCTCGGCTTTGCGCGTGCGCGGATGAAGCGAACGGCGAAAACGCGGCAATGCCGGCCGACGCCGCGACGAAGGCAGCGGCGCGCAACGCACGCCGCAGCTGACGGAGAGAGTGATTCATCGGAAGCCTTCGGGTTGGTCTGGATACGAAGAAGGTTCCGACTATAGGCACTTTCGACCGGCGCGGTTCCAACGAATCATGCATAGCTAATCACTGGAACGCAGCATTGCTTTTGCGTCGCGACTATCCGCCATAGCGCCAAAACTGCTTTGATTCTGAGCATTTGTTGGTTCGCTCGCGCCACCGCCCTGGTTACATTGGGGCGACCACCACACGCGACCATAAGGACAATCGATGACATCGACCCGGGGATTTTCATTCTTCACGACAGCGCGCAACGCAATCGCCACCGTCGGCGAGCGCAACCGCAGCCGACGCGGTTGGCTGAAGACCGCCGCGGCCGCGCTCGCACTCGGCGTCTTCGGCGCAGCCCACACCGCCCACGCCGCGCCGCTCGATGAGCTGAAACTCGACTATGCGTACTATTCGCCGGAAAGCCTCGTGATCAAGCGCAACGGCTGGCTCGAACAGGAGTTCGCCGCCGACCACACGCAAGTAAAGTGGGTGCTGAGCCTCGGCAGCAACCGCGCGCTCGAATATCTGAACAGCGGCGCGATCGACATCGGCTCGACGGCGGGCCTCGCCGCCGTGCTCGGCAAGGCGAACGGCAATCCGATTCGCGCGGTGTACATCTATTCGCGGCCCGAGTGGACCGCCCTCGTCGTGCGCAAGGACTCGCCGATCAAAACCGTCGCCGATCTGAAGGGCAAGAAGATCGCGGCCACCAAGGGCACCGATCCGTTCCTGTTCACGTTGCGTGCGCTGCATACGGCGGGGCTGTCGCGCGACGATGTCGAGATCGTCAACCTGCAGCATCCTGATGGCCGCACCGCGCTCGCCAATGGCCAGGTGGACGCGTGGGCCGGGCTCGATCCGCACATGGCGGCCGCGCAGATCGACGATGGCGCGCGGCTGCTGTATCGCAACGTCGACTTCAACACCTGGGGCTTCCTGAATGCGCGCGAAGACTTCATCCGCGACCATCAGGACGCGCTCGCGCGCGTGCTGAAGGTCTATGAAAAAGCCCGCGTCTGGATCGCCGCTCACCCTGATGACACCGCCAGGATCGTCGCGGAGGAATCCAAGGTTTCGCTGCCGGTCGCGAAACTGCAATTGAGCCGCAACGACTTCACCCAGCCTCAGCCCGGCGCCCGGCAGATTGCCGCGCTCAAAGCCGCTGCGCCGATCCTGGTCGACGAGCAACTCGTGAAGGGCGGCACCGATCTGAACGCGATCATCGATGCACTGGTCGACCCTAAAGTCGCGCAGCCGGTGATTGCGACGGCGAGCAACGGCTCCAAATGAAGCACACGCGCCAGATCCGAGCCTGCCGATGAGCACCGCGAAGAACTTTTTCACGCTCGCACGGAGGGATTCGTCCTGTCCGTCGTGTAGCGAACTCGCGCATCCGCCGCGCGCGATCGACCCGCTACGACTGTGGCGCTATGCCGGTCTCGCGCTGCCGGTCGTGTTCCTGGCTGTCATCGAGATGCTGGTGCGCGCGTCGATCCTGCCGATGCATCTGGTCCCCGCGCCCAGCGCGATTGCGCAGACGCTATGGGATCTCGGCGCGGCGCGGCTCGCGCGCCATATCGGCGCGAGCGTGATCCGCGTGTACGGCGGCTTTGCGATCGGCGCCGTGCTCGCGCTGCTGATCGGCGCGGCGATGGGCCTCAGCCGGCGCGTCGATGCCTTGCTCGACCCCGCGTTTCAGGCCTTCCGCGCGATTCCGTCGCTTGCGTGGGTGCCGATCCTGCTGCTATGGATGGGCATCGACGAAGCGCCGAAGATCACGCTGATCGCGATCGGCGCGTTTTTCCCGGTGCAGTTGAGCGTGGTGGCGGGCATTCGCGGCGTCGACCGCAAGCTGATCGAATTCGGCGAGTTGAACCGGCTGAGCCGGCGCGCGCTGTTCACGCGCATACTGCTGCCCGCGTCGATGCCGCAGATTTTCACCGGACTGCGCACGGGGCTCAGCCTCGCGTGGATGTTCATGGTGGCCGCCGAACTGATCGCGGCGACGCGCGGGCTCGGCTATCTGCTCAGCGATGGCCGCGAAACCGGCCGCCCGGATCTCGTGTTCGGCGCGATCCTGTTGCTCGCGCTGCTCGGCAAACTGAGCGACGGCATGCTGAAAGCGATCGAGGTACGCGCGCTGTCGTGGCGCGATGCGCACCGGGTGTCGGAGGCCGCGCGATGAATCGGGCACCTGCTTCGTTACTCGAAGTACGTGGACTGACGCGGCGCTTTGGCGAGCGCAATGTGTTCGAGAAGGTATCGTTCGCGCTATCGCGCGGCGAGATCGTCAGTCTGGTCGGTCCTAGCGGCTGCGGTAAAAGCACACTGCTGCGCGCGGTGGCGGGACTCGATCGCGCAGCCACGGGTGCCGTGCTGATCGACGGCGTGCCCTTGCTCGCGCCGTCGCCGCGCGTCGGCATGATCTTTCAGGAACCGCGCCTGCTGCCGTGGCTCAGCGTGGCCGACAACATCGCGTTTGCCGCGGGGCCGCACGCGGGAGACGATCCGCGCGTCGATGCGCTGCTCGCCGAAGTGGGTCTCGCTGGCGTGCGCGACGCGCTGCCGAAGCAACTATCCGGTGGCATGGCGCAGCGCGTCGCGCTCGCGCGAGGTCTGTTCAACGAGCCGGAACTGCTGCTGCTCGATGAACCGTTCAGCGCCGTCGATGCGATCACGCGCGCGCGACTGCAGCAGTTGCTGCTGGCGTTGAAACACGCGCGCGGCACAACGGTGCTGCTCGTCACGCACGATCTCGACGAAGCACTGAGTCTGTCCGATCGCGTGCTGCTGTTGTCCCCGGCGGGCGTTGGCAGCCCGAGCCGCATCGCGCGCGAACTGCCGATTGCGTTACAGCGGCCGAGGAATCCGCGCGATGTGTCGTTGAATGCGCTGCGCGAGGTTTTGCTGGAGATGTAGCGGGGCTGCGGAAAATCGCGCTATCTGGTACGCCGGGCTTCGACAAACGCCTCGACATAACGCAGCGCCTGTTCGCACTGCTCGGGCGTGAACGCGTGAATGCTCGCCGGAACCGGATCGAAGCCAAGCTCGGTCGCGACCCACCGGATCGCTTTCGCGCGGGCTTCGAATGCGTTCACGCCATCGCGGCGCACCTTCGCGGCGACGAGCGGTTCAAGCGCGTCGTGCAGCCTGCTCTTCGACTCGCGCAACGCCGCGTCGGCGAGGCGGCCGAGCGGCAGGTTGTGTTTGCTGCGCGAATACACGCCGATCCACGCCTGACAGCCGGTGCAGATCCACAGCGGGCCTTGATCGCTGCGATACGGGTAGGACTCGTCGCCGTAACGCGCGAGCAAAGCGCGGTTGCCGCAGTAGTCGCATGACGGCTGCGGCAGTGCCTTGACGGGCTTGCCTACACGCATGGGGAGTGCCCCCGGGAGAATTCGCGGTACTTCATCGCATCGATCCGACTGGCGGAAAACGGGTGGAGCCTCACAGTTTAATGGAAGGCCCGCACCCGCAAGCAAGACCTAGCTTCTCTCTGCGATCTCCATCACGACGCGACGCCGCGCCGCCAGTCCTTCCGCCGACCTCTGCCGGACCAGCTCCACCACCGCTTGCGGCGCCAGCGCCGGATCGCCCGCGTCGAACGGCGGCGCTGGCGCGTATTCGAGTTCGAGCTGGATCGCCTGCGCCTCTTCGACGCCCGCCAGTTCGGCAGCCACGGTCAGCCCGAAATCGATGCCCGCCGTGACGCCGCCGCCGGTAATCAGATTGCCGTCGCGGACCACACGCGCATGCGTCGGAATCGCGCCGAGCGGTTCCAGCAACGAGTGAAACGCCCAGTGAGTCGTCGCGCGCCGCCCGCGCAGCACACCGGCCGCACCCAGCAGCAACGCGCCGGTGCAGACCGACGTCACGTAGCGCGCGCTCGCGGCCTGCCGGCGAACGAAGTCGATCGTCTGCTCGTCTTGCAACAGCGCGGTCACGCCGCTTCCGCCCGGCACACAGATCACGTCGAGCGGCGGGCAGCTTTCGTAGGTCACGCTCGGCGTCAGCACGAGGCCGTTGCTCGACACCACCGGCTCCCGCGTCTTCCAGACCAGATGCATCGTGGCGCCCGGCACCGATGCGAGGACGTCATGCGGGCCGGTCAGATCGAGTTGCTGTACTTTCGGAAACACCAGAAAACCGATTTGGAGGCTCATGGGGATACCTTATCGAAGGAGAAATCGAAACGCGCCATCTGTCATTTCTTCCAGCTGGACGGATCGATTCTATGCGCGTAGTGTTTGGCAAGGCTGCCATTGTTCCCTTGATTTCTGCCACGTCTTCGCATGTTCAGCGCTCCTCGTTCTATCGTGCTGCTCGTGCATTCGTTATTTTCCTTCCGCCATATCAAGCAAGCCCCTTAAGAATTCGTTTTGTGCCTTGCGTAGATTGTAAATGCACTCCGCCTGCAAGGCAGGAAACATGGAGCCCCCGTGCTCGGTTTCCCACTCCGCCCCCGCATTGCGCGGCAATTCGCAATACTTGACAGATGCATTCTGCGTTGCCATGTATTTGTCCAGCAATTTCGCATGAATATTGCCTTTTGGTATGGTTGCGCACAGCTTTTTATATAAA
The DNA here is from genome assembly GCF_040948755.1 of Paraburkholderia sp. BR13444. NCBI lineage: Bacteria > Pseudomonadati > Pseudomonadota > Betaproteobacteria > Burkholderiales > Burkholderiaceae > Paraburkholderia > Paraburkholderia sp. BR13444. Next base: position 169,549 of record NZ_JBFPKM010000005.1, on the reverse strand, counting down.
ATCTGACTATCGGTCACCAGTTTTTTTTGCAATGCTGAATAGCATTCAACGTCTCCATTGCCGCCTCCCAAATGTTGCAGACAATCAGAATTTGAAAGTTTCACCGAAAAATCATAATTTGATTTTGCTGCCGCAAAAATAGGAAGCAGTATTCCTGCGATTAAACATAAAAATCGAGTCTTAGTGCGACGCATCATAAACCCCTGACGAAAATAGGCGAGCCTCGGCAAAACGGCGATTTCTAACGCCGTGGTTGTCTCCAATTCGATACGTAAGGATAAATTCATGCATACCCCGATAATTGCCTGCATTAATTTTCCCGATAATCACGTCCGCACCGCGACCTGGCCCGCTGTTATATACAATGCTGACAAGCGCATCGTATTCATATTGAAACAGGGGAACATGAATACCGGAATTCAGCCGTCTTTCGACCTCAGCAACATTACGCCGCCTAAATTCTCTTGCGCGTTCGAGGCTAATTACCTGTCCAACCTCAATATGATCAGCAGCAATAATGCGATGGCCGCATCCAACCGTGGGAATTCCAACGTTGTCCAAATAGGCTTTTAAGATGAACCCCTCTGTCACCTGGTGCCCCTGGTATATGCCATTTAATACACCGGACTCCCATACGGCAGTAAAGGACAATCCTTCCGGACTGACATGCCAAGGTTTGCAGAGTCTGCCCGATTGGACTGCCACGCATGAATTCGGATTTGTGTTCGTTACCGCCGTTCCAAGTGCGTCCGGCATTACGCCTCCTCTCTGTGACCAAGATAAACATATATCGATTGAGCGCCGTTTGTTTTATAGCGTTTAGTGCGCCCCAAACCATCCGTCACGCCGTGGACGAGAGAACCAGACGGCAGACGAACCGTATAATACGTGTCGTGCATAACCCGGCCGTCACCGTCTTTGAGTATGTATTGCTCGTCGTGAGTGCGATCCTTCGACGTTAGCGCTGACGCTGGCTTGCGTCCGCGACAGTTGCACGCCCATGCGTAACCCAGGGCTTCGGCCATGGCGTAGCCGGATTTCATATTACGAACCCTGTCAAACGGAAAAAACTCGCCGGTTTCGGCGTTCAGGGCCTGTGCGTGCGGCATCGGCGGGAATTTTGAGTAGATCGAATAGGTGATACGGCAAAGGTCGCATTCTTCCTCGACTGTCCAATCCTTTCCGCTGCTTTGCTGTCTCAGTTGCTCCATTACACTCCTCTAGAGTTTTCAGGCGATACCTCGCCAATTAATCATCGAAACGGACCACGGTCAACCGCATTAATTCGGGATAAGCCCGTTTTGACAACTATTTACGATGGCGTCGGTTATCTCAATTTCTTTTGCATATTCCTGCTGGCGCGGGACAAAAAAGCTGTGCTGAACCGCCTTATTCGTCGGGGGTCGAAACTCGTTAGTGTTGCGTCCATGAAGCATCTATAGCCGCCAGTTTCGCGTTCGCGTGTTCCGTAGCGTCAGCGAGAATCGCTGCCGTGTCTTCCGGTGACAGTTGGCGCTATGTCGGCGGTAGCCATGTTCGTGAATTGGAACGAATCGAACTGCGCGGCGCAGCCCGCCAGGTCCTCGCACTTGCCGCGCCCCGATATGGACAGCGCGTGTGTCGTCGCACTCAATGATCCCGCAACGCGGTCAACGTAGCCGGTGATAAGGGGGTTCGCGCCGATCTTCACGACGCAGGGTCGCATTGAAGGAGAAGTCGAAATACACCGTCTGTCATTTCTTCCAGCTGGACGGATCGATTCTATGCGCGTAGTGTTTGGCAAGACTTACATTATCCCCTTGATTTCTGCCACCGATTTGCTCACATGTCCAGCGCTCCCCGCTCCATCGTGCTGCTCGCCTTCCCCAACATGCAACTGCTCGACATCAGCGGTCCGCTGCAGGTATTTGCGTCGGCCAATGAACTCGTCGCGCAGCGCGGGCTCGGCAAGCTCTACTCACCCCGCGTCGTGGCGGCCGAGGCCGGGCCCGTCACATCGTCGTCGGGAGTCGCGCTGCTTGCCGCCTCACTGCGCTCGCTGAAGACGCCGCTCGATACGCTGATCGTTCCCGGCGGCCGAGGCATTCGGGAGGCGTCGGCCGATCAACGCCTGATCCGCTGGACGCAACGCCACGCGCCGCATTGCAGACGCGTCGCGTCGGTCTGCTCGGGCGCGTTCCTGCTCGCCGAGGCGGGCCTGCTCGACGGCCGGCGCGTCGCCACGCATTGGGCGCGTTGCGACGAACTCGCGCAGGCCTATCCGCAACTGCAAGTCGAAGCCGATCCGATCTTCATTCGCGACGGCGATATCTGGACCTCGGCAGGCGTCACCGCCGGCATCGACCTCGCGCTAGCGATGCTCGAAGACGATCACGGGCGCGCGTTGGCGCTCGACGTCGCGCGCGAACTCGTCGTGTTTCTGAAGCGCCCGGGTGGTCAGTCGCAATTCAGCGCGACGCTGTCGCTGCAACATGCCGACGACCGTTTCGGCGAATTGCACGCATGGATGACGTCGCACCTCGCAGCCGACCTGTCAGTGCCCGCGCTCGCGCAACGGCTGCATATGAGCGAGCGCAGCTTCATGCGCCACTACAAGGCGCAAACCGGCCGCACGCCCGCGCGCGCGGTCGAGCAGCTACGCATCGAAGCAGCACAACGCTTGCTGAGCGAAACATCCTGGTCGATCAAACGGATCGCGGCGCGATGCGGATTCGGCAGCGAGGAAACGATGCGCTGCAGCTTCGTGCGTCAGCTGCGCGTGGCGCCGCAGGTGTATCGCGAGCGCTTTTCGTCGACGTGACATGCGCGGGCGGCGCAGCCGCTCGACATCACTCAGTAGCGGCGTTTGACGATCAGCGTCGCGCCCGTATCGTGAGAATGCAGAATCGCGACGCGCGCGGTGCCGGAGAACACCCAGTTGTCGACCGTCAAGGACAAGCGTCGCTGCGGTGACTGGCCAATCGACAACACTGAACTGTTCATCTGAACGATGGATATTTGCGGTGCGGTAGATGGACCCATACGTAGAGCATTCGAAGCACTCTGCGCGGCGGCATTCGCGCCCGGTTCGGACACCGTTGCGAACTCCGGTCCGGACGACACCAAGGCCTTCGCGGTGCCGAGCTGGGTATCGCGCGCAAGGTCCACGCTATAGTAATTTTCCATTTGCGCGTAGAACGGCTTGCCCCGATCCCCCTGATACTCCATCGCATAGCGCTGCTGCTCGAAGTAGCGCCGAGGCTCGGGAATGGGCGGCACGACTTCGACGGGCGACGCGACGATGTTGGCGACCATCATCGCTTGCGGCACATCGCCGAAGAGGCCTCCCGCAAACGCGTAGCCGCTCATCAAGACGAGTACCACTCCGACAATCCTCTCGCTTTGGCACGTCATCGGCATGCCTCCATGAAGGAATTGAAACGTCACATGACACGGCGCGTCACTCGAACCGCGCGCCTCGCAGCGTCGCTTGCATTCAGACATTGTAGTCAGTGATTTGCGTACCGGTAGGTCAATGTGTGAGGTATCTCGCCAGTGTGGCGAAGACCGGCAAAAGCTTCTGGCCCAAGCGTCGCGAATCGAACGATCCCCGGCAACTCTTGCGAGGTTTCCCAGGCAACTGCGCGGTCAGATCGGATACCTGCATCTTCAACCGTTGCAGCGTCAACGGTCGCGCTCGCGGTAGTCAGTCGACGCGTGTTGGCCGGCCATTGAATGCCGGCGCGATGCGCAAAGCGATCGTTTGAAAGCGCTTTCGCCAGGCGCGCGGCCATGCGAGAACGGCGTCGGGCATGAAGCGCGCGACGAGCAGCAGCAACGCGAGCAGCGCGGGACACCAGCGCAGATCGGTCGGCACGGGTTCGCGGCGGGCGAAGCGCGCTTCGAGCAGCGCATCGCCGAACGACGTCACGTTCAGCAGACGCCGGTAGTCGAGGCCCGTCTGCCGAGCCACCGAAGCGAGGTACTCACCGCGCAATTCGGACAATTCCTCGTGCGTTTGCGCCGCCACACTGGAGCCGGGCGTAGGCGGCACCTGGATCACGTCGTCGGCCTGCCAGACGCCGATCCGGTTGCCATTCGCATCGGTCTTCGGAATGGCCGCGGGCTGGTCGCCGCCCACGCCGATCAGCCAGCCCCTGATCCGCGCCGCATTGATGCCTTCCATCAGCGGGCGTGACGCCAACAGCGGCGGCGCCTCCTGCCCATCGGTGACGAACGCGATGGCCGCGCCGCCGCCGACATCCTTCGCGACGCGCACGGCCGAATACACACCGCCTTCGGCAATGCGGCTCCAGTTGGTCCAGCGCATGCGCCCGTCGATGCCGTCGAGCGATACCAGCAGCGCGTCGTAGTTGCCGCAGACTTCGACCGGCGCCATCAGCAGCAACACCCGCTGCCCGGTGAACACGCTCCAGCCGACCTTCGAGCCGCACGGCAAACGCTCGAGCGCGTCGCGCATCGCAGCCTGCGCGAACTTGAGCCGGCTGACCGGGGCGCCGCCGAGCACCACATCCTCGACGTCCATGCTTTGCGTGATATCGAAGGTGACGATGTAGTTGAATGTGCTGCGCGGCAACGTGACGTCCGGCATCGCGACCGCCGCGATCAACGCGACGAGCGCGAGCGGCGTCAACGCATGACGCCATTTTGCGAAGCCACGCTCGCGCCGAACGCCGCTCATGGCAGGTCCTGGCTGCGCGCGTCGCGCACTGTGACGTTGTGCTGCTCTTTCACATCGGGTCCGGCGAGCGCGGACGGCGTTTCCGGCGCGAGCCACAGCGCGCGCTCGAGGTTGTAGCGCACGTCCCAATCGTCGGGCGCCGCGCGCAGCGCGAGCCGGTAGCGCGCCTTGGCCTCGCCGATCATCGCCAGAGACCTGACTGTTTGCGCGTTGTCGCCGCTGCCTTCGCGCAGGTACAGATTGCCGAGATCGAACAGCGCCGCGCGGCCGACTTCATCAGGCGGGCTGCCCTCGGCGAGCAGACCGTTATAGAGCCGCGCCGCCGCGTCGTAGGAGCCCGCTTTCGATAGCGCTATCGCACGGGCCAGCTGAACCTCGCGCGCGTCGCCGCCGGCTTGCTTGTCACGCGCGGCGGCGTTCGTCGCGACGATGGCCTGATTGACTCGCTCCGCGTGCTGCAGACGAACGAAGCCATACCCGGCCCACGCGGCGCAACAGATCGCCGCGGTGCCGAACAGCGTGTGGATCAGCGCGCGCTTCATGCCCAGCTCCTGACCTGCAACTGGTGCAACAGCACCAGCAGCGCCGCACAGAACAGCGCGAGCGCGAAACAGTATGGACTCAGATCCTGGCGAGGCAGATGCTCGACGAACGTCGTCGTTGCGTTCTGCTGCCGGTTGATCTCCGCGATCGCCGCCATCATCGCCTTCGGGTCTTCGGCCTGAAACAGCCTGTAAGGCGTCTTCAGCGTCAGAAAGAAGCGATGCAGCTGCGCTTCGGCCGAGCTTCCGCTGGCGGGCTGCGTCGCGTTCAGATCGGGACTGAAGACGCTGCTGCGCAGGTAGATGAAGTACAGCGCGATCCGGTTGCGTCGCAGTCCCTCCTCGATGCGCCGTCGCATCGTTTCGTCGAGCAACGCGCCGCCATCGGAGACGAGCACGATCGCGCGGCGGCCCGACGACAAGCGCTCGTCGAACTGCGCGATCGCCGCCAGCATGCCGCGATCGAGCTCGGTGTCCGGCATGCCGCGGCCAATCGCCGTGGCCGCGACCGCGGCCTCGATCACGCGATGGTTGTAGGTGAACGGCATCGCCAGCACCGGGTTGGTGCCGAACATCATGAACGCGAGGCGGTCGTTCGGCCGCTGCTCGACGAAGCGCGTCAGCGCCGCGCGCGCCACGAAGTTCTTGGAGTCGCCGCGCGGCGACTCGACACCCTTGCTGCCTATCGGCTCGTCCATGCTCTGGCTGCGGTCCATCAGGATCAGGATCTGCGCGCCGCTGCCGGTGCGCAGAACCTGCAACTGCGAGCGCCCCGGCGCCGCCAGGCCGACGACGATCGCCGCGATCGCCAGCGCCGCGCCACCGCGGACGAGCCAGCCCGCCACGCGCCCGAGGTCGTCAGCGGGCAGCCATGCGACGTTCGAAAACACCAGCGTGTCGCTGCGCCGCCGCAGCAGCGGCAGCGCGGCGAGCGGCAGCAGCACCAGCATCCACGGAAGGGCGAAATCGAAGCTCATGGTCATCGCTGATGGCGCCTCTCCGCTCGATACAACGCACGGCACAGCGCGTGCAGCGAAAGCTCGCCGGCATTCTCGACGGCATGCGGCGCCGGCCCGAAAAAGCGCTCGGCCGAGGCCAGATAGAAACGTTCGAGCTGCGTGCGCAGCGGTTGCAGATACGGCGCACGCGCCAGCAACGCGGATAGCGAAGCCGCATGCACGACCTGGCCGGCGGTTTCGTTCAGCGCGCGATGCAGGCAGACCCACGCATCGTTCGATGAAGCGGCGGGCGCCTCCGGCAGCCGTTGCATCTGCCGCCACGCCCGCGCGAACGGCAGCCGCGCCGCCTCGCGCCGATTGCGCGCCCACCACCAGCTCGCCCACACGAGCAGCGTCGCGAGCAACAGGCCGAGCGCCCACGCGATCTGCCGGCGCCAGCCGGCCGTGCCCAGCATCGGCGCCTGCCGGTCGGGCCGCAGCGGCTGCAAGTCCCCCGCGGCGAACGCGGTTTGCGGCGTCAGCGGTCCGATGCTCGCCGGCCATTCGGCGACCTGCAACTGCGTGCCGGCCGCCGACGTGAGCGTCAACGCGGGCAACGTGATCTGCGTGAGCGTCTGCGGGGCATTGACGACCTGATAGCCGATCACCATCCACTTGCGGCCGTTCGCATCGGTTTCGAGCGTCACGGGCCGGCGTTCGAGCCAGACGCCCGTGCGTCCGACCGAAGGCGGCGTGACCGGTCCGAGGTCGCGACCGTTGGCCTCCAGCAGCACGCGCTGCGTCAGCACATCGCCGAGCACATAGCCGAATGCGCGCGGCTCCTGAACGAGCGCGGCCACCTCGGCGGCACTGGCCATCGCGCAGGCGCCGCCGCCGCATAGCGACGCGATCAGCACGCGCAGCGCCGCCCGACGCGCGCAGCCGCCGCGCACCCCGCGCGCGCTCATACCGTCAGCTCCAGAAAGTAGCGCGACATCGCTTCCGGATCGAACGCGCCTTCGACAAAGAACGGCTGGATGCCGCGTGCGCCGAACACCGCGGCGAGTTCGTCGCGCCGGCGCGCGACGCCTTCGCGCCAGCGCTCCCGCATGCCGCGCGAGAGCCACACGCGACGCTCCTCGCCGGACTCCGCATCGTTGACGGCCAGCAGCGACGCGTGCTGCGGCGGCGTGGTCTCGGCCGCGTCCCATACGACCATCGGCACCACGCACGCATGCACCAGCATGTCGAGCACCGGCGACAGTCGCGCGAGCGGCCAGTGGAAATCGGACACCACGAACACCAGCGCCTGGCGTCCGGCGATACGGATCGCGCAACGCCGCAATCCTTCGACGGCCCCGCGTTCAGCGTGACGTTCGGCGTGACCATTCGCCTGACGATCAGCGATATCAGCGACGCCTTCGCGCAGCATGCTCGCGAGCAGCGAGCCGGTGCCCCGTCCGGTGCGCGCCGGCATGAACAGATCGTCGCGTTCGCCGCGATCGAAGGCCAGCATGCCGAGCCGGTCGCCGACCCGGAACGCGCTATGGCCGAGCGCTTCGACAAAATCAGCGACGACCTGCAGCTTCGTTTTACGGGTGCCGAACTGCATCGACGCCGACACGTCGACGATCACGAACACGGAAACCGCGACGCGCTGCAAATGCACGCGCACGAGCCACTCGTCGCGCGCCGCGCGCAAGCTCGCGCGCAGATCGAGCCGGCGCGGGTCCGGATAGTCGAACAGCCGGCCGTGCATCGCGAACTGCTGGCCCGAGCCGAAACTCGAGCCCGGATGCGAGCCGGGCCGCGCACCGGCCGCGCGCATCGGCAGACGATAGTGGAATTCAGCGATGCCGTTCATCGTGTATGCGCGTCGGCGTTCAGCGAGGCACGGCGACGTTCGCGACGATCCGCGCGATCAGCGCCTCGGCCAGCTCCTGGCGGCGCAGCTCGTAGATCGGCGTGAAAAACACGCGATGACCCAGAGCCGGCAGCAGCACCTCATGGATGTCCTCCGGCAGCAGATGCGTGCGTCCCGCGAGCCACGCGACCACGCGCGCGGCCCGCACCAGTGCGCTCATGCCGCGCGGACTCGCGCCCGCGAGAATCAGCTGCTCCATGTCGACGCCGTCGAGCGCGATGCCGAAGCGCGCCGGCGTTTCCGTCGCCTGCCAGATGTCGTGCACATAGCGCTCGATCGTCTCGCTCGCCCGCACGCCCTGCTGGATCGCCGCGCCGATCCGGTTCAACTGTTCCCACGCCACGATCGACGGTGTCAGTTGCGCGAGCAGGTCGTCGACGTCATGAAACCTCGTGTCGAACACGAGGCTGCGCCGCGCCTCCTCGTCGGTCGGGGTCGGCATGTTCAGCTCGAACAGGAAGCGGTCGCGCGCCGCCGACGCTAGCTCGAAGGTCTCTTCCTTCTCGACCTTGTTGCGGTCGGCGTACACGGTCATGTGCGGAAAGCGATGCTCGCGGCCGAACGCCCACACGGAACGCTCGGCCATCGCACGCAGCAGCAGCGATTGCACCTGCGGGCGGGCGCGATTGATCTCGTTGAAGAAGAAGGTGGTCAGCTGCTCGCCGTGGCGCAGCAGCGGGCCGGGCTCGATACGCGGCTTGCCGTCGGCGTCGACATAGGTGTGATAGACGAGGTCGCCCGGCATCAGATCGATCGTGCCTTCGACGCGCTCGAAATCGCCGCCGACCACACGCGCGAACGCCCGCAACACGGTCGTCTTGCCGACCCCCACGCCGCCTTCGAGCAGCACGTGGCCGCGTGCGAACAGCGCGACGTTGATGAGCCTCAGCGTTTGCTGCTGACCGACGACGACTCTCGCCACTTCGTTTTCGATCTGCTGGGCGTGAGAACGCCAGTCCTGAAGCTGCTCGCCAGAAACCATCGCTGCGATCCCCTTCCGTGGTGGCTGGCGTTTATTTGCGCGACGCCCGAACGTCGACGCGCTTCAAGACTCGCCAGCCTTCCGTTCAAGCATGGTTTATGCCGCTCGCACGCGCGGGACGCAAGAGTTAAATCGAATGCGAAAAGTTGGCAGCCTGTCACGACAGACGGGTACAGACTGTGCCATCGATGCCGCCTATTACGCATCGTTAATCAGCAAGCCGACGAGCGCGCTCGCGCCGCGCCGCACGCAACGCACGCATCGCGCTACCGCTGCGCCCCGACCTGTCGTTTCGCAAACACCCCCGCAAACTGCGCATATTCCTGCTCCAGATGCACCGCCGCATGTTCGAGCAGGAACTGCCGGAACATCACGCTGGTCGGCGAAAGCTGCTTGGTGCGCAGATGCACGATCTGCCACGTTCGTACGATCGGCGTGCCGTTCACGTCGAGCAGCGCGATCTCGCCGGTGCGCAACTCCAGCTGCAGCGTATGCAGCGAGATCAGGCTCACGCCCATGCCCGCCATCACCGCCTGCTTGATCGTTTCGTTGCTGCCGAGCGTGACGGTTTTCGCGGGAGTGAACAGATGCTGACGGAACATCGCCTCGGCGGCCATGCGCGTCCCTGAGCCCGGCTCGCGCAGCAAAAAGGTGTCGTTGCTCAACTCCTGCAGATCGAAGCGGCGCGCGCCGCACAACGGATGTTGCACCGGCGCGATCACCACCTGAGGATGGCTCGCGAGCGGCTCGGCCGTCGTATCGAGTTCGGGCGGCGGGCGGCCCATGATCGCGAGATCGATCGCGTTGTCCTGCAACATGCGCAGCAGCGCGTCGCGATTGCCGACCGAGAAATGCACGTCGACCTTCGGGTACAGATGCGAGTACATCGCCAGCAGTTTCGGCGCGAAGTAGGTCGCCGAACTGACGATGCCGACGTTGATCGAGCCGCTGTCGGCCTGCTTCAGCGACATCATCGCGTCTTCGGTGTCCTTGATTTCGCCGAGAATGCGGCTCGCGTGATGGGTCAGCACCTCGCCCGCTTCGGTCAGCGTGAGCTTGCGCGCGACGCGCTCGAACAGCCGCAGGCCGACCGCCTCTTCGAGCTGATGAATCTGCATCGACACGGCTGGCTGCGTCAGATGCAGCTCCTCGGCCGCGCGCGCGAAACTCGTATAGCGGCTAGCGACGACGAAGATCTGCAACTGCCGCAGGGTCAGCGTGCGAACGAAGTTCAGCTTGACCCGGTTCGTCGCGAAACTCGCGTTCTGCATCGAAGACTCAACGGCTCGCCCGCGGCGCATTCGACGGCTTCGCCGGCACCTTGCCCGATGGCAACTTGTTCAGTGCGGATTGAAAACTCAACGACTCCGAATGCGCCGGATGCGCAAAGTCGTTGTTGGGGCCCGGCACGTCGGTGCGAATCTGCAGGACCTGGCCCGGCACCCCGTCGGCGAGCACGAACGTGTAGCGCTTGCCCGTGTATTGCGCGAAGCGCGCCCCGTTCGGATCGTTCAGATAAGGCTGCACGACGATGCGCCGCGCGCTGACCGGCTTGCCGCCAAGCTCCCCCGGCACGCTCTCGATCTGCGGCCCCGCGGCGAGCGCGAGACGCAAACGCTGCTGGAAATAGCGGCGCTGCCCGCCGGTGAGACCCTGCATCTCCGCGATGTCGCGTTCGAGGAAATAAATGATCGCCGGATTGCACTGCAGGCCGCCGATCGGCAGGTTCACGCTGCCGGTATGGTCGGTCACCTGTGCGTCGCCCTTCGCGTTGTTCTCGCTGACCACCAGCACCTTGACGACGTCGGTGCTGCGCGACGGCTGCGCGGAATCGATCAGCGCGTAGTCGAGCTCGGTCTGCGCGGCGACGCCGTGCAGATGATCGGTCAGAAAAATCAGCCGCTCCGCCGGCGTGATATCGTCGCCGCCCGGCGCCGACGCGGCGCTCGCCGGGCTTGCCGCACGGCTTGCGGCCGGCGCGAGGCACAGCACGCACAGCGTCCCCATCAGCGCAGCGCGTGCCGCGCGCAGCCAGGCGCCGCGCGCGCGCGTCATTGCGATGCGTCGCCGGGCTTGCCCGCCGGCGCGTCGACCGGTTTGAGCATCGGCACCTGGTAGGTCGCGAGGATGCTGTCGATCTTGTCGTGATTCGCGCCGATCCATTGATCCACCTTGTCCTTCCAGTCCTTCTCGCCGTAGCGCACACCCATCGAAATCGTGTAGTCGAAGCGGATGCCGGGCTGCGGCGGGAACGGCACGAGCCTGACCGAATCACCGGCGCGCTTGGCGAAGTAGCCGGCGATCGGCCCCCACAGGAACACCACGTCGACGTTGCCCTCGTGCAGGTCGTGTTCGATCATCTGGCCGGGGTATACGCCCGGATCGCCGCTTTGCACCTGGTACGACACCGCCTGTTCGATCAGGTTGTGGGCGAGCAGCCAGTCCACCGCCGGAGTTTGCGAAAAGATCCCGAAGCGCAGCTTGTGCAGCTGATCGGGCGGCAGTTTCAGCAGGTCGTCGGGCGTCTTGATACTCGCGAACTCGGGGCGGTTCGGCAGCACCATCGCGTAGGTCGAGCGCAGATACGGCTGCGTCGTCGACGTCATGTCATAGCCCTTCGGCACGCCGATGATCAGGTCGCAGCGATAGCGCTCGCTGCCCTCCGCCTTCTCGCGCAACGTGTGGCGCACGAAGCCCATGCGCTGCGGAAAATACGTGTATTCGAGCTTGTAGCCGAAGTCGCTCGCCATCTGGGCGGCGATGCGGTTCTCATAGCCCTCGCCCTTGTCGTTCGACAACGGCATGTTGTTCGGGTCCGCGCATACCCTGAGCACGCCGTCCGCGCCGTCGTTGTTCGGCAGCGCGGGGCCATCCGCCCGGACCGCGGCGCTCGCGAGCGCCGCACCACACAACGCGGCCGCGAGCACGCTGACATGCACGGACATGCTTCTCTTATCACGCATCGTGAGCCTCCGGAACAATGACGGCGCGGCGTTAATTCGAGTCGATGGCATGCAGATCGCCCGGCTTGATCTGTCCATCGGAGCGTCCTTTCAGATACGCATAGAGATTTTCCCAGTTCTTCTGCATCATCTGGCTCGCGCTGAAATCGGGCATACCCTTATCTACCCGGCCGCCGAACACGGTGCGATGAAATTCGTTCTTGTCCAGCGTCTTGAACGCGTCGATCAGCGACGGCCCGACCATGCCCTGCTGCTGCGCGCCGTGACAGCGTTCGCAAGCGAGCGCGCGCCACGTCTTCCAGCCCTGCAGCGTATTGCTGTCGACCTTGTTACCGTCGACTACCTTGTACGCGACCTGCGCAATCGAAGGATTGTTCTGCGCGTATCCGACGGGCAGCATGACGAGCGCTACGGGCAACGCGGTGAGCAACAGGATAGATCGGCCTTTCATGCACGTGTCTCCATCTGGGAAAAAGCCGCGCCCCGATGCGTTTCAGCGACGCATCCGCCAACGGGCGCGATGTGGGGGTAATTCAATGCTTTGCGCGAGGCTGACGGGGCGGCCGTGCCTGTTCAAGCCGCCCCACTGGTTCAGCCTTTCATTTCAGCCGTTCGTTCAGCTCTTTTCGTTAGGAATAGCGAACACGAACAGCGTGCCGCCGAGCGCGGTGTACTTCGCGAGATCCTTATAGCCGCCGACCGCGCCCAGGCCTTCGGTCGGCTTCTCGAGACCCGCCGCCATGCCGATGCCGGCCCAGCCGCCGATGCCCGAGTACACGCCGACGTACTGCTTGCCCTGATACTCATACGTGAAGACGTTGCCGATGATTCCCGACGGCGTCTTGAAGCGCCAGAGTTCCTTGCCGTCCGAGATGCGAACCGCCTTCAGGTAGCCTTCCAGCGTGCCGTAGAACGCGATGCCGCCGCCGGTCGCCAGCACTCCCGACCATACCGAGAACCTCTCCGGCTTCGAGTAGATGATCTTGCCCTTGCTCGCATCCCACGCGATGAAGTTGCCCATCGCGTTGCCCTCGTTCGGGCCCGGATACATCGACAGGGTGGCGCCCACATACGGCTGTCCCGACACGTAGTCGACATCGAACGGCTCATAGTCCATACAGACGTGGTTGGTCGGCACGAGGAACAAACTCGTCTTCGGATCGAACGCCGCGGGTTGCTGGTCCTTCGAACCGAGTGCCGCCGGGCAGATGCCCTTCACGTTGTGGTCGGACCCGGCCGCCTGCGTCGAGTACGCCGCGTTGCGAATCGGCAGGCCGCTTTGCAGATCGACACGATCGGCCCAGTTCACTGCCGGGTCGTACTTCTGCGCGACCAGCAGTTGTCCGGTTTCGCGGTTCAGCGTGTAGCCGAAGCCGTTACGGTCGAAGTGCACGATCGCGGGCACCTTCTTGCCGTTGATCGTCAGGTCGGACAGGATCATTTCGTTGACGCCGTCATAGTCCCATTCGTCGTGGGGCGTCATCTGGTAGACCCATTTGGCCGTGCCGGTATTCAGGTCGCGCGCGAAGATCGACATCGACCATTTGTTGTCGCCCGGACGTTGCGTCGGGTTCCATGTGCCCGGATTGCCAGTACCGTAGTAAACAAGGTTGAGTTTCGGGTCCCACGCATACCAGCCCCATGTGGTGCCGCCGCCGAGCTTCCACTGATCGCCCTTCCAGGACTTCACCGACGAATCCGCGCCGACCGGCACCATCTGGCCGTTCGAGTACGTCATCGTCTTTTCTGGGTCGAGCAGCATTTCGTTGTCGGGGCCCGTGCTGTACGCAGTCCAGACCGGTTTGCCGGTCTTGATGTCGTACGCGATCAGACGCCCGCGCACGCCGAACTCGCCGCCCGAAATACCGGTCAGCACCTTGTCGCCGAATACGTGCGGCGCGTTGGTGTTGGTTTCACCGGCTTTCGGATTGCCGTTCTGCGCGGTCCACACCACCTCGCCCGTCTTCGCGTTCAGCGCGACGAGCTTGGTGTCGGCCTGCTGCAGGAAGATCTTGCCGTCGCCATATGCGAGACCGCGATTGACGGTGTCGCAGCACATCACGGAGACGACCTGTTCATCCTGCTTCGGCTGATACTGCCAGAGGAACGTCTGATCCTTCAGGTTGACTGCAATAACTTTGTTCGGAAACGGGGAGTGGATATACATCGTGTCGCCGATCACGAGCGGCGCGCCTTCATGGCCGCGTAGCACGCCGGTCGACATGGTCCATGCGACCTGCAGTTTGCCGACGTTGTTCTCGTTGATCTGTTTGAGCGGGCTGTAGCGGTGATTCGCATAATCGCCCGCCTGGGCCGCCCAGTTGGAAGGGTTTTTCATCAGTCCGTCGAGCTGCGAATCGGCCTGCGCAGCCAGAGAGCTAAAGGCTGCGGATGCGAGGATCGCGAGCCCAAGAACTACAGTGCGTAAGTTCATGTCTCCTCCAGAATTGTCCTGCTGTTCAACTCACGAATGACCCACGCTACCTCATCGCATCGTGCGCGCCTTCTCGATTGCAGGTAACGATTAACGCGCTATCCCGATTCGATGTCGGGCTTCGCGACGCATGAACGGCCAACGCATATTCCATGCCGGAATAGCGGCAACGCTGCCGCTCTTGCGTGCGGTGGCCCGCCGATCCGGCACGCGCGACCTGTCGCGGCACACGGGCGTTGCACGCCGATGCTTGCACGGCGGTAAGCTGAAGGGGTTGCGTCACGCGATGCGGCACATACTGTGTCACTTGCGTGATACGAATCGTGTCCTTTGCGAATCACGCGCCGCAGCACGGGCCTGTCACCTGCAACGAAGCTTCGTTCGGCGAACGATTCGCGCATTCGAGGAGCTAACCGCCATGGCAAACACCGAGCATGTCTATACCGACGAAGAGATCCAGCAACGCCTCGTCGGTCCGCTGCAGCACTGGTATCTGGAAGATGGCTGGCTGCGGCGCAAATACCGCACCGAGGGCTGGAAGGGAACGCTGATGGTGGTCAACGCCGTCGGGCACCTCGCGGAAGCCGCGTGGCATCACCCCGATCTGACGGTCTCGTATGCGTTCGTGATCGTGAAGCTCAAAACGCACACCGCCAAGGGCATCACCGACAAGGACTTCGCGCTCGCGACGAAGATCGAATCGGTGGTCCACTGGCAGCCCGGCCACGAGGAGGGCCCGTTAGAAGGCACGCCGTCCGACGATCAGCGCTTCCGCTATATCAAGTACGACGCGCCGAAAACCGCGCAAGGCAGTTGACGCGCGCGCCTGCCGCCGGATGAAACAGCGCGTGACACAGTGCGCCTTCGGCGTCACACAGCGTCCATGCAGCGGCGAAACCGGGTGGCGCGCGCCGCGCCCGTTCAGAGGTTCCCGTGGGCCGAGTCCGCTGCGGTGGCCGTTGCGCGCGCCTGGTACGGCTTTCGCTTGACGTCGCCGGGCGCACTGTCGCTGGAACCCGCGACGCGATACGACGCGTTGCGCACACCCCGCGGCCGAACCCGGTTTCGCGCACCCGCAAGGACACCTGAGGACACTCGAGATGCCGCTTCAGCTCCGCCGCCTGCCGCCACGCGCCCCCATCACGATCGATGCGCCCGCTCGGCTGCATCTGGGCTTTCTCGATCCGAACGCGTCGCTCGGGCGCGCGTTCGGCAGCCTGGGGCTCGTCATCGATACGCACGGCACGCGGATCCAGGCGCGGCTCGCCGAGCGCGAGCAGATCGGCGGGGTGGCGAGCGAGGCCGAGCGCGAACGGATCGCGCTGAGTCTCGCGCGGCTGCAGGCCGCCTACGGGCCGGCGACCCTCGCGATCGACGTGCTGGAGGCGCCACGCGCCCATACTGGCCTCGGTTCCGGCACCCAACTGGCGCTCGCCGTGGGCACCGCGTTCACGCGCCTCGTCGGCCAGCCGGCGACGAGCGCCGAGCTCGCCAGCCTGCTCGGGCGCGGCGCGCGCTCGGGCATCGGCATACTCGGCTTCGAGTGCGGCGGCCTGCTGCTCGATGGCGGCCCGCCCGGCGATCTGCGCCAGAGCATGCCGCCGCTGCTGTCGCGCCAGACGTTTCCGCAGCCGTGGCGCGTGCTGCTCGTCAGCGACAACAGCCGCGAGGGCTTGCACGGCGCCGAGGAACGCAGCGCGCTCGCATCGCTCGCACCGTTTCCGCAGCGGCTCGCCGCGCATTTGTGCCATCTGGTGCTGATGCAGATCCTGCCCGGCGCCGCCGAACATAACTTCGCGCCGTTCGCGCACGGCCTCACCGAACTGCAGCAGACCATCGGCGAATACTTCGCGAGCGCGCAAGGCGGCGTGTTCGCGAGTCCCGACGTTGAGCGCGTGCTGCGCGCGGTCGCCGCCGAGCGCACCGCCGGCATCGGCCAGACCTCGTGGGGCCCGACGGGCTTCGCGGTGCTCGCGAACGCGCGCGAGGCCGAGCGCGCGCTCGCGACCGCGCGCGCCGTAGCAAGCGCGCTGCCGCATATCGAATGCAGCGTCGTCGCGGGCCGCAATAGCGGCGCGGCGATCAGCGGCGCCGAGGTGCGCGCGCCGCACATCGACGCCGCATGATGCGCGGCCCCGCTCAGGTCGCCGCTCAGGCCGCCGCTCACCTGACGCGCTGCCACGCGCGGCGCGGCGTTGCCCCGCGCCTTCCCGAGACTGCCACTACAACGAGCCCTCCATGTCAGAAACCATTGAAAGGCCCTACATCCTGCACATGTTCACGGCCACGCCGCAGATGAGTCCGTTCGACGTCAATATGGCCGCCGACGCCGGCTACCAGGTCATCGTGCCGTATTGCAACGTCGAAGCCGGCATGGTCGCGAACCTCACGCAGGACGCGATCTTCTCGCGCGGCCCGAAGGGGGTGTCGCGCACCGGCATCTTCATCGGCGGACGCGACGTGATGCAGGCCGTCGCCATGCTCGACACCGCGCGCCGCGCGATGTTCCCGCCGTTCGAGGTCTCCGTGTTCGCCGATCCGAGCGGTTCGTACACGACCGCGGCCGCGCTCGTCGCGCTGGTCGAGCGGCATCTGGGCAAGCAGCACGGCGTGGAACTCGGCGGCAAGCGCGTGCTGATTCTCGGCGGAGCCGGCGCGGTCGGGCGCATCGCGGCGGCGATCGCCGCGTCGCGCGGCGCCGACGTGACGATCGCGAGCCACACCGACCGCAGTCGCGCGCTCGCCGCGTCGGCCGAACTGAACGAGCGCTTCGGCATCGTCACCAACGGCATCGGCACCACGACGTCCGACGAGCTGCGCGGCGCCCTCGCCGAAGCGGAAATCGCGATTGCCACTGCTGTCGCGGGCGTGCAGGTGGTCGGCCGCGACGACCTCGCGCATGCAAAACGCCTGCTCGTCGCCGCCGACGTCAACGCGGTGCCGCCCGAAGGCATCGCCGGCGTGAACGTGATGAACGATGGCAAGCCGATCGACGGCGTGCCGAACGCGGGCGCGGTCGGCATCGGCGCGCTCGCGATCGGCAACGTCAAGTATCAGGTCGAGCATCGCCTGTTCATGCGCATGCGCACGGGCGGCAAGCCGGTCTACCTGGGCTTCCCGGAAGCCTACGACGAGGCCCGCGCGGTCGCGGCCGGTCTCGGCTGAGAGTGGCCGTCATGAAGCCGCACCGGCCGCTCATGCATGCGCCCATCGTCGCGGTCGTCGGGCAGTCCGCGCGCCTGCTCGCGCAGTCCGCGGCGCGCGCCGGCCTGCATGTCGCCGCGCTCGATATCTTCGGCGACTGCGACACGCGCGAGGCCGCCGAACTGTGGTTCGACATCGGCGGCGGTGATGGCGCGCTCGGGATCGACCGGGCGCAGCTCGTCGATGCGCTTGCGCGGGTCGCGCGCCTGCCCGGTCTGCTTGGCTGGATCTGCGGCAGCGGGCTCGAAGCTTTGATGCCTGAGCTGTGCCGGGAACCCGGCTTGCCGCGCTTTCTCGGCAACGATGCCGAGGCGATCGCGGCCGTACGCGAGCCGCGGCGTTTCTTCGCGCTGCTCGACGCGTTGCGCATCGGGCATCCGGCTGTGTCGTTCGAGCGGCCGGCGACAGCCGAGGGCTGGCTATTCAAGCAGGCGGATGGCTGTGGCGGCACGCATATCCAGCCCGCCGACTCTATCGACCTGACGACCGCCTCCGCGCACGGCTACTTCCAGCGCATTGGCCAGGGCCGCTCGCTGTCGGCGCTGTTCATCGGCGCGCACGGCCGCGCGCATCTGATCGGTTTCGCCGAGCAGCTCACCTGCGCGATCGACGATCTGCGCTTCGTGCATGCGGGCTCGATCGGGCCGATGGACTTGCCGCCAGCGTTCGTTGCGCTCGTGCAGCAAGCGCTCGACGCGCTATGCGCAAGCACCGGCCTCGTCGGCATCAACAGCTGCGATTTTCTGTCGGACGGTACCTCGTTCGACGTGCTCGAAATCAACCCGCGCCCTTCGTCGACGATGGCGCTCTACGAAACCGCGTCGCCCGATGCGTGGCCAGCCGGCCTGCTCGCCTGCCACCTCGACGCGTGCCGACACGGCCGCGCGCCGTCGGCCGGGAGCCTCGCGCTCGCCCGCGCGCCGCGCTGGCGCGCCGGCCAGCGGGTGCTGTTCGCGCAGCGGCCGTTCAACGTCTCCGCGGCGTTCTCCGACGCCTGCCTGCGCGATCCGCAATGCCGCGACGTGCCGATGCCGGATACCCGCATCGACGTCGGGCAGCCGGTCTGCACGCTGCTCGTGCGAGCGGCGTCGACGGACGCGGTGCGCACCGCGCTCGATGCGCAGCACGAACGCGTCGTCCAACGAATCGAAACCTGCGATGAACCCGACCATGCCTGCCTCCACGCCCATTGAGACATCCCCGCCCACCGCGCCGCCGAGCGTGAATGCGCTGTCAGAGCGCCTCGTCGCCCGGCTCGTCGATCAGGCGGCACATCTCGGCGTCGCGCTCACTCGTACGCCCGCCGGCACCGTGATCGCCGATGCCGGCGTCGACGCCCGCGGCAGTCTCGACGCCGGCGTGCTGATCGCGCGCATCTGCATGGGCGGTCTCGGCAGCGTCGCGGTACGCGCGAACTTCGACGCCGCGCCGCTGTGGCCGACGATGCTCGAGGTCAGCACCTCGGCGCCGGTGCTCGCCTGCCTCGGCAGCCAGTACGCGGGCTGGAGCCTGTCGGCGACCGGGGAGCAGACCGGCGGCAAGAAGTTCTTTTCGCTCGGCTCAGGGCCCGCGCGCGCGCTCGCGGTCAAGGAACCGCTATTCGACGAACTCGGCTATCGCGACCGCCACGAACGCGGCGCGCTGGTGCTCGAAGTGGACCGTCTGCCGCCGCAGGTCGTGATCGACAAGGTGCTGCACGACTGCGGCCTCGCGCCCGACCACCTGACGCTGATCGTCACGCCGACACACTCTGTCGCGGGAACGGTACAGGTCGTGGCCCGCGTCGTCGAAGTGGCGCTGCACAAGGTGCACGTGCTCGGCGTGCCGCTCGACGAGATCGTCGCCGGCACGGGCTCGGCGCCGCTGCCGCCGCCCGCGCCCGACGGCATTCAGGCGATGGGCCGCACCAACGACGCGATCCTGTACGGCGGCCGCGTGCATCTGACGGTCCGGCACGACGAGATCGCGCGACGTCTCGCCGACACCCTGCCGTCCACCCATTCGCGCGACTACGGCCGACCGTTCGCGGAGGTGTTCACGGCCGTCAACTTCGACTTCTACCAGATCGACCCCGCGCTGTTCGCGCCCGCCGAGGTATGGGTCAGCAGCCTCGAAAGCGGCGCGACCTATCATGGCGGCCAGCTCGACGGCGGCCTGCTGCGCCAACAGTGGGGCGGCGAGCCCGTCGCGCGATGATGATCACAGCGGGCCTGCGCATCGCGATCATGAGCGACGAAACCGGCTGGCACACCGGCCGGTTGAAAAAAGCGTTCCGCGCGCGCGGCGCCGAAGCGCGTTGCGTCGATCTCGCGGATTGCCGCATCGACACCACGTGGCTGCCGCACGGCCTCGTGATCCCGGGCTTCGGCCGCACGCTGCCGGATGCGGTGTTCGTGCGCGGCATCGCCGGTGGCACCTTCGAGCAGGTGACGCTTCGCCTGGGCATCCTGCACGCGCTGCGCGAGTCGGGCGTGCCGGTCTACAACGACGCCCGCGCGATCGAGCGCAGCGTCGACAAGTCGATGACGAGCTTCCTGCTGCATCGCGCCGGCGTGCCGACACCGGCCACCTGGGCCGGCGAGTCCGCCGCGTTCGCGCAACGCGTCCTGATGCGCGAAGCGGCCGCCGGCCGCCAGGTCGTGCTCAAGCCGCTGTTCGGCTCGCAAGGCCACGGGCTCAAACGGCTCGGCGCGCGCGGCGGGCTGCTCGCGCCGCTGCCGTCGCTCGCGCGTTATCGGCACGTCGCTTATCTGCAGCGCTTCGTTGCCGGCGCCCGGCCCGGCTTCGACTGGCGCGTGCTCGTGATCGGCGGCAAGGCGGTCGCGGCGATGCGGCGCAGCGGCGGCAAGGGCTGGATTCACAACGTTGCGCAAGGCGCGCGCTGCGAGGCCGACGAGCTGACGGTCCCGCTCGCGCAGACCGCCGTGCGCGCCACCGCCGCGCTCGGGCTCGACTACGCGGGCGTGGACCTGATCCCGAATCCCGACGACGCCGCGCTGCCGCTCGTGCTCGAAGTCAACGGCGTGGCCGCGTGGCGGGGTTTGCAGTCGGTCGTGCCGCTCGATGTCGCCGCAGCGCTGGTCGACGATCTGCTCGATCGCAAGCTCGCCGCGCAGCGCCGCGCGAACGAGCAAGCCGAGCAAGCCGCTAGCGCCGGGTTGCCCGTGCAGTCTCCGCAGCGCCGGGCTTGAGCGTCATGCCCGTCCGTCATGCAATCTCAGTCGAGCGTGCGCGCGCAGCCTTCCTCGCCGCCTGCGCGCTCGATGTCACCACGCCGAAACCCGGCAACGTCAGCACCCAGAGCCCCGGCCACGGCATGAACGCGGCGCAGTTCCTCGCCAGCGCGGACGCATCGCTCGACGCGCTGTTCGCACGCGGCGCCCGTGTCGGACAGCGCATTCTCGACGCGGTCACGCGCACGCGCGCGGCGGTAGGCTGCAATACGAATCTCGGCATCGTGCTGCTGATCGCGCCGCTCGCCGCGGCTCTCGACGAAACCGGCGAACGGCCGCTGACGGCGCCAGCGTGGCGCGCGGCCGTCGGCGACGTGCTGAGCCGGCTCGACGTCGAAGATGCGCGGCTCGCCTATCGCGCGATCGCGCTCGCCAATCCCGGCGGCCTCGGCGACGCGCCCGAGCAATCGGTCCACGCAGCGCCGACGATCGGCCTGCGCGCCGCGATGCGGCTCGCCAGCGAGCGCGACAGCATCGCGCGGCAGTACGCGAACGGTTTCGCGGACCTGTTCGACACCGGCCTCACCGCCTGCTTCGAAGCCTCGACGCCAGCGTCCGAACCCGCGCCCGTCGATCCAGGCGAAATCGCGATGCTCAATGTGTTTCTCGCGTTCCTCGCCGGCTGGCCCGACTCTCACATTGTGCGCAAGCACGGCCTCGCGCTGGCGCAGAGTGTCACGCTCGTGGCACGCGAACAGCACGCGCGCTGGCGCCAAACGCGACCCGCCGCGCGCCGCTCGGCAAGCGATCCGCAACTCGATGCTTGGGACGCCGAATTGAAGGCCCGCGCGATCAATCCCGGCACCAGCGCGGACCTCGCGGTGGCCACGCTGTTCGTTGCGCGCTGCGTCGAAGGGCGCGGTTAACCCTGAATCGTCTGCACTGAACACGCCCCGAACAGGCGCGTCAGCATGCCGGGTGCCAGAACTGGCACGGAACCTGTTAGTTAGTACCGCCGTGCAATCCCGCACCGCTCTCGCGATGCTGATCTGGACTCGATCGCGGGCGGCGCCTCGTCAGCAGGTCCATACCTACTCATTGGAGGAACAGAATGGCCAAGATCAACCGCGTCATGATCGGGGAGTCGCTAGTCGGCGACGGCAACGAGGTCGCGCATATCGACTTGCTGATCGGACCGCGAGGTTCGGCTGCGGAAACCGCGTTCTGCAACGCGCTCACCAACAACAAGGACGGTTTCACGTCGCTGCTCGCCGTCGTCGCGCCGAATCTCATCACGAAGCCCAATACGATCCTGTTCAACAAGGTGACGATCAAAGGCGCCAAGCAGGCCGTGCAGATGTTCGGCCCAGCGCAGCACGCGGTCGCGCTAGCAGTGGCCGACAGCGTCGAGGACGGCACGATCCCGCAGGAAGAAGCCGACGATCTGTTCCTCTGCGTCGGCGTCTTCATCCACTGGCAGGCGGAGGACGACAAGAAGATCCAGCAGTTCAACTATCAGGCGACGCGCGAGGCCATCAAGCGCGCGGTCAGCGGCGAGCCGAGCGCGGCTGAAGTAGTATCCAAGAAGGGCACCGTCGCGCATCCGTTCGCGCCGAACTGACGGTGCATGGCAGCGCAGGAGACGCGGCGCCGCTCGCGGCCCCGCCTCCTCGCGCATCCCGTCGCCTCGCGGCCGCAAGGCATGGCCCTCGCGCAGCGGGTTCGCGAAGCGGCTTCAATGCTCTCGCAGAGGCATTCAATGACTAACAGATGTCGCGCGCTTCTCGCCTTTACCTCGCTCATGCTCGCCGCGCCGCTCGCGTGGGCGGGCGGCTACAACTATCCGACCGAGGGCCGCGTCGAATACGTGCTCAGCTGCATGGACGATAACGGCCACGATTTCGCGAACGTCTACAAGTGCTCGTGCGTGATCGACAAGATGGCCGCGTCGTTGCCGTACGACGAATTCGTCGACCAGTCGACCTTCTCGAAGTACGCGACGCTCGGCGGCGAAGGCGGCGCGGAATTCCGCGTCGATCACGCCAAGGCTCAAACCAGGAAATTCCGCGCGCTGCAAACGAGCGCGTATCAGGCGTGCGGACTCGGTCCGCAGAAAACGTCGACCGTGGCGAAATGACGACGGTTCGAGGCGCGCCGGGCGTCCGGCGCGCCCCGCTCTCCCCGTCAATTCGGCACCAGCCCCTTGCCGAGCGACGCGTAACACGGGAGACCCACGGCGGCCGCCGGGCCATCGCCGCGACGCCGCTCGATCTGCACGCCGACGGCCGCGAGGTCGGCGAACTTGGCCGGCTTTGCGAGTGACACCCGCACCCAGTGCGCGCCGAAGTCGGTAATCAACAGTTGCGCGATCGTCTCGGCGAGCGCCTCCAGCAGCCGCACGCGATGCGACGCGAATAGCTCGAGCAGCGCCTCGCGCACGGCCGCATAGTTGACCGTATCTTCGATCCGGTCGGTCGCGCACGCGCGGATCGCGGGCACGCCGATCGCCAGATTCACGCGCACCGGTTGCGCAACATGCAACTCGCTGCTGTCGATACCGATGACCGTCTGGCCGATGAAGTTCTCGATGAAGACGATGTCGAGGCGCTCGGGCAACGCGCCGGCTTGCGAGCCGGGATTGGCGCCGAGGCTGGAAAATGCGGCAAGGCGAACAGTATCGATACGATCCATGATGGTCTCCGCCGCGGCGCGGCCCAAGGTTGAACAACCTTTGATGAAGAGCAAACGGTGCAACAGTTGAGCAGCAGAACTGAGCGACGCGCGGCACACTCTGTTCCGAAGCTGCGACAGGCATGCAACCTGCAAAACGTTTAACGCATCGCGCATCGAGAAAAGCAAATTCCGGGCACGGTGAGGTAAACCCACAGTCACTTTCTGTTGAACCTGTCTTGCATCGAGCGTACAGTTTTAAATACCCGCCTCGTAGCAGGGCCGGTCGCGAGGGAGCAGGCGGACCCAGAACCCGCCGCACCAAGGGCAGACAGGCTTGATAAAGCGGCATTCGCAGCGTGCAATGCAGGCACGCTTGCGAAATGACGCAACGGAGACGAATCCCATGTCGTTGCTCGCTGACAGCAGTACGCACGTCCGGGAAGTTCTGAACGTGGTCAACCATCAGTTGACCACGCGCCCGACAAGCGAACCCGTGGCTCAGTCGTGGACGCGCTGCATCAACGAATTCCAGCTGGACCCCGCGCGTTTCGTGCCGCCGCCGGTGCTCACCGAATACGAACTCAGCGCGCGCCGTGAGGCGCTCGGCGATCTGATCGCGTGTTCGAAACTGGAGATGACGACGCTCTATCAGCAGCTCGCCGACCCCGAGCTCGCGGTCGTCCTCGTAGATTCCGGCGGCGTGATCGTGCATCAGGTGTCGTCCGTGCCGTTCGCCGAGGCGGTCGCCGCCGACGGCTTTCGCGTCGGCGCGCTGTGGAGCGAACGCGAAGCCGGCACCAACGGCATGGGCACCTGTCTCGCGGAGCGCGACTGCATCGCCGTCTGTCAGCACGAGCATTTCTATCCGCGCTATACGTCGCTCACGTGCTCGGCCGCGCCGATCTTCGACGACGGCGGCGAAATCGCCGGCGTGCTCGACGTCACCAGCCGCTCGAAGCTGCTGCAGCAGCACTCGCTGGTACTGGTCGGCATGTCGCGGCAGATGATCGAAAACCGTCTGCTCGATGCGCGCTACCGGCACGCCAACATGATCCATTTCCACAGCCGCCCGGAATTCGTCGGCACGCTGCACGGCGGCAAGCTCGCGGTCGGCGACGACAGCACGGTGCTCGCCGCGAACCGCAGCGCGCTGTTCCAGCTCGGCTTCCGCTCGCTCGCCGAGCTGCGCGGCCGGCGCATCGAGGAAGCGTTCAACGCGTCGCTCGAAGACATGATCGCGCGCAGCATTCGCGGCTCGTTCCATCCGGTCACCGTCTACAGCGCGAATGCGACGAACCGCTTTTTCCTCGTCGCGCAGACGCCGCAGAACGGCAGCGGGCGCGTGACGCGCGTGATCGTCACCGACTCCGCGATCCGCAGCAGCGCCCCGGAAAAACACGAGAAGCACGACAAGCACGCGCCGGTGCCGAAGCTCGACGAGATCGCACACCTCGAATTCGGCGACCCGCGCATGGCCTCGCAGATCCAGCTGGCCGCGCGCGTGATCCAGCGCAAGATTCCGATCGTGCTGCGCGGCCAGACCGGCACCGGCAAGGAAGTCTTCGCGCAGGCGCTGCACAGCATCAGCCCGCACGCCGACGGTCCGTTCGTGCCGGTGAACTGCGCGTCGCTGCCGGAGAACCTGATCGAGAGCGAGCTGTTCGGCTATCGCGCCGGTGCATTTACCGGCGCGCAGCGCGAAGGTCGGCGCGGCAAGATCGTGCAGGCCAGCGGCGGCACGCTGTTCCTCGACGAGATCGGCGACATGCCGCTCGTGCTGCAGGCGCGCCTGCTGCGCGTGATCGAGGAACACGAGGTCACGCCGCTCGGCGCCGAGACCACCGTCAAGGTCAATTTCCAGCTGATCAGCGCGAGCCACCGCAATCTGATGGAACTCGTGCAGAGCGGCCAGTTCCGCGAGGACCTGTACTACCGGCTCAAGGGCGTCGAGCTGAATCTGCCGGCGCTGCGCGAGCGCGTCGACAAGCTGCCGCTGATCCATCATCTGCTCGCCAGCGAAACCGACGATCCGCCCGATCTGACGCCGGAAGCCGAACGCGCGCTGCTCACCTACGCGTGGCCCGGCAACATCCGTCAGCTGCGTCACGTGTTGCAGATGGCCATTGCGCTGTCCGACGGCGAGCCGATCAGCTGCGAGCATCTGCCGCCCGAGGTCACGCAACGCACGTCAGCGGTCGATCTGCCGACCGCGCTGCGCCTCGCAAACGCGGACATGGACGGGCAACTCGCCGACGAAGCGGACATTTCTTCGCTGAACGCGATCCAGCTGAACGAGCGCGAGACGGTGCTGTCGCTGCTCGACGAGCATCGCTGGAACGTCAGCAACGTCGCGAAGGCGCTCGGCATCAGCCGCAACACGCTGTACCGCAAGATGCGCCGGCTGCATATCCGGCTGTCGCACGAAGGCTCGCCGCCGGACGGCATGCCGCTCGATCTCGACGCATGACCCAGTCGTCCCCCAACGAGTCAGCGCCCAAGGCCGCCCGCGATCTCACCGACTTCAAGCCGGATGCGCGCTTCGCGTGGTGCGTGACCGGCTCCGGTCATATGCTCGAAGAATCGATCGCGCTCGCGCGGCGCTTGCCGCGCGTCGATCTGTTCCTGTCCGCGGCGGCCGAGGAAGTGCTGCCGCTGTACGGCTGGCCGCTCGACAAGCTGCGCGAACAGTTCCGCGTGCTGCGCGACAACAGTGCGAGCGGCGTGCCGGTCGGCATGCTGTATCACGGCGTCTATCACACGGTCGTGATCGCGCCGGCCACCAGCAACACGGTCGCCAAATGCGCTTACGGCATCTCCGATACGCTGCCGACCAACATGTACGCGCAGGCCGGCAAGCAATGCATTCCCGGCATCGTCTTTGCATGCGACACCGAACCGAGCGTGATCACGCATAGCCCGGACGAATGGGTCGAACTGCGGCCACGGGCGATCGAACTCGACAACGTCGAGCGTCTGGCGCGCTTCGAATACACGACGCTCGCGCGCTCGCTCGACGAACTCGAAGCGGCGCTCGCCCAACGCCTCGCGACCCTCGATCTCGCATGGACCACATCCTCTTCCTGACCGGCCGGCTTGCCGAACCGAGCCTGCGGCGCGTGCTCGACGGCATGGCGCCGGCGCCGTTCAGTTGGGAGGTGCGCGAAATCGGCCTGCAGGTCGCCGCGCTGATGACCGCCGACATGATCCAGCGCCGCGTGCCCACGCCGCTTGCCGCGCAGCGCGTGATCGTGCCGGGCCGCTGCCGCGGCGATCTCGACACGCTGAGCGCGCACTACGGCGTGTCGTTCGAACGCGGCCCCGAGGAGGTCAAGGACTTGCCGCAGTTTTTCGGCCACAAGGCGAAGCCGTTCGACCTGAGCCGCTACGACACGGAGATTTTCGCGGAGATCGTCGATGCGCCGCGGCTCGACCTCGACGGCATCGCGGCAAGGGCGCGCGAGTATGCGGCCCAGGGCGCGGACGTGATCGACATCGGCTGTCTGCCGGACACGCCGTTTCCGCATCTCGAAGACGCGGTGCGCCGCCTGAAGGCCGAAGGCTATCGCGTCAGCGTCGATTCGATGCGCAACGACGAACTGCTGCGCGGCGGCCGCGCGGGCGCCGACTATCTGATGAGCCTGAACGTCGATACGCTGTGGATCGCCGACGAAGTGCCGTCGACGCCGATCCTCGTCGCGCGCGAACCCGCTGACCCAGCCTCGCTCGACGCCGCGATCGACGCGCTAAGCGCGCGCGGCCGCGCGTTTCTCGCCGATCCGATTCTCGATCCGATTCCGTTCGGGTTGGCCACGTCGATCGCACGCTACGTGCGCTTGCGCGAGCGCTATCCCGACATCGCGATCATGATGGGCATCGGCAACGTGACCGAGTTGACCGAGGCCGACACGAGCGGCATCAATGCGGTGCTGTTCGGCATGGCGGCGGAATTGCGCGTTGGCGCGGTGCTGACGACTTCGGTGAGTCTGCATGCGCGGCGCGCGCTGCGCGAAGCCGATGTCGCGCGCCGTGTGATGCATGCCGCGCGCGATGCGCAAGTGCTACCGAAGGGCATCAGCAGCGAACTCGCGACGGTCCACGCGAAACGGCCGTTTCCGTACAGCGCCGAAGAAATCGACGAATTCGCGCGCGCCGTGCGTGATCCGAATTTCCGCGTGCAGATCAGCGCCGACGGCATTCACGTGTACAACCGCGACGGCCATCGACGCGGCGACGATCCGTTCGCGCTGTACCCGCAGCTGAACCTCGAAACCGACGGCGGCCACGCGTTCTATATGGGCGTGCAGCTTGCCCGCGCGGAAATCGCGTGGCGGCTCGGCAAGCGCTTCGATCAGGACCAGCCGCTCGACTGGGGCTGCGCGATCGACCGGCCGGAAGAAGATCTCAGCGTCTGGTGCGGGCCGGGCGAGACGATGAAAAAGCGCTGAACCCGCCGCGCCGTCACTGCATGGCCGCTACGCTCGCGGGTTCGTCGACGGTAGCCAGTTCGCCGCGCATGCCGCGAATCGCCTGCGCGCGATCGCTCGCGCCGAACACGGCCGATCCCGCGACGAACACATCGGCGCCCGCCGTGGCGACACGCGCGATGTTCGATGCCTTCACGCCGCCGTCCACTTCGATCAGCAACGGCCGGCCGGTGCGCTGCATCGTCGTATCGACGCGCTCGCGCAGCAGCCGCAGCTTATCGAGCGTTTCGGCAATGAACGCCTGGCCGCCGAAGCCCGGATTCACCGACATCACCAGCACGACGTCGAGCATCTCCAGCACATGATCGAGCACCGTGAGCGGCGTCGCCGGATTCAACGCGAGCCCGGCGCGCGCACCGTGCGAGCGGATCAGTTCGATGGTCCGATGCACGTGCAGCGTCGCCTCCGGATGAAAGCTGATCAGGTTCGCGCCGGCCTCGGCAAACGCCGATACCAGCGGATCAACCGGTGTGGTCATAAGATGCACGTCGAACGGCAGCGACGTGTACGGCCGGATCGCCGAGCACACGAGCGGCCCTACGGTCAGGTTCGGCACATAGTGGTTGTCCATCACGTCCAGATGAATCCAGTCCGCGCCGGCCGCCGTCACGTCGCGAATCTCGTCGGCGAGGCGGGCAAAATCCGCCGACAGCAGCGACGGAGCAATCAGGAACTCGCGCATTGCGTTCTCCGTACCGGTGGCCTCAGTGATAGCGGCTCGCCATCGTGTCGAGCGGCAGCGGCTTGATGCGCGCCGCCTGCCCCGCGCAACCGAACGCCTCGAAACGCTCGATGCAGATCGCGCTAGCCGCGGCGGTGGCCGCCTTCAGGGCCGCGCGCGGATCGAATTCCGAGCGCGCATTGGCGAGCGACTTGCGCATCGCGCCGCTCATCGCGAGACGGATGTCGGTGTCGATATTGACCTTGCGCACGCCGTGCACGATGCCGCGGCGGATTTCGTCGACGGGCACGCCGTAGGTGGTCGGAATCTCGCCGCCGTACTCGCGGATCACCGCGAGCCAGTCCTGCGGCACCGACGACGAACCGTGCATCACCAGATGCGTGTCCGGAATCCGAGAATGAATGGAGGCGATCCGGTCGATCGCGAGGATGTCGCCGGTCGGCTCGCGGCTGAACTTGTACGCGCCGTGCGAAGTACCGATCGCGATTGCCAGTGCATCGACACCGGTCGCATCGACGAAGCGCCGCGCTTCGTCGGGGTCGGTCAGCAGGTGCTCGCGCGTCAGCTTGCCTTCTGCGCCGACGCCATCCTCTTCGCCTGCCATGCCGGTTTCGAGCGAGCCGAGACAGCCCAACTCGCCCTCCACCGACACGCCGACCGCATGCGCGGCGTCCACCACGCGGCGGCTCACCTCGACGTTGTAGTCATACGCGGCCGGCGTTTTCTGGTCGGGCAATAGCGAGCCGTCCATCATCACTGAGGTGAAGCCCGAGCGGATCGCCTGCTGGCACACCGCCGGGCTCGCGCCGTGGTCCTGATGCAGCACGAGCGGAATGTCCGGGTGCGCCTCGAGCGCGGCGAGCACCAGATGGCGAAGATATGGTTCGCCCGCGTACTTGCGCGCGCCGGCCGACGCCTGCAGGATCACCGGGCTATCGGTGGCCTCGGCCGCGCGCATGATCGCGTGAATCTGCTCCATGTTGTTGACGTTGAACGCGGGCACGCCGTAGTCGTGTTCGGCCGCGTGATCCAGCAGTTGCCGCAGGGTGATGAAGGCCATTGCGTGCTCCTCGATATGAAATGAAATCTTGTCGAGCGGCGTGCTCAACGCGCACTGTCCGCGACGCGCCGCGCTTCGTCGATCACCGCCTGCGCGTTCAGTCCGAAATGCTCGAACAGCGCGGCGGCCGGAGCCGATTCGCCGAACGTATCGATGCCGACCACGCCGCCATCGAGCCCGACGTATTGCCGCCAGAACGCGCGCACGCCCGCCTCGATCGCGACACGCGGCACGCCTGGCGGCAGCACCGCGTCGCGCCAGGCGCGCGGTTGCCGGTCGAACGCGGTGGTCGATGGCATCGATACGACGCGCGCGGCGATGCCGGCGGCCGCGAGCGGCGCGATCGCGTCGAGCGCGAGCGACACTTCCGAGCCGGTGGCGATCAGTACGACACGCGCCGGTTGCTCTTGCCCTTCTTCATCGGGCCAGTCGCGCAACACATACCCGCCACGCCCAATCGCGGCGATCTGCACGTCGGAGCGCGTGACGAAACGCAGGTTCTGCCGGCTCAGCAACAGACACGACGGCCCATCCCGCTCCACCGCGCTGGCCCACGCCTGCGCGGTCTCGATGGTGTCGCACGGACGCCAGACGTCGAGCCCCGGAATCAGCCGAAGGCTCGCCGCGTGTTCGACCGCCTGATGCGTGGGTCCGTCTTCACCGAGGCCGATCGAGTCGTGCGTGAACACGAAGATCGAGCGCGTCTTCATCAGCGCGGCCATTCGCAACGCGTTGCGCGCATAGTCGGAGAAGGTCAGGAACGTGCCGCCGAACGGCAGGTAACCGCGATGCAGCGCGATGCCGTTCATCACCGCGCTCATGCCGAACTCGCGCACGCCGTAGTGCACGTAATTGCCGCCGCGTAAGCCGTTTTCGTCGCTGCGCACGGCGACCGCGCCCGGCCAGTCCGTCAGGTTCGAACCGGTCAGGTCGGCCGAGCCGCCGAGCAGTTCCGGCAGGCTGCGCGCGAGCGCGCCGATCGCCTTTTGCGAAGCCTTGCGCGTCGCGATCGATTCGGCCGCGCAATCCGCATCGCGCAGCAGTGCGCGAACCGTGTCGTACCAATGCGCGGGCAAGCGGCCCCGCACACGCCGCTCGAATTCGGCCGCCTCCCCTGGGTAGTGCTGGCGATACGCATCGAACCGCTCGCGCCACTCGGCTTCCGCGGCGGCACCGCGCGCGCTCGCGTCGAAGTTCGCGCGAATCTCGTCGGGAATCTCGAACGGCGGATGCGGCCAGCCGAGCGCGCGGCGCATGCGTTCCACCTCGTCGGCGCCGAGCGGCGCGCCGTGCACGTCGTGCGTGCCGGCCTTCGACGGCGCGCCCTGGCCGATCACCGTGCGGCAGCAGATCAGCGTCGGCCGGCCGGTCTCGCGCGCCGCGTGCAACGCGCGATCGACCGCATCGACGTCGTGGCCATCCACCTCGCGCGCCACATGCCAGCCGTACGATGCGAAGCGCGCGGGCGTGTCGTCGGCGAACCATTGCGCGACGTGGCCGTCGATCGAGATGCCGTTGTCGTCGTACAGCACCGTCAGCTTGTCGAGCTTCAGCGTTCCCGCGAGCGACGCCGCTTCGTGCGAGATGCCCTCCATCAGGCAGCCGTCGCCGGCGAACACGTAGGTGCGATGATCGACGATCCGATGCCCGGGCCGGTTGAACTCGCGCGCGAGCAACGCCTCGGCGAGCGCCATGCCGACGCCGTTCGCGAGCCCCTGGCCGAGCGGCCCGGTGGTCGTCTCGACGCCGGGTGTGACGCCCACCTCGGGATGCCCCGGGGTTTTGCCGTGCAACTGGCGAAAGCGTTTCAATTCGTCGACGGCCAGGTCATAGCCGGTCAGATGCAGCAGTCCATACAGCAGCATCGAACCATGGCCGTTCGACAACACGAACCGATCGCGGTCGGGCCACGCGGGATTGCGCGGGTTGTGCTTCAGATGCCGGTCCCACAATGCGACCGCGATCTCGGCCATGCCGAGCGGCATGCCGGGGTGTCCCGACTTAGCGGCTTCCACCGCATCGATCGCGAGCATGCGCAGCGCGTCGGCCATCGGGCGCGTGGCGGGTGCGTCAAGCGGTTGCGCGACTGCACTCATCGAAATTCTCCTTGCGAAATGAACGTCGGCATGCGTCGGGTGCGCTTCGAAAAACGTCAGGCGCGCGAGCGTCGGTCGATCAGTTGCAGGATCATCGGCGTGAAGATCAGCTGCATCGCGAGTCCCATCTTGCCGCCCGGCACGACGATCACGTTCGGGCGCGACATGAACGAGTCGTGCAGCATCGTCAGCAGATACTGGAAGTCGATGCCCTTCGGCCGCGCGAAGCGGATCACCACGAAGCTCTCGTCCGGCTGCGGAATCTCGCGGGCGGTGAACGGATTCGACGTGTCCACGGTCGGCACGCGCTGGAAGTTCACATGCGTGCGCGAGAACTGCGGGCAGATGTAGTTCACGTAGTCAGGCATACGGCGCAGGATCGTGTCCACCACCGCTTCGTGCGTGTAGCCGCGCATCGTCTGATCGCGATGCAGCTTCTGGATCCATTCGAGATTGATGATCGGCACGACGCCGATCAGCAGATCCGCATGCCGCGCGATGTTGACCTTGTCGGTCACCGCCGCGCCATGCAGCCCTTCGTAGAACATCAGGTCGGTATTGGCCGCGACGTCCTCCCACGGCGTGAAGGTGCCGCCGTCCTGCTTGTACAACTGCGCTTCGGCCGCGTCGTGCACGTAGTGGCGAAACTGCCCGCTGCCGTTTTCGCCGTAGCGCGTGAAGAGCGTTTCGAGTTCTTCGAGCAGATTCGCCTCCGGCCCGAAGTGACTGAAATTCGGCACGCCGTCGCGTTCGCGCTCCTGCATCGCCGCGCGCATGCCGTTGCGGTCGTAGCGATGGAACGCGTCGCCTTCGACGATCTGCGCATTGATGTGCTCGCGTCTGAAGATATGCGTGAAACTCTTCATGACGGTGGTGGTGCCCGCGCCGCTCGAGCCGGTCACCGCGATGATCGGATGTTTGACTGACATGCGCTTGTCTCCGGATGACTGTGTTTCTGGTGCGGTGCGCTGTACGTCTGTGCGCTCAGTCGCCGATCACGCCGTGAAATCCGGCAGGAACAGCGAGCGCGTGCCGAACAGCGGCGACGAGAACGGCTTGTCCTCGCCGCGGTCGTATTCGCCGTGATAGCGCGCAATGCGCTCCACCTCGTTCTTCGAGCCGAGGATCACCGGCACGCGGCCATGCAGCGCGCGCGGCGCGAGCTCGAGAATGCGCTCGCGGCCGGTGATCGCGAGGCCGCCCGCCTGCTCGACCAGGAAGCTCATCGGGTTCGCTTCGTAGAGCAGTCGCAGGCGCCCTTCCATCGCCGGAGTTTTCGAGTCGCGCGGATACATGAACACCCCGCCGCGCATCAGGATGCGATGCACTTCCGCGACCATCGACGCGATCCAGCGCATGTTGAAGTCGCGCGCGCGGCAGCCGCTGCGGCCGTCCTTGCACTCCTGCACGTAGCGGCGCACGGGCGGCTCCCAGAAGCGCTCGTTCGATGCGTTGATTGCGAACTCGCCGGTCTCTTCCGGAATCCGGATGTTCGAATGCGTGAGCACGAAGTTGCCGATGTCGCGCTCGAGCGTGAAGCCATGCGTGCCGTTGCCGACCGACAGCACCAGCATCGTCGAGGGTCCATACACGGCATAGCCGGCCGCCACCTGTTCGCAGCCCGGCCGCAGGAACGCGGCTTCTCTGCTTGCATCCTCCGCCGGGTCGCGCGTGCGCAGCACCGAGAAGATCGAGCCGACCACGCCGTTGATGTCGATATTCGACGAGCCGTCGAGCGGATCGAACGCAAGCAGATACTCGCCACGCGGATACTCCGGAGGAATCGGGTACACGTGCTCCATTTCCTCGGACACCATCGCGGCCAGCAAGCCGTCCCACTCGCATTGCTGCACGAAAATCTCGTTGGTGGAGACGTCGAGCTTCTTCTGCTCCTCGCCGTGCGTGTTGAGCGTTTGCGCGGAACCGTAGTTGCCGCCTAGCGCTCCCTTGGTCAGCATCGCCGAGATCGATTTGATGGCGGCCGCTACGTCGATGAGCAGCGCGGAGAGTCCCGCCGTGTCCCGCGTGTCGTCCGTACACGGCGGGCGATCGAGCGTGTCGATCAGGAACTTCGAAAGTGTCGTGCGTCCGTCCTGCATGGCGTTCTCCTTCGATGGTGTCGTGATTCAGCCCGGCGGCGCCGTGACGGCGCGCGCGGTGGAAGGCGGTGGCGAGGACGGCTGCATTGGCTCGTCGAATACGCGGCTCGCGCGCACATCGGCGGCGTCGATCAGCGTCAGCGCGGCGGCATCGATCGGCTCGCCGCCCTGCAACGCGCTCGCGAACAGGCGGTTCGCCTGGCGCAGCCGCGCGCGGTCGAGCGCATTGCGCACCGAGCGCGCGTTGGCGAAATTCGGTTGCCGGATGCGGCGCGCCAGATAGTCGGCGAACGCGCGGCGCGACGCGGCATCGAAGCGGTAGTGCATGGTGTCGAGCATCCGCTCGGCGATTTCGAGCAGTTCGGTTTCCTCGTAATCGGGAAACGTGATGTGATGCGCAATGCGCGAGCGGAAACCCGGATTGCTCTCGAAGAACACTTCCATCCGCGACGCGTAGCCGGCCAGAATCACGACCAGGTCGCTGCGCTGGTTCTCCATCGTCTGCAGCAGGATTTCGATTGCTTCCTGCCCGTAATCGCGCTCGTTCTCCGGACGATACAGGTAGTACGCTTCGTCGATGAACAGCACGCCGCCCATCGCGCGCTTCAGCACATCGCGCGTTTTCGGCGCGGTGTGACCGATGTACTGGCCGACCAGATCGTCGCGCGTGACCGACACCAGATGATTGCGGCGGATGTAGCCGAGCCGGTGCAGCACCTCGGCCATGCGCAGCGCGACCGTCGTCTTGCCGGTGCCGGGATTGCCGGAGAAGCACATATGCAAGGTCGGCGCGCTGCCCGCGAGACCCAGCGAAGCCCGTGCGCGTTCGACCAGCAGATGCGCCGCGACTTCGCGAATGCGCGTCTTCACGGGTGCGAGCCCGACCAGATCGCGTTCGAGTTCGCCGAGCACGTCGCCGATGCCCGAGTCGCGGTACAGCGCCGCGAGGTCGATGTGGGGCGTGGCGTCGTCGCTGTGCGCGGTGGACGCGGGCAGTGCGTCCACGATGGCGGCGTCAGTCATTGCTCCTCCTTGCGCGTTTGTCGTGTGCCTGTCTTGCACCCTCGTGCTCGATCAGCGGCTCAGCCCGTTGAGCCGTAGCGCTCGCCCGCCGGCCGGTCGGTCGCATAGCCCGTCATGCTGTAGCGCTGCGTGCGCCCCTGCGCGTCCTGGCGCGACAGACGGAAGCCCGGCTCCACGTCCGGCCGGTTGACGATGAACGACAGGCGCATCGTCTCGAAGGTACGCTCCGAATCGAATGCGTTGACCTTGATGTAGTGCTGCGGCCGCGCCTCGCGACAGGCTCGGACCTCCTGCAAGACGCCTGCCGCGTCGTGCAGGTCGAACATGGGCAGGCCCCACATTTCCCAGTACGTGTTGCGCGGATGCGGGTCGTCGGTGAATTCGACCGAACAGGCCCAGCCCTGGCGCAGCGCGTAGTCGATCTGCAGGCCGATTTCCTCGTCGGTCAGCTCGGGCAGAAAAGAAAACGTTCCTTGAGTAATACGCATGACGAACCTCGTTGATGGATGTCGCGTTCAGAACGGCGTCAACGGTGCCCCGCGCGGTGCCGTAGCACCACGTTGCGGATGCGCTCGTGAAGCGCTGGCGGGTAAAGCTCGGCTCTCTTAAGCCGCAGTCGGCGTAGCGGCGAAATCGGGCGTATCGGTCGACGCGTAGTTGAAAGTGACGTCGCGCCACGTATCGAGCGCCTGCTTGAGCGGCGTGCACCAGCGCGCGGCGGCTTCGAGCACGTCGGGCCCTTCGCGCAGAATGTCGCGGCCCTCGTTGCGGGCCTTGACCATCGCTTCGAGCGCGACGCGGTTCGCTGTCGCACCGGCCTGGATGCCGGCCGGATGGCCGATCGTGCCGCCGCCGAACTGCAGGATCGCGTCGTCGCCGAACAGGTCGAGCAGTTGATGCATCTGCCCCGCGTGAATCCCGCCCGAGGCGACCGGCATCACCTTGCGCAAGCCGGCCCACGGTTGATCGAAGAAGAGGCCGCGCGACAGGTCCACCGCGTTGTGCGCGTCGCGGCACACGTTGTAGTAGCCCTGCACCGACAGCGGATCGCCTTCGAGCTTGCCGACCGCGGTGCCCGCATGCGCATGATCGACGCCCGCCATGCGCAGCCATTTGGCGATCACGCGAAACGAGATGCCGTGATTGCGTTGCCGCGTGTAGGTGCTGTGCCCCGCGCGATGCAAATGCAGGATCATGTCGTGCTTGCGGGCCCAGCGCGACATCGACTGGATCGCGGTCCAGCCTATCACCAGATCGATCATCACGATGCACGAGCCAAGCTCCTTCGCGAATTCGGCGCGCTCGTACATGTCTTCCATCGTGCCGGCCGTCACGTTCAGGTAATGCCCTTTGACCTCGCCGGTTTCCGCCTGCGCGCGGTTCACCGCCTCCATCGAAAACAGGAAGCGGTCGCGCCAATGCATGAACGCCTGCGAGTTGATGTTCTCGTCGTCCTTCAGGAAATCGAGGCCGCCGCGCAGACCCTCGTAGACCACCCGCCCATAGTTCTTGCCCGACAGCCCGAGCTTCGGCTTGACCGTGGCGCCGAGCAGCGGCCGTCCATACTTGTCGAGCCGTTCACGCTCGACGACGATGCCGGTCGGCGGTCCCTGAAACGTCTTCAGATACGCGACGGGGATGCGCATGTCTTCGAGCCGCAACGCCTTCAGCGGCTTGAAGCCGAACACGTTGCCGATGATCGACGCGGTCAGGTTCGCGACCGAGCCCTCTTCGAACAGATCGAGTTCATACGCGATGTACGCGAAGTACTGCGGCTCGTCGGCGCGCGACACCGGTACCGGTTCGACGCGATACGCCTTCGCGCGATACATGTCGCAGGCGGTCAGGCGGTCGGTCCACACGACCGTCCACGTCGCGGTCGACGATTCTCCGGCCACCGCGGCCGCCGCTTCCTCGGGTTCGACACCGGGTTGCGGCGTGATGCGAAAGAGCGCGATCACGTCGGTCTCTTTCGGTTCGTAGTCCGGTTGCCAGTAGCCCATCTCGCGGTATTTCATCACGCCCGCCGCGTACCGCTCGCGCGGATTGTGCGGGTCGCGCGCTTGATGTTCGGGCTGGATCGGCGGTTGACTGAAATCGTTCATGACGTGTCCTCGAAGGTGGCAAGCGCACTGCCGGAAGAACGAAGCGCTTGAGTTGCACTGTAGGCACGGACCCGCCCAAGGGGAATTCACGATTTTATTTGGCAGACTTAATGGATCGATTATCGCTATCACATCGTTAGTTTCTTTTTCACGCCATGAAACGGCAATGGGAGCAGAATCGGCTAGTGTGGGAGACGGGCACGGGTGACAGCGCAATCGGTTTGGCCAATCGCGATGGAACACTTTGCTTCGTTTCCGCCACACCGCGCGGACGCTTGCGTCTGGCAAGCCGCCCGAGCGCCAGGGCGTGGCGCAATTCGCCGAGCGCTGTATTAGCCCTCGAATGCGCGCCCGCCAGGCCGGCCGGCACACGCACGGGCATGGAGATTGCGTGATGCCGGCTGCCGTCGAGATCGGGCATGAAAATTCGCCGGGCCGGCGGCTCAGAGCAGTTCGAACCGCAGTTCCACCCGCAGTTTCAACCGAAGGAGGAAGCACGTATGCAATGGACGACTCCGAGCTACACCGACGTACGCCTCGGTTTTGAAATCGTGATGTATGTCGCTACGCGTTAAGCCCGCAACCGGGCCGCACGCCGCGGCCCCTTTGCGGTTCCCGTTTGTGTTTGACCTCTGCTGACGGCCGGCCTTCCGGCGCTGTCGGGACAAACGTTCCCAACCATGATCCACGAAACGATCGTCACCACGGCAGCGTGCGATGGCCGTCCTCATATCGCGCCGATGGGCGCGCGCTACGAGGGTGAGCGCATCGTCCTTGCGCCTTTCCGACCGTCGGTTACGCTCGACAACATCGTCGCGACGCGCGCGGCCGTGCTGAATTTCACGACCGACGTGCGCATCTTCGCGGGCTGCGTCACGCACTGCGCGACCGATTGGCCGACCGTTGCCGCAAGCCGTGTCGCGAGCGTGCGGCTGGCCGGATCGCTGGCCCACGCCGAACTCGAACTCGACGAACTGCAAGACGACAAAGAGCGCCCGGTACTGGTGATGAAATGCGTGCACCGCGAAAACCACGCGCCGTTCGCGGGCTTCAATCGCGCGCAGTCTGCGGTCGTGGAAGGCGCCATTCTGGTAAGCCGGCTTTTCATGCTGCCGGCCGACAAGGTCGATCGCGAAATGGCCTATCTGCAGATCGCGATCGACAAAACCGCCGGCGACAACGAGCGC
The DNA here is from genome assembly GCF_040948755.1 of Paraburkholderia sp. BR13444. Taxonomy (NCBI): domain Bacteria; kingdom Pseudomonadati; phylum Pseudomonadota; class Betaproteobacteria; order Burkholderiales; family Burkholderiaceae; genus Paraburkholderia; species Paraburkholderia sp. BR13444. The sequence goes on along the minus strand of NZ_JBFPKM010000005.1, from coordinate 131,299 downwards.
ACCGCATGGGGCTGGCTCGTCGCCGCGGTCGCGCGATACCGCGCGAATCTGGAAGCGGCGGCGAATCACGCCGCCGCTTCCGCCCATCATTAGGGTCTGTTAGACCCTCAACCCGTTTGCCGCGGAGAATCCCGATGACCGCATTGCTTGCGAGCGTCCGCTCGGATGAGGAAGCATTCGATGCCGCACGCGCCGGCGCCGAGCTGATCGACCTGAAAGAACCGAACGATGGCGCGCTCGGCGGCCTGTCGGTCGGCGCCATTACGAACATCGCGCGACAGCTGCGGGCGCGCTATCCGGTCAAGCCGATCAGCGCGGCGATCGGCGACGTGCCGGCCGATGCGTTCGACGAGATCGCCACGCGCGTGATCGACGTCAGCGACGCCGGCGTCGACTATGTGAAGGTCGGGGTCGCGCGCGGACCAGCCGCGCGGCGCTGCATCGAGCAGCTCGCGAATCTGCCGGCCACTGTCGTGCCGGTGCTGCTGTGCGACGGCGGCATGGACGACGACCTCGTCAGCCACACCGCGGCGCTCGGCTTTGCCGGCCTGATGTTCGATACCGCGAGCAAGGACGGCGGCACGCTGTTCGATCACGTCGATGTCGACTCGCTCGCACGCTGGTTGCGGCTCGCGCGTCAGCGCGGCGCGATGGTGGGCATCGCCGGTGCGCTCGGCTGGGCGCAACTGCCGCAGATCCGTGCGCTGGCGCCCGACGTGGCCGGTTTTCGCACCGCGCTGTGCGCCGACGGGCGCCGCTCGCGGCTCGATCCCGAGCGCGTCGCGCAATGGGCGAGCGCGTTGCATCGGCCGGCTGGCGAAATCCGCGTCGATGGCGGTGCGCCGCTGCCGGGCTCGACGAGCGCGACGCGGCTATAGCCACCGCTCACATCACCGGAATGTTCAGCAATCGGTCGCGCATCAGCGCGACGTTGCTTTTGTCGAGCAGTTCGACCACATAGTTCGCATCCGTCACGTAGTCGACGAACTTGCGGTCGACTACGCCCGACGCGGCCAGCATTTCGAGCGGATCGTCGGCGGCGATCGGACAGGATTTGACGACGATCAGCCGCTCCGCGTTGAGCATCGTCGATAGCCAGGCAGCAAGGCTGTCGGAGGTCGTATCCCAGTTGCTCATCGCGTCGGGCGTGTCGCGCATCAGCGCGGTCGGCACCCACACGGCGACGTGGCCGTCGCGCAACGTGCGGCGAATCTTCGCCTCGCTCGACGCGATCACCAGTTCGGGCGACACACCTTGCATCAGCAGCGCGTATTGCGTCATCGCGAGCAGACACATGTTGTGCGCGGCCAGATCGTCGAAGTTCCATTCGCCCTGGTACTGGCGCACCTTGTCCGCGAAATCGCCGCCGCCGGGCACGATCACCACGCGTCCGCCGCCGACTTCGCATAGCTCGCTGAGCCAGCGGCGCAGTGCCGGGTCGTGACTCAGGCTGCCTCCGATCTTGACCACCCACATGACTGTTGTCCTCGCGTCCAGTTGAGTGCCCGGCTGGGTCGCGTCGTTTCGCAACCTCGTTCATCACCGAACTTGTCCCGCTCGCCCAATCGTCCCCACTGTCCCTCTTTGCGCTACTCGTGCGCTGGCGCCCCGTCTTCGGGCGGCGCCGCGCCGGTCAACTCATGCCGCTCGCGCTGCCACGCCACGCGCGCTTCGCCGCTGCGCTGCCGGTTCGCGCGCCGCGAGCAGCGCGACCGCCACGCTCGGCGCGCAGGTCGCCGCCCACGCCGCGCTGGCATCGGGCACGCCCGCCAACGCGCCGAAGTCGATATAGCCGCGCGCTTCGTCCCGCGCCAAGGCGGCGACGAGGAAGCGGCCGCAGCCCGCGCCCACCAGCGGCGCGGCCGCGAGCGCCGGCTGCGCGGCGACCACGCGCATCAGGTTTGCGCCGATTTCGCGCACCTGCAGCGCCCGCCAGCGCCGCGCAAACTGCAGCCATTCGAGGTCCGACGCGTCGTGCGCGTCGTGCCCGATCATGCGCGCGAGCCGCGCGCGGCTCGCCGCCTGGGTCTTCGGTCCCTGGTCGGCGCTCGGCTGCACGTCGTGCAGCGGGTCCAGTTCGCCCGTCAGCCGGTAGACGTCGGCGGTGGTCGCAAACCATTCGTTCATCACGTTCAGCGTGGCGCCGCCGAATTCGATCCGATGCGCGACGCCGCACAACGGCGTGCGCACGACGCCGTGATACACGAGTTCGCCGCTCGCGAGCCGGCCCGCATCGGTCGCGCCACGCGCGACGACCCGGCCGTCGACGATCGGAATGATGTCGGTGGTGGTGCTGCCGATGTCGATCAGCAGCGCGTTCGCCATGCGGGTAGCGACCCAGCTCGCGGTCGCGAGCCAGTTCGCCGACGCGACCTGGCGCCAGCCGGCCGGGCAGTCGTCGGCAGCGAGCCAGCCGGCGTCGCCGGCGTAGAAACGCAGTGACGAACCGAGCCGCTGCGCGAGCGCGGCCACGATCGCGCGCACGCCTTCAGCGCGATCCGCGAACAGGTCGACCATCTCGCCGGTCATCGTCACCGCATGCTGCACGGCTTCGGTGCGGGCCTGCGGCCAGCGCTCGAAGACGAGGTCGATCGTCCGTTGCAGATGGTCGAGCCCCTGCCACAGCGGACACGGCCATTGCACGACGTCGAGCACGGCGTCGCTGCCGTCGATGAGCGACACCTTCACGTGCGCACCGCCGACGTCCCAGCCGAACCGCGCCGCCGGGTTCGAACGGGCGGGGCTCAAGGACGCACCTCGAATGTGAGCGGATTGGCGCGCGCCGCCCGGCAGCGCTCGAGTCGCACGCCGTGCGCGGCCAGCAGCGCGCGCGTCAGGCCGCTGCCGCGCACCGCCGACAGCCCCGCATAAGCGACCGTCAGACGCGGATTCACCTCGATCACGACCGGCCCGCGTTGCGGATGCCACACGACATCGATGCCGACGAAGCCGCGCAAACCCGGGATGGCCCGCGCGACGCGATGCGCGAGCGTGTCGAGCGCGCGGCCCATGTCGCTGTGCTGGTCGATCTGATCGACCAGTACGCCGTCGAACTCGACGATCCGCGCAACCTCGCCCGGCGCGTCGCCGCCGCTCAGCCCGATCTGCTGACGGTTGATGCTGAGCAGCTTGGTCGCGTCGCCGCGGCAGATCAGCGACAGGCTCAACGGCTCGCCGTCGACCCACGCCTGCAGCACCGGATTGCGCGCCGCGGCCGCGCGCGCCTCGTACTCGGCGCAGGCATCGGCGAAGCGCTCGTAGACGATCGTGTCGAGGCCGCCCGCGCCGTCGTCCGGTTTGACGACCCAGCGACCGCCGTGCTGCGCGGCTGGGTCGCCGGGTTCGAGCGCCGGCGTCGTCGCAATGCCATGCGCGGCAAGACATGCCGCGGTCGCGCTCTTGCTCGACGCGACGCGGATCGCTTCCTTAGCGCAGCCGAGCCACCGGGCGGTGCCGACCGCATCGTGAAAGCGCAGCAGCAGGCCGTCGCATTCCGGCGCGACGACCCACGCGTAGTCGTGCTCGCGCGCGACGCGCGCGACGAACGCCGTCATCGATTCGCCGGGCGCGGCCATACAATGAGCGTCGCCCGGCGCTGGTGTTTCGAAGCGCGAGGTCGCGAACGTGACCTGCACGCCGTCCAGTTCACGCAAAGCGGCGACCAGCGCGTCGCGCATCACGCGTCCTTCGACGATCAGCGCGCTCAAATCGGCGAGACTGCCTGCGCCGGCGAGCGCGGGGTCGATGCCGCCGCCGGTGAGATACTCATAAACAAAGATCTTGGTCAAAGGAAAGCGCCCCTCTATGCAGGTGATACCTGTTCTCGATCTGCTCGACGGCCAGGTCGTCCGCGCGGTACGCGGCGAGCGGAGCGCCTATCGGCCCATCCAGTCCCGCCTCGTCGCGACGAGCGACCCACTTGCTACCGCCCGCGCGCTACTCGAAGCCAGCGGCGCGCGCACGCTCTATATCGCCGATCTCGGCGCCATCCTGCAGCGCGGAGCGCATGCTTCGACGCTCGCCGCGTTGCGCGCCGCGCTGCCCGGCATCGAGCTGTGGCTCGACGCGGGTTTCGCGGACTACGCATCGATGCGCGCGCTGTTCGAGCGCATCGACGCTGCTGTTGATCAACCCGACCGCCGTGCTGCCAATTCCAACCTCGCCAACCTCGCGACCGTCGTGCCGGTGTTCGGCTCGGAGACGCTTCGCGAAATCCATGCCGTGCACGCGGCGCAGCGCGCCGGCCTCGCGCCGATCCTGTCGCTCGATCATCGCGCCGGCGAACTGCTCGCCGCGACCGCGCTCGATTCCTCGTCGGCATGGTGGCCGTCGCGCGTGATCGCGATGACGCTCGACCAGGTCGGCAGCTACGCCGGCCCCGATCTCGCGACATTCGAGCGCCTGCGCACGCAAGCCGCCGCGCACACCACGCTGATCGGCGCGGGCGGCATCCGCAATCGCGCCGATCTGGCCGCCGCGGCGGCCACCGGCGCAAGCGCCTGGCTGGTGGCGTCCGCGCTGCACGACCGGCAGATCGACTGCGCGCCTTCCGGTTCAGCGTAGGCCTTCCATACAATTTCCATGCCACGCGTTCTGACAGCGCTGTCTGTAAACGCAACACAAGCCGGACAGTTTGCGTGTGACACTCTGCTCCAGAACGGCACACATTTTGTATGGCGCAGCGGGCGTTCGAACCCGCGCGCCGACGCACGATCGGGCACGCTTGTCGCCGGTACCTCACGCAGGTCGATCCGCTGAATGCAGAGCGGCATGACCGTAAGCGCGGCCCGCTTCAGCGCGGCGCTCGCCTGCCGATGCGTCGTCCGGAGATCGGCATGGAGCTTGCTAAACCTGGCCCATGCATAGTCCCGCCATCGATCCATCGACCCCTGGCCCGAGCGCAACGCGCGCTGCGACGCTCACACGCGACTGGATCTGTCCGTTCTGCCCATTGCTGTGCGACGACCTGGTCGCCGCTTCCCACGACGACGGCACGCTCGAAGTACCGGACACCGAATGTTCGCGGCTCGCTCACGCCCTCGCGCAGTACGGCGCGGCGGATGTGAAATGCAAATGCGTGGTCGACGGCAGCGAAGTGGACATGGATACCGCGCTGGCGAGCGCCGCACAGTTGCTCGCGAACGCGCGCCGCCCGCTATTCGGCGGCCTCGCCACCGACGTCGCCGGCACCCGCGCGCTGTATCCGCTTGCCGCCTCCTGCGGCGCGATCCTCGATCATCTGCACGGCGATGCGCTGACGCCCGCGACGCTCGCGTTGCAGGATCGCGGCGCGTTCTTCACGACGCTCTCCGAAGTGCGCGCGCGCGCCGACCTGCTGGTGTTCTTCGGCTGTCAGCCGTCGCTGCGGTACCCGCGCTTCTTCACGCGCGCGCTGGCGGGCACCGAGCTCGCGCGCGAACTGGTCTTCGTCGGCTGCGAAGCGGACCCGGCGGCGGCCGGCTTCGCGCAAACGCGTATCGAGTCGCTGCTGCGCGACAGTGATCCCTATGACACGCTTGCGCTGTGGTCGGCGCTCGCCGAAGGACGCGATGCGGCCGCGCTAAGTCACGGCAATCGCAACCACGCCAACGTGGCAACCGCGCTCGCGTCACTTCAGGCACGCATCGCCAGCGCGCGTTACACGGTGGTCGTCTATGAACCAGCCGCACTGCCCGCGCCGCACGCGGCGCTGCTGATCGAAGCGCTGAACCGGATCGTCAAGGCCGTGAATCGCACGACGCGCGCGGCATGTGTCGCACTCGGCGGTGACGATGGCGCGTTGACGGTCAATCAGACCGTCACGTGGCTGTCAGGCTTGCCGCTGCGCACGCGCGTGTCGATGCCGGCGCGCGTCACCGGCACCGCGCCGCTCGATCACGATCCGTACCGCTATCGGACCACGCGGCTGCTCGCGGAACGCGAAGTCGATGCGCTGCTGTGGATCGCGGGCTTCGCACCGCACGCGTGGCCCGCGTCGCTCGATCCCGCGCTTCCGCTGATCGTGCTCGGTCATCCGGCGCTCGCGGCTGCCGCCAGCGCACGCGGTGCGAACACCGTGTTCGTGCCGGTCGCGACACCGGGCATCGATAGCGGCGGGCATCTGTTTCGCGTCGACGGTACCGTCGTGATGCCGCTCACCGCGGCGCGTGGGGTGGCGCTGGAAACGGTGGCGTCGATTGCCGCGCAGTTGCACGGACGAGTGAGCGACCGACTGAATCCGCGCGAGGATCAGCCATGACTCTCGTTCGGCTCAAGGGCGGCACACTGTTCGACCCGATCAACAACGTCAACGGCGAGCGGCGCGATCTGACGTTTCGCGACGGCCGCATCGTCGATGTTCCCTCCACCACGCTCGTCGATCGTGAATACGACGCGACCGGGATGATCGTGATGGCGGGCGGCATCGATCTGCATTCGCATATCGGCGGCGGCAAGACCAATCTGTCGCGCCTGCTGCTGCCCGAGGACCATCGCGCCATTGCGCGGGGCGCCCATGCGCCGCGCGAGGCCGCCTACGAAGCCGCGCGCGACGACAACGGCCGCTACCTGCGTCTGCCTTCGTGCGGCGTCTGCGCGCCGGGCACGCTCGCGACCGGCTATCGCTACGCCGAAATGGGCTACACGGCCGCGTTCGAACCGGCGATGATGCCGTCGAACGCGCGCCACACGCACCTCGAAATGGGCGACACGCCGATCATCGATCACGGCGCGTACGTGATGCTCGGCAACGACGAACTATTCCTGCAAATGCTCGCCGCACGCGACGACTTCGAACGTCTGCGCGACTACGTCGGCTGGACCATCGACGCGAGCAAGGCGCTCGGCGTCAAGGTGGTGAACCCCGGCGGCATCTCCGCGTTCAAGTTCAACCAGCGCTCGCTCAACGTCGACGAACCGCACGCGCACTACGGCATCACGCCACGCGACGTGCTGCGCACGCTGACGCGCGCGCTGACCGAGCTGCGCGTGCCGCATCCGCTGCACGTGCATACGAGCAACCTCGGCGTGCCCGGCAACCTCGCATCGACGATCGCGACGATGGACGCCGCCGACGGCCTGCCGATCCATCTGACGCATATCCAGTTTCACAGCTATGGCACTGAGGGTACACGCAAGTTCTCGTCGGGCGCGCGGCAGATTGCCGAGGCCGTAAACGCGCGGCCGAACGTGTCGATCGACGTCGGCCAGATCATCTTGGGACAGACCGTCACGGCCTCCGGTGACACGATGATGCAGTTCCGCAACGCGCCGCTCGCGCGGCCGCACAAGTGGGTGGTCGGCGATATCGAGTGCGACGCGGGATGCGGCGTCCTGCCGTTCCGCTATCGCGAACAGAGCTATGTGAACGCGCTGCAATGGATCATCGGCCTCGAAATCTTCCTGCTCGTCGACGACCCGTGGCGCGTCGCGATGACCACCGATCATCCGAACGGCGGACCGTTCACCAGCTATCCGCATCTGATCCGCCTGCTGATGGACAAACCGTTTCGCGATGAGCAGCTTGCGAAGCTGCATCCCGAAGCGCAGGTCGCCAGCGCGCTGCCGGAACTCGAGCGCGAATTCTCGCTGTACGAGATCGCGATCATCACGCGCGCCGGTCCCGCGCGGCTGCTCGGTCTGCGCGATCGCGGCCATCTCGGCGCGGGCGCGGCGGCGGACATCGCCGTCTATCGCGACGAGCCGGACCGCGAGCGGATGTTCACGTCGCCCGCCTATGTGTTCAAGGACGGCGAACTGGTCGCGCGCGACGGCACGCTGGTCGCGACGCCGACGGGCGGCATCCATTTCGTCGCGCCCGAATTCGATCGCGGTATCGAGAAAACGCTGCGCGCGTATAGCGACGCGAATCTCGCGAGCAACTTCGCGCACGCCGCGATCAGCGACGACGAAGCCTGCCGCTGCTGTCGCGGCGGGCGGCTGTTGCCCGTCGAATGTCTAACCTGACGCGGCCACGATGAACGCTCCCGCCCCGCTCGAAATCAACGGCACCGCGATCGACGCGACCTTCGCCGAAGCCTTCCCGATGAAGGCGACCCGGCTCGTGATCACCGCGCACACGCCGACCTGGGCGATGCACGCGGCGAACTCGCTGTCGGGCTTCGCGACCTCGGTGATCGGCTGCGGCTGCGAGGCGGGCATCGAACGCACGCTCGCGCCCGAGGCAACGCCCGACGGCCGGCCCGGCGTCGCGGTGCTGCTGTTCGCGGTGTCGACGAAGGAACTGGCGAAGCAGATCGGGCGGCGCGTCGGCCAGTGCGTGCTCACCTGTCCGAGCACGGCCGTCTACAGCGGCATCGATCCGGCCACGAGCCGCGCGCCGCTGTCGGACCCGGCGCCGCTCGGCAGCGGGCTGCGCTTTTTCGGCGACGGCTGGCAGATCGCCAAGATGATCGACACGGGGAACGGCCCCACGCGTTACTGGCGCGTGCCGGTGATGGACGGCGAGTTCGTCTGCGAAGACACGGCGGCGACGGTCAAGGCCGTCGGCGGCGGCAATCTGCTGCTGCTCGCGCGCGACCAAGGCGCGGCGCTCGCCGCCGCCGAAGCCGCGGTCGCCGCGATGCGCCGGCTGCCGAACGTGATCATGCCGTTTCCCGGCGGCATCGTGCGGTCGGGCTCGAAGATCGGCTCGAAGTACGCGGGCGCGACCGCATCGACCAACGACGCGTTCTGTCCGAGCCTGATCGGCCTCGCATCGCGCAGCGAGTTGAGCGCGGACGTGGGCTGCGTGCTGGAGATCGTGATCGACGGCCTGACCGACGCCGACGTCGGCGCGGCGATGACGGCCGGTATCGGCGCGGCGACCGGACTCGGGCGCGCGGCCGGCTTGCTGCGCATTTCGGCGGGCAACTACGGCGGCAAGCTCGGGCCGTACCACTTTCATCTGCACGAGCTGGCGGCGGGACTCAACGGGGGACGCGCATGAGCACGACCACGTTGCGCGTGAAGACACCGCCCGGCTTTCGCGTCGATGCGGCCGCACTGTCACCGGCGGCGCTGGCGAGCATGAGCGTGGCCGAGATCGAGCGCATCGTGCTGCCGGCCGGCAACGAGCGCTGCGTGGTCGGCGACGTATTCGAGGTTTCGCGAGATGACGCGCCCGCATCCGGCGACGACATGGCCACGCTGCTGATCGACGGCGCCGCGCGGTGGCTCGACCGGCTCGGCGCGCAGATGGACGGGGGACGGCTCGTCGCGCGCGGCCCGGTCGGCGACAGCAGCGGCTTCAGGATGAGCGGCGGCTTGCTTGAAATCGACGGCGACGCGGGGCACTTCACCGGTTGCGAAATGCGCGGCGGACACGTGACGGTGCGCGGCGACAGCGGCGACTTCGCGGCCGGCGCTTTGACGGGCGACATGGAAGGCATGAGCGGCGGCACGCTGACGATCCACGGCAACGCGGGCGCGCGGCTCGCCGACCGGATGCGCCGCGGCCTCGTGCTGGTCGGCGGCAACGCGGGCGACTTCGCGGCGTCGCGGCTGGTGGCGGGAACCGTCGGCGTGGCGGGGCAACTGGGCGCACACTATGCGTATGCGATGAGGCGCGGCACGCTGCTGCTCGCGCAACGACCCGAGGGTTTGCCGCCCCCGACGTTCACCGGCGGCGGACACGGTTTCGACGTATTCTGGTCATTGCTCATACGCAGCCTCGCGGCCGAAATCGCGCCGTTTTCGCACTGGCGCGCGGACCGTCTGCCGGTTCGTTTTACGGGCGACCTCGCGGTCGACGGCCGCGGCGAAATACTGATCGCCGGGTGAGGCAGCTATGTCGCCCAGGACTGAAACGCTATTCGGCAAAAAAGAAACGTCCCGCCACGATGTTGCATGGAGACAGGGCATGACAACAGCGGATTCTCGAAACGCGAAGCCTGATATCAACGTCAACGCAACTGCCAGCGCCGGCGGCCCGCGCTATGCCGGGCTGCTGATCGCGCTGCACTGGCTGATCGCGCTCGGCATCATCGGTCTGCTCGCGCTCGGCCTCTATATGGTCGGATTGCCGAAGGGCTTGCCTGTCAAAGCGACGCTGATCAACCTGCACAAGTCGCTCGGACTGACGGTTTTCCTGCTGGTGCTTATGCGCATCGTCGCGCGGGTGGTGCTTCATCGGCCTGCCCTGCCGCCGATGCCACCGTGGCAACGCGCCGCCGCGCGCACTACGCAGGGTCTTTTATACGTCTGTATGGTGGCGATGCCGCTCGCCGGCTATCTCGGCTCGTCGTTCAACCGCTACGGCACGCGCTTCTGGGGCATCCCGCTGCCGAAGTGGGGCTGGGACGACGCGCATCTGCGCGAGCTGTTCTTCGGCCTTCATCATGCGATCGGCTATGCGCTGATCGCGCTGATCGTGCTGCACGTGGCGGGCGCGTTCAAGCATCAGTGGATCGATCGCGACAACCTGCTCGCGAGGATGCTGCCATGACGATGCGAAGCTCGTCGCACCCCACGCGGGCAGCCGCGGCGCTCGAAGTGCATACGCTGCGCACGCGCGATGGCCATCGCGTGTGGTATGCGCTCGCCGGCGCGCGCGACGGCGTGCCGGTCGCGGTGCTGCACGGCGGCCCCGGCAGCGGCAGTCAGGCCGGTGTGCTGCGGCTCTTCGATCTGCGGCGTTTTCGCGTCGTGCTGATCGACCAGCGCGGCACCGGTGCATCGACGCCGCACGGCAGCGTGCGCCACAACCGCACCGACTATCTGATCGCCGATCTCGAAGCGATTCGCGTGCGGCTCGGCTTCGCGCGCTGGGGCGTGCTCGGCGGATCGTGGGGCGCGGCGCTCGCGCTCGCGTATGCGGGACAGTGTCCGCAGTCGGTCACGGGCGTCGTGCTGCGCGGCCTGTTCCTAACATCCGCGCGCGAAGTGCGCGGTTTGTTCATCGCGTCGCGCAAGCGCGCGCCGCGTGCGTGGTCGAGACTGCGTGCCGCTGCCCGCTGCGACGAGCCCGCAACGCTGGCCGCGCGATGCGGCTCCGGCTTGCAATATGGCGTGAACGGAGCGCGGCAACGTGCGGTCGCGCTGGCCTGGCGCGGTTATGAAAACGCGGTGCTGGCGAGTGCATCGCCGCGAGGCGCCGCGGCACAACAACGCGGGGCCCAGCGAAACGCACACGATTCCGAACGCCATGCCGCTCGCAAGTTGATCGGCAAATACCGGATTCAGGCGCACTACCTCGCGCATCGCTGCTGGCTCGGCGAAACGCGTTTGCTGTCGCTCGCGCGGCAGGCGGCCACGGCCGGCGTGCCGATCGCGGCCGTGCATGGCTCCCGCGATCCGGTGTGTCCGCACGGCAATCTGCGGCGTCTGTCGCGCGCGGTTCCTTCCGCGCGTGTCGAGTCCGTGAGCGCGGCGGGCCATCTGGCGAGCGACCCCGCACTGCATGCACGCGTCGCGAGCGCGCTCGCCGCGATGTTCATTCCCACCATCGACGAGGAGCGCAGCAGCATGCGTCACGCGGCATGAAGATCAAGGTACTCGGCTCGTCGGCGGGCGGCGGTTTTCCGCAGTGGAACTGCAATTGCCGCAATTGCGACGGCGTGCGTCGCGGCACGGTGAAGGCGACGCGCCGCACGCAGTCGTCGATCGCGGTCAGCGCGAACGGCGAGGACTGGCTGCTCGTCAATGCGTCGCCCGATCTGCTCGCGCAGATCGCCGCGCATCCCGAGCTTCAGCCGGCGCGGCGCGCGCGCGACAGCGGCATTGCCGCGGTGCTCGTGATCGACGCGCAGATCGACCACGTGACCGGCCTTCTGATGCTGCGCGAACGCGACACGCCGCTGCCGCTGTACGCGACCGATGCGGTCTGGCAAGACCTGCGCTCCGGCTTTCCGGTCGCGCCGATCCTGTCGCACTACTGCGGTGTCGAGCATCGCCGCATCGCGCTAGACGGCGCGCCGCTCGTCGTCGACGCATTGCCTGGCATCCGCATCGACGCGCTGCCGCTATCGAGCAAGGCGCCGCCGTACTCGCCGCATCGCGAGGCGCCCGAGCGCGGCGACAACATCGGGCTCGTGCTGACGAACCTGCAATCGGGCCAGCGCGTGTTTTACGCGCCTGGCCTCGGCGCGATCGAGCCGCACGTGCTCGCGGCGATGCGCGAGGCCGATCTGCTGCTCGTCGACGGCACGCTGTGGACCGGCGACGAAATGATCCGCCTCGGCCTGTCGAAGAAGACCTCGGCGGATATGGGCCATCTGCCGCAGAGCGGCGCGGGCGGCATGATCGAAACGCTCGATTCGCTCGGCGCGAAGCGCAAAGTGCTGATCCATATCAACAACACGAATCCGATCCTGATCGAAGACGGCCCCGAGCGGCGCATGCTAGGCGAGCATGGAATCGAGGTCGCGTACGACGGAATGAGCTTCGAGCTTTGAAGTGCGCAGTAAAGAGTGCGAAGAGATGAGGTAGCAAGGCGCGGCTGTGAACGACGATAAAACGGAGACGGACGGCATGAACGCGAAAGACATTCAGGACACGATACCGACACGCGATGCAAGTGCGGCGGGAACCCAGGTCATCGACCGGCCCGCCTGGAGCCGTGAGGAATTCGAAGCGCAGTTGCGCGCGAAGGGCACCGCCTACCACATCCACCATCCGTTCAACGTGAAGATGAATAGCGGCGGCTGCTCGCGCGAGCAGATTCGCGGCTGGGTCGCGAACCGCTTCTACTATCAGATCAACATTCCGCTCAAGGATGCGGCCGTGCTGTCGAACTGTCCGGACCGCGCGACGCGCCGCCGCTGGGTGCTGCGTATTCTCGATCACGACGGCTACGAAGGCGCGGAAGGCGGCATCGAAACCTGGGCGCGACTTGCGGACGCGGTCGGTCTCACGCGCGACGAATTGTGGTCGCTGGAACACGTGACGCCGGGCGTGCGCTTCGCCGTCGATGCCTATGTGAATTTCGCGCGCCGTGCGCCGTGGCAGGAAGCGGTGTGCTCGTCGCTGACCGAGATGTTCGCGCCGCAGGTGCATCGCGACCGGCTCGCGAGCTGGCCCGAGCACTATCCGTGGATCGAACCCGAGGGTCTCGCGTACTTCCGCTCGCGCATTTCGCTCGCGCAGCGCGACGTGCAGCACGGACTCGAAGTCACGCTCGCGCATTTCACGCGACGCGATCAGCAGGAACGCGCGCTCGAAATCCTGCAGTTCAAGCTCGACATTCTGTGGACCATGCTCGACTCGATCGAGAAGGCGTTTCCGCAATGAACGACACCACACGCGCCGACCCCGCCACGCCGCTCACGATCGCGAAGCCGTTCCGCCTGCAATGGGAGCCCGCGCAGAACGCGCACGTGCTGCTCTACCCGGAAGGCATGGTGAAACTCAATCAAAGCGCGGGAGAAATCCTGAAGCGCTGCGACGGCACACGCGATATCGATACGCTGATCGCCGAGCTCGAACAGGCGTTCAACGCGACCGGCATCGGCAACGAGGTGCGGGCTTTCATCGCCGACGCGCATGGGCGCGGCTGGCTGGAGTAGTGCGATGACCGATCTTTCTCAACCAGGCTCTCAACCCGGCGGGCAACCGCAAAGCAGCGCGGCCGCCGCGGTGCCGCCGCCGCTGTGGCTGCTCGCGGAGCTGACCTATCGCTGTCCGCTGCATTGCGCGTTCTGCTACAACCCGCTCGACTACACCGATCACAACCGCGAACTGACCACCGGCCAATGGCTCGACGTGCTGCGCGAGGCGCGCGCGCTCGGCGCGGTGCAACTCGGCTTCTCGGGCGGCGAGCCGCTGGTGCGCGACGACGTCGAAGTGCTGGTCGAAGAAGCGCACAGGCTCGGCTTCTACACGAACCTGATCACGTCGGGCGTCGGTCTCACCGATCAGCGCCTCGGCGACCTTAAGGCCGCCGGGCTCGATCACATCCAGCTGTCGTTTCAGGACTCGACGCAGCAGCTGAACGACTTCCTGAGCAGCACGCGCACGTTCGAGCTGAAACAGCGCGTCGCCGCCGCGCTCAAACGGCACGGCTTTCCGATGGTGATGAACTGCGTGCTGCATCGCTACAACCTGCCGCACGTCGACAAGATCATCGAGATGGCGCTGGCACTCGGCGCCGAATATCTGGAGCTGGCGAACACGCAGTACTACGGCTGGGCGCGCGAGAACCAGGCGCAACTGATGCCGACGCGCGAGCAGCTCGAAGAAGCCGAAGCGGTAGTCGCGCGCTATCGCCAGACTCATGGCGAGCGCTGCAAGATCTTCTTCGTCGTGCCCGACTACTTCGAGCGCCGCCCGAAGCGCTGCATGAACGGCTGGGGCGCGGTGTTCCTCGGCGTCGCGCCCGACGGCGCCGCGCTGCCGTGTCACGCTGCGCGCGGCCTGCCCGGCCTGACGCTGCCGAACGTGAAGGAGATGCCGTTGCGCGAGATCTGGTACGACAGCGACGCATTCAATCGCTTTCGCGGTTTGCAGTGGATGAAGGAGCCGTGCCGCAGCTGCGACGAAAAGGAACACGACCTCGGCGGCTGCCGCTGCCAGGCTTACCTGCTGACCGGCGACGCGGCCAACGCCGACCCTGTCTGCGACAAATCGCCGTTTCACGAGAACGTGGTCAAGATCGTGCGGCACGCGGCGTCGGAATCCGCGGCGACAGCAGCGGCGCGCGAACAGCCGATCCTGTTCCGCAACGACGCCAACTCGCGCAAGCTCGCGGCGGCGGCCCGCGAGCTTGACGCCGCCGGCGACAACCGAGCATCACCCGGAGCCCAATCATGAGTGCCGACACCATCTCCGTTCTGCTCGTCGACGATCATGCGGTCGTGCGCGAAGGCTACCGGCGTCTGCTCGAATTGAACGACGACGTCGAGGTGTGCGGCGAAGCGGCCGACGCCGCGCAGGCCTACCAGCGTTTTTGCGCGCTGCGGCCCGATGTGGTCGTGATGGACGTGTCGCTGCCGGGCGCGAGCGGCATCGAAGCGATGCGGCGCATGCTCGCGCGCGAGCCCAACGCGCGCGTGCTGATCTTCAGCGTGCACGAGGAATCGATCTTCGTGCGCCGCGCGCTCGACGCAGGCGCGCTCGGCTACGTGACCAAGGCGAGCGCGCCGGACGTGCTGGTCGAAGCGGTGCGCTCGATCGCCCGGCGCGCCGGCTACCTGAGCCCGGACATTTCGCAGGCGCTCGCGCTTCGCACCGCGTTCAACGAAGGGCCGCCGGGGCGTCAGTTGTCCGCGCGCGAGTTCGAAGTGCTGCGGCTGCTCGTGCAGGGCTACACGCTGCCGAGCATCGCCGAAAAGCTCGGCTTGAGTCAAAAGACGGTGGCCAACCATCAATCGGTGATCCGGCAGAAGTTCGGCGCCGACAACGGCGTGCAGCTCGCGCAGATGGCAAGCCGCCTCGGACTTCAGTTCACGGGCTCGGCCAGCCCCGCTTGAGCGGATACGCGCGCGCAGAACAGAAAACCGCGCTGCGGCTCGCTCGCGACGTGAAACTCGCCGCCGAGCGCCTCGACGCGCTCGCGCATGCCGATCAGCCCGAGCCCGCTGCGCGGCTTCGTCAGATCGGTGCCGGGGCCGTCGTCGGCCATCGTGACGACGATCTCGTCGATCTGCGTGCCGTTGTCTTCGCGCGGCGCGCGCACCATGAACAGTTCGACGCGCGAGCGGCGCGCGAACTTCGACACGTTCGTCAGTCCTTCCTGCACGAGCCGGTACAGCGTGATCGTCAATGCATCGCTGAGGCCGCTGAAATCGCCTTCGATCGTCACCGAGAACGACGCCTCGGGCAAACGCTCGCGCCAGCCGTCGACGCAATGTTCGAGCGCGGTCGGCAAGCCGAATTCGTCGAGACCGATCGGCCGCAGGCGGCGGATCATGCCGCCGATCTCGCGGTACACATGCGTCGCGCTTTGTATCAGCCCGAGCGCGATGCGATGAATCTCCGGCTCGCGCTCGCCCGATAGATCGCGGATGCGCGCCGCGTCGAGCGACATCGCGTTCAGGTATTGACCCAGCTCGTCGTGCAGCTCGCGCGCCATATGGCGGCGCTCGAGTTCCTGCGCCTGCAGCGCCTGACTGGCGAGGCGCCGGTTGTCGGCGAGCAGTCGTTCGGCCTGTTCCTCGAGCATGCGGCGATGGCGCGCTTCGCGGCGCGCATCGCTATAGCGTCGCCACGCGAACCATGCGAGCGCGATCGAAAGCACGAACAGCGTGCCAGGCAACTCGTCGAGCTGGAAGCGCTCCATGCCGCGCGTGAACCGGTAGATCTTTTCGCTCAGATCGAAGGCGGCGCCGAGCGCCGCCGCGAGCACGGTCACGGCGACGACCCAGCCGAGGTCGCGCCATATCGGTGACGATGGCGGCGGGCGGCCAGCAGAGGAGGAATGAATCGGTTCGCTTGACATGACGCTTGCATTCTACTCAGCGCCGGTACGCGCAGCGGGTTTCGCGCGAGTTTGGGAACGCTTCCCCGGCAGATCGGGAAAAGCTCCCGCGCGGCTTACAGACGTGTATGCGAAGCTTTACACCAACGTCGAACAACGCGCGGCACGCGCGCATAACAAGCCGGCAGGAGACAACAACGATGAGCATGCGATCTCAAGCACGCCGCAAACGCCGGCTTCAGCGGCGCGCCGGCATCACCTTCTGTGTGGGTGGCGCGCTCGCCGGTTTGTCCACGGGCGTATGGGCGCAGGGGCAAGCCGAGCCGCCGGTCGCGGCGTCGGCGTCTTCCGCGGCTCCTTCCAAGGCCGCCGACGACAACGCCAACAACAACACGACACCCACCACGACCCTCGCACCGATCGTCGTCGTGGGCACCACGCCGTTGCTCGGCATCGGCACGCCGCTTACGCAGGTGCCGGCCAACGTGCAGACGGTCCATGCGGCCGATATTCAACGGCAGGGACGCCAGACGCTTACCGATTACCTCGCGGCGAATCTGCCTAGCGTCTCGATCTCCGACGCTCAGGGCAATCCGTATCAGATGAACCTGTTCTATCGCGGCTTCACTGCATCGCCGCTGCTGGGCACGCCGCAGGGCTTGTCGGTATTCGTCGACGGCGTGCGCGTGAACGAGCCGTTCGGCGACGTCGTGAACTGGGACCTGATACCGCAACAGGCAATCGACACGATGCAGCTGATCCCCGGCTCCAATCCGACCTTCGGCTTCAACACGCTCGGCGGCGCGCTGGCGATCACGACGAAAAACGGCAAGGACAACCCGGTCGGCGAGGCCGAAATACAGGGCGGCTCGTGGGGACGCAAGGCCGCGCAGATCGAGCAGGGCGGCACGATCGGCCAGAACCTCGATTACTACTTCACCGCCAACGCCGCGAACGACAACGGCTGGGCCGAGCAGAACGAGAGCCGCATCCGCCAGGCATTCGGCAAGCTGCGCTATACCGACGCCGACACCACGCTGTCGTTGTCGGCCGGTGGCGCGGACAACGATCTGCACGGCGTGCAAACCATTCCGCGCTCGTTCCTCAACAACCCGAAGCAACCGTACACGTATCCCGACCGGAATCAGAATAGCGTCGGCTACCTGACGCTGTCGGGCGATCATTACTTCAACGACAACGTCGAGCTGAGCGGCAACGCGTATTACCGGCACTTTCGCAATGCCAATACCAGCAGTAACGTCAACGAAAACTTCGGCAAGATCGGCGACGACGGCGACGTCGATACGTTGCAGGCGACCAACGTGCAATCGACCGTGACGACCGACAGCTACGGCGCGAGCTTGCAACTGACGCTGCTCGGCAAGCTCGGCGGCATGAAGAACCAGTTCATCGCGGGCATGGCCGTCGATGCCGCCAATTCGCACTTCACGCAGTCGTCGCAGGACGCGATGTTCACCGATTCGCGCGCGACGGTCGGCATCGGCAATTTCGAACCGCAAACCAACGCGAACACGCACAACACGAACTACGGCATCTACCTGACGGACACACTGTCGCTGACGCCGCAGTGGTCGCTGACGCTGTCGGGCCGCTACAACTGGGCCGATGCGACGATCGGCGACGAATCCGGCACGCAGCCGCAGCTCAACGGCCACCATACGTTCTCGCGCTTCAATCCGGCGGTCGGCATCAACTGGAACCCGACGCCTGTCTTCACCGCCTATGCAACCTACAACGAGGGCATGCGCTCGCCGACCGCGATCGAGCTGGCCTGCGCCGATCCGAACGCGCCATGTTCGCTGCCGAACGAGTTCATCTCCGATCCGCCGTTGCAGCCGGTCATTTCGAAGACCTATGAAGTCGGGGCGCGCGGCAGGATCGGCGGCAACACGACATGGAGCGCCGCCGCTTACAGCACGACGCTCGACAATGACATCCAGTTCATCAGCAGTAACGGTGCGGGCAGTTCGCAGGGATTTTTCCAGAACGTCGGGCGCACGCGCCGGCAAGGCGTCGAACTGGCAGGGCAGACGAAATATGGTCCGCTCACGGTGACCGGCAGCTATAGCTACGTCAACGCGACCTACCAGTCGACATGGGTCGAAAGCAGCCGCAGTAATTCGAGCGCCGACGCGAACGGCAACATCACCGTGCATCCCGGCGACCACATCCCGGGCATTCCGGCGACGACCGTCAAACTACGGCTCGATTACGCGGCCACCTCGAAATGGCGAATCGGCACGAACCTGACGTGGCGCGGCAGCATCTACGCGCAGGGCGACGAGAACAATCAGGACGTGAACGGCAAGATCTCCGGCTATCTGCTGATCGATATGGACACCTCGTATCAGGTGACGAAACAGTTGCAGGTGTTCGCATCGGTGTCGAACCTGCTCGATAAACGCTATGCGAGCTTCGGCGCGCTGGGGGCGAACTTCTTTACCGGGCCGGGGAATACGTTCAACGGCGCGAATCCCGTCAACGAGCAGTTCCTCGGGCCGGGGGCGCCGAGGGGGTTTTGGGTGGGGATGAGATATGGGTGGAAGTAGTGGTGGATTGCGTGGCGGGATTGCAGTCGTGGTGTTATGACGTTCACCCCGTTTTGATCGAACAGAGGTCGCTTGGGAATTCGTTTTGCTGCTTGCGAATTGAATAATGGCAACGCGCCCCCGTGACGTCGTGCTGGCAATGCCGCGTATGCACACTGACAAAAATCTCGGCAAAACGCCGCCCAGGCGGAGCATGTCAACGCTCAATCATCTGAGTTGGGTTTGGTCAATTCATCGAGCCGGTGTTTTGTGATTCCGGTCATGCAATCCCAAAAGTCTACAAATCGTAACGATGCCTGACCCACGGAATAAACATTCGAATAGCAGTCGTTTTCTCTATAAAGCAGCCAGTTCGCCTGTGCCTTTTTGAAATACGGTAATGCTGCGGGTTGCCCATATGCACCATTCGCCTTGTCATCTTCTTCAAGAATTTTTTCGACTTCAGACACCCTCTTGTCAAATGCATCCATAATGCTCTCGTACCGAAACTGAGCGCAGGCAGATAAATCTGACGTTCCGAGCATTTCCCGCTTGCAATATAATTCTATTTCTTTACGACCTTTCCCGTAAAAATAGTCGCTCGTGGGTTTCGCTTTTTTATAATCGAACTCCGATCCATAGGTGGACTGTGAACAATAGGTCGCTTGCGACATAAAAAGCAGCAGAAAAAACATACCAGTGCTGCGCATCATAAATTCCCGTTTCAAATTGCTTCGCCGAAAGGGAACTGATTTTTAGCGAACACTCCAATCCTCGAGCAATTTAGCCAACTCGTTTACGCGCGTTTGCGTAATGTCAGTCATACATCCCCAAAAATATATATCGCGCTCTGCCGCCTCGCCCATCATATATGTTTCGGCATAACATTGACTGTCACGAAACTTCATCCAGGAAACTTGCGCCGAAACGAAATATGGCATCGCCAATGGTTTCTCGTCATAGGTTTTTAAAAAATTATCTCCCCGCTCAAATCGCGCCGTAACAGCCTTAAGCTTGTCATCCAGCCGCACCTTTACACGCTCAAATTCCCGGTGTTGGCATTGAGCTAGATCATCATTCGTCGCATGCTCTCCGCTTTTGCACAAATGATCAATTTCCTTTTCCGAGTGGCCGGAGAAATACGTCGCCGATGATTGGATCTGCTTGTAATCGAACTCCCCCGAATAAACGGAGGCCGCTATCGAGAAGATCGGCCAGAATGCAATCGCCGCGATAAGTTTAGTGTGATGAGTCATAGATCCCTGCCTCGAACATTTCTGCCTCACGGTGACGACGCCTGAGCAAACCTTTAACTAAGCGACCCTGATGGTCATGGCTGTAAGTTCTCATCTTGTCGCCAACCTTGTCATAATCACCAGTGTTAACGAAATCGAGGAGGTTGGCGCCATGGCCTTGTAGATTGTATATAAAACACACCAGGGCGTCGTACTCGTACTGGTGTAAAGGGACCTTGATCGAGTTATTGACAATTCGCTCAGCCTTTTCAACATCAGCGCGGAGCATTTTATCGGCATCTGCCTCCGCAATTCCATTTAAAAATGGCTTCTCAGATACTGCTCCTGATATCGGCCCCATATGAACAAGATGACCATAACCGATAGTCGCATTGCCTTTTCCGCTTCCATCCTTGTCATATATGACCGCACTGAATTTCTCCCAACCCTTCAGAAATTCAATACCTCCGGCCGATAACTTCCATGGCTTGCAGTAGCGTGTCACATAAACATTGACGTTTGAATTAGCGTTTGTATTAGTCACGCATTCGTGCAGCGGATCAGCCATTTTTACCCCGTTTTATGAGTTACCGTGATAGACAATTGTTACGCTGACTGGCGATGTCCAAGATAGATTCGCACCGCTTGCGCGCCGTCCGTCTTGTGCCGCTGTGTACGTCCCGCGTGATCGGTGACCCCATGCTTCAACTCGCCCGATGGGAATCGGACCGTATAGAGAGTATCGGAAAGCGCGCGCCCGTTCGGGTCCCGAAGCGTGAACTGTTCATCGAAACGCTTCTTTGATCGTTCGCGACAATTGCACGCCCATGCAACGCCCAGCGCTTCGGCCATGGCATACCCGCTTTTCAGCTTACGAACCCTCTCAAACGGAAAGAACTCACCGGTTTCCATGTTCAAGGCCTGTGCGGACGGCATCGGCGGGAACTTGGAATAAATAGAAAAGATAATGCTGCAAACTCCGCATTCTTCCTCGACTGTCCAATCTGTCCCATTGCTTTGCTGCATCTGCTCCTCCATTGCACTCCTCATGATTTTTCTGGCATTGCTACGAGAATTAACCATCGAAACGGACTGCGGTCAACGACTTTAATTCGGGATAAGCCCGCTTTTACAAAAATTGACGCTATTGGTTTCGGATAACTCGTTTCTATTGCATATTTCTGCGTGTGCGGAATCGGGATTTAGGCAGAACAGGAGACTTGCCCCCCGAGTTGTTGAGCATGCCCGGCACACGTAAAAAAGCCGCCCATCTCAGGCGGCTCATTTGTGCCCGTTCTCGTACAGCGGTACAAGACAGGAAGTCAATACCAACTCAGCAACGCAAAGCCAACAGACCTCGAAAAGATCTGCAACAGCCTCTTCGCCAGCATCTCGCTCAATGCGATTCGATCGACCCATCGCTATGCGGATACGTGACGATGCCCCACGCGAGCGGCAGTTCACCGATCTGCTTGAGCGGCTGATAGCTCTTCGCGTCGAGCACGTACACCGCGTCGGAGCGCCCGCACGCGACCATCAGCTTCGAGCCGTCCGGCGTGAAGCTGAAATGCCAGCAGCGCTGGCCGACCGGCACATCGGCGACATGTTCGAAGGTGTGGCCGTCGAACACCTGCACGACCTTGTCGCGCGCAGCAGCCACGAAAAGCCGCTGACCGTCCGGCCCGAACGCGACGCCATAAGGACCAAGCTTCGTATCGACGGTCTTGACCACCTCGAACGTATGCGCGTCGATCACGACGAGCTTGCTGAGCGACTCCAGCGTGACCACATAGTGCTTGCCATCGGGCGACAGCCGGATGCCGCGCGGCCGGCCGCCCGCCGCGAGCTTCACGGTCCTGATCGGCGCGCCGGTTCGTGCGTGATAGATCGACACTGTATCGTCGCCTTCGTTGGTGACCAGCATCATCTGACCGTCGCGCGAGAATTCGATGCCTTCGGTTTCGTGGCCGCTCGTGACCGAGCGGATGACCTGCCAGCTCTTCATATCGATGATCGCGATTTCAGCGGGCGGCTTGTTCGCGTCGTCGTCGTCCGCGCCGGGCTTGCCGCCCGCGTTCGCTTCGGGCTTGTTGTCCCCTTTCGCGTCGGGTTTGCCTTCCGGTTTCGCTCCCGGCGGCCCGCCGTCCTCGCCGGGCTCGTAGGTCACGTACGCGTAGCCGTTGCGCACCCGCACATATTCAGGGTTTTTGCCGATCCTCACGCGCTTGACGACCTTGCCGGTGGCGGTGTCGATCACCGCGAGATCGTTGGTGTTCTTGTTGGCGACCAATAGACGCGTGCCGTCGGCGTTCAGGCTCAAGCCGCGCGGGCCGTCCGCGCCGACCGGAAAGGTCTGTGCAAGCGTCATCTGGTCGATATCGATCACGCCGACGCCGGCCTTCTCGCTCGTCACGTAGGCGAGCGGCGCGGCCGTGGCATGCGCGGCGCTCGCGGCCAGCACGAGCGCGCAAGCCAGCGCGATGGAACGGCGTGGCGGTCGGGGGGGAATCCGTGTCTCCAGCATCGTTGTACTCCGTGTTGATATGGCGGCGCCGCGATGGTTCGCGTCATCGTTTCAAGGTAGCCCACCGGGTGATTGTTTGACAACGCGGTTCGGCGGGAGATTTTCCCGAATTGCTTCGCGCCGGCCGTCGCGGGTTTGAAAAGCGGGGTCCACGGAGGACAATGACCGCGGAGGTGACGATGATGCTGCAAGTTGCCGTGTTGCACCCAGCAAGTTCTGCGAATCCCGCGGCCGGCTACCGTCGCGCGGCGATCGTGCTGGGCGCCGTGATCGTCGCGCATCTGCTGCTGCTTGCCATCGCATTGAGCGCACGCAACCGGATCGTCGAGCGTCCGGTCGAGCCACGCACGATCACCGCGTTGCTGCTGAGCCCCGAGCCTCCCGCTCCGGTTGTTTCATCACCCGCGCCGCCCCCGCCCGCCGCTATCGCCCCGCCGGCACCCACGCCGGCCGTCACGCATCCCGCCGTGCACCCCAAACCGGCGCCGCAGCCGCGCGCGCAGGTGACGCATAGTGTGGAAAAGCCTGTGCCGACACCGTCTCCGACACGCGAAAGCACCACGCAACCCGTCACGCAAACCGCCGCGCCATCGGCGCCGCCGCAGGCCGCCATGCCCGCCGCGCCGTCGGTCGCATCCGCTCCCGCCGCTCATCCGGCGGCGCCCGCGTCGACCGAGCCGCGCAACGTGTCGCACGTCGACTGCTCGATTCCGAAGCCCGACTATCCCGACGTCGCGAAGCGGCGCGGCGAGCATGGCACGGCGATCGTGCGCTTCGTCGTCGGTCTGAGCGGGCATATCGAAACAGCGCAATTGCAATCCAGCAGCGGCTCGGCTCGACTCGACGACGCGGCGCTCGCCGCCGTGCATGCGGGCGCCTGCCAGCCCTACACCGAAAACGGCACGCCGGTGCGCGCCGCGTACTCGCAGTCGTTCGTATTCGGACTGACCGAGTGACCGAACAAACGTAACCGAACCGCCAAACAGACCACCGACACCAACCGAGGAACTCGCCATGCAACATTACGGACTCGCAAACGTATGGGATTCGGGTGATTTCGTCACGCGCGGCATTCTGTGCGTGCTCGTCATCATGTCGGTGCTGTCGTGGACGGTGATCATCGTGAAGCTGTGGCAAGTGGTCCGCCTCAGGCGCGTGACCAGCCAGAGCGACGCGCGCTTCTGGAGCGCGGACCGCTTCGACGACGGACTGCACGCCCTCGGCTACCCGGATTCGAGCGCGCACGACAACCCGCTGCTCGCGCTCGCGCTGGCGGGCCATGAAGCCGCGACGCATCATCGGCAGACGCAGCAGCAGTTGCATGACCGCATCGACGTGTCGGACTGGATCACACGGCGTCTGCAGGACACGATGGACGAAACGATCGCACGTCTGCAAAGTGGCCTCGCGATCCTTGCTTCGATCGGCAGCACCGCGCCTTTCGTCGGGCTGTTCGGCACCGTATGGGGCATCTACCATGCGCTGATCGTGATCGGCGAGACCGGTCAGACTTCTATCGATCATGTTGCCGGCCCGGTCGGCGAGTCGCTGATCATGACCGCGTTCGGGCTCTTCGTCGCGATACCGGCCGTGCTCGGCTACAACGGCCTGACGCGCGCGAACCGCTCGATCGTCGCGCGCCTGAAGCGCTTCGCGCACGGCTTGCATGCGTACTTCGTGACCGGTGCGCAATTGCCTTCGAGCGCCGGGCCGCAGATGCGCGTGGTGCCGCGCGGCACCAACGCGACGAACGCAACCCGCGACGGAGACCTCGAATGGCAATGAGCCCCTTCTCCGACGACGATCAAGGTCTGATGAACGAGATCAACATGACGCCGCTCGTCGATGTGATGCTGGTCCTGCTGATCATTTTTCTCGTCACCATACCGGCGCTGCAGCACGCGGTCAGGATCGATCTGCCGCATGCGAGCAGTCAGCCGGAAGCGGTCAAGCCCGCGCATGTGGACGTCGCGGTGCAAGCGGACGGCACGGTGCTGTGGGACGGTCAGCCCGTGACCGACGACGGCTTGCGCGCGCGCATCGCGCAGGCCGCCCTCGCGACGCCGCAGCCGGAGCTGCATTTGCGCGCCGATCGCAAGGTGCCGTACGAGCGGGTCGCGATCGTGATGTCGGCGGCGCAAAGCGGCGGGCTGACGAAGCTGGGCTTCGTGACCGATCCGCAGCTGGGCAAATGACGCGGCGCGGCGCGCAGGTTGCGGCGTGCTTGCCAGCACATAATGCAACGCTTATCGACGGCGAAAGAATCTCTGAATTTGAATCGGCGGATGGCTCGGCTATCGTGGTGCGTGTCTGAACGGCACCCCCCTCGCGAGGACCGCACGATGCAAGCCCTCATCTTCGACGTCGACGGAACGCTCGCTGACACCGAGACCGCTCATCTGCAAGCGTTCAACGCCGCGTTTGCGGAAGCGGGCCTCGACTGGTTCTGGGACGAAGCGCTCTATTCGGGCTTGCTGAAAGTGGCGGGCGGCAAGGAGCGTCTGCTGCATTACTGGCGCACGGTCGAGTGCGAGGAAGCCGCGGGCCCGCGAGCGCGAGAGGCCGTCGACGCGCTGCACGCACTGAAGACGCGCCACTACACCGAGCGCGTGCGCGAGCGCGGCGTGCCGCTGCGACCCGGCATCGCGCGTCTGATCGACGAGGCGAACGAGGCCGGCCTGCGCGTGGCGATCGCGACGACCACGACGCCCGCCAACCTCGACGCGCTATTGCACGCGCATTTCGGCGCCAGCTGGCGCCATCGCTTCGCGGCGATCGGCGACGCCGGCACCACGCCGGCGAAAAAGCCCGCCCCCGACGTCTATCGACACGTGCTCGAACAGCTCGGCTTGCAGCCCGCAGCCTGCCTCGCCTTCGAGGACTCGCGCAATGGGTTGCTCGCGGCGCGCGCCGCGCGCGTGCCGGTCGTCGTCACGCCGAGCACTTTTACCGCGCATGAGGACTTCGATGGCGCGCTGGCCGTGTTGCCTCATCTCGGCGATCCGCATGCGCCGATCGTTCCGATGGTGCGCGGCGAATGGCATCGCTGGGTGGATCTGGCGACACTGCGTCGCTGGCATGAAGACGCCACGCGGCGTCCCGATTCGGCCGCGCGCGGCGCACTGAACGCGGACCAGGCGAACGCGAACGCGAGCGCGTCATGGCGATGAACCGCGGCTACCACGCTGTCCTGATCGATCTGGATGGCACGATGGTCGATACCGCGCCGGACATCGTCGCGGCCACCGGCCTGATGCTGAAAGACTTCGGCGCCGAGCCGCTGCCGTCAGGCATGGTGACCGGCTTCATCGGCAACGGCGTGCGCAAGCTCGTGCAACGCTCGCTGAACGCGGCGGGCCTCGGCCAGCATGTCGAACTGGAGCACGCGCAGCACGTATTCGAGCGGCATTACGCGGTGACCAACGCGGAGCTGGGTCGGGTATATCCCGGCGTGATGGCCGGGCTGCACGCGTTGCGGCAGCACGGGTACCGCTGCGCATGCGTGACCAACAAGCCGCAGGCGCTGGCGACGGCGCTGCTCGACAAAACGGGGCTCGCCGCTCATCTGGACGGGCTGGTCGCGGGCGACACCGTGGCGAGCATGAAGCCGTCGCCCGAACCGCTTTGGCACGCGTGCCGGCTGCTCGACGCCGAGCCCGAACGTTGCGTGCTGGTCGGCGATTCATCGGTCGATGTCGCGGCGGCGCGCGCGGCCGGTCTGCCGGTCTTTATCGTCAGCTATGGCTATGGCAGCGCGAGCGGCGCCGACATGCCGCGTTGCGACGCGCTGATCGATTCGTTCGAGGCGTTGCCGGCGATTCTGGCGCAAGCGCGGCCGGCATTGCGCGCTTGATTCCAGCCGCTAACTCGCCGACAACAACCCCGCGACCCGCGCCGACTTCGTCTGTACCGCGATGTCTTTCGCCGTCATTCCCCGGTTGTCCTTCAACGACCGGTTCGCGCCGCGCGCGAGCAACAGCTGGGCAGTCTCCGCGCGATCGTAGCCGGCCGCCCACATCAGCGCGGTCAGATCGTTCTTGTAGGTCCGGTTCACGTCGACGCCGGCATCGAGCAATTGACCGACGACCTTCGTGTGCCCCTCGCCCGCCGCGTATTCCATCGCGGTCTTGCCGACGCGATCGGTCGCGAGCGGATCGGCGCCATGCGCGAGCAGCAGCGCGACGATCTCGTCGAAGCCGCCGTAGGCGGCGGCCATCAGCGGTGTATCGCCCGGCGCGTTCGCATGCTGGACGTTCGCGCCGCGCTCGATCAGCGTGCGCGCCATCGCCGTATCGCCCTTCTTGCACGCGGTGACGAGCGCGGTGTCGCCGATCCGGTTCATCGCATCGACCGACGCGCCGCGCTGCAGCGCCGCGACGACCGACTGCTGATCGTCGTCCTTCGCGGCCGCGAGCAGTTGGCGGTTGATTTCCCCCTGGTCCTGCGCGAGCGCCGGCACGCAAGCGCCGAACGCGGCGGCGAGCAGAACGGCAACCACAAGTGGCCGAGTGATCATGTCTGTCATTGTGTCTTCCCCCGCTACTGCAGATTGTTGATATAGGCGGCCAGATGATGGATGTCGTCGTCGGTCAGATTACGCGTCACGCTGGCCATGTTGCCCGCATCGTTGGTGCGCGTGTGCGAGCGAAAGTCCTGCAACTCTTTGACGATGTACTGATAATGCTGGCCCGCGACGCGCGGAATCTCGTTCTGCCCGGAAAAGCCGCCCAGGTGGCACATCGTGCACAGCACCTCGGCGGCCTTCCTGCTGCCCGCTTCTATGCTGGCGCCATCCGCTTTGAACTGCACCGATATGGGCTTCTGCGCGGCGAAGTAGTCGGCGAGGTCCTGCATGTCCTCGGCCGACAGGTTCGCCGCCATCGGCGACATGCGCGGATCGCTGCGCCGTCCCTGCTTGAAGTCCTTCAGCTCCAGATATATATAGCGCGCGGTTTGGCCGGCCAGGATCGGATAGTCCGGATTGGTCGAATTGCCCATCGGCCCATGACAGGCCACGCACACCTGCGCTTTCGCCTTGCCCGCCTCGGCGTCGGCGCGCGCGCCCGACGGCAGCCATGCGGCGATCAATCCGCCGCACAGCAGCGCCACCCATGCAGCGCGCGCCCCACCCGGCGCTCCCCGCGGCGCCGGCCCCCTCATGGCACCGCGAACACGATGACGCTATTGCCGCGCTTGTAGTCGAGCTGCGTATTGCCGCCCGCCGCGACCGCCACGTATTGCTTGCCGTCGAGCGTGTACGACACGGCCGGCGCGTTGACGCCCGCGCCGCACTGGAACTCCCACAGCTTCTTGCCGTTCGCGGCATCGAACGCGCGGAACAGGCCGTTGCCCTCGCCGTTGAACACGAGGCCGCCCGCCGTCGCGAGTACGCCGCCGATCAGCGGCTGGTCGGTCTTGTAGTCCCACGCGATCTTGCCGGTGTCGACGTTGACGGCCGACAGCTTGCCCCATTGCGCCTCGGACGGGATCACCTTGAACGCGCCGCCGAGCCACAGCTTGCTACCGCCCGGATAGGCGGCGTCCTCGACCTGGTACGTCATCGGCTGATGCAGGTTGGCCGCGTAGACGAGACGCGTCTGCGGATCGAACGCGATCGGCGACCATTCGACGCCGCCGTTCGCGCCCGGCAACATGCGCGCGCCGGGCGCGGTCGGCAGCGTCCACATGTTTTCCTGCGGAATCATCGCCTGCGAGAAGCGGATCAGACGGCCGGTCGCACGATCATGCACGTACACGTGACCGGTCTTGCCCGCGTGCACGATGCCGGGGATCATCTTGCCGTCGTTGTCGCGCACGTCGATCAGCACCGGCGGGCTCACCGCGTCGAGGTCCCAGACGTCGTGCGGCACGTACTGGTAGTGCCATTTGTACTTGCCGGTGTCGAGATCGATCGCGACGAGCGAGTCCGTATAGAGGTTGTCTCCCGGCCGGATCGCGCCATACAGGTCCGGCGACGGATTGCCGACCATGAAGTACACCGTGTTCGTTTTCCGGTCGATCGCCGGCGTCATCCACACGCCGCCGCCGAGCGTCTTGTAGAAGTCGCCGCCCTTGTCGGCCAGCTGCTTCTTCTCTGCGTCGATGTCGCGCTTCTCGTCGCGGCCGGTCGCGTCTTTGGTCGCCCACACGCCTTCCTGGCCGGTTTCGGGAATCGTGTAGAAAGTCCACAGCAACTGGCCGGAATTCGCGTCATACGCCTTCACGAAGCCGCGAATGCCGTACTCGCCGCCGTTCGTGCCGATCAGCACCTTGCCGTCGACGACCGCAGGCGCCATCGTTTCCGAGTAGCCCTGGTCGGGATCGGCGATCTGGGTTTGCCACAGCACGTTGCCGGTTTTGGCGTCGAGCGCGACGAGCTTGGAGTCGAGCGTGCCCATATAGAGACGGTCACCCGAAATCGCGACGCCACGGTTGTTGGGTCCGCAACAGAACGTCGTGACCGGACCCATCTTGTGCTTGTAATGCCAGTACTCCTTGCCCGTCTTCGCATCGATCGCGTACACATGATTGAACGACGTGGTCAGGAACATCACGCCATCCTTCACGATCGGCGCCGTTTCCATCGACTCGTTGACAGCCGTCTGGAAGATGAACACCGGTTTGAGCTTCGCGACATTCGTCCTGTTGATCTGCGAGCCCGGGTAATAGCGCGTCTGCGCATACGAGCCGTTCGAATGCAGCCAGGCCGCCGTCATGCTGCCGGCGCGATCGAGCTGATCCTGGGTGACGGGCTGAAGCGTCGATGGCACCGGCGCGGCGGTGGTGGTCGCGCTGTTCTGTACTTCGTCGGCGGCATGAGCCGCGGGCAAGCCGAACGCGATGGCGAGCAGTGGCAGGCCGACAATTCCCTGAATACGGTTGAATGGCATGAGCGTCTCCTAGCTTTTTATATTCCTATGAATTGCAGCGCAGGAGTGCGACATGGATCCACGCGGACGACAGCGTGAAAAAACACGGTGGCGCAACCCTCGCAGACAACAAAAGCGTACGGCTTCGAATCGTTGTTCAGCTCTGTCAGGACGGGTCGGCTTCGCAGAGGGGGGAAGTGATGCACGGGTCCGCGGCAAACCGGCTCGATTAAGGGTAGCCGATGTGTTGTGGATTTTCTAGAGTAAAGCGTTAAGGAGTAGCAAGCGATTGGCGCGCACCGTTGTCGCCAGTCACTGCCGCCCTGGTGATCGTTTTCACCTACGTTGCGACGAGTGCACTACGCGTCGAAACCGAACAGCCGGCGTGGCGAATACGCTCATGAGTTTTATCACTGAATAGACCGCTCATTGAGCCGATCAGAACCGCCCGCCGCGCCAATCGGCGCCCGGCAGATAGTTCCGGTTCGTCTGTTCCGGATTGCGGTTAACCAGAGGTCGCGCGTAAAGCGGGTGATGCAGGCTGCGCACTTCGTGCTCGAGCCTGAAGCAACGCTCCCCGGACGCCAGATCGACGAGGTCGGCAAACCGGTATTGATGCGGCTCCTCTCC
The DNA here is from genome assembly GCF_040948755.1 of Paraburkholderia sp. BR13444. Classification (NCBI taxonomy): domain Bacteria; kingdom Pseudomonadati; phylum Pseudomonadota; class Betaproteobacteria; order Burkholderiales; family Burkholderiaceae; genus Paraburkholderia; species Paraburkholderia sp. BR13444. The sequence goes on along the minus strand of NZ_JBFPKM010000005.1, from coordinate 101,162 downwards.
ATATACGAGGCCTTTTTCGGCGAGCCGCCTGAACGGCTCCGAAAAAGCCGCCGTGTAAATGGCGATGTGGTGTCCGTCGTATTCAGGAATGGGCTCGGTTGTCTCCGCATACAGCAGTTGCTGATGCGTGCCGATGTCGATGATCGCGCGGTGCAAGCCATGCTTCTCTTCGATGTCGACGGGCGCATCGAATATATCGCGGTAAAAGCGCGCGATAGGCAGCGCGCTGCCGACCGGCACATCCATCTTCACGAACGCGATGCCCAGATCGATTTGCGACCACGGAGCCGACGTGCCTCGATTCACGGGATCGAGGCACTCGTAGCGGTTGCCCCAGGGACACGTCACTTCGACACTGCCTGTGCGCTCCGTCCAGCCGAACCCGGTGCCGGCGAGCAGCGGCTCGACCGAGCGCAAACGCCTCACCAGCGCGTCGAGTTCACCCACCACGAGACCGACACTGCCGCGCAAACGTTGCGCCGCCCCGTGCGGCAAGTGAATCTGCGAGCGGCCGATGTTGATCCACATATTCTCGACCCCGGTCATCACGAACGGATCGCGCGTGAGCCCGAGGCCGGTGACGTAGAAGGCGGTCGCGAGAATCTGGTTGGGGATTTTCAGGTTGACGTGTTCGAGCAGGATCAGATTGCCGGTATCGTCGTTAGCGTAAGAGTGTTCCATGTGTCTGCCTTGTGCATGAGCCGCGAAACGCTGGGCAAATTATGCATCAACAGCGCAAATGGTTCGTATCGAGCGACGCGCGATGCTTATCTCTTCAGTACCTTCCACGGTCCATCGCCGGTTTTGCAGACGATCGGCGTCCAGGTTTGGGTCTGTCCTTTCGCAACCGCGGTCAGCGTCGCGGTCCGGCAGGTTCGATCGCCATCCTTCGTCGTATCCTGCGGCGTCACCGTGCCCGTGATCGAAACGGAATTGCCGGTGCCCGCATTGCTCCACTCGTACGATTCGCCATCCTTTTTCGTATCGAGCGCCTTTTGCGCCGCATCGTTGAGCGCTTTACGGTCGGCTTCGTGCATGTAGGTGACGGGCGTGTCTTTCAGAAAGTTCAGGTTCGCTGCATGGCACAAGACGGGGCTGGCGAGCAGCGCCGCTGCCGTCAGCCACTGCGTGATCGTGATGGAGTGCACGGCGTCGAGTGTGAGCGCGCACGCGCCGGGAAGGAATTGACGTGACATTTGGTTTTCTCCTCGAGATCATCCGCGACCCGCTTCGTCCGCGGGATCGCCGTTTTGCTGGAATGCGTCGACGAGGTCGGCCACCGAGCCGCGTCGGCTGATGTGGCCGACACGAACCTCGAGCCCCTCGGCGCGCAGCAGGTCGCGCACGTCCGCGTGAGCGCCGACGACCTTCATCCCGGTGCCCGCCGCCTGCAGCGCGACGTGCATCGCCTTGAGCATGCGCGCGCCCGCCAGATCGACGACCGGCGACGCCGACAGATCGCAGATCACGAGCCGCACCGGCTCGGGCGCGGCGCGGATCATGCGCCAGATCGTCTCGCGTACGTGCTCGACGTTGAAGTACAGCAGCGACGCCTCGACCCGCACCGCCAGCACATGCGCAATCGTCTCGTTCTCGGCATGACGTTCGAGATCGGAGAAATAGCGCGTGCCGGGAATACGCCCGAGCATCGCGACATGCGGATGCGCAGCGCGGCGGATGATCAGCAGCATCGACACCAGCACCGCGACGATCACGCCCTTCAGGATGCCCAACAGCAGCACCGCCGCGAACGCCACCATCGAAATCGCGAATTCGAAGCGGCTCACGCGCCACACATGACGCAATTCGCGGACATCGACGAGGCCTTTCACGGCCACGAGCACGATCGCCGCCAGCACGACGTTGGGCAGATTCGCGAGCAGTCCGGTGAGGAACATCAGACAGAAGCCGATCGCCAGCGACGCGAAGACCAGCGCCAGCGGGCTTTTCGCGCCGGCCTTGTCGTTCACCGACGATTGCGACAGCCCGCCCGCGACCGGAAACGCCTGGAACAATCCCGCGGCAAGATTGGCCGCGCCGAGACCGAGCAATTCCTGGCGGGCGTCGATCTCGTCACCATGTGCCTGCGCGAGCGCGCGCGCGGCCGACACGCTCTCGACATAGGCGAGCAACAGGCACGCGAACGCGAGCGGGATGATGCCATCGACATCGCTTACCCGCAGCCCCGGCAGACGGAATTCAGGCAAGCCCTGAGGCAGCGCACCCACCAGCGTAAAGCCGCGGCTGGCCAGCGACGTGACGGACAGCGCGACGATCGACGCAGCAACCACGGCGAGCGCCACCGGACGCCCCGGCAGAAGCTTTTCGCCGAGCAGCAGCAACGCGATGCAAACGAGGCCGAAGGCGAACACGCTGACATTGGTCAGCGGAAGCTGCCCCCACAGAACGGCGATCCGTTCGAAGAAAAATTCGCCTCCGCCTTTCACGCCGAACAACTTCGGCAACTGGGTCATCGCGATCGTCAGCGCGGCGCCCGCCTTGAAGCCGAGCAGAATCGTCTCGCTGATGAAGCTGGCGAGCGAACTTAGGCGCAGCAGCCAGCCGATCACGCACATGCACGCGATCAGCACCGACGTGAGCGCGGCGATCGAAGCCCAGCGCGCCGGATCACCGTCGGCCATCGACGCAACCGTCACGCCGACCAGCATCGAGATCGCCGAGGTCGGGCCGACCGCGAGCTGGCGCGACGAACCGAACAGCGCGTAACAGAGGCCGCCCACCAGATAGCCGTAGATGCCGTATTGCGGCGGCACGCCGGCGAGCGACGCATACGCGAGCGATACCGGAATGCCATAGGCCGCGAGCGTCACGCCGGCGACCGCGTCTTTCGCGAGCCAGCGCGGCTGATAGCTTCGCAGCCATTGCGCGGGCGGAAACGCGGAGCGCCACCCGCGCGCGGGTGGCGTGGCTGACGCGAGGCCGGTGACGCCAGGTGGGTGGTTCAACGTAGCGCCTCGAGTACGAAAGCGGAGCCGACGGAAGCACGGGCGCGCGGCGCGGGCGTGGCCACGGCCGACCCCGAGCGGTTCAGAGCGAATCCTTGACGCGCTGCCACGTGTGATCCGGGTTGAATTCGGTCACCGGCGGCGCATGCGGGCCACGGTCCTTCTGGTAGATCACGCCGTTGTTGCTGACCACGAAGGTCATCACGCCGCTCTTGCCGTACTGCGCCGGATAAGCGACCATCGCGAACCCCGCGATCATGTGCCCGTTGATCACGTAGCTGAACGCGCCGCCCGGCGCGTTCTTGCCCTGCCGCGTCAGGATCTGGAAGTGGTAGCCCCGGTAAGGATCGCCCGCCGCATGGCCTTTCAGATATTCGGAGCTGGCCGCGACGAGCGGGCCGAACGGACTTTCCTCTTCGTCGCTGTTTTCGTCGGTATGCCAGTAGAGACCGTCCTGCTTGCCCGGCGTGCTGGCCAGCTTCTGTGCGTATTCGTGCAGGCCGTCGTGGTTCCGGTCGCGCGACGCATATTGGCGCTGCGCGTCGAGATAAGCCTCCAGCACCCTGATCGCTGCGAGTTCGTTGGAGCCGATGCGTCGATTGATCAGTTCTTCTTCGCCCTCTTCGGTCGCGAAGCGCCAGCCGCCGCCGTCCTTGACGATCGGTATCGGCATCGGCCACGCCTCGTCGCCGACCAGCAGAATCCGCCGGTTCGGTCCCCTGTCGTCGAGCACGTGATAGGCGTCGAGCTCCTTGCTCGCCTTGGCCCAGTTCGCCTCGTTCTCCGCCTGATCCGGCGACACCACGAGGCTCTTGTGCGCTTCGCCGAAGATCGCGACGAGCGACGCTTCGTCGTCGGTCTTCAGCGCGCTGGACAGCGCGGCGACCGCGTCTTCCGGGGTGGCGAAAGTGCGCTGCCCTGCGGCGAACGCGGCCAACGGAACCGACAGCGCGAGCACCATCGCGCACAGCCGCCGCGATGAGGTCACGCGTCGCCGCGAAACGTCGCGTGCGCGCTTTCCGGTGATGCTCTGCCCACTCATGGCTGCTCCTTATCGCCGTCCGCCGCCGCGGCCGCCACCACCGGCCCGCGGCGTGAATCCGCCACCGCCACGCCCGCCGCCGGAAAATCCGCCGCCGCCACCGCCGCCGAATCCACCGCCACCGGCGTATCCGCCTCCGCCGCCACGCGCCGCCGACTGGCGGCTCGCCGCGCCGCGCGCGCTACTGGCTTGCGCATCGCGCGCCGAGCCGTAGCCGCTGAACGCATCGCCGCCGCGTGCGCCCGTCGACGCAGTCGGACGCTGGGACGGCTGCGGCCGCCCTTGCGCGCCAGCGCCGCCACCTGCGAAGTTCGCACCGGCACCGCCGCCAGCACCGCCGCCGGCAAAGTTCGCGCCGGCAACGCCGCCCGCTCCGCCGCGGTTGCCGCCTGCCAACCCACCGCCCGCACCCGCACCCGCGCCGCCGCCGCGCGACGGCGGATCGCCGACCCGCTGCGTGCGCGCCGAACGATCCGAGATACCGCTGACCTGGCCCGGCTTCTTGTCCGGGGTCCAGGCGGAGGTACCGCCTCCCTGCCCGCGACCACCGCCGCGGTTGATGTCGCCGGTGTTGACATTGCCGCTGTTGATATTGCCGCGCTCCACGTTCCTATCGCCCCGGTTAACGGTTCTATCGCCGCGCTCGACGTTTCTTTCGCGGTTGATGTTGATGTTGTTGTTGCCGCCGCCCCCGTAATGCGTTTCATAGTGCCCGCCGTTCCAGGCGGCGGTAATCGCCGCGCCCCAGATCAGCCCCGTCGCGAGCGCGGCGCCGGGCGCGTACGGATAGTAGTAGGCCGGATATGGCGTGGGCGCATACGCGTAGGTCACGGGTGCACTGGCCACCACGACGGTCTGCGGGTTGTACTGCGGCACGTAGATCACCTGCGGATCGGCCGGCTGGATCTTGATCACTTCCTTCTCGACGACCACGACCTGCTTGTCGTCGGATTTCAGATGCCCCGCCGACTGCGTTTGGCGCCGGAAGCGCTGAATCGCTTCGAGCACCGAGCCCTGATCGGCGACGACGGCTTCGCCGAGATCGATCGTCCAGTCGAGATCGGTGCTCATGTTCTTGACGATGTCGGGGTAATTCAGCAGCGCTTTCACCGGATCGTGCCACGCGTCGTTGAGCTTCAGCGACTTGTTGTTCTTGTACTGGTCGAGAAACCGGTCGGCCTGCACGATTTCCACCGGATAGGTGGATGCAGGCAGGATGATCGCGATCAGGTCGTCCGGATACAGCGCGATTGGTCCGACGAGCTTGTCGAGCGTCGCCGCGGGAATGGGCGCGTTGGCCGCGTTCGCCGGGGCGTTCGCGGCCGGCGCCTGCGCCAGCGACACGGTAGTGGAGAATGCGCCGCAGCACGCCAGAAGCGCGGCGCCCAGCACATGGCTGACGCGTCGCGCGCGCCTCGGCTCGTCGTCGAGCGCCGTTGCAAACGGGATGGTGCGTGCACGCGCACGCGAATCGCGGTCCATCGATGCTTCCCCTTGCGCTTCGTCAGCGGCCTCGGGCTGCATCGCTACGCGGCAGTCCACGGCCATAATCTTCGACAGACAGTTCTCCGAAGCAATGGAAACGACCTGCACCTGTTGCATGAATACAGTTTGGAAATCACAAACGATATTGCAAATACGACCTTGGTCCGATTGCGCGCAGCAAGCCCGCGACAGCATGATGAAAGCGAACCTGCCATTGCTGCGCATCCACCGCGCGGCAACCGGTCCCATCAGAATTCCCATTCACGGGTGCCGGTTGCGCCCTCACGCCTGCACCGACAGGCAGCCGGCGACTCGCACCCGCGTGTGCCCACGCAAGGAGCTGTCGTGAACAAATCGACGAAATATGCCGTTATTGCCGCGTTGACTGCGTCGCTATCGCTCGAAGGCATCGCGCAATCGAGGCCGATAGCGTATCCGGCCAGAGGGCAGAGCCCGCAGCAACAGCAGCAGGACGAAGGGGCCTGCTATGCGTGGGCGAAGAACAATACCGGCATCGATCCGACCCAGGTCGCCAACGCCCCACCCCCGCCTTCCGGCCCCGCGGTGGGAGGCGGCGAGCGCGTGCAGGGCGCCGCGCGCGGCGCGGCCGGCGGCGCGATCATCGGCGCGATTGCGGGAGACGCCGGCAAGGGCGCGGCGATCGGCGCGGCGACCGGCACGATGGTCGGTGGATCGCGCGCGCGACAGAACCGGCGCGCGGCCGCGGCAAATTCGCAGGCGCAAACACAGGGCGCGATGGACACGTTCAATCGCGCTTTCGCCGCATGCATGTCGGGCCGGGGTTACACCGTCAATTGACCACGCAAGGGGAACAGAATGATTAACCGCAAACTGATCATCGCGGCGGCGCTCGTGTGTGTCGCGAATACGGGGTTCGCTCAGACGGAGGCACCGGTCACGGTCAAGAGCGAGCCCGGCAAAGTCACTGCAACGAGCACCGTCAAAACGACGTCGACGGTCGTCAGCATCGAGCCCGGAACACGCACCGTCGTGCTCAAGGACGCGAAGGGCAAGGTCGTGCAGGTCGTGGTCGGCGAGGAAGCGCGCAACTTCGATCAGATCAAGGTCGGCGACGTGGTCAAGGTCGAGTATTCGCAAGCTCTGACCATGATGCTGAAAAAAGGCAACGCGCCGCTGACCGCCAACGAAACGCAGACGCTCGAACGTGCACCGGAGGGCGCGAAACCCGGCGGCTCGGCCTCGCGCCAGGTCACGATCATGGCTAACGTCATCGCGGTCGATCACCAGAGCGGCGTGGTCACGCTGAAAGGCCCGCAAGGCAATACGGTCGATCTGGCGGTGCAGGACCCCGAACAGCTGAAGCGGATCAAAAAGGGCGACCAGATACAAGCGGTCTATACCGAGGCCGTGGCCATCGCCGTGGAGCCGGTTGCCGGCAAATAGCGGGCACGGCAAGCGTCAGATCAGGCGGTGCGCTTGCGCGAGGTCGCTGAGGGGCGGCGAAAAATCAGCGCGTCGGAAACGCACCGTCGAGAAAACCCGCATCGCATTGGGACTTGCCGGCAGATGCGCAAGGCGAAACTCGATTTCATGCGCGGGCCGTGTATCTCCCTCTTCCACGACGACGTTCATCCGGTCGAGCCGGTATTTGCTCTTGCGCACGTAGACATGCGCGTCCGGCGCCTGCAGTACACCGCACATCACGTCGAGATGCCGCTCCAGCGCCTCGGTCTTCAGGCCCAGCTGCGCTAGAGCCTGATCGTTCTCTTCGATCTGCGCCTGCAGCTTCGCCACCTCCGCGTAATTCGACGACGCGTCGCTACCCAGCAGCGAGCGCACGCCCGCTCCTTGCCGTTCGAGAATCGTCAGACGCGTTTTCAGCAGCGCTCTTTCGCGTTCCAATGCGTCCTGCCGCGAGGTCTCGGCCTCGATCTTGCCGAGGCCTTCGAGCACGAGCTGATCGACGATCCGCAACAGGATTTCATGCCGCAACGCGGCTTCGGACTCGCCGCACACGCGCACCTGGTGATCGCTGAAGTTGAGGGTCGTCTGCGCGAGGTCGGTCTGGGTCGTCTCGCCTCGTTGGCCGACGCCGAAAACGCGCCGCTCGTCGAAGGCCATGCCGAGCACCGCGAATACCGGATCGGCAACGGGATGGTCGTTGAAGAACTGATTCAGCTCTTGGGAGCGGTTGAATACCGGGCAGACGTCGTCGGGTGTGGCGAAAAAGGCGTGGATGTATGGGTCGGTCGCCCACGCCGCCGCGCTCGCTTCGCGCGCGGGGGGCACTTCATCGGCGAGCCGGTCCAGATAGGCGAGCGTGTGTTGCACGGCGGGCCGCAGGCGCGACGCATAGTTGCGCGCGAGCCGCAACGACGGACAGAGCCCGACGATCCGCTCGACGATTTCCTGCGCCTGCTGATCGTCGCTCTCCTGGGCAGCGCTGCGCTTCGTCAGCCACGACAACAGACCCATCTCCGGCTCCCGTCGCCCGTTACGACTCGTCGCGCTCCGGCAGCAGCTGCGCGACGATCGTGTGGTTCTTCCAGAACAGGTTATGCACGCGGCTTTGCAGTATGCGCAGCCCGTCCGTGGGCACGTCGTCGAAGACGACCACCGCACCCGGACGCGAACCCGTGCCGGGCACCCGCTGGATCGAGCTGAAGCGCGGGAATCCGTAGCGAATCAGGAACTCGCCGATCTCTTCGTCGGAGACGCTTTCCTCGACGTTTCCAAGAAACAGTTCAGCCATGATGCTTACTCCTCCAGACCCTAAGCGACGATGTTCAATCCACCGTCGATATACAAGGTGGAACCGGACACTCGCCGCGCATACGGCGTGGCCAGAAACGCACAGGTATAGCCGACGTCCATGATGTCGACCAGTTCGCCGAGCGGCGCGCGCTGCACCGCTTCGTTGAGCAGCAGCTCGAAATCCCTCAGGCCCGAAGCGGCGCGAGTCTGCAGCGGGCCGGGAGAAATCGCGTGCACGCGGATGCCCTTCGGTCCCAGCTCGAACGCCAGATAGCGCGCGCAGGCTTCGAGCGCCGCCTTGACGGGGCCCATCAGGTTGTAGTTCGGCACCACCTTGTTCGCGCCGTAGTAGCTCATCGTCAGCATGGTGCCGCCGTCTTTCATCAGCGGCGCGGCGAGGCGCGCCATCCGCACGAACGAATGGCACGAGATATCGATCGCGCTCAGGAAGCCCTCGCGTGACGATTGCAGCAAGCCGCTCTGCAGATCCGCTTTGGGTGCCCATGCAACGGCGTGAACGAGAATGTCGAGCTCCCCCCATGTTTTCTCGATCCGGTCGAACACGGCCTCCATTTCGTCCTCGCCCGTTACGTCGAGCGGCATGAAGATCTCGGCATCGAGTGCTTTGGCGATCGGTTCCACATAAGGAAGCGCCTTGTCGTTCGCATAGGTGAGCGCGACGCTCGCGCCGAGCTCGCGAAACGCCTTCGCGCATCCATAGGCAATCGAATGCTCGTTGGCGACGCCGGTCACGAGGGCCTTCGCACCTTCGAGAATCAAACGCGGTTGCTCGACAGACATGGTGAAACTCCTCTATGGGGCGATAGCGCGCGTGTGACGGGCAATCATCAGTTCCTCGTTGGTGGGCACGACCCAGACCGCCAGCTTGCTCGAAGCGGTCGTGATCAGCGACCCGTTCGCCCGATTGGCCGCGTCGTCGAGTTCGGCGCCGAGCCACGCGGCGTCGCGCACGATGCGCTCGCGAATCTCGACCGCGTGCTCGCCGATGCCGGCCGTCAGCACCAGCGCGTCGATACCTTGCATCGCCGCGGCGAGACTGCCGAGTTCGCGCCCGATGCGGTAGGTGTAGACGTCGATGGCAAAGCGCGCGCGCGGGTCGTCGCTGTCGAGCAGCACGCGCATGTCGCCCCCGATGCCCGACAGGCCGAGCAGCCCCGAGCCCTTGTAAATCAGGTCCGCGATCGCCTGCGAATCCATCTTCAGCTCGTCGAGCAGATAAAGAATCACGCCGGGGTCGAGGCTGCCGCAACGCGTGCCCATCGGCAGGCCTTCCACCGCCGTGAAGCCCATCGTGCTGGCCACGCTCTTGCCCGCGACCATCGCGCACATGCTCGCGCCGTTGCCCAGATGCGCGACCACGGTGCGCCCCGCCGCCGCGTCCGGTGCGATTTCCGGCAGCACGCTCGCGATGTATTCGTACGAAAGCCCGTGAAAGCCGTAGCGCCGCACGCCGTGGTCGGTAATCGACGGGGGCAGCGCATAGGCCTGGGCGGTCTCGGTCTGCGTGCGATGAAACGTGGTGTCGAAGCACGCGACCTGTGGAAGGTCGGGACGCAGTTGCGCAAGGATGCGAATCGGCGCGAGGTTATGCGGCTGATGCAGCGGCGCGAGCGGGCTCAGGCTGTCCAGCTGGTCGATGACCTCGGGGGTCACGAGGACGGGGCCGGCAAAGCGCTGTCCGCCATGCACGACACGATGCCCGACCGCCTTCAGTTGATTGCCGCTGCCGTGCTCGCGCAAAAAGCCGCCCAGATATTCGATCGCGCCCTGATGGCCGAGGCGATGGCCGTCGCCCCATTCGTGCGAGCTGACGTTGCCGTCGCGATCGGTCGCGCGAAAACGCGGGTTCGTGTAAAGCGCTTCGATCTGGCCGCGCAGAATCAGCTCGAGTTGCGCGTGTTGCGCGTCGAAGGCTCGGAACTTGAGGCTAGACGAGCCTGCGTTCAATACGAGGATCACATCCGACATGGCGTCACCCGACCACCTTGGCGGCCTCGCGCCTTGCCTTCGCCACCAGTGCGGCGACCGCGCACGACGCGAGACGCGTCGACAGCGAATCCGCGCGGCTCGTCAGAATGATCGGCACGCGCGCGCCGAGCACGATGCCCGCCGCGTCCGCGCCGGCCAAAAACGACAGGCTTTTCGCCAGCATGTTGCCCGCTTCGAGGTCCGGCACCACCAGTACATTGGCGCGTCCCGCCACCCGCGACTCGATCTTCTTGATGCGCATGGCTTCGAGGCTGATCGCGTTGTCGAGTGCAAGCGGACCGTCGACGAGCCCGCCGGTGATCTGCCCGCGGTCCACCATCTTGCACAGCGCCGCCGCTTCCACCGTCGATGGAATCTTCGGATTGACGCTCTCGGTCGCGGACAGGATCGCCACGCGGACTTCTTCAAATTTCAGCGCGTGCCCAAGATCGATCGCGTTCTGCAGGATGTCGACCTTCTCTTCGAGCGTCGGCGCGATGTTGATCGCGGCGTCGCTGATGATCAGCGCGTTCTCGTACGCGGGCACGTCCATCACGAAGCAATGGCTGATGCGCCGCTCGGTGCGCAGGCCGGTGTCACGGCGAATCACCTCGGCCATCAATTCGTCGGTGTGCAGGCTGCCCTTCATCATGGCCTCGGCCTTGCCTTCGCGCACCAGTTGCACGGCTGCGGCGGCTGCGGCATGGCTATGCGCTGCATCGACGATCGTGAAGTCCGAGATGTCGATGCCGTGCTCGGCGGCGATCGCTTCGATACGGACGCGCGGCCCGACTAGAACCGGCTCGATCAGGCCCATGCTCGCCGCTTCGACGGCGCCCTGCAGCGAACTCTGGTCGCACGGGTGCGCGACCGCTGTCGGCATCGCCGGCAGCGTCTGGCAGAACTCGATCAGGCGCTGATACTTCGCGTGCTTTTCCATCGGCTTATTCCTCGTGTGTACAACGCGTTAGATTCGTGACGCGCGATGCGCCGTTGCGTCACGCTTGCGTCCGGCCGCGCATCGCACCGCACGTTCACATGCGCGTGGGGTCAGGCAAACGGGCGTCGCGCTTGCGGTTCACTCGCGAACCCAGCACCGCGCGGATGCGTTCGAACGCGTCCTTTTGCGCGGCGTCGGGCGACGCGTTCAACACGCGCTCATCGCTCGCCAGCTTGTCGAGCAGTTGCAGAAAGCGCTCGCGGTCCTCGCTATGGGAAAGCAGCTTAGGCAGCGTCGCAATCGCCTGGTCCGGTTCGAGGCTGACGATGATTTCCTGCTCGCCCCGGATGCGCCGCCAGTGATCGCTGCTGATGTCAGGCAGGTACTCCGCGTAGCTTTCGGCGATCTCCTTGCGCAGCTCGTAGCGCGCGAGCGGCAACGTCTCGCCTCTTTGCGACAACAGGAAGGCCGCGCGCGCGAGCGCCTCCGTGTAGCCGCCGTCGCCGATCGCCTCCAACGCGGTGCGCACGAACGGCAGCTCGCGCGGATCGATCGCGCCGGCCTGTGCGGGCGCGCCGTCGGCCGCGGGCTTGCTCAGGTACGTCGCATACAGGTTCGCGTACACGCTGAAGAAGCCGGCCTCGGTCACCGCGTCGCGCATCGCGCGGTAATAGTCGAGCGACGCGCTGATCATTTGCGAGCCGTTGCGTTCGAGCTTGCTCCACGGGTTATCCGCGCCGGTCCGCTGACGATTCTCACGCACCGACTGCGCCGCCGCCGGCAGCCAGCCAAGCCACGGGTTCATCGCGGAAACGGCCCAGCGCTGCCAGCGCAGCGGATGGAACTGGCGCAGCATGCGGGCGCTCGTTTCGTTCGACATCGCCTGCACGAACGGCTGCGCGAACAGTTCATACATGCGCTGATTCATATCGGACACCGCCGCGACCGCTTCGAACGGCTTTTCGTCGATGCGGCCGAAGCGGTTCAAGCGCCCGGCAATCTCCTCGAGCCGCCGCTCATGAAATTCCACTTCGTAATCGATCTCTCCGGCCGCGTTCCTCGTCTCGTTGATGGTCATGCCGTAGAGCCCGGGCGGAAACGTCTCGATGGTCTCGAGCACGGAGACGATCTGCCTGTGCTCTTTCTTCGCGACTTTGCCGGACACGAAAATGCCCAGATGCCCGATGTTCTGGTGCGTCAGACCGACGATCACCTGGCCGCGCGCCTTGATCTCCTCGGTGCTGCCGTACAGGTCCGCGACCCAGTTGAACGCCTGTTGAGGCGGCGTGATGTTGTCGCCCATCGACGCGAACAGGATGATCGGCGAGCGGATTTCACGCAGATCGAACGCCTGACCGCTGCTGTTCGTCACACCGCCCGACCACAGCTTGTTGCCGACGAACAGGTTGCGTGTGATCCATTCGATCTCTTCGCGATTCATCAGGTAGTAGCTGCCCCACCAGCGCTCGAATTCCAGAAAGCGCGGCGGTTCGGTATCGACGTTCGAATACAGGTGGTAGTACTTGTCCCAGAACGTGTTGGCGGGGTTCAGGTTCTCGAAGTTCTGCACCAGATACGCGCCGTCGAACTTGCCGTTGCCGAGATCCGCCGCGTACGACGCGAGCCACGCGCCGCCTAGCATGCCGCCCGCGTAGCGCATCGGGTTGTCGCCCTCGCCTTCGCTCCAGGCCGCGCTCCAGTACGACATCGGCGCACCGTTGATGACGATCGGGCCGGTCTCCTCGGGGTCGGAGCTGGCGAGCATCATCGCCGCCCAGCCGCCCTGGCAATTGCCGATGATCGCGGGCTTCGGACTGTCCGGATGCAGCGCGCGCACCTTGCGCACGAAGCGCTGCTCGGCATTGCACACGTCGAGCAGAGTTTGACCGGGTTCGGGGTCGCGAAAGAACACCACGAAGTAGACGGGATAGCCCGCGCGCAGCGCGATGCCCGCCTGCGAATCGTCCTTGAAGCCGCCGATGCCGGGGCCGTGGCCCGCGCGCGGATCGATAATCAGATACGGGCGCTTGCGCACGTCGACGCCCACGCCTTCGAGCGGACGTAGTTGCAGCAGCGCATAGTTGACCGGCCGCTCGAACGTGCGTCCGTCGAGCAGCATGTCGTACTCGAAATGCAGCACCGGCGTCGGACCGCTGACGCTGCGTTCGACGAATTCGTTGCCGCGCCGGTATAGCGTGTCCCAGAAGAGCAGCGAACGCTGCGCGGCATCCACCGTGTATTGCCACGCGGTGAGCGGATCGAATGACGCGGGCATCGCGCTTGCAGTCGGCGCGCCATCGTGATCGAGGCCGAGCGTTTCGGTGACCCGTTCGTTCAGATGCTGCTGCGCGATTTGCGTGCGCTTTTGCAGCACGCGGGTGATTTTCGAGGCAATGTCCTGGCTTTGTGACAACAGCGTTTCAGCGTCCATCGGAAGACTCCTGAAAGGTGCGCGTCACGATCGCTGCGGACGCACGCGCCGTGCATCGATTGAATCGTGGATTTGGCCCTGGCCTGTGGCAATCGGACCAAGGTCTTATTATGCGCGCGACCCGACGCTGCACCCGGGTTCGGGCGCTGTGCGTGTCGAAGTGACGCAGCGCGACGCGTCATTGCGCGGGATTCGCCTGCACGGCGGCGGCGATATCGCGGCTCACCGAGGCGAGCGCGCGATCATGCGCGGCGATGATCGGCTCTAAGCCGGGACCGGACACGCTCTCGCGAGCCACCGAGCGGCCGGTGACGGCGCGGATCTTGCCAGGCGGGCGCACGGCCCACAGCACGTCGACGGTGACGTCGCGCCCGGGCACGGACTCGAAGCGCATCACGTCGATCCGCACGCGCCAGACGACGGATGGATCGCGTACCGCATCGAACACCGAAATCTGCTGCGAGTTCAGCAGTGCGCCGAGATCGGCCGCGATCACACGGCCGATGTCGCCACCGAGCGGCTGCGCCCAGCGGTCGAATTCGTTGACCTCGACCTCGTTGTTGCCGATCCGCGTGACGATCTGCGGCCGGTCGACGATCTCGGGAATCGTGACCGGACCGATCACGGCCGCGATCGGCCGGCTCACGCCGGTGCCGCTCAGCGATTCGTCGGGGCTCAGCGTGTAGAAGTTCGTCGCCGGCGACTTGCAGGCGCCGAGCAGAGCGGCGGCGAGCGCGAGCATCAGGCAGGCCGATAAGCGGACCATCGCATCTGTCATGGCTTCTTGCCCTCCGACTTGCCGCGCACGAGCGACTCCGGATGCTGCGCCAGATAGTCGGACAAGGTGCGCAGCGACGCCGCGGTACGGGTCAGCTCACGCATCGCGTCCTCGGTCGATTGCTGCAGCGACGAGTCCGGCTGCAGCGCGGCATTCGCCGAATCGAGCGTGGATTGCGCCGACAGCAGCGTGTCGAACGCTTTCGGCACGACCTGGGTGTGGAGCTGCCCGAGCATCGCGTTGGTGGTGCGCAGCGTCGAGCGCGCGTCCTTGCCGATATCCTCGAACGGGATGTTGTTGATCTTGGTCAGCAATCGCGAGACGGAGTCCTGCAGCGATTGCAGCGTGCGCGGAGTCGCGGGCATTTCGGGCGGCGTCTTGGTCCAGTCGATCGACGCCTTCGGCGCGTCGGGGAAAAAATCCACCGCGAGATAGAGCTGGCCCGTCAGCGGATTGCCGCTTCTCAACTGGAAGCGCAAGCCTCGCTCGACGAGGTAGTTCGCGAGCGCGTGCGGGTTCTCGACGAGCCGTCCGCCGTCGCCAGCGCCGTCGTTCTGATAGCGCGACGTGAACCGCTCCGGATAAAGATTGATTTCGACCGGAATGCTGAATTGGCGAGTCTTCGCATCGAAGCGCGTGTAGATCGCCGTCACTTCGCCGATCACGACACCGCGGAAATCAACAGGTGCGCCGACCGTCAGACCGCGTACGGAATCGGTGAAATTCACCACGTACATGTCGACGATGCGATCGTGCTGCTCCATCGCGTCGGCGCGCCTGGGGTACAGCTCGAACCGGGTGCCGCTATCGGCGCTCGTCTCTACCTGCGATCCCGGCGGCGATTCGAACGCGATCCCGCCGATGATGATCGACACGATCGACTGCGTTTCGAGGCGCAAGCCGTTGCTGTCGAACGACATGTCGACACCGCTCGCGTGCCAGAAACGCGTGTCGGTTCTCACGAACCGGTCGTAGGGCGCGTTGACGAACACCTTCACCGTGACGCCACGGCCGTCCGGGTCCAGGTGGAACGACGAGACCTGGCCCACCTGGATTCTGCGGAAAAACACCGGCGTGCCCACGTCGAGCGAGCCGAGTCCAACTCCGTGCAACGTGTACTCGTGCCCCGGCACGTCGCTCGCGATCGCGGGCGGCTCTTCGAGGCCGACGAAACTGCGTCGTGCTTTCGGCGAATTGCCGACATCGACGTCGATATACGAGCCCGACAGCAACGTGCCGAGCCCCGACACCGTGCCGCCCGAAATGCGCGGACGCACGACCCAGAAGCGCGTGTTGTCGACGAGCAGGTCCGACACGTCACGCGTCACCTCGGCCTTGGCCACCACGCGCTTGTGATCCGGCGTCAGCGATACCGCTTCGACCACGCCGATGTCGACGTCCTTGAACTTGAGCTTCGTCTTGCCTGCTTCGAGACCGTCGCCGGTCTTGAAGCTGATGCTGATCTGCTCGCCGCGCTCCATCACCGCCTTCACCGCGAGCCAACCGCCGATCAGGATCGCGACGATCGGCACGAGCCAGACCAGTTGCATCCGCCAGCGCGAGCGCGGTACCGGCTCGGCGGCGGGCAGCTCGGGCTCTTCAGTCGGAGTGGACACGTTCGGTCTCCATAGCGTCCCACATCAGGCGCGGATCGAACGCCATCGCGGCGAGCAAGGTCAGCACGACGACCGCGCCGAACGCGACCGCCGCCGGGCCGGCCTTGATCGTCGCGAGCGCCTGGAACTGCACCAGCGCGACCAGCATCGTGATTACGTAGATGTCGAGCATCGACCAGCGCCCGATCAGCTCGATCAGCCGATAGATCCGCGTGCGCTGCCCGGGCAGCCATTGCCAACGAAGCTGCGTGGACAACGCGAGATAGCCGATGCCGAGAATCTTCAGCATCGGCACGGCGATGCTCGCGATGAATACGAGCACCGCGAGCGGCCATGAGCCCGATACCCACAGATAGACCACGCCGCTCAGGATCGTGTCCTTCTGCGAGCCGAACAGCGAACTCGTGTCCATCACGGGCAGCACGTTGGCCGGAATATAGAGCACCATCGCGGCGACCAGATACGCCCACGTGCGTGACAGGCTCGCGGGCTTGCGCTGGTGCAACGGCGCCTTGCAGCGCGGACAGACATGCTTGCCGGCGCCGCCGGGCTGCTTGAGCAGCAGGCCGCATTCTTCGCACAGCACGAGCCCGTAGGCAGCCGCCGTGATGGCGTTGCGGCGCACGCGGATCGGCGGCAATTGCCAAGCTTGCGCGCCACGCGCCGCCGTGATGCGCGACCACACTTCGCGCGGATCGAACGTCGCCGCCGCGGCCGCGAGCAGCAGCATCAGCGCGATGAACGACCACAGCGCGGTGCCCGGCACCACCTTCGCGATATGCGCGAGCTTGACCAGCGCGACCAGCAGACCGAGGATCAGCACCTCGGTCATGCCCCACGGCCGCGCGAGCTGAAACACGCGAAAGAACTCGACCGGGCGCCACGGTGCGCGCCCGAAGTGCAGCGGCAGCAGCAGCCACAGCATTGCCGCGGTTTGCAGCACCGGCGTGACGATCGTCGTGAGGCCGACCAGCAACGCGAGCGGCCACGCGCCGTGGGTGTACAGCATGCGCACCGAACCCGCGAGCGTCGTCTGCACGATATTGCCGTTCAGCGACAGACCGACGATCGGAAACGCGTTCGAGATCACGAGCAGCACCGCCGACGCGCACGAGAATGCGAGCGCATACTCGGGCCCGTTCGAGCGTCCGCGCCTGAGCTCCGCGCGGCAACGCTGGCAGCGCAACGCATTGCCGGCGGCGGGCGGCGCGCCGAGCTGAAGCAGGTCGCACTCTTCGCACGCGATCAGCTCGTTGCCCGTCATCTCGCCGCCTCCACTGCACCCGACGTTCCACCCGGCGCGGTCAAGTTCTGCGAGGCCGGGGCCATCGCTGGCGACGCTTGCGGCGCGGCCGGCGGTGCAGTCATTTTTTCCGCCTCGGCCACCCAGCCGCCGCCCGTCGCCTTGTAGAGCGTGACGTACGAGGCCAGCACCGCGCCTTGGGTCTGCGCATAGCTCAATTGCGCGTTGAACAGGCTGCGCTCCGCATCGAGCACTTCGATATAGCTCGTATAGCCGCCTTCGTAACGCTGCCTCGCGAGGTGCGCATACGTGACCAGCGCTTCGACCTGAAGGTTTTGCGCATCGAGTGCCTGATGTGTCTTCTGGACGGAGAGCAACGAGTCCTCGACCTCCTGAAACGCCACCTGGATCGCCTTTTCATACGAGTACAGCGCTTCCTGCTGGCGCGCTTCGGCCTGATGCACCTGGCCGGTGATGTTGCCCGCCGTGAAGATCGGCTGCGTGACGCTGCCCGCAAACGACCACACGCGCGCCGGTCCGGTGAACAGATTCGAGAACTGCGCGCTGACCGAACCGAACAGCCCGGTCAGCGAAATCGACGGGAAGTACAACGCGCGCGCCGCGCCGATCAGCGCGTTTTGCGCGACCAGCGTCTGCTCGGCCTCCAGCAGATCGGGACGGCGTTCGAGCAGTTCGGACGGCAGCCCCGCGGGAATCGGCGGCGTGCCCATCTGCGCCAGCTCACGGCCGCGCAGAATCGCGCCGGGATTCCTGCCGATCAACACCGACAACGCGTCTTCCTGCTGGCCGATCTGCGCTTCGAGCTGCGGCACCGTGACCTGCGCGGCTTGATACTCCGACTGGCTTTGCGCGAGTTCCATCTGCGAGACCTCGCCGTAGCGGAAACGCGCCTCGAACACGCGCACCGATTCCGCGCGGCTTTGCACGGTCTCCTTCGCGATCTCGAGCTGCCGGTCCAGACTGCGCAGATTGATATAGGCGGACGCGACCGAGCTGACCAGCGTCAGAATCGTCGCGCGGCGGCCCTCTTCGCTGGCGAGCAGATTCGCGCGCGCCGCCTCGGTTTCGCGGCGCACCTTGCCGAACAGATCGAGTTCCCAGGACACCGCCAGGGTCGCTTCGAACTGGTTGTAGACGGGGCTCACGCCCTTGGGCACCGTCACGGCTTCGACCTGCGAGACGCGTTGGCGCGACGCCTCGGCGCCTGCCGAGACTTGCGGGAACAGCCCGGAACGCGTGGTCACGAACATCCCGCGAAACTCGTCGACCCGGGCGGCCGCGACCTTCACGTCGCGGTTGTCCTGCAGCGCGGTGGCGATCAGCTGATCGAGCACTGGGTCCTGAAACTGCTCCCACCATACGGCGTTGGCGATGCCCGCGGCCTCGCCCTGGGCGAAACGATAGGTGGCTGGCACCTCGACCGCCGGGCGTTGGTAGTTGGGGCCTAGCAGGCATCCGCTCAGCGCGAGCAGCATGACGCAGGCGAGCAGACGGGTCGGTGCCGTGCCGCGCATGTCATTCACCTTGCCGCGGCGCGGACGGCGCCTCGCTCGACGCACCGGGCCCGGCCACCGCCGAGGGCTCCCGTCCCGCGCCGCCACTGTGCTGCGCGTCCGGCTTCGACTTTTTGCCTCCCTTCGAGCGCGACGACATCGATTCGAGCAGGTAATAGAACATCGGGATGAAGAACACCGCGATCGCCGTGGCGCCCAGCATCCCGCCGATCACACCGGTACCGATCGAATGGCGGCTGTTCGCCGATGCGCCCGTCGCGATCGCGAGCGGCACGCAGCCGAGAATGAACGCGAGCGAGGTCATCACGATCGGACGCAGCCGTTCTTCCGCGGCGGTCATCGTCGCATCGAGGACCGATGCGCCGCCCTCGCGGTTGAGCACCGCGAATTCGAAGATCAGGATCGCGTTCTTCGCAGCGAGCGCGACCAGCATCGTCAGCCCGATCTGGAAGTAGACGTCGTTGGACAGCCCGCGCAGCATGATCGCGAGCAGCGCGCCGAAGAGGGCGAACGGCACCGCCATCAGCACGCCGAACGGCAGCGTCCATTTCTCGTACTGCGCGGCGAGGATCAGGAACACCATCACGAGACCGAATACGAACACGAGACCGGAGGTGCCGCCCGACTGCCGCTCTTCGAACGCTTCGCCGCTCCACGCGACGTCGTAGCCGTCCGGCATCTGCGCGGCGAGTTCTTCGAGCGTGGAGATCACCTGCCCGGAGCTATAGCCCGGCGCGGCATTCGCCGTGACCTTGACGGCCGGGAAGTTATTGAAGCGGGTGACGAGGTCCGGGCCCGTCACATAGCGGTAGGTCGCCAACGCCTTGATCGGCACCATCGTGCCGTTGGTGCTGCGCACGAAGATCTGATCGAGATCGGTCGGCTTCAGCCGATATGACGGCTCCGCCTGCAGGATCACCTGCCACAGCCGGGCCGCGCGGTTGAACTGCGACACGTACAGCGAGCCGAACATCGTCTGCATCGCGCTATAGACGTCTTCCACCGGCACGCCGAGCGTCTCCGACTTGTCGCGATCGACGTTGACCATCAGTTGCTGCGACGACGCATTGAATGTGGACGTCACGCGAGTCAGTTCTTTACGCGCCCGCGCTCTCTGCAAAAACTGGTCGACCACGCCCGCGAGCTGCGAGATGTTGCCGTCACCCTTGCTCTGAATCCACACCTCCGTGCCGCCCGTCGTGCCGAGCCCCGGAATCGACGGCGGATTGACCGGCAGTACGATGCCCTCCTGCACGTTCGAGAAGTACTTATACGCGTCGAGCAGAAGCGCGCGCGCATTCTGAGTCCGGATGTTGTCCCGCGTGTAGCGTTCGTCGAAGCTCTTCAGGCCGACGAAGAATGTGCCGGCATTGTTCTTGTTCTGACTGTCGAGCAGGCTGAACCCATCGATCGTGGTGATGCTGCCGACGCCTTCCCGGTTCTTGAAGTAGTCGGTGATGCGTTGCGATACCTGGCCGGTGCGGTCGAGGCTCGCGGCGTCCGGCATGATGACCGCGCCGAGCAGATAGCCCTGGTCCTCGGGCGGCAGGAACGCGGACGGAATCGAGCGCACCATCAGCACCGAGAGCGCGATCAACGCGACGAAGAACACGAGCCCCATGATGCAGCGCTTGATGATAACTTTGACCGCGCGCGTATAGCCCGCCGTCATGCGGGCGAACTGATTGTCGAACCAGCGGAAAAAGCCCTTCTTCTCGTGGTGCGCGCTCTTCAGCAGCAATGCGGCGAGCGCCGGCGACAAGGTCAGCGCGACGATGCCGGACAGCACCACCGAAATCGCGATCGTGATCGCGAACTGCTTGTACAACTGCCCGGTGATGCCACCGAGAAACGCAACCGGCACGAACACCGCGCACAGCACCAGCACGATCGCCACGACCGGTCCGGCGACTTCGTCCATGGCCATTTTCGAGGCTTCTTTCGGCGACAGCTTGTGCACCGTCATGTTGCGCTCGACGTTCTCGATCACCACGATCGCATCGTCGACGACGATGCCGATCGCGAGCACCATGCCGAACAAGGTCAGCATGTTGATCGAAAAGCCCACCAGCAGCATGAACATGCAGGTGCCGACGATCGACACCGGCACCGCGACGATCGGAATCAGCGTGGCACGCAGGCTTTGCAGGAACACGAACACGACGATCACGACGAGCACCAGCGCTTCGAAGAACGTGTGGATCACGTCCGAGATCGACGCCCGCGTAAACTCGGTCGTGTCCATCGCGATCTCGTAGGTCATGCCTTCCGGAAACGACTTCTTCAGCTCCGCGAGCGTCTTGCGCACCTGCTTCGACACTTCGAGCGCATTGGCGCCCGGCTGCTGATACACGGCCAACACCGTGGCCGGCTTGCCCTGGAAGCGGCTGCGAATCGAGTAGTCCTTCTGGCCCAGCTCGGCGCGGCCGATGTCCTTCAGGCGCACGATCGCCGCGCCGCCGCTCGCCGCGCGCACGATGATGTTGTCGAACTGCGACGGCTCGGCGAGGCGCCCCGTGGTCGTGACCGCGAACGACTGCTGCACCGCCGAGCCCGTTGGCGACTGCCCGATGCTGCCGACCGCGAACTGCTGGTTCTGGTTCGCGACGACCTTCTGCACGTCGGCGGCCGTCACGCCCAGTTGCGCCATTCGATCCGGCTTCAACCATATTCGCATCGCGTAGTCTGGATTACCGAATATGGACGACTGGTTCGCGCCGGGAATCCGCTTGATCGCGTCGAGTACGTAGATGTTCGTGAAGTTCGCGATATAGGTCGCGTCGTAGCGGTCGGTGGGCGAATAGACCGCGATCACCATCATGAACGCCGACGACTTCTTCTGGACCTGAACGCCCTGCGACTGCACCGAGCTCGGCAGTTGAGGCAGCGCGAGATTCACGCGGTTCTGCACGTCGACCTGGGCCAGTTCGGGATTCGTGCCGATGTTGAAGAATACGTTGAGCGTAAAACTGCCGGTCGACGAACTGGACGAGTTCATGTAGATCATGTTGTCGGCGCCGTTGACCTGCTGCTCGATCGGCGCGGCGACGTTGTTCGCGACGACCTCGGCGCTCGCGCCCGGGTAAGTCGCGGACACGGTGATCTGCGGCGGCGTGACGTCCGGGTATTGCGCGACCGGCAGCGCGAACATCGCTATAGCGCCGCCGAGCGTGATGACGATCGAGATGACCGACGCGAAAATCGGCCGGTCGATGCAGTAGCGCGAGATATTCATGTGGGCGCCCCGTCACTCGGCGGCGGCCGCCGCTGCCGCGCCACTTTGCGATGCAGCCGTCGCCACGGCCGCCGAGTCCTTGGCCGCCGGCAGCTCCTTGACGATCTTCAGCTGCGAATCCGCGGTGACGCGCAGCGCGCCATCCACGACGATGCGCTCGCCCGCCTTCAGTCCATCGGACACGAACCAGTTGTCGCCCTGCCACTCGCCGACTTCGATGACCCGCTGATGCGCCTTCGCATCGTTACCCACGACCCACACGAAGTGACTCTTCGCGCCCTGCAACACCGCGCGCTGCGGCACCAGCGTCGCGTTGGGCCGGATCGCACCGCCGACGCGGGCCTTCACGAACTGCCCCGGACGCAAGGTGTATTTCGGGTTGGCGAAGGTCGCGCGCACGAGGAAGGTTCCCGTTTCCGTGTTGAACGCCGGGTTCGCGAAGTCGATCTGGCCCTGCTCGGCATAGGGCGTGCCATCGGCGAGAATCAGATGCACGGAGAAATTGTCGTTCGGCGGAAAGCGCAGCCGTCCGGCCGCGATTTCGTCGCGGTACTTCAGCAGCTCGTTCTCGGAAATGCTGAAGTTCACCCACATCGGGTCGAGCTGGTACACGTAGGTCAGCAAGCTGCTGTTGCCGGTTGCCGTCACGTAGCTGCCATCCTGCTGACGCGCGAAGCTCGACAGCCCGTTCAGCGGAGACTTGATCGTCGTGTAGCCGAGGTTCAGCTGCGCGGTATCGACTTCGCCCTGCGCGGCGAACACCGCCGCGGCGCTTTGCTTCTCGTTGCCGACAGCGTCGTCGAGATCCTTCTTGCTCAACGCGTTCTGCGCCGCCAATGGTTGCACGCGCGCGAGATTGGCCTTGGCGACTTCGAGACGCGCCTGCTGCTGGGCCAGTTGCCCTTTCGCGGTCTGCAGCGCGGCCTCGAACGGCTTGCGGTCCATCTGGAACAGCGTCTGTCCCGTCTTGACCAACGTGCCTTCGGTGTACATGCGCTTGTCGAGAAAGCCGTCCACCCGCGAGCGGATCTCGACTTCGCGCGAACTCTGGGTTTGCGCGGTGAATTCGAAGTCGACCGGCGTGTCCTGCTGGACGACCGTCATCACGGTCACTTCCGGCACGGCGGCCACCTGCGGTGGCGCTTCCTTCTTGCACGACGCGAGCAGCGTGAGCAGCGTCAGTGCCGCGACGACGGCGAGCAACGGGAGAGGGCCGCGAGAATCCGGCCGCGGCGAGGCCAAACATACGGGTACGGTTTTCATCGCGCACTCCGCCAGATTACAAAGGCGTGCAGTTGCCGAACAGCACGAAGGCATCGTTTCTGTTCGCGATCATCAGCGTCATCTCGCCGTCCGTCGAATCGACGGCCAGCGTCCAGCCAAAGCCCATCTCATTGCCAAGCATCACGAGCTGATCCGCCTCTTTGGTAACCGAGAGCATCGGCGTCGTGTGCGCGGGGCCGACGACCGCGCGTTTGTCGAAGTCGAGCGTCAGGAATTTCGGCAGACCGAGATCCGCGGGCAACGCGCGCGTGCAGGCGATCCCCGGATCGCAGGCGTGCGCGTCGATCGTCGCGCACATCAGCCGCTTGCTGCCGTCGAAGTCCGCCGCGTCCACCTGCATCGCGGCGGCACCGAGAAGAATCGCGAGACAAACCGAAATTGATTTCATCACTTGCGCTCCCGCTTTTATCCCTGAACGCTGCCGCGCTCCGCGCGGCGCAGCCGGCGTTCGGTTCGACGCTTGGACTGAGTTCAGTTTGGTGATCCGAAGAAACGGCGGCAATCGGACCTTGGTCTCATATCTTCCGGTGCGAAGGCGCGCGTTCAGGGTGTCGGCGGCGGACCGCCGATGGCCACCTCGACCGCCTTGAACAGAATCGCGCTGGTGAAAGGCTTGCGCAGATACGCGGCCGCGCCGGCCGCGAGCGCGGCCTGGCGGACGGAGAGATCTTCGTAGGCGGTAATCATGATGACCGGCACGCCCATTTGCGCGAGCTGACGCTGGACTTCCAGACCGTTGGTTCCCGGCATCTGGACGTCCAGAATCACGCAGGCAGGCCGATACGACGGAATTGCCGCAAGCGCATTCAAGAACTCGTCACCGCTGCAAAACGTCTCCGCCCTGATACCTTCGGAATGCAGCAAACGCTTGATAGCTCGGCACACCGACTCGTCATCGTCGACCACCGCAACGAATTGGTTAGGGTTGACCATATGACAGCGCGAACGCGCGGCCGCTCCGGAAAGGGGACCTCTGATGCCTTAGCGTACTGGTTGAAACCCCAATGAGATATAAGACTTTGGTCCACTAGCGGTGTCGGTCAGCGCCGCTGAAAGTGGCGGCGCAACGCGGGAGCCGGGCGATTATTCTTCGTCGGCCGTACAAAGGCCGCCTTTTCGCACCAGATGAACGAGTTCGACGATCGATCGGGCCTTCATCTTCTCCATCACGCGGGCCCGATGAATCTTGATCGTTTTTTCGGCCGCTCCCAGATCGCTCGCAACCTGTTTGTTCAGACGGCCGGTCACGACGAGCTCCATCACTTCGCGCTCGCGGCGGGTCAGATGCCGCATGCGCTCTTCTATTTCCTCGCGTTCGTGGCGCCGCCTGCTTTCCACACATGCGCGCGCGAGCGCGCGATCCACCGCGGCGAGCAACAGCGAGTCGCGCACCGGCTTGGGCAGGAAGTCGACGGCTCCGCCTTTCATCGCGTCGACGCTCGAGCCGATGTCGCCGTGGCCGGTCAGAAAGACGATCGGCAGCAGCTGATCGAGCTTGCGCTGCACTTCGAGTCCCGTCATGCCCGGCATCTGCAGATCGAGAACGAGGCAGGCCGGCATGCTCGTCAAATCGGCTCGTTCGAGAAAGGCCTCGGGACTGTCGAAGCATTCGACCTGGTAGCCGGACGCGCGCAGCAAGCGGGCGAGCGCGCTGCGCACGCTGCCGTCGTCGTCGACGATGAAGACGCGAGTGTTGGTCTGGTTCATGATGATCAGGGCACGAGTCTCTGTCGGATATCGGTCGCGACGGGAAGCGTGACGTGAAACGATGCCCCTTTGCCCTCGTTGTTTTCCGCCCACAGCCGGCCGCGGTGCGCCGTGACGATCGTGCGGCTGATCGACAGGCCCAGCCCGAGCCCCTGCGGTTTGGTGGTGAAAAATGGCCGGAAAATCCTTTCCATGCTGTCGACGTCGAGGCCCTGGCCGCAATCTTTTACCGTTATCCGTATCAGCCCGTCCGCTTCCTCGCGCACCGTCGTTTCGACGCGGCGGTCCGCGGCAGGGCAAGCCTTGACCGCGTCGAACGCATTCAGCAGCAGGTTCAGGATCACCTGCTGAAGCTGAACCTTGTCGCCGCAAATCAGCGCCAGATTCTCCGGAATGTCGAAGCTCGTCTGCACGCCGCGTGTCAACGCATCGCTATGCACGAGCATCGCGGTGTCGCGCACGACGTTGCCGGCGTCCAGCAACTGCAACTCGACATCGCCTTTGCGCACCAACGCGCGGATCTTCTGCAGCACGTCGTTCGCGCGGCAATTGTCGGCCACGATGTCTTCGAGCGCTTCGCGCAGCTCCACCGCGTTGGTGGTCTCCGAATCCAGGAATTTGCGTGCGGCCTGCGCGTTGAAGAGGATCGCGGTAAGCGGCTGCTTCAACTCGTGCGCGAGCGATCCGGCCAGTTCGCCCAATGAAGAAACGCGCGCGAGATGCGCGAGATCCCTCGTATTTCCATCGACTTCGCCGCACGCCCTGCAATCCGATATCGCAGTGATCCGCAATTCCTGATCGTGCACGCGGCAACGGGTGGTTTCCGCTTCCGCGTGAAAGCCGCCGCCATCGCGCCGCCGCGCGATCAGACTCTGCGTGGTCGTGACGCCGAGTTGCAGCTTCGCGCCACGATTGCCCGGGCCCGACCGATCGGCGTTGAACCCGTCGATCGGAAACAGCTTGGCGCTCGGCGCGCCGATCAGCTCTTCCGCCGTGTAGCCGAACAGTTGCGCCGCCCGCGCGTTCGCGAAGATGATCTGGTCCCGCTGATCGATCGCGACGATCGGGACCGGCAACATTTCGAGTGTCTCGCACAGCGACACTCTCGCGTCGAGCATGCGCCGCGTGCCGCTATCGCCTTCGCCTCGCAACCATGACGAGCAAGCGACGACATAGCGCCGCCACACCGGCAACCCGTACGGCGGCTCGTGGGGATCGCGGGTACTCTGCCGGCTCGACACGCCGGTGATACCGCGAGCGCGCTGAAACCGGTGATGCCGAGGTGAAGACTGTCTGGAACGGTCGTGCCCGGATAGTGGGGGACCGTCGTTGCGCGCATTGTCGATCTGCGACGGGTTGCTTTGGCCCATGTGGCGCGGTTGCGCGTGCAGTGCCGTGAGGATTCCCGCTACCCCGATCGCCAGGTGTCTGCCATGCGCGATCAGATTAATCATTGGCACCTCCGGGTCCAGTGCGAACGGATTCTGTACAACTGCGACGTCTTTATCGTTGGGCTTCGAACCAAATAATTGACTTCACAATCGGTACTTCGCACTTCTGGTGGCTGGAAGTCAGTATAGGATATCCAGAATCAATTACCGACAGGAGACCGTAATTTATGCCACTTACTCGGGAAAATACTCATCAGTTTTTCGCGTTGTCCACCATGAACCGGCAAATGGCGACTGAGTTTGTTAGGCAGTTAATTATTGCGGCGTGAGGCAAAAGTTAGCAGACCAGGAACATCGCCGTTTCGCGCCGCAATGCTCTCTCTGCGCGATAGCGCTTTCAAAGGGAAACTCAACGGTAAATTCAATGCGAATCACCGAGCCAGCGGGTATGCGCAATGCCAGCCCTCTAATTTAATTAATTTCCTGGAAATATGTTTTTGATGCAAGTCAACCTTTTATCGCCACCATTCTTGCGGTGAATCATTTGGTTTCTTCACCCGGAAAAATAATCTATGCCAGGCAGATGACTAACGTCGTCTTTTCTACCGGTATTGAATAAGCAGGACGGTCAGTGCAGATCAAAGGCAGCGCAGCCGCGAGGCAAGAGCGCATCTGGTTCGCAGCGTTTCGTGAGAACAACGGGAGGGATGATAGGGAGGCCGGCTGAGGTGGGTCCGCCAAAAACCATAACCGGCGCGTCGCCATGCCAAAGCATGCGACGCGCCGCTGGATGACGGCGTCATGACGATCGATCGAATGCCGCTGCTTGCCGCGTCCGGTTACAAATTCATCCGCGTAACCTTGGTGCCAGCCACCGACACGTCGGCCATCAAGCCCGTGTTGGTCAAGACCATCGCCATGACCTCGGCGGTCGCCGACGAGGTATCGATCGCGCCGTTAGCCCCGACTTTCAGCAGCGAAACCGACGCATCGGCGCCCGCCGACCAGCCCTTCGAGTTGCGGAATTTGTCGAGCGAAGCCTGCGTCATGAACAGGAAAAACACAGCGGTCGACTGCGCGCCGGCCTGCAATCCGAACGAAGCCGCGGCGGTACTGTAATAGCCCACCGTCGCTCCGCCGACGCGCAATGCGCCTTCACCGTACTCGCCACCGACGATGAACGCCGCCTTCTTCACCGAAGGAAACACCAGCACGCCCTGCGCTTTCGATACGAGCTCGTGCGAGCCTTGCACCGTATCGAACAATTTCGACAGCGCACCGTTCACGGCCGCGTCGATCTCCTGCCGTTTGGCGGCGTCGGTAGTGGCGCTTTCGCCACTGCCTCCGGTCGTCGTGCAACCCGCCAAAGCCAGACTCGCTGCCATGGATGTTAGCGCGAGCGTGTGCACAAAGTTCCGTCTGTTCACTTTCGACTCCGTTCTGGTTACGATCCGAGTCGCCAGTCGTGATGTCTGGAAGCCTCGATCTTTTTTCTCTGCCGTGAAGCGGCATAGCCGCCCAAGGAACCATCAATGCCACCGCCGCGCGTCGATCTTCCGAGCGCATGTAGCGAGCATTGGAAGCGTCGCTCTTAAGTAACCGGAGCGACGACTACAACGCTTGCAGATACATGATGTCACGCTGAAACCGCTGCGGAATCGGACCTTGGTCTTACAGGTAGCGCAATGCGGATGCTGAGCGAAACGCGAAGCCAGAGGACATCGATCATCCGCCGAGCGCGATGATCGCCATCGTGAGCAGCACGCCGACCGCCGCCATCGCAAGGCCGGCTTGCCAGCCGCGAAATCCCGCGTATTGGCCCAGCGCCATGCCGCTGCCGAATAACATCGCAATGGTCAATACACGGGAGACGATCAGCGCGGTCGGGACGTGCGCGAACAGCACGAAGGGCAACGCGACCGGGAACGTCGAGGCAACGACGAGCACGAAGATAGCCGCGGCGGCGACGAAATCGTCGCGCACGAATATGGCTCGCTGCGGCAGATCCGGCCGCGCGGCAACACGCCTGCGGATGGATTCGAGCTCCGTGTCGCCGATCAACGGCTTGAGCCATGACGCCATCGCATCGCGAAGCGCCCGAACGCCCGCGGCCGCATCCGGCTCACTTCGCACGGAATGCGCAACCGTCATACGTCTGCCGCGAGACACCAGCGTACGCACGAGGTACATCACCGCGTCCGCGAGGCCCCAGGCAAGATTGCAGCCGAGCGCGGTGTAGAACATCTTGTGCCCCGCGTCCGCACCCGCGCCGACGGCCGAGACGGTACCGACGAAGGTCAGCGCCATGAAGAGGCCGAAACACAACTCGCACACTCGATCGACGACGTCGAGGACCGGCTCCCTGTCGCCGACGTTTTCCCGCTCCGTGTGACCGGTGGCATCCATGAGGCCTCCCGTGGCGATGGCGTCGAACTATCGCGCGCGCTTCGCCGGCTTATGGACGAGGTACCGCGAGGACAGTCGGATCGGGCTCGCGCGAGCAAACGCCCAGAGCATACAGCGCGCCCTGTACCGACGATATTGGACCAAGGTCGTATGGCCCTGCTTCGCGCCGCGCTCTACCTTGGGAATGGATCATTGCGCAGTACCCTGGAACAGTCCGCGCTGGGGAGAAGAGTATGACCAAAACGAAGTCGGAAAACGGGCAGCCCGAGAAAGACAGGTCGCTGTCGTACAAGGAGTATCGCAAGGCGTTGTTCGATCTGCATGTCGAACTCGTCAAGCTGCAGGAATGGGTCGTGCAAACGGGAGCGAAGATCTGCATCGTCTTCGAGGGTCGTGACGGCGCGGGCAAAGGCGGCACGATCAAGGCGATGACCGAGCGCGTCAGTCCGCGCGTGTTCCGCGTGGTCGCGCTTCCGGCGCCGAGCGAACGCGAAAAAAGCCAAATGTATATGCAGCGCTACGTGCCGCACTTGCCGGCCGCGGGCGAGGTCGTCATCTTCGACCGTAGCTGGTACAACCGCGCGGGCGTGGAGCGCGTGATGGGCTTTTGCTCCGAAGATGACGTGCAGGACTTCTTCAAGGCGGTGCCGCTCGTCGAGCGGGCGATCGTTCATTCCGGGATCATCCTGCTCAAATACTGGCTGGAGGTCAGCCCCGAGGAACAGACTCGCCGGCTCGAAGCGCGCATCAACGACGGCCGCAAGCTCTGGAAGCTGACCGACATGGACCTGAAATCCTATAGCCGATGGTATGACTACTCGCGCGCCCGCGATGAGATGCTCGCGGCGTCGGACACCGACTTCGCCTCGTGGTACCTGGCGAACTCCAACGACAAGCGGCGCGCGCGGCTGAACATCATCAGCGACATGCTTCAGAGGGTTCCGTATAAGCAGCCTGCCCGCAAGAAAGTCTCGCTGCCGAAACGGCAAAAGCCGGACGGCTATAAGGAACCAGACTATCCGTTTAAATATGTGGCCGAGCGGTATTGATGAGGCAGGTGTAGTTCGCCTCACCTCGCTAGAACGACTCGTTGAACGGGCGCAGGTCGATTTCCTGCGACCACGCGCTGCGTCCCTGCCGATGCAGGTGCCAGTATGCTTCGGCGATGTCGTCGGG
This sequence comes from Paraburkholderia sp. BR13444, assembly GCF_040948755.1. Lineage (NCBI taxonomy): Bacteria > Pseudomonadati > Pseudomonadota > Betaproteobacteria > Burkholderiales > Burkholderiaceae > Paraburkholderia > Paraburkholderia sp. BR13444. The sequence continues at coordinate 71,202 of NZ_JBFPKM010000005.1, read as the reverse complement.
GTTCAGCAGGCCGTCCGGGCCGCGTTCGGCCACGTATTGCGGCGCGGACGTGCGCAGACGTTCGCCGTCGATGCCGCCATCCACCACCACGTGCGCTACATGAATATTGCGCGGCCCGAACTCGCGCGCGAGGCTCTGCGTGAGCGAGCGCAAGCCGGCTTTGGCCGCGGCGAATGCGGCAAACGGCGGCCGCCCGCGCAGCGACGCGGTGGCGCCCGTGAACAGCAGCGAGCCTCGTCCTGCTGCCAGTAAGGCCGGCAACGACGCTCGCGCGAACAGAAAACCGCCAAGGGTGATGACGCGCCATGCCGCCTCGAACTGCTCGGCGCTCAATTCGAGCGTCGGTCCACGCGTTGCGCCGGCAGCGTTGAAAATCGCGACTTCGAGCGTGCCGTGGCCGGCGAGCTGGCGCGCAATGGCGGCGAGTTCGCTCTCGCTCGTCACGTCGCCGGGCAATGCATCGGCTTGCCCTCCGGCACGCCGGATTTCGTCGACGATCGTATCGAGCCGATCGCGCGAACGGCCCGTCACCGCGACGCGCAGACCCTCGCGAGCAAAACGGCGCGCGAGCGCGGCCCCTAGCCCGGCGCTCGCGCCCACTCCGGCAATCCACGCGACACGCGCGTTCGCCGCGTTTCCGACAGCTTCAGTCATCGCACTCTCCTTTGGGTCGTACCCGTGGCACGACAGGCTTCACGGCACCAGGTACATGCTTGCATGGTGTCATCAGCTTAGGCGACTTTCGTCGGATCGGCTGGCGAATCGAATCGTCGGAGTTGTCGAGCTGCCGCTGACTTTCAAACGTAGGGCAGCGCTGCCTCGCAACCGGCTTCAACGAGGCTGCGGCGATAAGCGAAGGACGCGAGCGGGTAGTCGAAGAAGAAGCGGCCCGTGTCCCGTTTCTGCACGTAGAACGCTTCGGCCTCGCATTGCGGCGTCGCAATTCGCAGCGTGCGCGCCCACGCGAATGCCAGCAGCATCCAGCCAAGCATCGCGAGATAGTCGTCCGCGACGCGGTAGGCCGTCTCCGGGTCTTGCGCATGGCGTGCCTTGATCATCCGCGTCGTATTCCCGACTATCTCCGCGAGTTGTTCGAGCTTCGCACCCGCAGAACGAACCAGCGGATCGGACTCCTGGCACAACCGCGCTTCGGCGCGCACGTGACGAAGCAGGATATCGAGGGCTCCAGCCCCGTCCGGCAGCACCTTCCGAACCAGCAGATCGATCGCCTGAATCTCGTTGGTGCCTTCGTACAACATCGACACGCGGCTATCGCGCAACGTCTGTTCGATGCCGTACTCGTGGATGTAGCCGTAACCGCCGAACACCTGCAATGCCTTCGATGCGGCGTCGAATCCATTGGCCGTAAAAAACGCCTTCGCAACCGGCGTGAGCAACGATGCGAGCTGCGCCGCCCGGTCTCGCTCGTCGGCATCGGCATGATGCGCGGCGATGTCGAGCCAATGCGCGGTCCAGTAACCGATTGCGCGCTCGCCTTCGACGATCGCCCGCAGCTCCATCAGAATCCGTCGCATGGCCGGATGAAACGCGATCGGCGCAGCCTGCCCCGCCGCGACGGTCACGCCGGGCGGCACGCTGACCGCGCGCATCTGCGCGCGTTCCTGCGCGTAAGCATGCGCGCGTTGCCACGCGGTGTGCGCATGCCCGAGGCCTTGCATCGCGACCTGCAGGCGCGCCGCATTCATCATCACGAACAGGCAAGCCAGGCCGCGATGCGGCTCCCCGACGAGCCAACCGAAAGCGCGTTCGAAGCGCATCGTGCAGGTTGGGCTGCCCTTCAGGCCCATTTTCTTTTCGATGCCTTCGCAATGGACACCATTGCGCGAGCGCCCACCGTCGCCGTCTTCGAGCCATTCCGGCACGACGAACAGTGACAACCCTTTCGTACCGGATGGCGCATCGGGCAAACGGGCGAGCACCAGATGAACGATGTTCTCCGTCAGGTCGTGCGCGCCGCCGCTGATGAAGATCTTGCTGCCGTCGATGAAATACCCGTCGGTGCCCGGTGCTTCTGTCGCACGCGAACGGATCAGGCCGACATCGCTGCCGGCCTGGGGCTCGGTCAGACACATCGTCGATAGCCACTCGCCACTCGCGACTTTCGGCAGCAACTCTGTTTTCATGCGCTCGCTGCCATGCATCTGCAAGCAGGCAGTCGCGCCGTGCGTGAGCCCAGGGGACATCAACCACGCATGATTGGCGCCCGCGAGCATTTCCTGCAGTGCGACGTCGAGAAGCTGCGGCAGGCCCTGTCCGCCGTGCCCGGCGTCGAGCGACAGCGTCGGCCAACCCGCTTCGACGAACTCCGCGTAGGACTCGCGAAAGCCCGCGGGCGTCGTCACCTTGCCCGCATCGAAACGACATCCTTCGAGATCCGCGCTCGCGTTCAGCGGCGCGATGCGCTCCTCGACGAAACGCGCCGCTTCCTCCAGCACCTGCTGCGCCGTCTGCGAGTCGAGATCCTGCCAGTCGGGCACCTCGCGCCACCACGACGCGGCGTCGAGCCACTCGTCCATCACGAAGCGCATGTCGCGCAGCGGCGCCTTATAAGTCAACGTCATTTCTTCGTGTCCCCGGACTAGCTGCCTTTGCGCGCATGGATCACCGTCGCGTCGGCTGCGTCGGCTTCGTGCATAGCTTCCACGAGCGCGGCGCGGTGCTGGAGCACGGCGCGCTGATTGATCGAGCCTTTGTCGGTGATCTCGCCCAGGTCGAGCGACGGCGGCGCGCTCAGCAGGTGCATGCGGGCAATGAACGACGCACTGCCCGTCGCACTCCGATTCAGCCGCTCGACGAGTTCGCTGAAGAAATCGCGCACGGCGGCCGTGTTGAGCACCTCCTCCGTGCTCGCATCCGCGGGCGAACCCGCCAATGCGCGACACGCGTCGAGGCGCGGAAAAATCATCACGCCGACTTCGTCACGGTTCATCCCCGTAATGACCGCATCCTGAACGTAGGGCGCCCCTTCGCTGATGATGCGCGCGCGCATCGGCCCAACGCTGACGAAGGTTCCCGACGCCAGCTTGAAGTCTTCCGCAATGCGGCCATCGAACATCAGGCCCAGTTCCGGACGTTGCGGGTCGACGAAACGCACGGCGTCGCCGGTGCGGTAGTAGCCTTCGTCGTCGAACACGCTGCTCTGAAGCGCCGGCGATGCGCGCCAGTAACCGCCCATCACGTGAGGGCCGCGAAAGCGCGCTTCGAATTTGCCATCGACGGGCGCGATCTTGGCCTGGCACCCCGGCGGCGGCAAGCCGATATAGCCGGCGCACGATACGGGTCCCGTGGTGAACAGACACGACGGGGCGGTTTCGGTCATGCCGAGCCCGGCCATGATGCGGATGCGTTCTCCGCAATGTTCGAGCGTCACGCGTTCCAGACGCTCCCACGCCGCCTGCGACAGACCGGCGCCCGCGAAGAAATACATCTTCACGCGCGAGAAAAACCGCTCGCGCAACACCGCATCCTTTTCCAGCGCGATGGTCAGTTCTTCCCAACCCTTCGGCACGTTGAAGTAGATGGTCGGCGCGATCTCACGCAGATTGCGCAGCGTCTCGTCGAATTTGCCGGCGATGGGTTTGCCGTCGTCGATGTAAAGCGTGCCACCGTTGTACAGCACGATGCCGACGTTGTGGCTGCCGCCGAACGTGTGATTCCACGGCAGCCAGTCGACGAGGACCGGCGGCTCGATGCCGAACTGCGGAAAGGTTTCGAGCAGCATCTGCTGGTTTGCGCACAGCATGCGATGCGTGGTCGGCACGGCTTTCGGCAGGTTCGTCGAGCCGGACGTGAACAGGAACTTCGCAATCGTGTCGCCATTCACGCGCACGTTGGCCGCGTCGACGTCGCGCGGGACGGTGTCGAGCAATGCGCTAAAGCGCGTCACCCTGGACGCGGTCGGCGCGGGCGCCGCGCTGACACGTTCAACTTCGCTATCCAGCGCGGCATCGAGCGCGGTTGTATATGCACCGATATCGTCCGCGTAGACCAGACCCGGTTTGAGCAGTTCGAGGACATGGCGCAGCTTTCCGTAATCGCCCGACATCAACGAATAGGCCGGCGACACCGGTGCATAAGCGATACCGGCCCACATCGCGCCGAGTGCGAGCTGCATATGTTCGACGCTGTTGCCCGACAGGATCACCAACGGGCGCTCGGCGCTGAGATCGCGATCGAGCAGCGCCTGCCCGATCGCACGCGCGCGCTCGAGCATTTGCGCATATGTGATGCCTTGCCACGCGCCATTGGCATCGCGTCGCGCGACGAGCAGCCGGTCGGGATGCGCGCGTGCGCCGCTCAGCAAGCGGTCGGTAAAGCGCTCCGGAAACGGGCCCAGAGGTTCAAGTGACTCGAGGTACCAGCAGTCGCCGCGTTTCTCGATCCGCGAGGAAGGCGCTCCGATGGCGACGCTCCGGTATCCGGTCGCCAGAGAGCTTGCGTGGCCGTGCTCCGATTCCAAAACCTGTCTCCTATGTCGACCAGAGTTAGCGCTTTAGCGCTTACTCTGGTCCCATGCGATCCATCGCGGTCGACCAGAGTTAGCGCTTTAGCGCTTACTCTGGTCCCATGCGATCCATCGCGGTCGACCAGAGTTAGCGCTTTAGCGCTTACTCTGGTCCCATGCGATCTATCGCGGTCGACCAGAGTTAGCGCTTTAGCGCTTACTCTGGTCCCATGTTGGTTGTATCGCTTTTCCTACCCTTAGGGCATTGCGGCCGGGAGCCGACGCCTAGATCGGATAATGACGCGGGCTCGTCTGCACCGTGATCCAGCGCAACTCGGTGAACTCGGGAATCGACGCCTTGCTGCCGAAGCGCCCATAACCGCTCGCCTTCACGCCGCCGAACGGCATCTGCGCCTCGTCGTGCACGGTCGGGCCGTTGATGTGGCAGATGCCCGACTCGATGCGTTTCGCGACGTTCATCGCACGTGCAATATCGCGGCTGAACACGGCCGCCGACAAGCCGTACTCGCTGTCGTTGGCGACCGTCAGCGCCTCTTCGTCGCCGTCCACGCGCTGTACCGTCACCACCGGGCCGAACGATTCGTCAGCATAGAGCTTCATCTCGCGGGTAACGTTCTCGACAATCACCGGCTGCATGATCGCGCCGTTCACCTCGCAACCGAGCGGCAGCTTCGCACCCTTTTCGCGGGCATCTTCGACGAGCGCGCGAATGCGCCGCGCGGCGGCTTCGCTCTCCAGCGTGCCGAGAATCGAGCCCGGCTGCGTCGGATCGCCTGCCTTCAGCGTGCGCGCTTTCGCGACGAGCTTCTCGACGAACGCATCGGCAACCTTGCGATCGACGACCACGCGTTCCGTCGACATGCAGATCTGGCCTTGATTGAAGAACGCGCCGAACGCGATACCTTCGACCGCGGCGTCGAGGTCCGCGTCGTCGAGCACGAGCACCGGCGCCTTGCCGCCCAGTTCGAGCAGCGCGGGTTTCAGATGGCGCGCCGAAAGCTCGGCGACGATGCGGCCGACCCGCGTCGATCCGGTGAAATTCACGCGCTTCACGGCGGGATTCGCGACCAGACGCTCCACGATCGCAGGCGCATCTTCCGGCGCATGCGTGAGCACGTTGACGACGCCTTCGCCGAGTCCCGCGTCGTTCAGCACTTCGCCGATCAGCGCATGCACGCCGGGACACCCTTCCGACGCCTTCAGCACGACCGTGTTGCCGCACGCGAGCGGCATCGCGAGCGCACGCGTCGCGAGAATCACGGGCGCGTTCCACGGCGCCATGCCGAGCACGACACCGCACGGCTGACGCACGGCCATCGCGAGGCTGCCCGGCACGTCCGAAGGAATCACCGCACCGTCGATCTGTGTGGTCATCGCCGCGGCTTCGCGCAGCATGTTGGCCGCGAGCATCACGTTAAAGCCGTACCAGTTCGCCATCGCCCCCGTTTCGGCCGCGCCGATCGCGATGAACTCGGCCGTGCGCGCGTCCATGCGGTCGGCGGCGGCGAGCAGGCGTTTGCGCCGTTCAGTCGGCGTGAGCGCCGCCCATGCCGGGAACGCGCGCGCCGCGGCGGCGACGGCCGCATCGGCGTCCTCGACGGTGGCCGCCGCGGCGCGGGTGGCCACCGCGCCCGTCGCGGGATTGATGCGCTCGAAAGTCTTGCCGTTCGACGCGGCACGTTTCGCGCCGCCAATCAACAGGTTCGTTTGATGCATGTGTTCGTCTCCTCAGTCGTAGCGGTGAAGTGCTCCGCTTAGCGCTTGTAGGTCTGCAAGCCCGGCTTGATGCTCTTGTCGTCGAGGAACTGCTTCAGGCCCTGTTCGCGGCCGCCTTCCGGATCGCGATAATTCGCCTGGTCGAGCTTCGCATACAGGTAGTCTTCGTTCTGCTCCCATGTGAGTTCGCGCGAACGCTTGAAGCCATGCTTCGCATTGCGCAGCACGACCGGGTTCTTGTTCAGCAGTTTCGCCGCGAGAGCGATCGTTTCGTCGCGCAGTTGCGCGAGCGGCACGCTCTTGTTCACGAGACCCATCTTCGCGGCTTGCGGACCCGTGAAGGTGTCGCCCGTCATGATGTAGTACAGCGCTTCACGATGCCCGACAGTATCGGCCATCGCCTTGCTCACGAGGTTGCCCGGCGGAATGCCCCAGTTGATTTCGGACAGGCCGAACACGGCTTCGTCCGCTGCGATCGCCAGATCGCAGGCGACGAGCGGCGAGAAGCCGCCGCCGAAGCACCAGCCGTTGACCATCGCGATGGTCGGCTTCGAGTACATGCGCAGCAATTGCCATTGCCAGCGGCTCGCGTCGCGGCGAATCCGCTCCTGCAGCACGTCCGGACCCGCGTCCACTTCGCGGAAATATTCCTTCAGGTCCATGCCGGCCGTCCACGCGCTGCCCTCGCCGGTCAGCACGAGAACCTGGGCTTCGGCGTCGAGTTCGAGCGTCTCGAGAACGTCGATCATTTCCTTGTTCAGCGTCGGGCTCATCGCGTTGCGCTTTTCCGGACGATTGAACGTGACCCAGGCGATTCCGCCTTCCACCGCGACCTTGACCGTTTTCCAGCGTCCTTCGTAACTCATCTGCATCTCCGTATCAATGCCGCCCTCGCGGCCTGAGCTCAATTTAATATCAGGCGACCTGATAAGTAAAGTACAATGTAGAGGTCTTGGTACAAACCCCTAACCGCCTATGCCAACGATCAAGAGAAAGCCGTCAGGGTCCGCAACCACGCTAGGCGCCACGGCGCGGCGCAACGTGCGCGATCGAAGGCATGCTGCCGCTCCGGTGCGTCTGACCTACCTTGCCGGGCAGCTCGACAAGTTTCTCACGCGGCAGCTTTCCGAAGCGCTCGCGTCGCACGGTCTGACGTTGCCGCAATACACGGCGCTGTCGGTGCTGCGGGCGCGCGCGCGTTCGTCGAACGCGCAGCTCGCGCAGCGCTCGTTGATCACGCCGCAAGCGGCCAGCGTGGTCGTCAAATCGATGGAAGCGAACGGATGGGTCACGCGCGTGGCCGATCCGTTCAACCGTCGCGTCGGGCTGCTGTCGCTGACGCAGGCCGGCGAAACATTGCTGGATCAGTGCGACGGTGCCGCCGACAGGGTCGAGCAATCGATGCTTGACGAAATCGATGAACACGGTTCACAGATGCTGAAAGACCTGCTGTCGACATGCGTGCGCAATCTTCGCGCAGCCTGACGCATCAGCCTTAATTACACATAGGAGACGCCATTGAATATCGATCAACTGAAGGCCATCGACACCCACGTGCATGCCGAGGTGTCGTGCTGTCAACCGCCAGACCTGTTTGCCAAAGAATTCGACGAAGCCGCCGACAAGTACTTCGGCACCGTGCTCAAACAAGGGCGCCGACCGACCATTCCCGAAACGATCGAGCACTATCGGGAGCGCAAGATCGGCTTCGTGATGTTTACCGTCGACTGCGAAGCGAACGTCGGGCGCCGTCGCATTTCGAACGAAGAGGTCGCGCAGTTCGCGCAGAACAACGCCGACATCATGATCGCGTTCGCCAGCATCGATCCGCATAAAGGCAAGTTCGGCGCGCGCGAAGCACGGCGGCTCATCGACGAGCACGGCGTGCGCGGCTTCAAGTTTCACCCTACGATGCAGGGCTTTTTCGCCAACGACCGCATGGCGTACCCGCTATATGAAGTGATCGCCGAGTACGGGCTGCCGGCGGTCTTTCACAGCGGACATTCGGGCATGGGCTCGGGCATGCATGGTGGCGGCGGCTTGCGCCTCAAGTATTCGGAGCCGATCTATCTCGACGATGTGGCCGTCGACTTTCCAGACATGAAGATCGTGATCGCGCATCCGTCCTGGCCGTGGCAGGAGCAGGCGCTGTCGATCGCGCTGCATAAGCCGAACGTGTATATCGATCTGTCGGGCTGGTCGCCGAAGTACTTTTCGCCCGAGCTGGTCAAGTATGCGAATACGCTGTTGCGCAACAAGGTGCTGTTCGCGTCCGACTTCCCGCTGATCCGGCCGGACCGCTGGCTGGAGGACTTCGACACGCTCGACATCAAGCCCGAAGTGAAGCCGCTCGTTCTGAAAGAAAATGCCGTCAGCTTGCTGGGTTTGCGGGCCGACGCATGACGAATCGCGAATGACGCATGAAAAATGGCCCGGCGCGAAAGCGCCGGGCCATCTCCGTCCATCAACGAATACTTAGCGTTTCGCGGCGTTGGAGCGAATGACGAGCAATGCCGTAATCGCCGCGATGATGGTCACCGGCACGCTCGCGCCGATAACGAGGGCCGAGCTTTTTCCCATCGACAGCAATTGCCCTGCGGCGGCGGGGCCGACGATCGAACCGACGCGTCCCACCGCCACCGCGGCGCCGACGCCCGTACCCCGCACGCTGGTCGGATAGCTCGCGGCGGACAGCGCATACAGCATCGACTGCGCGCCGACGACGCCCATGCCGGCGAACAGCACGGCAACGGATAACGTCTCGATGCTGGCGACCTGCGAAAGCGCGACCAACGCACCGACGATGCACGCATAGATTGCCGTGACCGACAGGCCTTGTCTGAAGCGATCCATCAGCAGACCGATGCCGAGCACGCCAATCACGCTGCCGACGTTGAAAAAGATCTGTGCGATCCCGGCCTGCGAACGGCTCATGCCGCGCCCCACGGTCAACGAAGGCAACCAGTTCAGCAGGAAATAAAGAACGATCAGCGTACAGAAGAAACTGATCCAGATACCGATCGTCGCCGCGGCGCGCCCCTCGCCGAACAGGACTGCGCGCGTCGAAAGCAGCGGTTTGTCCGCTTCAGTCGATTCCCGCGACTCGGCGGCGAATTCGCGTGACTCAGGCAGCAACGCGATCAGCAGCGGAATGATGAGCAGCGGTCCGACTCCGCCTACGTAGAAGATATGACGCCACGCAGTAGCACCCGCGCTCAGCACGGCGATCAATGCGGCAAGCGCGCCGCCGACCGGCATACCGCAATACATGACACTGACCGCCGTGTTGCGGTGACGCGGATCGACCGCCTCGGAAGACAACGCGATCAGGTTCGGCATCGCGCCGCCGAGCCCGATGCCCGTCAGCAGGCGAGCAATCAGCAGACTTTCGAAGCTCCAGACCTGCGCGGTCGCAATCGAGAAGATGCCGAATACCGCCATTGAGATCATTAGAACGCGCTTGCGGCCGATCCGGTCGGCGAGTCTGCCGCCGATCATCGCGCCCGGCAAAAGCCCCAACATGCCGGCGCTGAAAGCGAGCCCCAACTGGCCGACCGACAAGCCGAACTCGTGCGCCATCCGAGGCGCCGCAACGCCGGTGGACTGCAGGTCGATACCCTCCAGCACCGCGACGAGAAAGCACAATGCCAACGTTAGTGCAGTACTGGAGCCCACCGCACTCGACCGATTAGCAACACTTGACATGACGTCTCCTTGACCTTTGATTGAATTACCAGTGGCCAGCTACGCTTCGTCGTTCGACGAAGCGGCCATGGGAAGGAGAAGATTTCTGACAATGATCTTTGTGTCACTTATCAGAACCCTTCCCACAGCACCCCCGGAATTAGTGATGAGTCTAGTCTCAGGACACCTGATATTGAAAGTAGAATATGATATGCCTGGTAGAAACACCTAAGCTAACCTGATAATGACCAAGACAATGGAGAAGCGGCGAACGCCCCTTGCCAAACAGGCCGGTTCAACGAAAACCGGTGCGCCACCTGCCCGCGTTTCCTATGTGGTCGGCCAACTGGACCGCCTGCTCAAACGCAGCTTGATCGATGTGCTGGGTGAATTCGGGCTGACCTTGCCTCAATTCACCGCGCTCTCCGTGATCAGCGCCAGCGGCGCGATGACCAACGCTAAACTCGCCGAACGCTCGTTCATCACGCCGCAGTCGGCCAACGAAGTTGTCAAGACGATGGAGGCCAACGGTTGGGTCGGACGCGCTGGACATCCTACGCACGGCCGGCTGATCCATCTGTTTCTGACCGACGAAGGGCGCCGGGTACTGAAGGAATGCGATTCGGCGATCGACACGCTCGAAGCGTCCATGCTGGACGGAGTAACGGAAATCCCGGTCGATACGCTGCGCAAGGTGCTGCAGCGATGTGTGTCGAATCTGCGTGGTTGAGTGGACCTTTCCAATGACAAAAGAGCAGTCGCGCTCGAATCGAGCGCGACTCTTTTTCTTTCGCCCGAGGCTGAATCGCGTTCAGCTCGGTGAAATCCCTGGTCGGCATTTAGCCGCGTATTACCCCGCCCACTGCGTCGATCGCTATATTGCTTGTCAACGGCCGCTTTGCGCACACCGCGATAGCGCGTCCGCCTCGCCTTTCCCAACCCGATTCGAGAGGACACGAAGCATGTCAAAGCGCATTCTTATCATCGCCGGTGATTTCGTCGAAGACTATGAGCTGATGGTGCCGTTTCAGGCATTGGGGGCAGTCGGTCATAAGGTGGACGTGGTTGCGCCCGACAAGCGCGCCGGCGACGCGATTCGCACCGCGATCCACGACTTCGAAGGCGATCAGACCTACACCGAAAAGCGCGGACATAACTTCACGCTGAACACCGACTTCGCATCGGTGGACCCCGCGAAATATGACGCGCTGCTCGTGCCCGGCGGCCGCGCCCCCGAGTATCTGCGGCTCAACGACAAGGTGATTGGCTGGGTGCGCCATTTCGCCGAAGCGAAGAAACCGATTGCCGCGGTCTGCCACGGCGCGCAACTGCTTGCTGCGGCGGGCGTGATCGAAGGCCGGCGCATCTCCGCGTATCCGGCCTGCGCGCCCGAGGTGAAGCTGGCGGGCGCGGAGTACGTGGCGCTCGACTGGCCCGACGCGATCACCGACGAGAACTTCGTCACCGCACCCGCATGGACTTCGCACGTGAACTGGATCGCGCAATTCCTTGCGCTGCTCGGCACGCGCATCGCGCATTGAAGGAGCGCCAGGACCGAAGCGCGGCATCGCGGGCGAGCAACCGTGTTACGCTCGATCACGACGGCATGAGCGACCGCACCGCGCGCTTCGCGTCCTGCGACGTCATCACTTGCGAGAAAGGCTGATCGTATGTGCAACGTCTATGTCAACGCTGATCCGATCCTCTACGAGTCGCGTACGCGCGCGCTGCGCATTCACGGCGTCGTGACCACGGTGAGGCTCGAAAATCTCTTCTGGGACGTGCTTCAGGAAATCGCCAACCGCGAGGACGTGACGACGACCCAGTTCGTCGTGAAGCTTCACGACGAACTGATCGCGTTGCGCGGCGAAGAGCCGTTGAATTTCGCGTCGTTTCTGCGCGTGTGCTGTTTGCGCTATCTGTCGACGAGCGCTGCCCGCAACGAGGCCGCTGGCGACGTGCAGCTCAACGCCCCGTTTCAACCCAGAGTCGTGAAGACGGCTGTGTGACGGATTCGTCGCCTGGCGGGCCGCGGCGTCGCCTCGGCCCGGTATCGCGAGTGCGGTCTCGCGCCGTATTTGTTCTGTTTTTGTTCCGTTGCGTCAGTCAACCGACGCATCGCATGCGCAATCAAGAGAAGACGCAGCGGCCGGTCGTTCCAGCACGGCAAGCCGTCGCAGTGTCACGAGACCGAGCAGTGCGAGTCCAAGTCCCAGCGTGAAGTCAGCGTGAATTCCCGCGCGGTCGACGATAGTGCCTCCCACTGCCGAACCCGCCGCAATCGCGACCTGGATGATGCTGACGAACATCGCCGAGCCCGCTTCGGGCAGGTCTGTCGTGCTGCGCTGAATCCATACGCTGAAGCAAAGCGGCAGCGCTCCGAACGCGATACCCCACAGCAGCATCCCCGCAGTCTCGCCGATCGGCGAATGCTCGAGCAGCAACATCGACGACATCGCGCCCAATAGCAGCAGAACCATCGCGGCGACGGATTTCTTCAGATGGTCCGAAATCACCATCGACGCCAATGCATTCGAGAAGAAGCCGATCAGACCGAATCCGAACAGCAGCAGGGTGATGGCGCTCAACGAGAAGTCGTGTTCGAGCAGCGGAGCAATGTACGTGTAGGTCGAGAAATGCGCGCCGAAGACGAGCGCGACCATCACCATGCTCAGCCTCGTATGAGGCCGGCGAAGCAGTGTTTTGAAATCGGCGATCCGCAATGCCGATGCTGACGGCAACGAAGGCACGAGGAACGCCTGCGCCAGCAAGGCGAGCGACACGAGGCCCGCGGTCGCGGCGAACGCGAGGCGCCACGATGCAAACGACGCGATGAACGTCCCGAGCGGCACGCCGATCACCGTTGCGCAGGTCACGCCGGTCAGAATGGTCGCGGTTGCTTTGGCGGCATCCTTTGCTTGCACGAGTCGAGGAGCCGCCGCCGTCGCCAGAGTCCAGAAGCCACCCAGCGCGCCGCCGAGCAAAGCCCGTCCTACGAGCATGATCGCGAGGTTCGGTGCGATCGCGCACACGACGTTCGCGATCAACAGTACCGCGGTGAGGAGCAGGAAGACGTACCGGCGGTCCATGCGGCCCGCGCTGACTATCAGCGTCGGCGCCAATATTGCGGCCATTACACCGGGCGTGGTGACCATCAGACCAGCGACACCAGTCGACACGCCGAGGTCGTGTGCGATCTGTGGCAACAGCCCGACGGGCAAAAACTCGGCCGTGACGAACGCGAACGCGCTTACCGCAACAGCGATGACGGATAGCCATTGACCTGCGGAGGTTGAATTCCCTTCCAGGGACGCTGAAGTCGTAGGTGTATCGATGTGCATGATGACCCTGATGCCAGATTGAAGCCTGACACTTTAGGCGGGGTCTCACGTTGGAAAAAGAGTCGTCCGATGAAAAGACTAGAAGGTGTGGCTGAACAATGCGCGGGCGACGATATTCCGCTAACGGCCGAAACGACCGCGTAGCCTCTTTCATATGCGCCGGCATGAAAGCGTTCGTCATCAGCGGCGTGATGCGTTTCGTTGACAGTCTTCCACGATGTTAGAAAATCTCGTAAGTGGCGCCGAAGTGCTTGCATCGGGCCGCCAAGTCGGTATTGCAGTGTTCGCGGCCGCTTGAGGACTTCGTTTTTCGCCGTGTCCAATAGGGCTCCGTGATAGTTATACCGACTGGCCTGATCAGTACTTGGGAGACGGATGGCGATTGATTTGAAAGTGGGAGCCCACCGCAGTTGCACGCTCCATACGCGGCACGAATATCGCGGCAGCACGTCCAGCGACGAGGTGCGCACCGGCCGCCAGCTCATTGCTTCAGCAAGTCCATGGGAGCTCACGCGCGACGCGAGCCAACTAGCCCCGCACTTCCAATCTTCCCCTAATGACATCAACCAGGAGGCGGCCTCCTTTCGGCTTTCTCCGGCCGAAAAGACCGAGTGCATGCAACGATGGGAAGACGATCACAATTTGTGTTGGGCTATCGGGAAGCCAATGGGCGGATACGGAACAGTCCAGGCGTGCATGGACCGTGCGCGCTACAACTACAACATTTGCATGGGATTCACTCAGCAATATGAACACTCCACGCTCACCCCAGCCACCAAAATCAATCGTTGTCGGCTTCGTTCCTGAGGACATGGAACTGACCATTCAGATGGTTGATGAGGCGGCTCTCCAGCCACTTTTGACCGGGACGGTCTTCCCCATTCTGTTGTCAGACTTTGGCGACAAGATTGACGACGAAATCGCTCGCCGTTTCGGTGTCGCCATCCTCAACTGCCTGGCTCGATACAAACCCGAATTAGTGCCGCTCATGTCGTCGGTCACGCAAGAGCCGCAGAAACGACCGGAATAACGCATCTAAACGGCAAGTCTGCGCCCTGAAGGTACCTTAAAGCTCACTTGGCACCCCGCGTCAGCGTAACAATTCCGTTTTGCTCGAATGGACCTGATCAACAAATTCAATGCACGTATCTCCGAAAAGAAAACCGCCCCAATATGCCGATTGCATCCATAACCGCCTCATTGGGCGCGGAATTGCTTGTCGAGTTCGATACGGTGAACGTCGTTGCAGATGAAAGCAGACGCTGCCTTTCGCTAAGCGAATAAAACAGAGAAGTAAAAACCGCGCGACGCGCCAATTAATAATTGCCGTGCCGGTCTTCCGCCTGGAATTAGAAAAATTCGGAAAATCCCCTTCCGAAATGGTCTCGTCTTGCAATCTGCGCTCAGTAACATATGCTCTCTTTCAGAGCGCTTTCCGGGTCCTTTTTCCGGGACCACGGTGCAAGCCGGTCGCCCTCAGGCGCGAGGCGACGGCGTTGTTTGCGTGTGTCGGCCGTCGCAGCGCGCCCGACGTTTCTCCGCCCACCCCCGGTCGAGGCTGCGTGGGCGGCAACCATCCTGAAAGCCGACATGTCGCGCGCAAACGAAATCAGACTGCCGAGTCTTTCCGGTGAGAGCAATCGCATCGAGGGGTAAGCAGCAGTTTGCGCATACGGGCGACGTGCGCGACCTAGTTGGGTTTCCCGAGTTTCTGTCACCGAGCTTTTGTAACGTGCGCCGCTCACAAGTGGGTGAGCGGCGTAACCGGCAATGATGCCGACCGCACGGATGAATGTCGCGCTCACGCGGCTCGAGTCGAACCACCGCAGGCGAGCGTCAATGTACAAGGAGTCTTGGCGATGAAAGCTCCTCAGCGTCCTCAGCGCATCGAGTTGATGGCGCCACTGTCGGGCGTACTGGTTCCTCTCGACAGCGTGCCCGATCCGGTCTTTGCCCAGAAGATGGTCGGCGATGGCGTATCGATCGATCCGACCTCGGATGAACTGCTATCGCCGCTTGCCGGCAAGGTCACGCAGCTCCACAGCTCGTGCCACGCCGCAACGATCACCGGCGACAACGGTCTGCAAGTGCTGCTGCACATCGGGCTCGACACCGTGTTGCTGCGCGGCGAGGGCTTCATGCCGTTGGTCAAGGAAGGCGACACCGTCGCGGCGGGCACGCCGCTGATCCGCTTCGACCCGATCGTGGTCGGTGCAAAAGCAACCAGCCTGCTCACGCAAATGGTCATCGCCAACGGCGATCTCGTCACGCGCTACCTTCCCGCGAAAGGGCTCGTCGTCGCCGGCACCGACGTCGCGCTGTACGTCGAACTGGTCGGCAGCGTGGAGAACAAGGATACGGCCAGCGCCACCGGCGCGATCCTCTCCGGCGAAATCACGCTGCCGAATCCGGCGGGCCTGCATGCGCGGCCCGCCGCGGTCGTCGCGGTCGAGGCGAAGAAATTCAAGTCCGAGATCCGCTTGCTGCGCGGCGACGCCAGCGCAAATGCCAAGTCCGTCGTCGCGCTCATGGGACTCGCAACGAAGTTCGGCGACAAGCTGCGCGTCGAGGCCCGCGGTCCCGACGCGGCGGAGGCGGCCAGCAACGTCGCGCGACTGCTTGCCGAGGGATCGGGCGAAAAGCCCGGCGATGCGCCCGCACCCGCGGCGGCCGCGTCAAGCGCGCCGGCTGCGCCAGTACCGGCACCGAGCGAGGCGGCTCCCGCCGACGCCAACGAATTCATCGGCGTCTCCGCTTCGCCGGGGCTTTCGGTCGGCAAGATCGTGCAGTTCCGTCAGCAAGTGATCGAGGTGAACGAAGCGGGCGAGTCGCCGCAACGCGAACGAGCGCAACTCGAAGCGGCGCAGCATCAGGCGCGTCAGCAGATCGAGGGGCTCAAGGCGACGCTCACCGATCCGTCGAAAGCGCAGATTCTCGACGCGCATCTCGAACTGCTGGACGATCCCGACCTGAACGACGCCGCCATCAGCAGCATCAGCGAGGGAAAGGGCGCGGGGTTCGCGTGGCGCGATGCGTTCCAGAACCAGGCAAGCATGCTTGAAAAGCTCGACAATCCGCTGCTGCGCGAACGCGCCGGCGATATCCGCGACGTCGGCCGCCGTGTGCTCGCGCTGCTCGCCGGCGTGAAGCAGGCGCAGATCGACGTGCCGGAAGAGTCGATCCTGATCGCTGAGGAACTGTCGCCGTCCGACACCACGTCGCTCGATCGCAGCAAGGTGCTCGGCTTTTGCACGACGACCGGCGGCGCGACGAGCCACGTCGCGATCCTCGCGCGCTCGCTCGGCATTCCGGCGATCTGCGGTATCGACGCGCGCGCGCTGCAACTCGCCGACGGCACGCCCGTCGTGCTCGACGGTTCGCGCGGAACCTTGCGGCGCAACCCGAGCGCCGACGAACTGGAAAAGGCGCGCGAACGCATCAGGCGCCAGGCCGCCAAACGCGAAGACGAAAAGCTCGCGGCAAGCAAGCTCGCGATGACGGCCGACGGTCACCGCGTCGAAGTCGTCGCGAACATCCGCAATGCGCAGGAAGCGCGCGACGCGGTCGCGGGCGGCGCCGAAGGCGTGGGTCTGTTGCGTTCCGAGTTCCTGTTCGACGCGCGCGACACCGCGCCAAGCGAAGACGAACAGGCCACCGAATATTGCGCCGTCGCGGAAGCGCTCGGCCGCGAGCGCACGCTCGTGGTCCGCACGCTCGATGTCGGCGGCGACAAACCGCTGTCGTATATGCCGCTGCCGAAGGAAGACAACCCGTTTCTGGGCCTGCGCGGTGTGCGCGTGAGCCTCGAGCGTCCCGACATCTTCCGCACCCAACTGCGCGCGATCCTGCGCGCGGCGCCGCTCGGCAACCTGCACGTGATGTTCCCGATGATCACGACGGTCGAGGAAGTGCGGGCGGCGCGCAAGATCCTGCTCGAAGAAGCCGGCGATCGCGCGGCGAGCGTGAAAGTGGGCGTCATGATCGAAGTCCCGGCGGCCGCGCTGATCGCCGAGCCGCTCGCACGCGAAGTCGACTTCTTCTCGATCGGCACGAACGACCTCACGCAATACACGCTCGCGATGGACCGGGGCCATCCGCAACTCGCAAAGCAGGCCGACGCGCTGCACCCCGCCGTGTTGCGTCTGATCGGCATGACGGTCGACGGTGCGCATCAGCACGGCAAATGGGTCGGCATTTGCGGCGGCATCGCGTCGGATGCGATGGCGGTGCCGGTGCTCGTCGGCCTTGGCATCGACGAGCTATCGGTGAGTATTCCGGCGGTCGGTTCGATCAAGGCCCAGCTTGCACGCATCACGACCGACGAAGCAAAGAAACTCGCCGCCGAGGTGCTGCGTCTGGGCACCGCCGCGGAAGTTCGCGCGCATCTGTCGCGCTTTGCCGACTGAGCGGATCAACAGGAGATCAGTCATGTTCTCGCATGCGTTCGGAGTCTTGCAGAAGATCGGCAAATCGCTGATGCTGCCCGTCGCCGTACTCCCGGTGGCCGGCTTGCTGCTCGGTCTCGGCGCCACCGACTTCCACGGTTACGTGCCGACCGTCGTGCTCGCGCTGATGAAGAACGCGGGCGACGTGATCTTCGCCAACCTGCCGCTGATCTTCGCGATCGGCGTCGCGCTCGGCTTCACCGAGAACGATGGCGTCTCGGGTATCGCCGCAACGATCGGGTATCTGGTGATGACGGCCACGCTGGGTGTGATCGCGAAAATACAGGGCATCGAAACCGACACGATCATGGGCATTCCGTCGATCCAGACCGGCGTGTTCGGCGGCATCCTCGCCGGTGGTCTTGCGGCCTGGATGTTCAACCGCTACTACCGGATCACGTTGCCGCCGTATCTCGGCTTCTTCGCCGGCAAGCGCTTCGTGCCCATCGTGACCGCGATCGGCTCGATCGTGCTCGGCGCGATCCTGTCCTTCGTGTGGCCGCCGATCGGCGGCGCAATCAAGGCTTTCTCGCATTGGGCGGCGGTTTCGGACCCGCGCACCGCCGCGACGGTCTACGGTTTCGTCGAACGTCTGCTGATTCCGTTCGGTCTGCATCACATCTGGAACGTGCCTTTCTTCTTCGAAATGGGCAGCTTCGTCGACCCGACGACCGGCAAGGAAGTTCACGGCGACATCACCCGCTATTTCGCGGGCGACCCCACCGCCGGCATTCTCGCGGGGGCGTTCCTGTTCAAGATGTTCGGCCTGCCGGCCGCGGCGATCGCGATCTGGCATTGCGCGAAGCCGGAGAAGAAGGTGGCCGTCGGCGGCATGATGGTTTCGGCCGCGCTGACTTCTTTTCTCACCGGCATCACCGAGCCGATCGAATTCGCGTTCCTGTTCGTCGCGCCGGTGCTGTACCTGATTCACGCATGCCTCGCGGCGTCGGCGCAGTTCGTGGCGAACACCTTGGGCATGCGCATGGGCTTCACGTTCTCGCAAGGCGGCATCGATTTTCTGATGTTCAACCTGATCGGCGGAAAGGCCACGCACGCCTGGTATGTTTTCATTCTCGGTCCAATTTACGCGGTGATCTATTACGGCGTGTTCCGCTTCGTCATCACGCGCTTCAACCTCAAGACACCCGGCCGCGAGGACGACACGGCGGATACCGTGGCGGTCGCCGCGAGCGGCGCGGGCGGACGCTCGCGCGAACTCGTGCTCGCCTTTGGCGGCCGCTCCAATATCACCAGTCTCGACGCTTGCATCACGCGGCTGCGCATCTCCGTGAAGGACCCGGCGCGCGTCGACGAACACAAGCTCAAGGCGCTCGGTGCGGCGGGTGTGGTGCGCGTGGGCAACGGCGTGCAGGCGATCTTCGGGCCGTTGTCGGAGAACATGAAAACCGACATGCAGGACTATCTGAAGACAGCGGGCGCAGAAGCGGATCTGCCGGCGGCCGGCGCACCCGGCGTGGAAGGCGCAGCAGCCGCGACTGCCGCGGCTTCAGCGGCCGTGGCCGCCTCGGCGCAACACTCTGCGCAGGAAACGGAGCGCGCTGAAAAGATTCGTGCGGCGCTGGGCGGCGCGGCCAATATCCTGAAGCTCGACGCGCTGGCGGCCACGCGGTTGCGTGTCGAGCTATTGGATGCGTCGCGCATCGACGCGGCCGGCTTGAAAGCGGCGGGCGTGGCCGCCACGCAAGCATTGAAGAACGGTGCACTCGATCTGATCGTGGGTCTCGGCTCGGGCAGCCTCGCAGGCGCAATGCGATAGGAGCGATGCGTTCATAGGGGGCCGCATGGAAGCAGTCAGAACTTTCCTCGAAACTCAGCCGCTGCTCGCGCTTTTTCTGACCATTGCGCTCGGCTACCTGGTCGGCGAAATCACTATCAAGGGCGTGGCTCTGGGCTCGGGGGCCGTGCTGTTCGTTGGACTCGGGCTCGGCGCGTTCGCGCCGAAATCCGCGCCGCCGGCGTTGCTGGGCACGCTCGGTCTGCTGCTGTTTCTGTATGGCATCGGCATTCAGTACGGCGCGCAGTTCTTCCGCGGACTGACGAGCCGGGAAGGCATGAAGGCCAACGCGGCCGCCTGTCTGGGCGTGATCGCTTCGGGTCTGGTGGCGTGCGCCTTCATCCACTTTGGCATCACGCTCGCCGATGCTCTCGGCATGTTCGCGGGCAGCGGCACCAGCACGGCGAGCCTGCAGGTTGCCATCGCATCGATGAAAAGCAGCAATGCCGCCGTGGCTTATAGCGTCACCTATCCATTCGGCGTGGCTGGGCCGATCCTGTTCCTCTATGTGCTGAACGCGGCCCTGAAAGCCAAAATACCGAAGCCGACCGCGAAGGTGCTGGAGACCGCGGAAATCGCGCTGCGCAACGCCAGTCTCTTCGGTCTCCGGCTGTCGGAGCTCTCGACCCGCCTGCCTGCCGGCGTAGTGATCGCGGCCGTGCGGCGCGCGCATCACAATCAGTTGCCCAGCGACGACTTCACGCTGCGCGCCGACGACGTCCTCCTTGCCACGGCCACCGAGCGCCGTCCGCTCGACGAAGCGACGGCGCTATGCGGCGAGTCGCAGCCCGGGCGTATTTCGAGTCATCGCGAAGACCTCGACTATCTGCGCGTGTTCGCGTCTAGCCCGGCGGTCGTCGGCACGGCGCTCGGCAATCTGCGCTATCCGGACGGCGTGAACTGCGCGATCGCGCACGTGCGGCGCGGTGATACCGATCTGCTGTCGACCCCGGATCTGATTCTCGAGGCAGGCGACCGCGTCGGCCTGCTCGTCGACAACGCGCATCGGGCGACGGTCCGCGCGTTCTTCGGCGATTCGATCAAGGGCACGGCCGAGCTGAGTTTCATCTGTCTGGGCATCGGCGCGGCAGCGGGGCTGCTGGTCGGTGCGATCCCGCTGCGCGCGCCCGGTCTCGGCGCGTTCAGCCTGGGGCTCGCGGCGTTGCTACTGGTCGCGCTGTGCCTCGGCAAGGTGCGCCGCAGCGGACCTTTCGTGTGGGTGATGCCGCTCTCCGCAAATCTCGTGCTGCGCAATCTCGGGCTGACGATTTTTCTCGCGCAGGTGGGCCTGTCTTGCGGACCGAAGTTCGTTGCGACCGTCGGCACCGCCGGACCGCTGCTGCTGCTTTATGGCGTGATCACGCTGCTGGTGCTCGTCGGCGTCACGGCTGTGTGCTGCCTGTGGATCTTCAGACTGTCTTTCGATACGTCGGTCGGCGTGATTTGCGGCGCGACCGGCAATCCCGCGATTCTCGCCTTCGCCAACCGCATCGCGCCGACGGATCAGCCCGACGTCATGTACGCGATGATTTTTCCGTCGATGACCATCGTCAAGGTGCTGTTCGTGCAGATCGCCATCGCGGTCGCTGCCGGCTAGAAGAAGCCGTTATCGCGACCCGCCGCTATCGGGAACGCCGCTTGCGCGACATAGAGCCGCGCGACGCATTCTGCAACGATGCGCGGACGGTTCGGCGATGGAGGCCAGATGAAAGGACGGGTGGCAAGTGCGGGCGTGGCCGTTGTGGTCGCCCTCATGGCCGCGCACGGCCTCACTGCGCATGCACGGGAGCCCGCGACGGGTGCCGTCACTGCGCCGATCGCGGCAGCCAGCGATACCGCGGCCGCGGCGCGCGGCGCGAAGCTCGCGGCCATTGGCAATTGCGTCACGTGCCACACCGCGACGGGCGGCCCGCCCCTCGCGGGTGGACTGCCGCTGCAAACACCTTTTGGCATCATTTACTCGACCAACATCACCCCGGACAACGAAACCGGCATCGGAGGCTGGACGCTCGACGCGTTCGAACGTGCGATGCGGCACGGCGTGTCCAGCGACGGTCATCTGCTCTACCCCGCGTTCCCGTATCCCCACTTCACGCACCTGAGCGATGCCGATATCGGCTCGCTGTATGCATGGCTGATGAGTCGCGCTCCGGTCAACGCGCCTGCGCCGCACAACGAGCTGATCTTCCCGTTCGGCTTCAGGCCCCTCATCGCCGTGTGGAATCTTCTTTACCTGCATACCGGCAGCGAAGCCGCACCGTCGCCGACCGGAGCGCCGGACCTCGCACGCGGGCGTTATCTGGTCGAAAGCCTCGGTCATTGCGGTGCGTGCCACACGCCGCTCGACCGCCTCGGCGCAGAGCGCCGCGACCACGCGCTGCAAGGCGGCACGATCGACGGATGGGACGCGCCCGCGCTGACGGACCTCGCTTCACGCCCGACGCCCTGGACGCAGGCTCAACTCGTCGGCTATCTGCGCACGGGCCTCGCCAGCGCCCATGGCGCGGCGGCGGGTCCGATGCGCCCCGTCACGCGCACGCTCGCCGACGCATCCTCCTCCGACGTCGAGGCGATGGCCGCGTATCTGCTGGCGTTGCCATCCGGGGGCCGAGGCGCGCCGGAGCATCCGGTCGCCTCGCCCTCCGCTACCTCCGCGCCCGTGTCCCCCGCGCCCGGCGGCGGCGCGAATCTGTTCGCCGCGGCCTGCGCATCGTGCCACGCCGAAGGCGCGCCGATGTCGAACGGGGGCGCTCGACCGTCGCTGTCCCTTTCCACGGCCGTCAACGCCGACAGCCCTCGCAATATGGTCCGTTTCATCCTCGATGGCATCGACTGGCACGAAAGCGATAGCGAGCCCTTCATGCCATCATTTGCCAACACCTTCACGGATGCGCAGATAGCGGAGCTCGCCAACTACACGCGCGAACGCTTCACCGCACGCGACGCGTGGCCCACGCTCGATGCCCGTGCGGTCGCGCAATTTCGCAGGGACGGCCTGCCACGATGATCACACTCAACGTCAACGGCGTCAGTCAGACGGTCGATGTCGACCCGTCCACGCCGCTGCTCTATGTGCTGCGCAACGAATTGCAGCTCGACGGCGCGAAGTTCGGCTGCGGTCTCGGTCAATGCGGCGCATGCACGGTCAGCGTCGGCGGCAAACCGGTGTTCTCGTGCCTCATGCCGGTCGTGGCCGTGGGCGAGCGGCCAGTGCGAACCGTCGAAGGACTCGGCAGCGCGCAACATCCTGGACCACTTCAGCAAGCCTTCATCGACGAACAGGCCGCGCAATGCGGCTATTGCATCGCCGGCATGATCATGCGAGCGCAAACGCTGCTGGACCGAGTGCCGCATCCAAGCGATGAACAGATCCGCCGCTACATGCAGCCGAACCTGTGCCGCTGCGGCACGCACATGCGCATTCTCGCGGCGATCCGGCAAGTCGCGAGCGGTTCGCCGCGTACGGGCGGGGGAGCGCAATCGTGAGCGACGGCCGCCCATTGTCCGCCGCCCACGGCAGCGGTCCGGATGACCCCGCGCGGCGCCGCTTCCTCGTTGGCGGCTCGCTGATGGTGAGCTTCGCGATCGTGCCAGTCATGACCGCGCTCGCGCAAACCACCACCGAAGCGGGCACCTTCAACGCGAGCGCCCCGAAGCTGCCGGGCAGTCTCAAGACCACGCCGTTGCTCGATGCGTGGATCAAGGTCGCCCCCGACGGCCACGTGAGCGTATTCACGGGCAAAGCGGAGCTTGGCACGGGCATTCGCACCGCGCTGCTGCAGGTCGCCGCGGAAGAGCTGGATCTCGCGCCTGATGCGATCGAGCTGATCACCGCCGACACCACCAGAACGCCGAACGAAGGCTACACCGCCGGCAGTCACACGATGGCCGATAGCGGCACCGCGATCCTCAACGCCGCGGCTCAAGTGCGCGCGCTGCTGGTCGCGAGCGCGGCCTCGCAGTTGGGCCTCGACGCAGCGACCCTGACGACACGCGACGGCGCCGTCATTGCCGCCGACGGAAGACGCGTGAGCTATGGCGAAGCCGTGCAACACGCGGACCTGCATCAGAACGCCCAGCCCGACGCGCCGAGAAAGCCGCCATCGGCCTACGCGCTGATTGGCCATATGCTGCCGCGCGTCGATATCCCGGGCAAGGTGACGGGCGGCGCGAGCTATGTCCAGGACCTGCGGCTGCCCGGCATGCTGCATGCCCGCGTCGTGCGGCCGCCGTCTTATGGCGCGAGCCTCGTTGCATTCGATAGCGGGCGCGTCGAGGCGCTGCCCGGGGTCGTCAAGGTCGTGCGCAACGGCAACTACCTCGCGGTGGCCGCCGACGACGAATGGCGCGCGATCCTCGCGATGCGTGAGCTGGCGCTCGCCGCGCAGTGGCGGTCGGGGCCGCCGCTGCCCGATCCGGCGAACGTCCACGCGTTGCTGATGAACCTGCCTGCACAGGAAATCGCGGTGGCCGATCGGGGCGCGGCGAGCGGCGCGGCCGCACCGATGGCGACGCTGCGGGCGCGCTATTCGAGGCCGTATCTGACGCATGGCTCGATTGGGCCATCGTGCGCGGTCGCGCGACTCGACAACGATGTGATGACCGTTTGGACGCACACGCAAGGCGTCTATCCGCTGCATGCCGGCATCGCCGAAATGCTCGCGATGCCGCCCGGCAAGGTGCGCTGCGTGCATGTGGAAGGTTCGGGCTGCTACGGACACAACGGCGCGGACGATGTCGCGGCCGACGCCGCCCTGATCGCACGCGAGCTGCCTGGCCGCCCGGTGCGGGTGCAATTGATGCGCGAACAGGAACACATGTGGGAGCCGTTCGGCCCGGCCATGACAGTCGACGCAAAGGCAACGCTCGATGCGGCAGGCATGATTGCCGACTGGCGTTACGAGCTATGGAGCAATACGCATAACAACCGCATCGAGAATGCGGGCCGCCTGCTGCCCGCGCAGCTACTTGCGCAGCCGTTCACCCCCGCGCCGCCGAAGCCGATTCCGATGCCGGAAGGCGGAGGCGACCGCAACAGCATTCCGCTCTACCGCGTGCCCAGCCTGCACGTGCAGCATCATTTCGTGCCCACGATGCCGATCCGCGTCTCTGCGATGCGTTCGCTCGGCGCGCACATGAACGTGTTCGCGATCGAGAGCTTCATCGACGAGCTCGCCAGAGCCGCGCACGCCGATCCCATTGCGTTTCGCCTCAAACATCTCGATGATCCGCGCGCACATGGCGTGATTCGCGCCGTAGCCGATCAATTCGGCTGGCATGCTCACAGCGCGCTAACGGGTGACGCTAGCCCGCGTTCACACGGTACCGGCTTTGCGTTTGCCCAATACAAGAACCTGATGGCCTACTTTGCCGTCGCGATGGACGTGACGGTGATGCGCGATACCGGCGAGCTCAGCATCGAGCGCGTCGTCGCAGCCGTCGATTGCGGACAGATCGTGAATCCGGACGGTGTGCGCAATCAGATCGAAGGCGGCATTTTGCAAACCGCGAGCTGGACGCTCTATGAAGAAACGCAATTCGATCCGCAACGCATCACGAGCTATGACTGGAGCACTTATCCGATCATGCGCTTCTCGTCCGTACCCAAACGCGTCGACGTGCTGTTGATCGACCGGCCTGGCTTGCCATTCCTGGGTGTCGGAGAAGCGGCGCAAGGCCCGGCCGCCGCGGCGCTCGCGAACGCGATCGACGACGCGACGGGTGTGCGGATCCGCGACTTGCCGTTGCTCGGGGCGAACGGCAAGAAGATGCTCGAGGCGTGATGGCTTTCGCGTTAACAAACGTACGCGCCGCGCGATCTTCGGCGCGGCGCCGGGACTGCGCTCAGTGGCCGCCGGACGGAAACGAGAACGTCGCGCGCGCGCTGCCATTGCCGCGGACGTTCACCGTCTGCTTTCTGGTCACGCCGCTGTAAGTGGCGCTGATCGTATAGCGCCCTTGAGGCAGCCGCACGAGCATGTACGGCCCCTTCGACGTGGCCTCGAACACGGAAGCGCCGCCTTTGGCGATCTGCACCTGGACGTCGGCCACATAGCTCGCACCGGGTCCCGTGAACTGCAGAGACAGCGGCCACTGCCTGCGTGCCTGCCGCAGCGCGGTCGACTCGTCGCGACCAACTCCGCCGGTCACGAACGATATGTCGCCCTGCTGCTGCGTCGGTGGCATGCCGGTCCTGTGGATCTCGCTGGCGCTCTGCGGAGCAGCCGTCTGCGCGACCGCGACGCCTGCCTGAACCAGTGTGAACGCCGCGGCGAGCAGGCTCGACGCGATCCGGGGAGCGTTTCGTTGCATTTTCATCGTGACTGCTCCTTACAGTATTGCCGACTGCCGGTTAGAGTGCGTGCCCGGTTCGTCGGGTGGAAGAACGCTTGCACCAGGTTGGAAACGCATCGCGCGCCGGGGGGCCGGCCACGAGCGAGGGCACCTCACGACCACGGTCAGCAGCGGACTCATCACGAATAATACGACATAGGGCGCGTAGCCGAGTGTAGATACGCCAATGGGTCACTGCCATTCACACCGCGCGACTGGTCCACGGCATCGGTCAGCAATGTTTGAACCAGTCCCGGGCCAGAACTTATAAGACATTCTTCAGAGCGCCGAAGCTAGGCGCCGCCTCGATCTTGAGAAGCCCATTCAATCGTCTATGTTCAAAGAGACGTTATTGGGCAGACGCGCCGTTGCGGTCAGGAGGATGTCGCCATGTCATTACTCGCGCAATCCGGTGCTGGACTGCGGCACCTATGTCTGGTCGCATCGATAAGTGTGGCTGCGGCCTTTCCCGCTTCAATCGCTGCGCAGGTAGTGCGGACAGAGGTTTTACCGCTGCAGTCGGTCACACTCACCGACGAACAGTTCCTCGGCGGACACGAAGCGGGCAAGCCGGTCACCGTTGCCGGGGTGCTGAGTCTACCCAAGGCGGGTTCGGATCGTCTTCCTGCGATCGTCATTCTTCATCCATCGGGAGGCATCAACAGCGGCATCACCGACTGGCAGCAGGAATTCCTTGCGATGGGCGTCGCCACCTTTGTCGTCGACAGCTTCGCGGGGCGCGGTGTCGTCAACACGTTCAACGACCAGGGGCAACTGGGCCGGCTCGTGCAGCTCGAGGACGCGTATCGCGCACTCGACCTGCTCCAGAAGCATCCAAGAGTCGATCCGGAGCGGGTGATACTGATGGGCGAATCACGCGGCGGACAACCAGCGTTATATGCCGATCTCAAACGGTTTCAACAATTGCACGGCTCCACTTCCGGCAAGGGCTTCGCCGGGTACATCGCGTTCTATCCGAACTGCAACACGACCTATAGAGCCGATGACGATTTCGACGACAAGCCAGTGCTCGTTTTTCATGGCACCGCAGATGACTATGCTCCCGTCGCGTCATGCCGCGCGTACGTCGAAAGGCTGCGAGCCAAGGGGAAGGACATCAAGTTCATCGAGTATTCGGGTGCCCAGCATATGTTTGACTGGAAAGCCGCGGCAAAGCCAATCGTTCTCGCCAAGGCGCAAACCATCAGAAGCTGTCAACTGAGCGAAGCACAGAACGGCCAAATCATGGACGCAGCGACCGGCCAGCCTTTTACGTACAGCGATCCTTGCGTCGAGTATGGACCGACCCTCGCGTACGACGAAAAGGCCGCGATCAATGCAAGGAAGACCGTCCGCGAGTTCGTGACGGGCACGCTCAAACTTGGCGCGCCCGCTCCGTGACTCGAAAGGCCGGTTCGTTTGCGAACTCCGAGGCTGTCCTGAGCTTCAACGAACGGCCGTCCCGTGACGAGAGCCAGTTTCACTTTCAATGCGTCCTTATGCGCGTTTCAAGTATGAAGCGTACATCGGCGCTGTAATAGCCATAACATTTGCCGCTTTCCCGGCTCCCATTTTTGGTCTGCTATTTCAATTCGTCCGTCCAGGTGTGCGGAGAGCTCGCTTTACCTGTCGGATGTCTTTTCGCATTCCGGACAATTAACCAAATCTTCTGGGGTTGGCAATTTTTAACCATAACTTTCAGGAGTAGCATCGTGCGTGTATTGCATTGATGGGGTGGACGCCGTTCGTTAACCAATACACCGCGGAGAAACAGCATGAAGATGCGTACTCTGGGCCGCAACGGCCCCACGGTTTCCGCACTTGGGCTGGGCTGCATGGGCATGTCGGATTTCTACGGTCCTGCGGATCGCACCGAAAGCATCGCCACGCTGCACTCGGCGCTCGAAGCCCACTGAGCGAAGTCCCCGGCGGCCCACTGAGGAGGCGTGCCATTGCAGCCGGCCGCGCGAAGGCTATCGACCTTCGTAATAGAGACGTCATCGGGGATCACGCGTACCGAACACTCGTGCAAGAGCTGGACTGGGCTGAACTGTCCGCTGGCGGCAACGCGCCGTCATAGCGTCCTGACGAGCGGAGAACGCCCTTTAAGGAGACCTTCTTGATGCTCGCGGACACGGTGCGCAGGTAACCGGTCCGCGTCTGGAGGGCACGAGTTCCTAGCGGATCCCGCGCTTGATCAGCGGAATCAGCGAGTCGATCGTCGCGGGTGTCTGCACGCCTGCGCCGGTGTTGATGGTCAGTCCCGCGAAATGATAGGCAGCCGAGAGCACGCATTGCGTAACCGGCAGGAAACCCTGCAGATAAAGCTGCTGGTCGAGCGTCGCAGTGAGGTACTTGTTCTGCAGCCCGGAAATCGTGGCGGGCGCCAGATCGATGCCGCCCACGATGATTTGCCCCGGCTTCTTGCCGGCCTGCTGGAGCGCCTGCGGAATGAACCCGGTCACGCCGCCGTGCTGCGTGCCGATCGCCTTCAGATCAGGGTGCGCCTGGATAAAGGCGACCAGGATCGGCACGGCGAGCGATGAATCGGCATCCACCTGGGGTGAGATATTGAGCCTCGTCACCTTCACACCGGCCTTTTCCAGCGTCTCGGAAAGGCCACGGTCAGACTGGCTGCGCACACTCTCGTTGAAGACGCCATATTCGAGCGCCTCGTCGCCCTTCTTGAGGCCGGCGTTGAGCATCGCCTGAGCAGTGATCTGCCCGCCGATGTAGAGTTCGACGCCGGCGTAGCCGAAGCCCTTCGCGTCGTAGAGCTTCTGGTTTTCCGGCAGCGGCGTATTGCCGACGGTAACGATGATGCCCTGGTCTACCGCCTGCTTGATCAGTGGTGCGAAGGCTGGATCGCCAGGATGGCCCATGATGCCGATACACGTCGGATGCGCCGCCATCGCCTGGCGAAACTGCGCAAGCATCGTCTCCGGACTCCAGGCCGAAAACTGCTCGATCACCTTGATGCCGAGGGCATGTCCCGCGTCCGCAGCGCCGGTCTGACGTGGCAGCGTCGCGCCGTCGCCGGGGTTACCGCCCATCTGCATATACATCGTCATACCGGCGCCGAGCGGCCCCGTCGTGGTCGGCTCGGTGGCACCGGCGGTTGGCGCGAGGCCGAACGCAACAAAGCTCGCCCCTAGCAGGAATCCCGTCATGATCTTGATCATTTCTGCTCCTATCTCCTGATTTAACGGCATTATCTCCCGCCAAACCTGAGTTTTTCGCGCAATACACGCAGCCTGGCGGGATTCTCGACCAACAGATGCAGGATCACGGCGACGATGAACACCACTCCTTCGATCGCCTGTACCCAGAAGCCGGCGATACCTGTCGCAACGATTCCCGCCTCCAGCATGCCAATCACGAAGGTGCCGAAGAACGTACCCACGATCGTCGCCGTGCCACCGAACACCGAGGTTCCACCGATGAACACGCCGGCCAGCGCCGGCAGCAGGTAGCCTTGCCCCTGGGTCGAGAAGTAGTTCAGATTCTCGAGCGTGAGCAGAACCGTTGCGAATCCGGCCAGCACCCCCATCAGCGTGAACAGTTTTACCGTCTCACGCGGCACGTTGATGCCCACGACCTTCGCCACGTTGCGGTTGTCTCCGATGAACAGCACGTGCTCGCCGAAACGATGGCGATTGAGGATGAACCACATGAATACTGCGAGCCCGAGCGCCCAGAGCGCTTGCATCGGGACCACGTCGAACAGCGTGCCCGCGAATACTGCATAAGCCGAACCACTGGCGAGTTGCTGTAGCGCATTGGAAAGCCCGCCGGAAAGGATCGAAGCAACACCGGCCCAGAGGAACTGCGTGCCAATCGTCACGATGATCGACGGCACACCGACCACCGCGACCAGCACCCCGTTCACCACGCCGACCAGCGCGCCGCCAGCCAACGCCGCAATGACGGCAAGCCAGGCCGATCCAGTGGTGTTCACGCACCAGGCGAATAGAAAGCCCGCGAATGCCATTACCGACGGGAACGACAGATCGATCTCGCCGGCCGCAATCACCAGAGTCAGCCCGATCGCCAACACCACCAGCGGCGGCACGGTCGTCAGGAAGGAGAAGTAGATTGGCCAACCTAAAAAGACCCGCGGTGCGGTCGCCATGAACAGGCCGACCACCAACGCAAACACGACCACGCTCGGCAATCCCTCCACGCGAGCAAAAGCTGGCAGGCGAAAAAACACTAACCGCGCCGGCCGTTTTTCTTTTATCGGATCGCTCACGTCCGTGTCCCCGCAACCGGCGCCGGCCCGTGCCCGCTCTGCTGTAGCGAAATCAGGAACCGGGTGAGTTCCTCGAGGCTCATCTCACCGGACTTGAATTCCGCGACGATCCGGCCACGATCGAGCACCACCAGTCGATCGGCGAGCTCGTGCACATGGGCGAGGTTATGTTCGATGTAGATGCAAGCGCGGCCGGATTCCTTGATCGAACGCACAAAGTCGAGAACCTTGCGCACCTCGCTGATGGCTAGCGCCACCGTCGGTTCATCGAGAATGATCAGATCGCTTTCGAAATACATTGCCCGTCCGATCGCGATGCCCTGGCGCTCGCCACCGGAGAGTTTCGCAATCAACGAATCCGCGTCGATCCCCACGCCGCGGAAACCGAGCTGGTGCTTCAAGATTTCGTTGGCGATGCGCCGTTGTTCGGCGACATTGATGAAACCGAACCGGTTGGTGATTTGCCGGCCGACAAAAAAATTACGCCACAGCGGCTGCTTCTCGCCCAGCGATTTTTCCTGATAGACCGTCTCGAAGCGCAATCGGTGCGCCTCGCGCACGGAAAAGCGGCTCCAGTCGACCTCCTCGTCCCGGATGAAAAGCTTGCCCGTGCTCGGCCGCACGACACCGGTCAGCACCTTGATAAGCGTCGATTTACCCGCGCCGTTGTCGCCGATCAGGCCGACGATCTCGTTGCGCCCAATGGCGAGGTCGATACCGGACAGCGCGCGTATCTTGCCGTAGGACAGGCTGATGCCCTGCGCGCGCACGATAT
This sequence comes from Paraburkholderia sp. BR13444, assembly GCF_040948755.1. Taxonomy (NCBI): domain Bacteria; kingdom Pseudomonadati; phylum Pseudomonadota; class Betaproteobacteria; order Burkholderiales; family Burkholderiaceae; genus Paraburkholderia; species Paraburkholderia sp. BR13444. The sequence continues at coordinate 40,375 of NZ_JBFPKM010000005.1, read as the reverse complement.
GTCGCCAGGCGCTCGTAGCGCGCGCGGCATCGCTCGCCGTCACGCTACGCCCCAGCTCGAAGAAACCACAGTGATGTTGTGTACGACGATAGCCATAAAACCTTCCTTTTGCTTATCGATCGCCGCATCAACTTGCATTGAAACTGTCTATGCAATTCAGCAAGATTTAAAGTCTAGTTCAAGAATCGCCCGACCGTGGCTAGAAAGTGCCGGCGGCGTGACAGCGCCGGCGTCACGGCGTCTATCACTCAAACTGGCCAGGGGACTATGATGATAAAAGCTGCATTCATCAGCGCAGGAGCACATCATGACCTCCAATCCATCCGCTGAGCCGACCGGCACCTCTCGCGACCCCGCGCAATCTTCCGCCGGCACGACTGGCCATCCCGGTCCGAAGGGTTCGCAAAAACCGGCCCCAGACGACCTTCCTAATGCGGACGCGGCAGAGCCCGAGCCTCACGAGCATCTCCCGTCCAGAAGCGACGACAACTGATTCAACACCACAGGTGCCGACGCCGTCCGCGTGACGATCCACGCCGTGGGTTCGCGAGTGGATCGCACATGCTTTCGCGCCGACGCCGCGAAGTCGGGGAGAGTTCGCGGTTCACGCAAACGGCCCGATGGATTTCGTCAGACGAAGTCGCGACCCGGTGGGAACCGCACAGGAGCAGATCATGCAGAACGTGCTGGTAGGTTATGACGGGTCGGCATCCGCGCAATATGCCGTGACTTTCGCGGTCGATCTGGCCAAGCGTTTCGACGCGCGCTTGCATGTGCTCGTCGTCGCGCGCACGCCGGACTGGGGCGCGATCGAAGTCGAGCGAAAAAGTCTGATCGAGCTGGAAGTGCGCCATGCCAACGAGATCCTCGACGACGTGAAGGCGAAGCTCGCCGCTTCGAACGGGGCCGTGGAGTTCGATCTCGTGGTCGGGCCGCCGGCGAAAGAGATCGTGCTGTATGCGGAGCGGCATGCTATCGACCATCTCGTGGTGGGGCATCGCGGACATACGCCGTTCGATCGCTGGCTGATCGGCTCGGTCGCCCGCCAGGTGCTCGCCTACGCGCCATGCGCGGTCACCATCGTGCGCGATCCGGCGACGATGAAAAAAACGCGGCATGAGAATTGACCGTCCGTGAAATTTGGCTTCCAGCAGGCCAAATCGGCGGCTACCTCGCAATATGCAAATAAGCGATTGCCATAACTTTCACGACTTCCGTGAACTGGCACGGCTCAGACTGCCGGGCCCGATCTTTAACTACATCGATGGCGCCGCCGACGACGAAGTGACCTATCGCCGGAACACCGAGAGCTTCCAGCAATGTGACCTGGTACCCAATGTGTTGCGGGGAGTCGGTGACGTGGATCTCTCGGTGCAAGTGCTCGGCCAGCGGCTGGCGATGCCTGTGTATTGTTCCCCGACCGCACTGCAACGCCTTTTTCACCATGAAGGCGAACGCGCAGTGGCCGCCGCGGCGTCGAAGTATGGAACGATGTTCGGCGTTTCTTCGCTCGGCACGGTCAGCATGGAAGAGTTGCGCAAAGCGTTCCCGACACCGCAGGTGTACCAGTTCTACTTCCATAAGGACCGCGGTTTAAACCGTGCAATGATGCAACGCGCCAAAGAGACTGGCATCGATGTGATGATGCTGACGGTCGACAGTATCACTGGTGGAAACCGCGAGCGCGACCTGCGTACAGGCTTCACCATCCCTTTCAGACTCACCTTGAGCGGTATGCTCCAATTCGCGCTGAAGCCGAAATGGGTTCTGAACTACGTCACGCATGAGCGCTTTTCCATGCCGCAACTGGAGACCCACGTCGACTTTGGCGGCGGTGCGATGTCGATTGGCCGCTACTTCACGGAAATGTTGGACCCTTCGATGAATTGGGACGACGTCGCCGAGATGGTCCGGAACTGGGATGGCCAGTTTTGCCTCAAGGGCGTGATGTCTGTCGAGGACGCGAAGCGTGCGGCCGCAATTGGCTGTACCGGCATCGTGCTGTCCAATCATGGCGGCAGGCAGCTGGATGGATCGAGAGCCGCGTTCGATCAGCTTGCGGAGGTTGTAGATGCCGTGGGCGACAAGCTGGACGTCATCATGGATGGAGGAGTGCAACGCGGAACCCATGTTCTGAAGGCTCTGGCTCTAGGGGCGAAAGCCGTTGGTGTCGGACGGTACTATTTGTTCCCACTGGCAGCGGCTGGGCAGGCCGGCGTTGAGCGGGCGCTGGCCTTGATGAGAACAGAGTTAGAGCGGGGCATGAAGTTGATGGGATGTAGCGCGGTCAGGGAGCTCTCTCGCGAAAGTCTTCGGTTTCGATAGCCTGCCCCGCAAAGCAGTTGAGTGCGCGTCACCTGCTGAGACGGCGATATGCACTCAGGTGCCTCAGAAGTCCCTGCTTGTCGCCTCGGATCTCGCTCAGGCGTGCAATATTGAAGTGAGCGTCGGCATGAGTGGGGTTGAGCTCGATGCATCGTTCATAGGCTTGCACCGCTGCGTCGTAGCGCTCCAGTTCTTCCAGAGCGACCGCGCGATTGAAGTGCAACAGAGCGTCCTGCGGAAAATGCTCGAGCGCCCGGTCAAAGACGGACAATGCCTCGTCGTACTTCATCCCGACCTCGCAAAGCAGGACGCCCAGGTTGTTATAAGCGTCGTAGTGCGGGGTCGGCGATAACTCGAGCACCTTTTTATAGGCCTGTTCAGCACCGATGACGTCGCTATCGGTAAGTTCCTCTGCAAGAGCAAACCACTCCTCGGTTTGCTTTTCCCGGCCAACGATGTTCCGGGGCGCAGCGTCGAGGAACGCCACTTCGCCCTTGACAGGCGCCACTTCCAGATCGAGCAGAAGCTGGCCCGAGGTCGCATCCCATTGTGATTCACCTGTCTTGACGACCACCGAGTCACCGACAGCCGTGATGCGGATGCCGGTCAGTGGAAGCTCTTCAGGCAATTCCGCTTTGAGCCGCGCAAGCGCTCGTAGAATTTTGCGCGACGCGATTTTGGCCGACTGAAGCTGGAAAGCTGTGCGCAACAACACGACGTCGCGGAACGTGAACCGGAGCTCGTTACGACGACCACGTGACGGTTGCACGAATCCAGCGTCTATCAGGCCGGACAGCACTCGTCGTGAGACACCCAGCAGCGACTGGAGACTGCGCAACGAGTAGTCGTGCGAGGCATTGCGCCTTTTCACTTGCGCGCCCGCACCTTGGCCGGAGCCGCTTCTTCAACCTTGGCGGGCGCCCTCTTCGCCGGTCGCCTCGGTTTGGATGCGAGCTCATCTGAAGCGGCTACGGGCGCCTTTTTTACGGGCGCGGCTTTTGCGGACGCGGCCTGTTTGGTCTTGTTGCGGCCAAGGCTCGCACGAAGGGCTTCCATCAGGTCAATCACTTCGGCGCCCGACTCCATGCCCGGTTCGGCCGGAGACACGATCTGCTTGCCGGCGATTTTCTGGTCGATCGCTGCCAGAATCCGCTTCTTCTCCTCATCTTCGTATGCCGTTGGGTCATACGAATCTTCGGAAACCTGGTCGATGATTTGCAGCGCGAGCTGCAACTCGGTGCCCGTCACTGCTACATGCTCGATGTGCAATTCGCTCAGCGAGCGCACCTCGTCCGCGAACAACAGTTGCTGAAACACCATGCCATCTTCGGCTGAGCGAATCTGGACGATGCGCGTCTTCCCTTTGTATGACCATTTTGCGAGCGCACACCGTTCGCTTTCGCGCATCGCCTGCTGAAGCAGACTGTACGGTTTGCCGCCGCGCTTGTCTGGCGCGATGAAATAAGCCTTGTCGTAATACAGCGGGTCCACTGACCTCTCCGGTACGAAGGAGACAATCTCAACGACATGCGTTGCGCCTTCCTCGAGCGCTTTCAGTTCGTCTGGCGTGAAAACGACGAACTGGCCTTTCTCAAACTCATAGCCTTTCTTCATGTCGGCTCGCGCCACGACCTCGCCTGTCGCCTCGGAGATGTACTGCTGTTTGACCCGCCCGCCGTCAGGCGTCAGGAGATGGAATCCCACACCTGAAGCACTGTCGGTCGCCGAGTAGAGCTTGACCGGAATTGATACCAGACCGAAGGAAAGCGTCAGAGACGCAATTGAACGCGCAGCCATGACTGTCTCCCGATAACCGGCGACCGCTGGTCGCACAAACTCGGTTGGATCGCACGAAGGTGAACTACGAAGGTGAACTGTGCTTGGGGAATTCTACGGCGTTTTAAGGCGCTAACGCCCGGTGAGATCGCAAAGCATAGGTTGTGCCTATCGGTATAGATCTGGGCCCGCTACCCGCGCCTTTGGCATTTTGTCCGGAGAGTATGCTTATATTTGGGGAAGCGGTCGCATCTGAAACGCCTGTAGGACTAACGCGGGAGGCTCGCACATGGATCCCCGGGACGAAGAATTCGTGCTCGCTGGAAGCCTCAAAGAGCTGCGAGCGAAAGGACGGTGCATCGTCCAGGGTGGACATGGTCCGATCGTCGTGATCTGCGACCGCGAGCGTGTCTTTGCCGTTGATAATCGGTGCCCACACATGGGATTCCCGCTCGAGCGAGGCACTGTCGAAGACGGCATCCTGACCTGTCACTGGCATCATGCCCGCTTCGATCTGGAAAGCGGCTGCACGTTCGACCTTTGGGCAGATGATGTCCCCAGCTACGCGGTCCAAATACGCAATGGCGACGTCTGGGTCGCAACCAGGTCTGATCATCCCGATGCTGCCGCGCACTGGCGTCAACGCCTTGCGGATGGCCTCACACATGACCTTGGACTTGTCATCGCCAAAGCCGTGCACGGCCAGCTCGCCGCCGATGTACCAAGGGTCGATATCGTGCGGCAGGTCGCGCTGTTCGGAGCGCAAAACCGTGACGGCTGGGGCGTTGGTCTCACGGTACTCACAGCGCTCAGCAACCTGTTGTCCGTGCTGCCCGCAGACGAAACCTATCTCGCCCTGTTCCACGGCGCGCGCCGTGTAGCGGCGGACTGCAACGGCGAGGCGCCGCGGCGCGAACGTACGCCGCTTGCGAGCCGGCCGGAGCCCGCCATGCTCGATCGTTGGCTGCGCCTGTGGACAAACGTGCGCCACCGCGAGGCGGCCGAGCGCACGCTGTTGACTGCGATTGCCGCCGGTCTCGCACCCGCCGTGCTCGCGGATGCGTTGCTGTCCGCCGGGACGGAGCGGGCCTTCGCGGACTCCGGGCATTTGCTCGACTTCATCAACAAGGCGTTTGAATGCCTCGATCTGATCGGCTGGGAGCACGCGTCGGCTGTGCTGCCCACTGTCATCGCCCAGATGGTAAGCGCCCGGGGTGCCGAGGAATCGACCGCGTGGCGCCAGCCCCTCGATCTCGTCGCGATGTGCGACGAAGCGGCCAGCCAGATCTCGAACCTCTTCGCTGCCGGGCGCAGCGTGCGAGGCTGGTCGGATCACGCGGCGCTTGCCTGGGAACTGCTTTCAGACGATCCAGCGAGAATCATTGACTCGCTAAAGGAGGCGATCCGCGCAGGCGCTGCGTCTGCCGACCTGGGACAAGCCCTCGCTTACGCAGCGGCGTTGCGCGTGGCCCGCTTCGGCAATGCCAACGAGTACTCCGACTGGGAGACCGCGCATCATGTGTTTACCCATGCCAACGCGCTCCATCAGATTCTCAGGCGTGTCGGGGACGCAAGCTTCGACACTCGGGTCATCGGCGTTCGCGGCGTACTGCACGGAGCCATGGCGCTCTACCTGGCGAGATATCTGAACGTTCCGCCCGCCCGCATCCCGGGCGAGGACAATGATCCGCTCGACGACCTTCCTGCCGATGAGGGGACGATCCGAACGGCCTTGCTCGACGCTTTCGACCGGCAGCGCCAGGTTGATCTTGCGGCGAAGCTGGTGGCGCGCCATCTTACGCTCGGTCATCCGCCGCAGGCGCTCATTGCCACGCTTGCGCTTGCCGTGTTGCGTGAAGATGCCGGCTTTCATGCCTATCAGATGCTGGAGGCAGGCGTTCGGCAGTTTGCTGCATGGGGCAATACTGCCGAAGGACGGCACATTCTCATTGCAGTCGTCCGCTATCTCGCGGCCCATTCACCGACTGAACGTGGGATGCTGCAGACGGCCGACATCGCGCGGCGGCTGATGCTGGGAAGTGAACTGCATTGACCTGCCAATCTCGCTAATGGTGTCCGTCCGGACACGTTTTAAAGGAAGCTCCCCGCGGGTTCATGCAGCACGCATAAAAGCGGCGCAGCGCCGCGTAGAAAACACCAAGCAATTTTTTCTTATGCGGCTGCCCCATTCTCTTCATTACTTACTTTTAGTTTGCGTTACATTTAGTTACCGGTATTCTCCGTGCCAAGTTTTTCTGCTCTATCTCAGTAGGCCGCATACGTAATTCGAATAATGTTGAGAAAACAAATTCTGCTTCGCGAGGCACGAAGCGAAATAGTCGGCAACACGACCAGGCTCACCAAGGTTGTACACGTCAAGGAGGGCGATTACGTTTGCTATCAGGGGGCAATAGAGTCGCCGCTGATCTTCCTCGTCGAGGGACAGCTCCGCGTGTCGACATACTCCGAGGATGGTGTCGAGCTCCCGCTCTACGTTGTCAATCCCGACGAGTGTACGGGCGAGATTTCGATCCTCAACTGCGCGCCGACCGTGGGCAATGTAATTGCTACGAAGGGCAGTATCGTCGGCCTGCTCGACCGGGCGCACGCCCGACGGCTTCTCAGCGACCCGGACGTGGCGCGCGCGCTGAATAACCTGATCGCGAGTCGCGCCAAAACGCTACTCGTGGCGCGCAGTTCGCGAAGCCAGCCGCGTGCGGATGCGCGTGTGACCGCCGTGATCGAGGCGGCCATCAACCAGAGTGCGTCCTTCGATTCATCGCTAGTCGAACTGCCCAATCAGGTCACGATTGCAGCGATGGCGGGCGTGAGCCGCGAGACGGTGTCGCGTGTGATCACGTCGCTCGAAAAGCGTGGGATTGTCGAACGGGAAAGCAAGGCGATCCGTATTCGGGATCGTGTCGCGTTGCACCACCTCGCAACCGGCCGGACGCCAAGTTGAAGCGACTCAGGGTCGCGCAGAGATCCGTACCGGTTTTTGAGTCAGTGCCAGCACCGCCGCACTCAGGTCACGGATCATCTGACGTGCCTGCTCCGCATCCAGTACGAAGCCACGCTGATTCGGTGCGACAGGGCTCGCCGGAAACCTGTCCGCGTCGAGATGGACGATCACGTTCAGGCTCGTCGAATCGATGCGCCATCGCTGTACCGTTGCGAGCGTCATATTTCGTGCGTCTTCGTCGTGTGCCGTACCGCTCTTTACCTGTTGCATACCAAGGGCTTCTGTCAGTGTGCGCAGAATATGCGCCAGCGTTCGAGAGAAGCTGTGATCGCAATCACAAACAGGTCATCATTGGTCAAGCGGGATGGCTTTCGATGGACGTCGATGTGTGAAAAACTCGGCCGCTCAAGCGATGTGACTAACTGATCATCTACAAGCGAGCGTGGGGATTGATCGCGAAGAAGCAGGCAGATTGATTGCCGGTGCGAATGTTTAATGGTGCCCATGGGCAGGATCGAACTGCCGACCTCTCCCTTACCAAGGGAGTGCTCTACCACTGAGCCACATGGGCCGTCTAGATGACGTAACGCTGGAGCGGGAGACGAGGCTCGAACTCGCGACCTCAACCTTGGCAAGGTTGCGCTCTACCAACTGAGCTACTCCCGCATTTGGCTCCCCGACCTGGGCTCGAACCAGGGACCTACGGATTAACAGTCCGGCGCTCTACCGACTGAGCTATCGGGGATCAGGCTTTGTGAAGCGGACCGGATTGTACAACATCGGTTATGCAAACGGAGCAGTGACATGATCTTTCTGAGCGAGAAGTTCGGCTCGTGGTATTCGCCCAACACGAGACAGCCGAGCTGCTGCGTTCCGGCAGCAGCCACTATCGTTGTTACGGTTGGCGTGCCAGCGTGCCGCGATAACCAGCAAACGAAGCAAGCGGCAATTCCGTGGCTGGGCTGAAGGGCTGCCATGCAACGCCGGGCGCGTTTTCAAGCACCGAACCGACGTGTGGAGCACCCAGCGCGATGCTCAATGATGGAAATGTCCAGTTCCAACTGGCCGGGTGCAGGTCCAGTCGATGCACGCTGGCCGGCACCAGTCCGTCGTCTCTCCTGGCTGCCCAGTTCGTGACTTGGCTTGCATAGTCGCGCCACACATTCGTGCTGGCCAGATCGACGGCCAATGGTGCAACAGACACCACGGCAAACCACAGCGCAACGCCGAACGTCACGGCGCACGCTTCGAACCTCCATACACTGAGAGCAATGAGCGGCGGCAACCAAAGCAGGGTCAGCACGCGCGAGTCGAAGCTGATCTGCGCATTGAAGAAATCGAACCGTTCATGCCAGCATAGATAACTGATCGCAAGCAGCACCGCGACCAGCAGCCCACGTGTTTTGGGTACTCGCAGTCCGATAAAAAAGCACAACGCTGCAAACATACTCATGTCAAATACTGCGTTTTGCACCGTATGAGCGAGCCCATGCAGAAACGCGCCCCGGTTGGCCGGATCACGCGGATAAATGATCCAATACGCTGCAATTGCAGCACCGAGCACCCATAGTGCAATACAGAGACAAATAAGGCCCAGCACCAGGTAACGTCGCTGCCGTGCGAGAGCAGTCAATTGCGCACGTGAACGAAGTACCAGGATCAAACCGAAGAGCGCAAGTGTGACGGCTTGGGTTTCGTACATGCGCGTGAGAAGCACGGATAGCGCAATCGGTAACAGCCATGCGGCCGAAGAAAATCGGCCAGGCTGCAGTAAGTATGCGAGCATCGGCCACGCAAGCGGCAATAGGAACTGACTTTCGCCGACCAACAGAAAGTCGCTCGGCAGCGCAATCGACAGCATGCCGAATAGATAGCCTGGTAGCAGCGCGGGGACTGCCCCTTTTGTCACCTGCACGCGCACAATCAGGTAGGCGGCTATGAAAGGCAGCACATAGCCGAGCCCGAAAATGAAGCGGAGCAGTACGGCATTCGACAAGCCCCAGTGAAGGGCCAGCACTAGCGGCCATTGACCCAGGTCGTACGAAAACTGCCGCGACCATGCGATATGGTTCACATCGCGTGAACGCAGGATTTCAATGAAAAATGATGCGCCATCGGCGGAGAACTGTTTATTCGACAATACCGACCATAATAGCGTGCCGAGGATCGCTGCGGCGAGACAGTCGAGCGGAAGCAGCGGCGAATAGCAGGATTTTTGGTGCAGTCTGGGTGAACTCGCTAAAGTCATGTGGCTAGTTCTTATAGGTGTTATTCGGGGTCGAGGGTGTGGCTTTGTCGGTAGCCATGGAAATCGTTGTTGGCGCGAGGCCCCGATCCACTTCTGATAAATCGACCGAGCGCGCTACTCCTCAATGCAATCAGGAAGGACGGATCGTACAAGATGCTCCTTCACATTGTCGACGGTCTGGGTGTGCATCTCGATGGACTGGCCCTGGCCCGTGTTGAGTCCGACGGCGTTCGGCTTAGTTTGACCCCTTGCTGCCAGTCGGACCGGTGCCGTTCCAGGGGCAGGTATCGGAGCGGAACCGTCGCTCCGCTCCGTCCATTGAGGACAATTGATTGCCCTGAGCCGTCGTTTGCTTATCGGGTTGCCCACTCGGATAAGGGTCGCTTTCCAGTCATCCGCAGGTTGGCACTGGCGAATGTGCTGTCTCGCGGAGTCGCGTTCTTACAACCGCCCCGATCCGGTTATCGGGACGCCACGCCGGGCGAAGACCGTTCGCGGTGAGCATTCATGTTAGATATCGCACGACAACTTAGCGCGAATGGAATGCATCGAGTCTTCCAGTTCCTGGTCACTTACTTGGTGTCGCCCGACATCAAGCAATCCGGATGAATGCGGGTCACAACTGGCGTATTGCAGATTTCGTCAATAATCGAACGATAGACGTCGATAAGGCACTTCTTTGGCTTATATGTATTGCCGCTTGTATAGCCATTCCTTTTGCTCGCGCTTCAAACCTTTGCAGCCGTCCCCGAGATTATCAGTGAACAAGTTGCGATAATTAGTGGAAAGTGCATCGTTCAGATATCACAGCAGTGCGCGGCCACAAATAGCCTTTTCCGCTTGCGGCAATCGAACGATGTCGCGCTCGCCCACGGCGGTGCGAGCATAACGGCCAACAACGCAAGCGCTTTAAACATATCCACCCGAGTCCAGACGACAAGATGCCTGCAACTGGATCGCAGGCATCTCCTGTTTCTTCAGTTTCGACTGACAGTCGTCAATCCGGCACTTATAGCGAATCCACCGGCTTTGCCTTTTCCGAAGCCGACGTCGGCAGCGCTGCGATCTTCCCCGCGCTCGCCAGCTTGACGAGGCCTTCACCGATCTTCGCCGTGCTGACCGCTTGCGCGCTCACCGACGCTGCCACATCCTTCAGCGCCGCGAGGCGCGGAAGCAACGTGGGGTTCTTAGCAACGCCCGACACCAACGCCTGGCTGCCGTCGGCCAGTTGCTTGTCCTTCAGGACGCCGAGCATGTACGTAAATGCCGCATTGCCGAACGACTTCAACTGGTCCTTGCTCATGCCCTTCAGCTTTTCCTGAATGTCGTTGCTGGCCAGAGCCTTTTGGACAGCCGTCGCTTCGTCATCGCGGATCTTGTTCAGCGCGGCCTGCTTTTCGGCGGGATCGGCGATGCTGTTTGCCGTTGCAAGCGCCTCTTCCTGCTTCACAATGTCCTCCCTAGTTTCGACTGCGCGGAAGATGTGGCGCGACGCGGTGGCGATCATCGCGTCCGCGTCCTGCGCGGTCTTGATAAAGAGATCGATATCGCCTGCCGAGACAGTCCCTGCCGATGCACCACCACCCACGCCTGGAATCGCAGCAGTCAGATTGCCAATACCGAATGCCTGCGCTTGCGGTGCCTGGGTAATCAACGCGCTCGTCAGCAGTGCGCCAAGCAGAACGGAATACTTCTTCATTTGATGTGGTCCTTTGTGGGTATTGCGTGTTAGTTGGTTTTGAGTAACTGCTTGATGACACCATCGAGGCTCGCACGCGTATCCGCGTCGAGATCAATGTTCTGCAAAGAGGTGACGTTCGCTGCATCGGTCGAGGCGGGAAACCCGTCTGTTGTAAAGCCGTGTTCGAGAATGGCCTGCCCGAACACCGTGCCCGCCGCTTTCTGCCGATAGGCAAGTCGCACGTTGTAGGCCGTCGCGCACACGCCGCCGTCGCACCGCGGCTCTTTCTGGTCGATCCGGTTCAACGCCTCCAGACAGCGGTCGTACACAGCCGCCTTGAGTTCGAGCGTCTTCGAAAATCCGGACTGACCATTCACCCGCTCTTTCACGAGTGCAGCGAGCGTCGGATCGACAAGCATGATCGGAGCGCGCGCCGCGCTCGCATAAGCAAGCTGGTTGAAGCGCTCGAGCGAAACAGAGCCGATCTGATTCTTGTCCGACGGACAGAACGCGAGGCGTTGCGCGCCCACACCTGCGTTTGCGACACTATCGATTAGCACAACGTCGCCGTTCGATGGCCGGGGTGGCTTGCCCGCGACGGGCAACACAGCCGACGCCGTGACCTTGCTGTCATCGCGGCTCACGACGTTCGCATCCCAAACGGGCACGAGCGCGTTCTCGGCAATGTTGCCGGGACGGCCAGCGTCGTGATAGACACGGAACGAATCGCCCGGCTGCAGGTTCATACCGGGGTCGTCCACCTGAAACGTATCGGAAGATGCGTCAGTGACTTTCAGCGTCACCGGCTTGAAACGCACCTCCTTGCTAAAGCGGTCCGCCAGATCGCTTAGCGCGTTTTTCAGAATGACTTCCTTGCGGTCCGCGACGTTGAAACCCGACTGGTTCGTCACCGTATCGTCGATACGCTGATTGACGTCGGCCGAGTACAGCACCCGTCCGTCGCGCGAAAGCAACTCGGCGAAAGCCCATGCCTGATAACTCTGACGGGTCTTGTAACTGAGGTTCGTCGCAAGCGAATAGTGGCGCGCGGGCGGCAGCACCATACGGATAAAGTAGTCAGGCAGCGCTCGATTACTGTTGACCTCATGCCCGATATCCGTATGGCTGTCGATCGACGCCTGCACCTGGCTGAAGTTCGCATTTAGCGGCAACGTTGCAAACGGCGCATTGCCGCCGAGCTTGTCTGTAAAGAGCTGCGTGCTGACTGCATCGGAGAGATCCGTGTTGCCATCGCTCACAAGCGCCAGCACGCGCGGCTTTTTCACATCGGACAAGGCCATTGTGCTCGCACGGCTGAACACGGTGCCGCTCTTCGGTGTGCCGAGCACGGGCACCGCGACGGCATAGTTTTGTCCAGCGAATTCCACCCGGACTTCCGCATCGCCGGCGTCCAGCACGTCGCCCTTGCCGATGCCTGCCTGATAGCCCTTGTCGAGAATCACGAAACCCCGCCATGTGTCGGCTGCCGTGGCTTCGACGACATAGGGGTTGAACTGGCTCGCCGCGGCCGTCAGCGTGCTGTCCAGCAGCGCGGCAAAGCCCGAGCGAAACGTCGCACTCACCTTCGCGTCGACATCGGCCCGCGCGAGCGAGCGCTGAACTGTCATCACGTCGTAGCGCGTCTGGCTAAATGACTGAAGCACTTCGCCAGTCACCGGGTTGCTGAAATAAACGCTCAGCGTGATCGGCAAATAGATGTCCGTGGTGCCATCCGTCTTGTCGATTTGGTAACGCGAAACGCGCGTGACCTGCACCGAAAGAGCCAGTGTGCGCAGCCGGTTCTTGCTGTCGATGGTCGCTTCGAGCACAGGAAAATGCGCTTGAGCCCGCTGCTGCAACAATGCGACGGTTTGCCCAATATCCATTGATGAACGGAAACCCGGGTCGATTTTGCTCGCACCGGGTGACTGCGCCGCGCCGCGAGGGGCATCGTCGAAGAAAATACCGGGCACGACGTACAGACCGACGGAGGGCGATGCCTGCACCTGTTGCACAGAGCCCACGAATGCAAATGCGGCAATAAGAGAGATCGCCTTGGCGCGCATGTCAGTGGACCGCCTTCTTGCAGCCGTTCATGCACAGCGTGATCATGCTGCCGTCGACCGCCGAGTCGAGGCTCGCGAATTGCGGATTGCCGCCCAATGCCGTCGCAATCGCTTGATCGAGGGGATCGCTGCCCTTGTAGGTGGCGACCACTTCGACCTGCCCCGCACCTGCCTGACGTTGCACCGCCTTATCGAGGCCCGGCACCGTCTTCAACGCTTGAGCAAATGCCGTGCGCGTCATCAGCGAGAGATTGTCGCCCGTTAGACGGATCGTGAATTCGGCGCCATACATCGTGCGCTTCTTGACGAACTCCTGGATGCGCTTGCCGACCTGGTTACCGAGGCTGCCCGCCAGCTTCACCGCAAGGCGTGCCCGGCAATCGTCCGACGATGCGCCAATAGCCGCTTCCGACTGCGTTGCCGAGCCGATGTCTTCGCCCGTCTTTGTCGAGAACGTCTTCGTGCTGGCCACCCCCGTGCACGACTCCTGGCCCGAGTTCTTGTCGACGCCGAGATCGTAGATTACCGACGAGCCGATCATCAGATAGTCGGCCGTCGCGTCCTTGCGCGCATAGTCGACATACTTCGTCAGTTCTGCGCCGTTCTCCAGTTGATCGAGCGTGATTGCACGATCGCCGAAGTAACGGCTCCTGAAGAGCGCGTTGTCCAGTACCTTGATGTCGAGATCGCCAAGCTGCCCTTTAAGTTCGTTATACGTGTAGTTCTTTCTGTCAGGCCCAGTGTTCTGCGGCTGATACTTGACCAGCTTCCGGAAATACGTGTTGTCGTGATCTTCCGCATTGATGTTGTGAGCGTAGGCCGATTGTGATGACGAAGCCGCTGCGACCTTACTGCTTGCAGCTGCCGCGACCTGACGCGACGCTGCGCCCGCTGCCTGGTGACTGCTTTCACCCGACGCATCGAAACGCCCCGCGTCGCGTGCGCTGATAGCCGCTGCGCCGCCATAGCCGTCCTGTGCTGCGCCTGCGACGCGCGTGTCATGTGCAGCGCTCACACGGTTCGCGGACTTGTCGTTCACAGCGAACGCGGCCTGCTCCTTCGACGCATAAGCGGCGTTGCTGCTCGCCGCAAAGGCCGAACTTTTCGAGCTCGCGGCGGCTTCATTTTCGTTGTAATGTGAGCCTTCTTCGTGACGGAACTCGGTCAACTCTTCGAGCGGAGCGCGCAGATTGGTCGGCGTCGTGAAGAACTCGTCCATCATGACGAGAATAGGTTGGCTACGCGTGGTAGTCGTATTCAGCGCAAGACCCAGGTCGCTGATTTCACCGCGCAGGGCCTTGTCGTCCATGCGCAGTGTGACACTCACCTGGTATTGCCCATCGGCCGACGAGGGTGTTACATCAAAGAAGGAGTTTTCACCAACCTGCACGACGAGATCGTCGAGTTTCGTCTGCACTTCCGGGTTCCGACTCGCACCCGCCCCGACTACTTTGTCCAATGCGGCGAGCACTGCATTGCGCTTCGCCTGTCGAAGTGCGGAGGTGCGTACGGAGTTCACATCACCCGTGATGGCGGCCGTGCCCACACCACGCGCTTCAATGTCCATTGCGTGTGCGACGGGCGTGAGTACGATCGCCGCCATCGCGCAGCCCAGCAGCTTCTTGTTGAAAACTATCATGTTCGTAGGTCTTATTTTGTATTGGGGAGCGTGACAGAGATGTCGCCTGCACGAACCACTGTGCCGGCGGATGTTTCAGTGATTGAGGAGTCGCCCGCCTGCACAACGGGCCGAGCGAGTCCGAAGCGCGCGAGCAGCGCCTGGTACTCGTTCGACGAGCGCAGCGGGCCAAGATAGTGATCGGCATCAAGTCGCGCTACGTCGCGCATGCCGTTGTTCAACGCACTTTCCAGTGCGACGAGTGCACCGATACGACTGTCCGACGCAGCTTTTGCATCGGCGGCGATCAGCCATGCGTCAGCATTGGTCGGGCTAGCTGCCGTCAGCTTGTCGGATAGCGCGGCGGCCAGCCCAAAATTCTTCTGATCGAGCGCAGATTGAACCTGACCGACAGTAACTGGCGCTTCGGCTTCGCTTCCCGGCTCGCTCTTGTTGGTGAACCTGCAAGCCGAAAGGAGTAGCAGAAAGACGAGCGCAAGCGGCGCAACGTGGAAGTTGCGAAACTGCATAGATTTGTTATCCCATTTTGGATACGTCGAGTTGCGGAGCCACCAATTGCTTTCTTACGCTGGTCTGGCAAGCTCCAACTTACATTGCAGATATGCATCGGACAAGGTTTCCCGCACTCGCCGATTGATTTTTTCCTTTTGACGGCCGACCAGTTCCCTTTGGAACGTGAATCCGCGCACCTTCTTATCTCTCACTCTTTGCTTTTCTGATTGTTATAGAAAATGCGACAGTTAGGTCATACCGGTTAAAGGGGACGGCATAACGGTCGTGGATGCGTTAACGACAAGCCAAACATTAACTTTAGAGGCGGATGATCTGTTTTTTCGCATGTTAGCTTATTGGTGCGGGTAGCGGCCTGTTGAACGAATCGATCGTAGCGGTAACCGGGGAAAATCGTGGTTTGCGCTAGTTACTAGCGCAACTTCTCATGTGTTCTTTGGCGACCCGCACAAGAATTAAATTCACTCGAAGAAAACGTTTGCGCTTTCTATACGTCGGTGGATCGTCCATACGTGCTCAGATTCTGACGTGCGAGCCAAGAATGACTTGCGCTTGAACATGCTTGCGACAAATCGCCCTTCCTGGCGAAACTAACTGCTTGTTGATCTTCGGTACTTTCGCAAGCGAATGTGGCGTGAACGGCCACTACACGACCGGGGCCTTGAACTGTAAGAGAGAAACAAGCTCATCTGCCTGTTTCTTGATGAGCCGCTTCCATTCGTGGCTTTACCTGCCGCATTGGAGTGCCACACCCTTTGCCGCCCCTGTTTAACTGGTTAGATTCAGTCCCCATTCATCGCACTAGATTTCCATCTCACGCAGCGCCGGGTACGATCTTTATCCGTCACCTCAGGCGAAGCACGGAGCGGTGGACACGGCCGGAAAACTTTGCCCAGTTATCCAACCACGTCAAATGAAAAAATCCACTCTCCTTGCGAGGGGCGGAGTTCAGGGCCTGCTGATCCCACCGTACCTGTGGAATCAGCAGGTGAACGCTAACCCAGCACACCGTGACCCGTCGTCGAACTGATAGCACCAATGGTACTGTTGTAGCCCACCAGCAAGTCGTATCGGCCGTGCCCAATCTAATCCCAATAGCTCTAGATTCCCTGATGTACGCGCACAGTGCGCACCTTGCCCAGATTTCGCGCGAACTGGACCGCGATGCCGTCCACCCAACGCTCGAATGCGAGTGCCAATAGCGCCGTGACAACCACTCCTACCCCACACGCTAGTGCGACGGCCACTCCATAGCCGAGCGGCGCGAACATCAGGAATATCGAGCAACTGACGGTGAATAGCACGGGAAAGTGCACCAGGTAGACGCTGAACGAAAGCTTCCCTAGCCGCAGGAACGGCCGGGACGAAAGCCAGCGTTGCAAACGAACCGATGTGAGTACGGCAAGATAAACGAAGAAGGCTCCGAGCTGGCTCTGGAAGTGAAACAGGTCGTCGCCACGGACGGCGAGCGGCGTAAGCCATTGACGAATGCCGTCGACCACGGGCCAGTCGCGAGCGCAGCCCAGTGCGACGCCGAGCGCCAGCGATGCTGCCGCCGCGAGCGATCGCCATATCGATTTATCGCGCTCACGCTGAGCGAAGTCCGCCAACAGGTGGCCCGCGACAAACAGCATCAGCGGATGGCTCCAGAAAAGGATTGGCGTCGCGATCAGCAACCCGCGATAAAGCTTGCGGCTCACGTGTTGAGTCGCCACGAGCGCCATCACGAGGAAAGACCCCCACAGCTCGCAGTGCAGCGTCCACAGCGGCGCGTTGAAAGAGCCAGCAATCGTATCGAGATGCGGTTCGAGTGACGGAAAGAGCGTGCTCCACTGATAGCCGGTGAAGAGTGATTCAACGGCGACTTCGCGCACGAAGTGACTCACCGAGAACGGGTCGGGGCCAATGGTCGCGAGCCACTTCGTCGAACCCGTGACGGCGCCTGCGGCGACGTGGCTGCCTGGGAGCAGTGAGAACAGGAGGCTCGCCAGCGCTGCCGCGATGAATACCGGCCCGATGAGGCGGGCGACGCGCCGCACGACTTGCCGGGGTATTTGCAGGGGCGCAGCCCGAAACGAATACGTCAACACTGTCCCGCTGAGCAGGAAGAACACATACACCGCCGAATAGCCGTCGAACAGCCAGAACAGCGGCGAAGGCCGGGCTATCCAGGCCTCCCAGCCAAAGTGAAACGGTGCGTCGCTCCGATCATTGGCGCCAGGGAAAAACGCAGTCAGATAATGCAGCAGGAAGACCTGGACTGTGGCTGCGCCCCGCAGACCTTCGAGCCAGGCGACCCGAGGGGCGGGCGAACGGTTTGCGGTCATGCGGGCCGGGCGAAGATGAACGAAAAGATACGTCCCATGTACGCCCGCTGCGGGGCGTGGCGCAGGCGCCAGATGATGCCGTCCATCACGAAGTGGGTCATGACAATCGACAGGTACACACCGAAAACAAACTCCCGAACGGGCTGACCGTTACGCGCCTGCATGACGATCATCAGCCCGCCAAGAGCCAGCGCCAGCACGATGAGCCGCGCCCAGCTGCTCAGCCGGCGCTCCTGACGGTCACCGATATAGCCCATGAAGACGAGATATTGCAGGCCGTGCGCCAGCGCGTACGAGAGGACGGCGTTGATCGGGTTGGTATAGAGGAAGCTTGGCAGGTAGAAGAGCGTGCCGAGCATGATGACCGTGATGCGGCGGGCTGCACCCTGCTGATGGCGAATGGAGAGCGCGACAGCCAGCGCGGTCACGATAGCGATAGCCTGCAGGCACGCGGCGGCAATCCAGATGACGTGCACTACCGACGGCTGCACGAGGTCGGTGCCGAGGTTGTAGAGCTTGAGCAGCGCGAGGATGGCGGCAATGACGGCCATCTGCATCGGCAGCCGTTCGCTGCTTCTTAGCGGTGGTTGCTGGCCGGCGCGCATCATGAAGCTCGAGACGCCGAAGTTCTGGCGCTGGTAGTGCCAGGTCTGCCAGATGAAGTAGAAGAGCAGCGCGGCGGCTTTCAGCGCCGGCGTGCCTTTCATGAAGATCATGCCATAGACGAGCGCCATGCACAGCGGCACGAGGATGGTTCGCGGCCAGTGCGCAAGCAGGATCGAGCGGCATTCCTTTTCCAGAAAGAAGTAGTAGCCTGCCGCGACGTGTGCGCCGCCGCCGGCAAATTCGATCAGTACCAAAAGCTCGGCGAGGGTGGTGACGCTCGGTGCGAGATTCAGAAGCGGTACTGCGACATAGGGCAAAGCGGAGGCCAGCATCAGCAGGACGATGAAATTCCGGAGTTGCATGGCGTGGACAAGTGTTCTTTTTGTTGCTTGGTCGTAGGCGTGGCCTGGCACCGTGGGCAAGACCGGAAAACTTCACCTACTTATCCAAGAAAACAAAAGCCCCACCCTTCTTTCGCAGGGCGGGGCGGGAGCTTCAAGACCACATCCACCTGCCGGTGAAACTTGCTCTGCAGAACCCGATGGCTGCAACGAGTCATACGCGAGTCAACCTCACTGGCATTACTTCGTGCCCTGCGGTGCACCGCGGGCACGAAGGCGGTAGATGCAGATTCGCTTTAGTGAAGCTGCAGGGTGCCAGCGCTGTTGAAGGACGCGTGGCTCAGGTCCACCAGGCCCGTCAACTTCACGACTACGTCCTGGCCGTTCGTGAACGATGTTGCGCCGGCAGCGTGGTTGACGCTCTCCACGACATAGGTGTCGCCGTTGAACTGGAACCAGCCAACGCTCGCGTTCGCGGTAGTAACACCGCCGGCAGCAATTACGGCGTTCGCGTAGTCTTGGAACACTGCCGTCGAACCGAGGGCAACCTTCGTCGAATTGAAGACTTCCGTACCGAGGCCAAACAGCTTGATGGTGTCACCAGCATGCGCGTCGGTAATCGTCGCGTACGTGTTGACGCTCGACGACGGCGTTTGAATCACGAACGTGTTGTTGCCACCACCGCCCGTCAGCGTGTCCAGACCCGCGTTCGCCGTCAGCGTATCGTTGCCGGCGCCGCCGATAAGGGTATCCGCCGTCGTGCCAGTGTGAGCCGTCAGAGCGTTTGCACCTGCGCCGCCCGTCACCGTTTCCGCAACCGTGCCAGCCGTCGTGTAGGTCAGGCCACCCGTCATCGTGTGTGCATCAACCGAGGTCACGGTCGTGTTCGCCGAGGTCAAGTTCAGGTTGGCGTTACCGCTCACCGTGATAGCCGTCACCGAGTCACCGACCAAGGTCAGCGAGTTGGTGTTCGTCCCAGCAGCGTGCGTTGCCGTCGTATCCGTCGAAACAAGATTAACCGTCTCGACCTTGTTGGCCGTCACCGAACCAGCAGCAATGCTTGCAGCATTCGACACGTTGATGTTGAACACATCATTGGTCGGCGTCGCGAACGCGGCGCTCGAGACAATATACGAACCGGTCGACGCCGAATTCAGCGTCAGCGAACCGCCGGACGTGAAACCGTCCATCGTCAGCGTGCCACCAGCAGCTTCGCCACCGGTAACGACCGCATTGAAGTTGCCCAGCGTGTCGACGTGCACCGTTTGCGCAGCCGCGCCGCCCGTCAGGTTCAGAACCTCGAAGTTCGTGACCTTCGTGGCGAACAACGACGAGCTCGACGCCGTGACCGCGTCACCAGCAGCCATCGACAGCGTGTTCGTACCTGCGCCGCCGTCAATGGTTGCAGCAACCGAAGTCGTACCCGCAGCCAGCGTCACCGTGTCGTTACCAGCGCCCAGGGAGATAGCCTTCGCCACCGCGCCCGAGATGGTGACGTCGTCGACGCCCGAACCGCCTTCGTACGTCGCCTTGCTTGCATCGATGCTCACGGTGTTATTACCCGACGTCGCCGAAGCGTTGAAGTCCGTCAGGTTTGCATCGAGGTGGACGTCAACCGTAACGCCTGCCGAACCGGAGACCGTCGCCGTCTTCAGCGCGGTGAACGTCGAGCCCGTCAGGTCGATTGCGTTGGTGCCACCAACAGTCAGGGTCTGGACAGCCGCGCCCGTCACATTCAACTTGGAGTCTGCACCGGCGGTCGTGATATTCAGAGCCGTGTACGTGCCAGCGGCGCCAGCAGCATCCAGGTTCAATGCGGAGCCAGCACCCAGCTTGTTCACTGTGAGGCCCAGGGTCTTGGCCGTATTGTCATATACCGAGACGGTCTGGCCGGTACTGTTGGCGAGCGACAGGGTCGAGAGCGCGTCCGACTTGATGGAGCCACTTGCGTAGCCACTTTCGCTCACGCTTGCAATCGTACCTGCAGTTGCCTTACCGTAGTTGACGTCCGTGATGTTCACTGCGCCGTTCGCGATGCCGCCAACACCCGTAACGCCAGTGACCGCCGTAAGGCCAGCTGCCGTCTGGGTTGCCGTCGCGGTTGCGGTGCCAGTTGCAGTGGCAACCACATCAACCGATGCCGTATCGGCCGTCGTTGCGGTGAACGTAACAACGCCCGCCGTGTTGGTGCCGCTCGTAAAGAGGCCCGAAAAAACGCCCGAATACGTACCCAGGTTGGAGCTGCCCTGCGTAGCACCAGCTGCCAGACCTGCGAATGCAGCCGCAGCCTGCGTCGCAGTCAGCGCGACGTTTGCCGTGAAAGTCAAACCGCCGACGGTAACCGTTTCGCCGGCCGCAATTGCGCTGAACGTAACGTTGTCGGTGAGATGGATCCCGGCAACAGCCGTTACAGCAGCGACCGGAGCGACTGCTGCAGTCTGGTTCACGGTTACCGAAGTGGTAGCGGCTGTACCGTTGACGGCAATCGTGCCAACCGTGGTCGTGGTGTTTGCCGTAGCTTGGGTTGCGTTAACCGTAATGGTGTCAACAGTGCCACCGGTAACCGTGATGTTGCCGCCGCTAAGAGCGCCAGTGCCGTTCAGGTTTTCGACAACTGTGACCGTGCCGGTCGGCGCATGCGCAGCCGGGCTGGCCGCAGCGGAATTGCCGATGGTAATCGTACCCGTGCCTGTGGTGGTCGTGGTCACGCTGACGTTGGCGCCATCGTCAATCTTAATAGCGGAGTTGCCTTGTGCCGTGTCGGTCACAGCGATGTCACCCGTCGCCTTGCTCAGGGTAGCGGCGCCCGCCGTATTCACGGTCTGGGTCGAACCACCGGTGATGGTAACGTCGCCTTGAGCGTTGACGGTAACAGCCGAATCGGTAGCCGTAACATTGACGGTGCCACCAGCCCCAGCCAGCGTGTCGATTACGTTCACAGCCGTACCGTTGCCGACGACAATCACGTCGGCGCCAGACGATTGCGTAACATTGAGCGTCTTCAAGCCCGAAATGCTTGCCGACGTCACATCAATGGTCGCGGCAGCTGCCGACGCCAGATTAATCGTTTGCACGCCCGAGATAGTGGCGCTCGTCGGCAGTGCGCTGCCGCCGGCGACGTCTTGGATATTCAGGACATTGCCCGTGCCGGTGCCAGCAATCTTGTCGAGCGCAGTCAGCGTCGACTGGTTCGTCGTGGCGGCGGGGGCGTTCAGGACAGCGTTAACGACATTGTTGTTGCCCGACAGCGTGATGACATCCGCGCCCGTAGTGAGCGTAACCGTCTGCCCAACAGCGCCCGCATTGATATTCGCCAGCGTCGTGTCCAGCTTCCCGACTGCAGTGCCTTCCGAAGCCGTGTCGATCACCGCTGCGACGGCTGCGCGAGCATTGTCCGAAGCGGTCTTGCCCGAGTAGGCGATTTGCGCCGACACCGATGCCGACAGAGCATTCGTGAATGCGTCAGCGTAGGCCAGCTTGGCATCCAGTTGAGCTTTGTCGGTGCCCGTCGCGCCGTAGAAGATGTTCAGCGCGACCGAAGCCAGCGTGAATTCGCCGCTGTTAATGCCGTGTTGATAGAAGTTCAGACCTTCGGCGTCAGGAGCACGGCCGAACAGCGTCTGATAGATCGCGGTGATTTGCGCTGCCATGTTCGAGCCACCGTACAGGGCGGTCGATTCAGTCGACGTACCGAACTCGTTGATGATCGAGCTCAGGTTGCCCCCGGCGTTGTCCAAACGCATTGCCCAGTATTCTTGACCTGCGGGGTCAGCCGGGCGGCCATAATAAGCCAGATACGCCTGTTGTACTTCTTCGTAATATTGTGCTGCAGCCATTTGATTCTTCTCCGATAGAGTACGAATATCAACACATGTGTGATACGTCATGAGCCGTTAGGGAGTCGACGCGTCAGATTCATTGGACTTGAATCACCCGACGGTTTTCCACAAAGCTACAACGCAGGGGGATTTTCAACGTCGGGTTGTTCGCGAATTGTGATGGCGCGCACAAAAGCGCAAATAGTTGGAGGCTCGGCGATAGAGTTGCCTTTTTTCTGCGCAACTCAGACCTGAGAAATAGGCAATTGATGCGGGAAAAAGCCTTTAAAGAAGCCTTGCAAAGAATACGAGCGCTGGGCGCGGTAACGCATGAGCGCTTGTTTCCCCTCTCCGGCTAGAACCGGCCTTGCCAAACGGAAGGAACGCCCAACACTGCGGGATGCGACACGCAAACGTTAAAATCAAGCACGACTCAAAGAAATCGCATCCCGCTGCCGTCAATTACCCACGAGGCCATAAGCGCCGAGTGAGAAGTGGTTCGACGTCAAATCAGGCTGATCCCTTTCTGCAGACTCCCCGACAGTGTCCGCGTCATTACCCACGGCAGAATCCGCTGCGCGCGCCTGTTCTTCGAGCAGGCGGCTGGCATTTGAATGCTGCAGCGTCAAGTTGAGCGCGTCGATCAATTCGCTTAACCGATCCTGTCGGAGCAGGAAATGCCGGGTGGTCGACGAGCCAACGTTGTCGTCCGACTCGCCCGCCACGTATAACGACAGGCTGATATGGCCTGAGGCCGCAGCCGGCTCGATGGTCCAGTCCACGATCCAGCGTCGCAGACCGAGTCTTTTGCCGCTTGTGGCCTTTCGCTTTGTGATTGAATCGGGCTTCATGATCTGTTTCGGTGAGATTGCGCGGCACTCGGCAATTGGTAATGCTGCCGGACCACGATGCCACCTAATTTAGTGCAGATGCCCAAACAAGATTGTGCGTGCCAGCACAATCCTTAAGTAAAAATAGGTAAAAACAACCGCCACGCCAATGCCACGCCCACACGTGATCGGGCGTGGCGCACGGTATCGATCAATGAACCCGAGCTGTCGGCACCACCGCATTGGCGAGCGGCGCCGCCTGGGCAGGTGGAACGAATGACTGCGCGATCTCCACCAGATCCTGCTCGGTCAATATCCCGGCAGCGTGTTTGAGTTGCAATTCTGCCAGCAGGAACTGATAACGTGCGTGCGCCAGATCGCGCTTGGCCGAATACAGCTGTTGCGTAGCCGTCAATACGTCGGCATTTGTGCGCACGCCCGCCTGAACGCTTTTGCGGGTCGCCACGATCTGCAGCATCGCGGATTCGACGGCGCTTTTGAGGGAGTCGATGCGCGTCATGCTGCTCACGCACTGGTTGTATTGTTTGCGCAGGTCGAGCAACACCTTGTCGGTCTTGTCTTGCAATTCGAATTGCGCACGTTCGTAATTAGCCTGCTCCTGTTGGGTCGAAGCGCGCACGAGTCCACCGGAATACAGCGGTATCGTGACTTCAACACCGACCGATTTGGTCAGATAGCGCGCACCGATCGCATTGGTCTGGGTCGACTGATTCTGGCCAACGCTCGCCACCAGATCCACGCGCGGATAAAAGCCCGCCTGCACGATCTTCATCTTTTGCTGCGCGGCTTCAACTGAGTGTCGGCCAGCGATCAACTGCGCGTTGTTTTCCAACGCAATATCGTGCCAATGATCGAAACTGAGCGGCTCGGGCAGCACCGGTTGAAAGTCGTCCTTCAGACGGTCAAGACCCGCGACATCGAGCGACGCCGGCAAACCGGTCAGCGCTTCGAGCGCATGCGCAGCGTTATCCAGGCTATCGCGGGCGTCGGCGACATCGGCCTCTGCCAGCGCGGCTTTCGATTTCGTTTCGAGGATATCCGTGCGGGTCCCCTCGCCGTTTTTGAACATCGCCTGATTGCCGGCGTACTGTTCATCGAACGCGCTTTTCTGCGCGAGCGCGAGCGACAACTGATCTTCCGCGAAGACCGTATCCGTATAGGCAGTTAGCACGCGCACTAGCAAATCCTGCCGGCTATCGTCGAACGTCGCGTCCCCGGCGAGCGCGATTGCCTTGCCGTAACGATAGCGCGCAATGCCTTCGAAGTTGATCAGTGGCTGACGCAGCGAAACGCCTTCGGAATAGGCACCGTAGACCTGATGTGTGGAATAGTCCCCATACGGCGTACCCATGTTCTTCGTACCGGTTATGTCGCGGTATCGCGCGTAATTCGCCGAGACGTTGGGCAACAGATACGAGCGGCCAATCCCGACATTAGCGTCATCGGCTTCCTTCTGCTTCGCCGCGCCCGCGAGAATCGGGTCATGGCCCAGCGCGGCTTCGTACGCATCGACGAGGCCGAGCGCAAGCGCTGGACGCGGCGCGATTATTGCGGCGCCAACCGACATCGCCAGCAACAACGTACGCAGGCGTGGAACGGCCTGCGCCGTGCCGGTAGAACGGGCGTTGGACGACCGAAGTGAAAAAACGCGCTGCACTTCAGTCCTCCGTGAATGCAGTGTGTGCGCGATCGAAGATCGGCTTGAGCAGATAGCTCAGCATCGAACGCTGACCTGCATTGATGAATATCTCGACCGGCATGCCCGGCTTGATATCCAGCTTGCGCAACTGTTTCATGCCCTGCTCGGTCACTTTGGCGCGCACCCGGTAGTAAGGGGCACCGGTGTGTTCGTCCACGAGGCGGTCGGCGGACACAAAGGTCAGCGTGCCGGACACTCTCGGAGTGGTGTTCTGGTTGAACGCGGTGAACATCATGTCGACCGGCATTCCCGTGCGAACCTTGTCGACCAGGTTCACCTCGAGGTGCCCTTCCGCTTCCAGCGGTTCGCCAGTCGGCACCACATCCATCAGCTTCGCGCCGGGGCCGATCGTGCCGCCTTCGGTGAAGACGCTCATCCCGACGACGGTGCCGTCAACCGGGGAACGGACCTCGCTGTTGGCAAGGTTGAATTCGCTTTCGTCCAGCCGGCTACGCAATGCCTCGGTGTCACGCTGCACGTCGCTCAACTGCGTGCGCACCTCTTTCATATAGTCTTCCTGCGCTTGTGCGATACGCAGACGCGCCTCGGCCGACTGGCTCGCCAATTCCCCGGCGGTGCCCGCCTGGCGCGCGATCTCGCCGTTCAGCACGG
Organism: Paraburkholderia sp. BR13444; assembly: GCF_040948755.1. Lineage (NCBI taxonomy): Bacteria > Pseudomonadati > Pseudomonadota > Betaproteobacteria > Burkholderiales > Burkholderiaceae > Paraburkholderia > Paraburkholderia sp. BR13444. The sequence goes on along the minus strand of NZ_JBFPKM010000005.1, from coordinate 14,914 downwards.
CTTCCTGACGTTGGAGGTCCTTCAGCTTGCTGCGCGGCACATATCCTTCGATCGCCAGCTCACGAACGCCGGTCAACTGGTCCTGCAGCGCCTGGTGCTCGAGCAGCCGTTGAGCATGCGCGTCGTTTTCGCCAGCCAGCTGCGCCTGGTATCCGGCGATGCTCTCCTGCAGCGCGCCAATCGACGCCTTCAGTGCCAGCCGGCGTGCGCTCAGCAGTTGCTCCTGCAGCTGCACGTCGGCCTCGGCCTCCTGGTCGTGTGCGGCGACACCATCCGTCAACTCACACGGGAAGGCGATGGTCTTCGCATTGGTCGCCTCCGCGACGAGGCGCGCCTTGGTGGCGAGCTCGGTCAGGTACTGCGAGCGGATGGTCGCGTTCTGCGAGCGCGTCTGCACGTCGTTCATCCTGACGAGCACTTGCCCGGCCTTCACCTGATCGCCATCCTGAACGAGGATGTCGCGAATGATGCCGCCGGTCGGGTGCTGGATCGTCTTGCGATTGCCGGCCACCACCACCGTTCCCTGAACCTCTGTGCCCTTGCTGAGGGGCGCGAATGCGGCCCACAGCAACGAGCCTACGATGCCGACCAGTACGACGGTCCAGCCAATCTTGACGTAGCGCGATTCATCGACATTGACGACCGGCGGCAATCCGGTGCCGAGCACCTCGATGGCAGGCGCCGCCGCTTTCTTGCTTGTGGAATTAACCATGGAAAATCTGCGGGTCAGACTGTGGCATCCGCATCCGCTGTTTGAGCGTCGGATGGCTGATGAGGGTTGGACGAAGCCGGGTTTGAGGCGGCCGATTGAGCCGTCGCGGCAGGTTGAGCCGTGGCGGTCGTTTTTGCAGCAGCCGATTGCGCAGCCGCCGTATTCGCGGGCGCATTCTGCAACGCCGCCAGCACATGCGCGGTGGGCCCGTACATCCTGAGCTGGCCTTCGACGAGCAGCAGCAGCTTGGTCGTAGCGGCAATGATGCTGGTCCGATGCGTAATCAGCACGACGGTCTTGCCGGCTGCGTGCAAGCGCTCGATCGCCAGCTTGAGCGCCGCCTCGCCGGTCTCGTCGAGGTTCGAATTCGGTTCGTCCAGCACGATGAACGACGGATTGCCATACAGCGCACGCGCCAGACCGATGCGTTGCTTCTGGCCACCGGAGAGCCCGGCGCCGCGATCGCCAACCAAGGTGTCATAGCCTTGCGGCAGACGCAGAATCATCTCGTGAACCCCGGCGAGCTTCGCCGCCTCGATGACCTTCTCCGATTCGATCTGCCCAAAGCGGGCGATGTTTTCCGCGATCGATCCGCCGAACAGTTCGATGTCTTGCGGCAGGTAGCCGATGTGCGGTCCGAGCTGGTCCTTGTCCCACTGATAGATGTCCGCGCCGTCCAAGCGCACGGTGCCGACCGCGGCAGGCCACACGCCGACCATCAGCCGTGCGAGGGTCGACTTCCCGGACGCGCTGGGTCCGATCACGCCGACCACATCGCCGGCATCGATCGTGAATGACAGGCCTTGCACCACCGGCACACGGATTCCCGGCGGCGCTGCGCTCACGCCTTCGAGCGTCAGCCGTCCGGTCGGCGGCGGCAGCGTCATGCCGATACGGCGCACCGGATTGTTCTTGAGTAGTTCAACGAGGCGGTCATACGCACTGCGAGCGCCGCTCCACTGACGCCAGACCGAAATCACCATTTCCAGAGGACCCAATACGCGGCCCATCAGGATCGAACCCGCGATCATCATGCCCGGAGAAATCTTGCCGTCGATAGCGAGCAGCGCGCCGATCCCCAGTACGAGGGACTGCAATGAGAGCCTGAAGAACTTCGTGACATTGCCGACCAGCGCCGCTTTCTCACTCGCTTCAGCCTGGCGCGAGAGAAAGCCCGCATTCAGGACTGACCAGCGCGCCATCAGGTTGGGCAGCATGCCCATCGCCTCGATGACCTCGGCATTGCGCAGATTAGCGGTGGCGAGTGTGGTCGAGCGGATCGACAAGCTAGTCGCCTCCGACAGCGGACGACGTGAAACACGTTCGTTGGCGATTGCCAGTGCTATCAGGATCGCCGAGCCCGCCAATGCAAACACGCCGAGCCAGACGTTGAAGATGAAGATAACCGCCAGATAAATCGGGAACCACGGCGCATCAAAGAATGCGAACAGCGCATTGCCGGTCACGAATTGCCGGATCGTGGTCAGGTCATTGAGAGACTGCCCCGCATTGACGCCCTGCTGTTTGAGATTCGTTTCAAACGCAGCGGTATATACGCGGCTGTTCAGGTGCATGTCCAGCTTGCCGCCGATGCGGATCACGATAAAGCTGCGCACATATTCGAGCACGCTCGAGAACCCGTACATGCCGAGCATCATCAGCGTCAGCATCGCCAACGTGACGCCATTGCGGCTTGGCAGCACGCGGTCATATACCTGCAGCATGTAAATGGACGGCACGAGCATCAACAGATTGATGAGCATGCTAAATGCGCCTAGCGTGCGAAACACGCGGCGGTAGCCTAACAACGCCTGAATGATTTCATTCGACGGCACTCTGACTTTACTGGTCATCTTTGCTCGTTACGCCGGTCTCGCAACGCCTCTCGATTCACTTCTAGTGTGGTCATTCTTTGGCCGACACCCCGTGCGCCGGTCCGTTCTGAAGGCGCTCATTCTGCTCGATCAATTGCGCGTGAAATGTGACGGCCGTCACATCTATTCGCGAAAACAAACCCGATACTTGCGCTGCTCCCAGAACCCTTATTGCAGACAGTACCTTGCTCGACAACAACTATTCCGACGCTCAGCTCGACATCGCAATGGGTGGGCGCGCTTTACTCACGCCGCTTACGGGTATTGGCCAGTACGCGTCAAATCTGGCTCGCGAATTCGTCCATCGGGGACATAGCGTGCGGTTCTTTTACGGCACGCATTGGTCTTCGTCGCATGAGAACGGCACGACAGCGCCCGCCGCGGGAGATGCACGAGCAACGAAGTCGTGGCGCACCATCGCGGCAGCCGGTGCCAAACGTTTTGCGCGCAAGTATTTGCCCTCCGCATACCGTTTCATGCCACACGTCGAGCAGTATCGTTTCGATTCGGGCATCCGGCGGCGGCGTGCTCCGCAGGTCTATCACGATCCGAACTTCATTCCGTTCCGCTTTCGCGGGCCGACAGTGATCACCGCTCACGATGTCTCGTGGGTACGTTATCCGGAGTACCACCCTGCCCAACGTCTCGCGCTATTGCGGGCGAACTTTCCGCGCGCGCTCGAACGCGCGGATCGGGTCATCGTGGTATCGGAGTTCGTTCGGCAAGAATTGCAGGCCTGCTTTCCAGTCGCGCCCGAGAAGATCAAGGTCGTGTATAACGGCGTCTCGACGCGTTTCCAGCCGCATTCCTCCGAAGCGACCAGTAAAGTACTGAGCCGCCACGGTCTCGCACATGGCCAGTACTTCGCGGCCGTGGGCACGCTGGAGCCACGCAAGAATCTGCACACCGCGCTGGCCGCGCATGCGCGCCTGCCGGCCGCGGTCCGGCGCCAGTTCCCGCTCGTGCTGATCGGCATAGAAGGATGGCTGACGGACGCGTTGCACCGCGCACTTGAACCGGGTCTGCGTGAAGGCTCCGTGCGCAAGCTCGGCTATGTGTCCGACGACGACATTCCGCTGCTGACCGCGGGCGCGCTCGCGATCGTCTATGTATCCGTCTATGAAGGGTTCGGGTTACCCATCATCGAAGGCATGGCGGCTGGCGTGCCGGTATTGTGTTCGACGGCCGACGCGCTTCGGGAAGTGGCAGGTGATGCCGGCATCATGCGCGAGCCGACCGATGTCGAAGGATTTACCGAAGCGATGCAGGCGCTGATCGACGATCGCGCGTTGCGTGAGCGGTTGATCACGGCCGGCACCGCCCGTGCGCAATCGTTCAGTTGGCGGCGCACTGCCGAGGAAACGCTCGCCGTCTACCGGCAGGTCGTCGCCTGACGAAGCCGGTTCCGACGGGCGCCGTCATCCACCTCGAATCCGTTTCATGCATACATTAAGAACAAGCCTCGCGCATGTCCTGCTGCTGTCGCGTCAGGATCTCATCGACCGGCATCGGGAAAATACGCTGGGTGCCGCCTGGCTGCTGATTCAGCCGCTGACCTTCGTGGTGCTGTTCAGCACGGTGTTTTCCCAATTCATGCGCACGCGCATCGGCGCGGATGCCGATCCCTATCTGTACACCGTCTATCTGATCGGCGGCCTGCTCACGTGGAACCTGTTCGCGAACCTGCTGAACCGGCTCACCCCCGTCTATAGCTCGAAGGCGCATCTGATCCGCAAGATAAGCGTCGATCTGTGGGTGATGCCCATGCATATCGTGCTCGCCGAGTGGGCGGTATATGCGATCACGATGGCGTTCTTCGCGATGTTCCTGCTCGTCATCGGTCATCCGATCGGCGTGCAATGGCTGATGCTGCCGGTCATCGCGCTGCTTCTAAGCGCATTCGCGTACGGCATTGGCATCGTCCTCGGTACGCTCGACGTGTTCATTCCCGACATCAAGAACGTGCTGAACGTGGTGCTGCAATTCGGCTTCTGGCTCACGCCGGTCGTCTACCTCGCTTCGATCCTGCCACCGTGGGCCGCGAAGGGGTTGCACTTCAGTCCGATCTTCTGGGCCATCGACTCGGTGCACGCGATCATCGTCTGGCATCAATACCCGCAGCCGAAAGAACTGCTCGCACTGTTCGGCGCCGCGGTGCTCAGCCTGCTCGCGGGGCGCCTTCTATTGACCCGTCTGCAATCTGAACTGAGGGATACGTTGTGACGACACACGCGCAGAACGGTCCACCAGTTCTGGAGATCGAACGGCTCTCGAAGCGCTTCAAGATCTACAACCGCACCGCTGACCGCCTGATAGAAAGCTTTTCCCGCAAGCCGCGGCATCGTGTGCATGCAGCACTGCGGGACGTTTCGTTCTCGCTGGGACAGGGCGAGGCGATCGGCGTGCTCGGCCAGAACGGCGCGGGCAAATCGACCTTGCTAAAGCTCGTGAGTGGCGTGCTGTTGCCCGATGCCGGGTCGATCGTGCGGCGGGGGCGAATCGCGGGTCTGCTAGAACTCGGCACCGGCTTCGACGGCAAGCTGTCGGGTCGCGAGAACATCGCGGTGAATGCGCGGCTGATCGGCATGACGAGCGAAGAGATCGAACAACGTTTCGACGCGATCGTCGCCTTTTCCGAACTGGCTGAGTTCATCGACGCGCCGCTGCGTACCTATTCGTCCGGGATGATCATGCGGCTCGGCTTCTCGGTAGCGATTCATGCGGACCCGGTGTGCTTCATCGTCGACGAAGCGCTCGCGGTCGGCGACGCGCGCTTTCAACAGAAGTGTCTGAAGCGCATTCGCGAATTTCGCGACGCTGGTGGCTCGATCCTGTATGTGTCGCACGACATCAACTCCGTGAAGCTGCTATGCGATCGAGCCATCCTGCTTTCGGGCGGCGAAGTCGTCTACGACGGTTTGCCGGAAGAAGCCGCGCAGATCTATTACCGGCTGATTGCGGGCATCGATAGCGACGCGCCGCAAGCCAACCAGTCGACGCCGGAATCATACGGTGCGTTGCGCACCCGCGTGCGCAACGTGGTGCTGTCAGGTCACTTCGGACCGGCCATGCGATTTGCGTCCGGCGAAGAAGTGACGATCGACCTCGAATGCGAGTCTGACCAGGATGTCCAGCTATCAGTCGGCATTCTGATTCGCGATCGTTTTGGCCAGGACGTGTTCGGCACCAATACCGCGTTGTTGCGCAAGCAGGCGCACTTCTCCGCCGGCAATAGCGTTTGTTGCCGCTTTTCGCTGCCGCTGAATTTCGCGCCTGGCAAATATACGGTCACGGTCGCCCTGCATTCGGACGACACCCACGTGCACGATTGCCAGCACTGGTGGGACGCCGCCGCGACTTTCGAAATCGCCGGCTTTCAGCATGTGCCCTTCTCCGGACTGTGCTACGTGCCGGCGCAATTTGCTCAATACCCTGTACGGGAATTGGAACAACCCACGTTACGAGAATCATGACCAACGCAGTACTTCAAGATCTGATTGCGCGTGTCAAGGCGGAAGCAGCTGCCCATGCCGGCCCGAGCGACACAACTGCAACGGCTGCGCTGGGGCATGCCGTATCGCCCGCCGGAGCCGGACTGGATGTCGCCGGCCTTTGCGCTCCCGCATCGATCGAACAGCTGATCATTGCCGAGGACGAGGTTTTCGTCGATGGCGCCTATCGGCTCGTGTTACGCCGCGAGTCCGATCCAGCGGGCCGAGCCAATTACGTCGGTCAACTGAAGAAGGGCGCCAGCCGGCTCGTGCTGCTGGCGAAGCTGCGCATGTCGGAAGAAGGGAGGCGCACTGGCGTGCAGGTGCCGGGACTCCGGCTCGCCATTGGCGTGACGCTCGCGCAGAAGGTGCTGCGCCATGCGGGACTCAGCGCGCTGGCGTCACGAGCCGGGCGATACGCCGACGGCGTCTATGCGCGGCGCCTGCTCTCCCGTTCACTGGTCGCGTGGCGAGGCCGCTTCGAAAACACCGTCGGCGCGGTCATGCGCCAGGCTGCGCAGTCCGAAAAGCTATCTGCTCAGTCCGAAGAACTATCGCGACGCGTGCACGATCTGCAGGAACAGCTTCGAAAAGACCACACAGTGGCGCCGGAAATCATCGACGCCTATTACCTTGCATTCGAAGATGCGAATCGCGGCACGCGTGAGAGCGTGCGCGCGAAGCTGGCGATCTACGACGACTGGCTCGCGACGAATGTGCCGCGCGCGGTCAGACTCACGCATCAGATCGTGGATATCGGCTGCGGTCGGGGCGAATGGCTCTCGTATGTGCGCGAGCGAGGCCACGAAGCAACTGGTGTCGACGTCAACCCGGTCATGGTCAAAGCCTGCGTTGCCCAAGGCTTCGATGCCCGCAATACGGACGCGCTGAAGTACCTGCGCAGCTTGCCGACAGGCTCGGTCGCCGCAGTCACCGGTTTTCATGTCATCGAGCATCTGCCATTCGACTATCTGTTCGCGCTCGTGCAGGAAAGCTACCGGGTGCTGGTGGAAGGCGGTTCGGTCCTGTTCGAAACGCCGAACCCGGAGAACATACTGGTTGGCAGTCACACCTTCTATCACGACTTCACGCACCGCAACCCGATAACGCCGAGCGCGATTACGTTCCTGCTGAAGTATCACCACTTCAAAGAGATTGACATCATTCGCAGCAGCCCATACCCGGAAGAAGCGAAGGTGCCGGGCAACGATCCGCTAACCGAGCGCGTCAACGGCCATCTCTGCGGCCCGCAGGACTTCGCGGTGTATGGACGCAAACGGACCGCAGCAGGAGCGCCGGCGTGAAGATTCTGGTGACCGCGAACATGGTGCCATTCATGCATGGGGGCGCCTCGTATCACATTGCCGGCGTAGTCCGTGAGTTGCAGCGGGCGGGACATGAGGTGGAGCTGCTGCGTCTGCCGTTTCGCTTTTCGCCGGAAAAGGACATCGCGCGAGCGATGGAACACGCGCAGTCGCTCGACTTCATCCGTCCGAACGGCGTCACGATCGACCAGGTGATCAGCCTGCAATTTCCGGGCTACGGAATCAGCCACCCGGATCACCGGGTGTGGGTCATGCACCAGCATCGCGCGGTCTATGAACTGTACGATGCCGCGCAGGCAACCGCTGAACTCAAGCAGCTGCGCGCTCAGGTGATCGCGTTCGACAACGCCGCGCTCTCGCGCGCGAACCTGGTGTTCGCGAATTCGCGGCGTGTCGCCGAACGCTTGCGCGACTTCAACCGGATCGAAGCGACGCCGCTCTATCATCCGCCCGCAGACGCGGAGTCGTTCCGCTGCGAACAGGCTTTGCCGTATGTATTTTTTCCGAGTCGCCTGGAAACGCTGAAGCGGCAATCGTTGCTGATCGAAGCGGCGCGTCATATGCACTCGCCGCTGAAGATCCTGCTGGCAGGCGACGGCGGTCAGCGCGAGGTGCTTGCGCGGCTTATTGAACAACATGACGTGGGTAGCCGCGTCGCGCTGATCGGACATGTGACCGAGGCCGAAAAGCGCGCCTTTTACGCACGCGCGCTGGCCGTGGTGTTTCCGGCTTTCGATGAAGACTACGGATACATCACACTCGAAGCAATGCTGTCGTCGAAACCCGTGATTACCTGCACCGACTCCGGCGGACCGCTGGAGTTCGTTCGCGACGGCGAAACGGGCTGGATCGAGCCACCCGACGCCAAGGCGCTCGCCCAGCGCCTCGACTGGCTCGCGCAACATCCGCGCAAGGCAGCCGACGCCGGCGTACGCGGCCTCGAAGCCTACCGGGCGGCGAACATTTCGTGGCGCGGCGTGATCGAGCAGCTTACCCAACCTCTCTAACCTGATCTCCCATGAGAATTGCGATTGTCGCGCCGAGCCCGGTCCCCTTTGTGATTGGCGGCGCTGAGAACCTGTGGTGGGGCTTGCTCGACGCGCTGAACGCACGGCCGGGAATCGTGGCGGAACTGATGAAACTGCCCACCCGCGAAGGCAACATGGGCGAACTGCTGGCCAGCTATCGGCAGTTCTTGCGACTGGATCTCGATCACTTCGACATGGTGATCAGCACCAAGTACCCCGCTTGGGCGATTCGACATCGCAATCACGTCGTCTATCTCCAGCACACGCTGCGCGGCCTGTACGACTGCTACCCATCGGCTATGCCGACGCAGTTCGAACCCGACGCACTGCTCGCGCTCGGCATGCCGGCGCGTATCGTGGACGCGCTCGTCAAGCGCGATGCGGCGAACCTCGAACTCGACGAACTGCTCGACGCGCTCGACGCAGCGTGGCAGCGCGCGCCGCAAGCGGCTTGCTGGGCGTTTCCAGGGCCCGTCACGCGTGCGGTGATACGCCTGCTCGACGCGATCGCGCTGCGGCCTGACAAGATCGTTCACTATGCCGCGATTTCGCAGGTGGTCGCGGCGCGGGAAGGCTATTTCCCCGCCGGCGTGAAGGTCGCGGTCCATCATCATCCGACCGGTCTGAAGGGGCTCGCGCCTGGCCCGCAGGAAGCCATCTTCAGCGCCAGCCGTCTGGACCCGGCCAAGCGTATCGATCTGATCATCGAGGCTTACCGGCAGAGCAAGGTCGAGGTGCCACTGCATATTGCGGGCAGCGGACCCGATGAAGCGCGCTTGCGCGCGGCCGCCGCTGGCCATCGCGGCATTCGTTTTCTCGGACGCGTTACCGATGTTCAGCTCGCGCAGGAGTATGCGCGCGCAGTCTGCGTGCCGTTCGTGCCGCGTGACGAAGACTATGGGCTTATCACGCTCGAAGCGATGCTGGCCTCGAAGCCGGTCATCACCACTACGGATTCGGGCGGTCCGCTCGAACTGATCGAGCATCAGCGCTCGGGACTGGTCGTCGAACCGGATGCGGCTGCGCTCGCCGGCGCGTTGCGGCGGGTTTGCGGCGATCTTGCCGAAGCGCGGAATATGGGACTGGCCGGGCGCGAGAGCGTTGAGCATCTGAGTTGGACCACGCTGTGCGATGCGCTGCTCGCTGCCGGCCGACAAGTGGCTTCCGACAGCCAGGCAGCCGACGCAACAGTCGCCGCCCCGGCGATCGTCACCAGGCGGACGAAGCCGGTGCTTGGCGTGCTCAATACCTATCCGATCACCCCGGTGATCAGTGGCGGCAAGCTGCGCCTGCATGGGCTGTACAAACGGGTCGCCGAACACTTCGACGTGCAGTTCGTCAATCTGGCGCCAGTGGGTATGCGAGGTACGCGCAATCTCGCGGATGGCTTTACCGAGGAACTGGTGCCGAAGTCACAGGAATTCACTGAGGCCGAGTATCAGCTCGAACGCTCGCTGGGCGCTTCCGCTGAAGATATCGCGGCCGCCATGCATCCAACCACGGCCCCCGAATGGCTAGACGCGATCGACGCACTCGCGCGACGCGCCGACCTGATCGTGTGCTCTCATCCGTACGCAATGCCCGCATTGCGCGAAGTCACGTCCAAACCCTTCGTCTACGAAGCGCACAATGTCGAAGCCGATCTGAAGGCCGACATTTACGGCCCACATCAATGGGCCGTCGATCAGGTCCTCGCGCTGGAGCGCCGTGCCGTACTCGACGCGGCGCTCGTCACCGCGTGCTCGGAGCGGGATCGCGAACGCATGGGCGAACTCTACGGGACGGCAGACGATGCCGCGAAGATGATCGTCGTTCCGAACGGCATCGACGTTGCGGCGACGCGGTTGCGGGCGGGCGCGCAGATAGAGCGCCGCCGCGCGGCGCTGCGTGTCGCGCATCCGCTGGCCCTCTTCATGGGCAGCGCGCACGGCCCGAACATCGATGCCGCGCGCTTGATCGTCGAAGCAGCCACGCGCTTGCCTTCGGTCCACTTCGTGTTGCTGGGTTCGGTATGCCACTCGGCCCAGACCTGGGAGCTGCCGTCCAACGTCGGTCTCGTGGATGTGGTCAGCGATGCAGAAAAGGCTACGTGGCTTGAAATCAGCGACCTGGGCCTGAACCCGGTAGTTTCCGGCTCAGGGACCAACCTGAAATTGCTCGAATACGCTGCTGTGGGTCTGCCGGTGGTGAGTACCGAATTTGGGGCGCGCGGCCTCGGTTATCGCGCCGGCCACGAATACCTTTGCGCAGAAGCCAACGACTTCGCCGATGGCATTGAAGCGATGTTGCAATTGACGCAGGCGGAGCGTGATGCGATGACGCGCAATGCGCGCCGCCGTGTTGAAGCAGAGGGAGATTGGACCGCGATCGCCGCGGCCTACTCGAAGTCGCTCGCGCAGGTGCTGGCGTAGAAGGGGATGGGAAAGGCGTATCCGCGGCCAGCGGTACGCCCTACAACAGATAGTGGCTCAGCGGCAGCAAGCCATCGAATTGGCCCACCACCGTGACCTCGACTGCGGCGGCCTCGTTCGTTGCATGGGTCGATGCATGGGTCGATGCGGCATGCGTGAACTCGCGCAGCAGATTGTCGACCGAGTCATACGACTGATGCTGGAACCCTTGCCATTCCAGACACACGGATTGGTCCTGGCTAGTTGCGGTATTCGACTCAGAAATTATGATCGGACTTTTCATTGCGCGAACCTGGCGGTGAAGTAGATCTATTCTAGCGATTAGCGCGGCAATTGTCGCGTTAGTACTTCCACGACAGACCGAGCGAGCCGCTGTACACGGAGTACGCAAAGAGCGAAATCGAATTGGAGATCCGCCCTGCCGATGCCTGGGCATATACCGACCAGCCGCGCACCATTGGAAACGTGTAGCGCAGCGATGCCGCGCGTAGGGTCTGGTGCCGACCCAGCGTGCCGAAGAATACTGGGTCATACGCATCCGCGTCGATTAGCGTTCGCTGCTGCAAGACTGCTTCGAGTTGGCCATGACGGGCCATGTCGTAATCGGCCGACAGCCAGGCCGAATAACCGTGCTGCGATCCGCCGGGCCGTCCGTTCAACGGCTTGTCCCATGCCGGACCGACGAATAGTTGCACCGAGGCGCGCTCGCCGATGCGAGCCTGGAACGCCGCACGCACTTCGACATACACCGAGTCATAGAGCGAGTTGCCGGGATAGGCGGAATCCAGCACCGTCAGATCGAGGCCGCCGCGCGCGAGCATCGACCGCCATGCCGACGGCGGCAGCCAGAAATTCGCGTGCCAGCCGATATCGCGCTGATAGACGCGCGTGCCGAGCCACAGCATGTCTGCGGTGAGCTGGTTATAAAGCTCGCCACGCATCACACTAGTCCTGTCGGCCAGACCGATCGTCGCGGAGCGCTGGTCGAAGCTGTGCTGACTGCGGTACTGACGATTGGTTAGTCCAGCGAGCAGTGTCAGACCCGGCACGGACGAGATCGGCAACTCGCCCTGCACCGCCGATTCAATGTACTGGTCACCGTGCGCAAGGCTTTCGGGTGCGAGGGTCAGCGAATTGACTGGCGCACTGGGCGCGAAAGTCACGACGGGATTCGACGGTCCAAAATTCGCGTTCGAAGTGACGCCCGCTCCGACGCTCGCGATCAACTGCGGCCGCGGGCCACTCGGTGTGCACGCGCTCGCGCGATAGAAGACGATCAGCTTCTCGATGGCGGGTGGCACGTCGTATTTTGCTTCGATACGCGCGAGCGTTTCTTGCGAGCGGGTGCGCTCCCCCAACTGGCAATACAGAATCGCCGCATCGAGTAGCGCGCCTGCCTGGCGGGGGTCACGCCGTACCACTTCATTCAGCAGCAATAGCGCGCGCTGGCGATCTCCGTCACTGATCGCAACCTCGGCCTGCGCTTGCAGATCTTCATCGATGGTCTGATCGAAGAGACTTTCCGGGTTCTGCGCCATTGCGTGAGATACCAGTGCGCTTGTCACTACGATGCCGAGCGCACGCAGCGCCAGTCCGACGATTGCGCGCCATGAACCACGCGACGGCAGCGCGTGAATGCGCCGCTCAATGAATCGCATGGGTATCGCCTTCGTGCATCGTATAAAGCCATTCGGCGGTGTCGCGCCCACGCAGTGCCACCTGAGAGCAGGTCTTCAGACGATGACGTTCGCTCTGCCGCGCAGTTTCGTGGCCGATCAGCAATGTGGTTTCGAGCGTCTTCGCATACTCCTGGAGCCGCGACGCCACGTTGACCGTGTCGCCAATCGCGGTGTAGGACTTACGCGAACTGGAGCCGATTTCACCGACCACCGCGGGTCCGCTATTCACGCCGATGCGAACGCGAATCGTCCTACCGTCGAACACAGGAAGCCCACTGTGATTGAGCGCCGCCAACTCGCGCAACATCGCGCTCGCACAATCGAGTGCGCGATCCGCATGGTCGGGCTGCGCGAGCGGCGCGCCCCAGAATGCCATTAGGGCGTCGCCCATGTATTTATCCAGCGTTCCTTCCGTGTCGTGCACGCAGCCTGTCAGACGCGTCAGCACGACTTCCGTCATCGCGAGCAGATGCTCGGGTGGCATCTGCTCGGCGAGCCGCGTGTAGCCTTCGATATCGACGAACAACACAGATATCTGGCGACGCTCCGGCCTGAAGGTCGCGTGTCCCCGCTCGCGGATGATTTCGCGCAGCACCGTCGGCGGCAAATAGTGGCTGAAGCGGCGCTCGAACGATCGCATCGCCGCCTGTGAGTAAATCCACTCGACGGGCGCCTGCACCAGCAGGAACACCGCCGCGGGAACCAGCGGCAGTGCGGCCAGTTGCATGGGCACACTGCGTGTCGAAGCCAGCAGGCCAAGCCACAATGACGTGGTCACGACGATCAACACCAGTGCAATCGTCGCGCGTTGCTGGCGGAACAGCACTGCGAAGATCACGATCGAGCACGCCGCCCAGACGATCGGTAGCCAGGCCGCCTGCGCTTGCGTATCGTCGTGCGAGCCCAGATCGAGCAGTTCGCCAAGCAGTTCGGCATGAACGATGACCGCCGGCAACCATGGTTCGATCGGCGATGCGACGTGATCCGTGAGCCCGAGCGCCGACGAGCCGACCAGCACATAACGGTGCGCCAGCAGGGAAGATGGCACCCTTTGCGTGAGCACATCGAAAGCGGATACCACGTCGAGCGATTGAAGCGAATGCCGGAACGGCACATGCATCAGGCCTTGCGAGTCAATCGGCAGGCTGGCGAGCGATGCGAGCGGCAAGGTGCTCGCATTGCGGCAATGGATCAACTGCCATGCGAGCATCGGATAGACGGCGTTTGAGTACTGGATCACCGGGGCGACGGAACGGACCACCCCGTCCACACTGGCGTGCGGTGTCACATGCCCGACGCAGACCTGTGGATCGCTAAAGAAATTGCCGACGAATCCCGACGCCACCGGCGCATGGGCGACGTGTGTGCCTGCCGGCAGCGCGCCGCCGACATGCCCCGCATGAGGCGCCCCCTCTCCCCCCGATAGTGCGAATGCCTGCGCGAACACGAGCGGATACTGATGCGCGACGTCGAGCAGTGCGCGATCGCCGTCGTCCGGTCCCGCTTCGGGAAACATGATGTCGAGGCCGACCGCTTTCGCGTGATAACGCGTGAAGAGCGTCTGCGCGAGCCGCGCCATCACGGCGCGTGGCCACGGCCACGGCCCGATCGCATCGAGCGATCGCTCGTCGATGTCGACGAGAGCGATGCGCGAGTCCGGTGCGGCCGTGATCAATTGCTTCTGCTGCCAGTCGTCGAGCGCGTAGCCGAGCCGGCGATATGGTTCAGGCGACCATGCTCCGGTCGCCAGCAAACAGCCTAGCAGTGAGATCAGGACGAATATCGTGAGGCGAATTTGGTCCAGCGTGCCAAGGCCTACTACCGGGACCACTGGGTCGCTCCATAGGCCGTACTGCTCCCGTCGAGAGACTGTTGGAATAGATAGCCCGCCTGCGTGGCATTCTTGCCTGCGAGCACACCTCTGACGAGCGCCCGCGAAACGCCGAATTCGCTGACGAGCTTGCCGTCCGGAGTCACGCTGCCGCTTCCCGAAATCGCATAGCTCGTGCTGTTTGCGCTGAGGCTCATGCTCGTCTGAAAGGCATGCGTGCCGAAGTCGATCGACAGTAGCGGACTGCTGATCTGCGCCTCTGTCGCCGCGCCCGTCGTTGCATTGACCACGAACGCTTGCGCCGCCTGAAGCCCGAACTTGAAGAGGCCGGAGGTGGGCATCACCATCTCCGTCTGCGGCGCGCGGGTCATCGCGAAAGGTCCCGTACCCGGCAGGGGAACCTGTTCGCTGCCTTGCTGCACCAGCGCCGTCAACGTCGTGTCCGCGCCGTACGAACCCAGCGACTTATAGCGTCCCCAGAAGATCTGCGCCTCGGGCTCTGGGACGACGACCGGTACGGCTGGTGCTGCCGGTGTCACCGGATCAGCGGCGGGGGCGGGGGC
>NZ_JBFPKM010000059.1:0-305 GCF_040948755.1 Paraburkholderia sp. BR13444 | reverse complement strand
GATGTCACGACTGGTTGCGTCCTGCTGGACCAGACCCACCGTGCCTTCTGACAACTGGTTCTGCACGTTCGTGATGCTGGACGCGTTCTGCGCGATGTTGCTCGTGTTCTTTGCGATGTCAGTTGCATTCAGCGCGATATCGCCCGTGTTCTGCGTCGTGCGACCGTCGAGGTTCGTGACGGCTTCGGCCACGCTGTACACCGTCGTGCCACCCACGCTGAACTTCGGCGCGCTGATCGAGCCATCCGCAAGCACGATCGAACCACCGCCCAGCGCCCGGGCCGTGCTCGACGCCGTGCCGTACA
>NZ_JBFPKM010000058.1:0-327 GCF_040948755.1 Paraburkholderia sp. BR13444 | reverse complement strand
TGATCACCGAACCGTCAGCATCTTTTGCCACCGAGATGTCACGACTGGTTGCGTCCTGCTGGACCAGACCCACCGTGCCTTCTGACAACTGGTTCTGCACGTTCGTGATGCTGGACGCGTTCTGCGCAATGTCGCCCGTGTTCTGCATCGTGCGACCGTCGAGATTCGTGACGGCTTCGGCCACGCTGTACACCGTCGTGCCACTCACGCTGAACTTCGGAGCGCTGATCGAGCCATCCGCAAGCACGATCGAACCACCACCCAGCGCCCGGGCCGTGCTCGACGCCGTGCCGTACAACTGGCCACCGTTGACCGCATCCACGCTCG
>NZ_JBFPKM010000057.1:0-357 GCF_040948755.1 Paraburkholderia sp. BR13444 | reverse complement strand
CTCGACCGCCTGCAAGGCCCTGTATCGCTGCCTCGACTGCCGCGAACCCTTCGACTACTTCAAACCGTACTGATATGGCCACCCCGCAATTCCATCCGCTGCGTATCCGCGAAGTACGTCCCGAAACCGCCGATGCGGTGTCGGTCGCCTTCGAAGTCCCGCCCGAACTGCGCGACCAGTACCGCTTCACGCAGGGCCAGTTCGTCACGCTGAAGACGCATATCGACGGTGAGGAAACGCGCCGCTCGTATTCGATCTGCGTGGGCGTCACCGACTACGACCGCGACGGCGAGTTGCGCATCGGCATCAAGCGTGTGCGCGGCGGGCGTTTCTCGAACTTCGCGTTCGACACGCTGC
>NZ_JBFPKM010000056.1:0-358 GCF_040948755.1 Paraburkholderia sp. BR13444 | reverse complement strand
GGTGGTTCGATCGTGCTTGCGGATGGCTCGATCAGCGCGCCGAAGTTCAGCGTGGGTGGCACGACGGTGTACAGCGTGGCCGAAGCCGTGACGAACCTCGACGGTCGCACGACGCAGAACACGGGCGACATTGCGCAGAACGCGACCAACATCGCGAGCGTGCAGAATCAGTTGTCCGAAGGTACGGTGGGTCTGGTACAGCAGGACGCGAACACGCGCGACATCACGGTAGCGAAGGACATGGACGGCACGGTGGTGAACGTGGCGGGCGCGGCGGGTAACCGCACGGTGACGGGCGTGGCGAATGGCGCCGTGAACGCATCGAGCGTTGACGCGATCAACGGCAGCCAGCTGTACG
>NZ_JBFPKM010000055.1:0-448 GCF_040948755.1 Paraburkholderia sp. BR13444 | reverse complement strand
GCGATTCGTCGGTGCCGTCGCCGAAGCGGATCAGCCACTCGCCCGCGTGATGCACGTGGTACTGCGTTTCCTTGGCCGACTTCGCGGCGATCGCGGCGAGCTGTGCGTCGGCGGAGCCCGTCAGCGCACCCCACAGGTGCCTCATCAGCGTCGAATACAGGAAGTTGCGCACGATCGTCACCGCGTAGTCCTTCTGCGCCTGCGCGGTGCCGGCGAGCGGCCCGTAGTGCGGCAGCTCGGCGAGCGTGTAGTTCGCGAATTCGCGCTCGGCGCGGAAGTACGCGTAGTCGTCCTCGCTGCGCTGACGGCCGGTGAGCTGCTCTTCGAGCGCGGCCGCGTGCGTGTACAGCAGGCGCGCCTGGCCGATCAGGTCGAGGCTCATGTTCGACAGCGCGATGTCCTCTTCGAGGATCGGGCCGTGGCCGCACCACTCGCTGTTGCGCTGACC
>NZ_JBFPKM010000054.1:0-613 GCF_040948755.1 Paraburkholderia sp. BR13444 | reverse complement strand
ACGGCTTCGGCCACGCTGTACACCGTCGTGCCACCCACGCTGAACTTCGGCGCGCTGATCGAGCCATCCGCAAGCACGATCGAACCACCGCCCAGCGCCCGGGCCGTGCTCGACGCCGTGCCGTACAACTGGCCACCGTTGACCGCGTCCACGCTCGATGCCCGCACTGCGCCCGCAGCCACCCCGGTCACCGTACGGTTGCCCGCGGTGCCTGCCACGTTGATCACCGAACCGTCAGCATCTTTTGCCACCGAGATGTCACGACTGGTTGCGTCCTGCTGGACCAGACCCACCGTGCCTTCGGACAACTGGTTCTGCACGCTCGTGATGCTGGACGCGTTCTGCGCGATGTTGCTCGTGTTCTTTGCGATGTCAGTTGCATTCAGCGCGATATCGCCCGCGTTCTGCGCAATGTCGCCCGTGTTCTGTGTCGTGCGACCGTCGAGATTCGTGACGGCTTCGGCCACGCTGTACACCGTCGTGCCGCCCACGCTGAACTTCGGCGCGCTGATCGAGCCATCCGCAAGCACGATCGAACCACCACCCAGCGCCCGGGCCGTGCTCGACGCCGTGCCGTACAACTGGCCACCGTTGACCGCATCCACGCTCGATG
>NZ_JBFPKM010000053.1:0-655 GCF_040948755.1 Paraburkholderia sp. BR13444 | reverse complement strand
GCGATTCGTCGGTGCCGTCGCCGAAGCGGATCAGCCACTCGCCCGCGTGATGCACGTGGTACTGCGTTTCCTTGGCCGACTTCGCGGCGATCGCGGCGAGCTGTGCGTCGGCGGAGCCCGTCAGCGCGCTCCACAGATGCAGCATCAGCGTCGAATACAGGAAGTTGCGCACGATCGTCACCGCGTAGTCCTTCTGCGCCTGCGCGGTCGCGGCAAGCGGCCCGTAGTGCGGCAGCTCGGCGAGCGTGTAGTTCGCGAATTCGCGCTCGGCGCGGAAGTACGCGTAGTCGTCCTCGCTGCGCTGACGGCCGGTGAGCTGTCCTTCGAGCGCGGCCGCGTGCGTGTACAGCAGGCGCGCCTGGCCGATCAGGTCGAGGCTCATGTTCGACAGCGCGATGTCCTCTTCGAGGATCGGGCCGTGGCCGCACCACTCGCTGTTGCGCTGACCGAGGATCAGCGCGGTATCGGCGAGGCGCAGCACGTACTGCAGATGTTCGGGCGAGGGGGACGTAAGGGACGTAGTGGACGTAGTGGTCATGGCGCGCTTACATGTGGTTGACTTCGTCGGGCAGCGTGTAGAACGTCGGGTGGCGATAGATCTTGTCGCCCGCCGGTTCGAACAGCTCGGCCTTCTCGTCGGGCGCCGAGGCGGTGA
>NZ_JBFPKM010000052.1:0-731 GCF_040948755.1 Paraburkholderia sp. BR13444 | reverse complement strand
ATATGGGTACCCGTGACGGCGCGAACAGCGACGTCAACAGACCACGGAACGGCCCAAGGCAAGACGGCCAGTAGCCAGCCGGTTGCACGCGGCGTCATTCGCCGCGGCCGTGATTGTCGTTACGCACTGCAGCATCGAGTGCGGCATCGCTCTTTGCTTCGCCATCACCGGATAACTGCCGATCTCTACCTGCTAGTGCACGCCCGAAGCCTGCCGAACGCAGACAGGCGAGACCACCGTCTTACAGTCGTCGTACGAGGCTCTCAGTTCGCCGTTGACGAGCGAGCCGGTAGTCGCGATCGAGCAGCTGCGCATGATGAAGATCGGTGTTGAATGCCGAAGTGGCAGCAGCCGAGGATGGCGAGAGGCAACTTTAGGGACGCCGTTCAATGCCCTGCGCAAGAGCGGTGGGGCGCGCACGGAAGCTGACGAAAAGCCGGACTCCGTTCGCATTAGCGTTTCCGTGGTCGGTACTCGATAGTTCAGTCTCGGCGACTGGCGGCCGTAGGGCGCAGCTCACTCTGAGATTTGGAACGTCGCTTGCTCAGATGTCTCCGTCGGCGGTGGCACACTGCGCTTGCGCTTCGAAAGCCTCAAGTGCATCGATCAATTTTCTGTCGTGGACCCGATCGTTGATGAGCACCATTGCACCGCAGACTGTTACGCGCGAAGCGCGTGATCGACGGCACCGGTAGAGCAGAGACGGTAGAAATGCAAAAGAACATGGTGTG
>NZ_JBFPKM010000051.1:0-794 GCF_040948755.1 Paraburkholderia sp. BR13444 | reverse complement strand
ACGCGCCGCACCTGGCGCGTCAGATTGGCCGCTACGCGCATGCGAAGCAGTACAAGCGCATGAAGAAGGCGCTGCGCACGTTGCGCTCGCGCGTTGGGCGGGTGATGCGTGATGTCGAGCGTCAGCTCGATTCAGTCGCCGACACTGGGCGCATCGCGCTGCAGGAATTGATCAGCCGCACGAGGCGGATCCTGTCTCAGAAGCAGAAGGACAAAAACAAGCTGTACGCACTGCATGCTCCAGAAGTTGAGTGTTTGGCGAAAGGCAAAGCCCGCACGCCCTACGAATTCGGTGTGAAAGTGTCGATCACGACGACACACAAGGAAGGGCTTGTGGTTGGCGCGCGCTCGATGCCCGGTAACCCATACGACGGTCACACGCTGGCTGAAGCGTTGGAGCAAGCGGCGATCTTGAGCGATGTGAAGCCCGACGTCGCCATTGTGGATCGCGGTTACAAGGGTGTCGCTGTCGAGGGAGTGAAGATCTACCACCCGGGATTGCGACGCGGAATCACGAGGGGCCTGCGCGCGATGATCCAAAGGCGAAGCGCAATCGAGCCTGCCATTGGTCACATGAAGGCCGACGGCAAACTCGACGGGAACTGGCTCAAAGGCGCACTCGGCGATGCAATACACGCAGTGCTGTGCGGCGCTGGCCACAACCTGAGGATGATCCTCAGAAAGCTGAGGCTTTTTTACGCCCTTGTTCTGATCGCCTGGCTTAGCCGATCAATCACCGTAGACTTCCAGGCTTGAGGGCAAGCGCCGACCCAACCGAATTATTCAGACCCGACT
>NZ_JBFPKM010000050.1:0-801 GCF_040948755.1 Paraburkholderia sp. BR13444 | reverse complement strand
GCGCTGACGGGCTCCGCCGACGCACAGCTCGCCGCGATCGCCGCGAAGTCGGCCAAGGAAACGCAGTACCACGTGCATCACGCGGGCGAGTGGCTGATCCGCTTCGGCGACGGCACCGACGAATCGCACCGTCGCGCGCAGGCCGCGCTCGACTACCTGATGCCGTACACGTACGAGTTCTTCAGCGCGGACGCGGTGGAAGACGCGATCGCCGCGGCGGGCGTCGGCCCGCGCACCTCGACGCTGGAAGCCGCATGGCTCGACGACGTGCGCGCCACGCTCGACGCGGCCACGCTGACGCTGCCCGCGGCGCTGCGGCACGTGAGCACCGGCAAGCACGGCGAGCATTCGGAGCACATGGGCTTCGTGCTCGCGGAAATGCAGAGCCTCGCGCGCCAGCATCCGGGCGCGAGCTGGTGAGCCCGCGATGACGACCTCGACTGCCATGCCTGTAACCGATCCCGCCCTCACCCGCGCCTGGAGCGTGCTCGAAGCGGTACCCGACCCGGAGATCCCGGTGGTCTCGATCCGCGAGCTCGGCATCCTGCGCGAGGTGCGCCGCGCCGCGGACGGCGCGCTCGAAGTCGTGATCACGCCGACCTACTCGGGCTGCCCGGCGATGTCGCAGATTGCCGAAGACATCGGCCGTGCACTCGAGGCCGCGCAGCTCACGCCCTACCGCGTCGCCACCGTGCTCGCGCCGGCCTGGACCACCGACTGGATCACCGCCGAGGCGCGCGAAAAACTGCGCGTCTACGGCATCGCGCCGCCCACGGGCAACTGCGGTTCAGCCGCGACCTC